>NZ_JBHSOR010000038.1:0-1253 GCF_042656325.1 Rhizobium sp. GCM10022189
TGTAAAGCCCGGAAACATACCTGACAGATGTTCGGAGACATACCTGACAGTCAGTCCTGGCTTTTGAGGTTGATTTTTGCGACCTGCGTTGCGCCGAAGAAGACGCCGTAGAGACCGTCTTGCTGGAGCGGTCGGATGGCGAGGGGTTCGGATCTGAAGGCGTTGGGCACGCGCCAGAAGCGTCCCTTGAAGCTGACATAGCCCTTGGTCGCTCCGACGCGGCGCACGATGTCCGAGCTGTCATAGACCGGTTCGGGCAGGCGGTCGGGAAAGGGGCGCGGCGACGGCCTGTAGCGGCTGGCCGGCACGGCCATGTCGATGCCCTGATGGGGACGGCGATGGTTGTAGATGTCGCGCCAGCGGTCGAAGGCGCGCTGCGCCTGGGCGTGGCTGGCGAGGGCTGCAAAGTCGAAGACCTCGGCCTTGAGGCTGCGGTGGAAGCGCTCGTTCTTGCCGCGGCCCTGGGGATGGTAGGGCCTGGCATGGATGACGTCGATGCCGAGCTTGAGCAGCCAGATGCGCAACCGTGTCCATTGATTGGGCACGCCGGTGCCCCATGGCGGGCCGTTGTCGGTATAGATGGCCATCGGCAGGCCGTGGCGGCGCAGGATGGGCTCCAGCCGGGCGCGGACGGTCTGCATGCGCTCGTCGGCGCAGGCTTCGAGCCCGACGGCGAAGCGGGAATGGTCGTCGATGATGGTCAGGGGATGGCACCACAGGCCCGAGACGAGTTGCGTGCGCCCCTTGAAGTCCATCTGCCAGAGCAGATTGGGCGCCTCGCGTTCGAAACGGCCGAGCGCCGGCTGCCCGCCCCTCTGGGGCATGATGCGGTCGTGACGCACCAGGATGGCATGGACGGTGGAAGCAGATGGCGGCGCCGTTCCCAAATCCTGCAGCCGGCGGGCGATCTTGCGCGCGCCCCAGGCCGGATGTTCGTCACGGATGGCGAGCACCGCGCCCTCGAGACCGGCTGCGGTACGCCGTGGGCTCGCATGCGGCCGGCGCGATCGGTCCTCCACCGGCTCGCCCGCCTGCAGGCGCCGCAGCCAGACATAGCCCGTCTGCCGGCTGATGCCGAAACGCTGGCAAAGCTGAGAGACGTTCGCCCCTTCAAGCCCGGCCAGCCGACAGAATTCCAAACGCTCATCCACAACAGACCTCGACCGCCAAACCATCCAAACCTCCCGAGAAACCATCTCGGAAGTGTCAGGTATGTCTCCGAACATCTGTCAGGTATGTATCAAGGCCGTACA
>NZ_JBHSOR010000039.1:0-566528 GCF_042656325.1 Rhizobium sp. GCM10022189
GATGAGGCGGTTGGGGACGGCGGCGGCCAGTTCGGGATCGCCGGCGGTAAAGCCGATCTCAACGACGTCGCTCTGGCCGTCGCGCCACACGCTGAGTGCCTTGTAATAGGCCTGGACGACCGGCTCGATCGTCTCTCCGGGCGGCTGCGACGGCCTGTCGGTACTGACGAGGCCCCGCAGCGTTGCCCTGATCCTGTCGACGACGGAGGCCTGGCGCAGGGCCGGGTTGAACTCCGGCCGCTCGTCGAGCCGCAGGTCGCGGATGACCCGTTCCGCCACGTTTCTGGACAGAAGCCGTTCGGTCTCGGAGGTGACGTTGAGCGGCGCATCGCCGCCGGCATCGCCTGTGCTGAGCGCAGTCGCCAGGGGCTTGTGGATCATCAGCCGGGACTCGGCATGGTAAGCCGGCCTCAGCCCCGATATCAGCACGATGGAGGCCGCCATCACAACCGCCATCACAGCCACGATCATCCCCATCCGCCGGCGCAGCAACCGCAAACCCGACGTCAGATCAAACTCTTCCGGCCTCACCTCCGCCTGAAACCGGGGTTCATAGGGCATCGCCGGGAGCGATACGTTGCGATCTGGCGGAAAAGTTGAAATGGTCATTGTGCGCTAACCCTTGCTTGAGGTTGCGCGGAGATGGTTTCGTAGAGCTTTTCCATCGACCGCATATATGCCTTCATGCTGAAATGGTTGAGATAATGGGCGCGCGCCCCGGCCGAGAGGCGGCTGCGGGCGTCTGGATCCGCAACCAGCTTCGCCAGGGCGGCGGCCAGGGCATCCTTGTCTCCGACAGGGACGAACACGCCGTTTTTCCCGTCTGAGATAACCTCCTCATGCGCTCCGACACGGGTGGTGACGACGGCAAGTCCGTGAGAGAGCCCTTCGAGCACGGCCATCGCCAGGCCCTCGGCATGCGAGGGCAAGGCGAGGATATCGGCACGTGCGCACAGCGCACGCGCTTCGTCGGCGCCAAGCCACCCCGGCATCTCCACCCGACCTGAAAGGCCCAGGTCTGCAGCCTGGCGGCGATAGTCTTCCACAGGTCCGTCGCCTGCCAGTACCGCCCGCCACCTTAGCTCCTTCATCAGCGGATGGCTGAGGGCGAGCAGCAGTTCCGGAACGCCCTTGCGTTCGCTCAGGCGGCCAAGGAATACGATCAACGGCGGCTCGCCGGCACGAATGCTGTGCGGGCCGGGGTCGGGAACGCAATTGTGGGCGATGACGAGGCGGCGCTCGTCCACGCCCAGACGTGTCGCGAGCGTCGTGCGATCCCGTTGGCCGAGCGCCACGACGCAATCGGCGCGCTGAAACATCCGGCGTATGAGCGATTGTTGCCGCGGCGAGCGTTCTGCAAAGTCGCCGGCATAGTCGTAGTCGTGCAGGTGCAAGATGTGAAAGCACCCGAGCCAGCGGGCAGCCTCGGTCAGGATCAGCTTTCGCGAGGTGCTGCCGCGGCCGGCGACGTGAATATGATGAATACGTGCGGGATCGAGGATTCGATCTTTCGCCATTGCAAGGATAGCGCCCAGCAGGCGCAGAGGGGACGTTGCCGCAGACCACCGTGGCCCTCTGGTGTCGGTGACGGTATGTTCTGCACCGCCTTCTTTCGCCGTGCCGACTATGTAACCGACCAGCCTGCCAATGCCGCCGCCGTTCTCGCAGCCACCGGGAACGTAGTGACGGACGCTCGTCGTGCAGCGCATCGCCATCTGAGGACCATCCGTCGAGAGCTTCATCAACATGATCCGACCACCTCGCGATAGATGGCGGCCGCCCGGGCGCCGACCTGGTCGGGCGAATTCGGTCCCCTGGCCCATTCGAGCGCGTTGGCGCCGAGATTGTTTCTGAGTGCGTTGTCGTCGGCCAATGTCCGGATCGTCTTTGCGAGGGCTTCCGCATCGCCCGGCGGGACCGCCATTCCCAATCCGTTGGGCTCGACGGTGGCTCGCAATTCGCCCACGTCGGTCACGATAACGGGTTTGCCGAATGCCGCCGCAAGGTTCAGCACGCCGCTCTGGGATGCTTCCGTATAGGGAAGGACAACGATATCGGCGTCGAGGAAAAGCTGGGCGACCTCCTCGTCTTCGATGAAGCGGTTGCGGATATCGTAACGGCCGGCTTCCCCCATGAGGGACCGGAAGACCCAGGGATCGTCGCCACGACCGGCGACCGTAACGTGCAGGTTGGGGAGCGCATCCTTGAGCATCGCCTCGGCACGGATCAGGTGTTCCAGGCCCTTGTAAGCGAAAATCCGCCCAAAGAGCAGGACACGCACCGTCCCATCGCCGCCACGCCGCTTCATTTGCTGCCGTCGCGCGAGTTCCGCATAGCGATGAATGGCAGGATGCGACAGGACATGCACACAGTCGGGCGATTTCGAGTACCGGTCGAGGACCATCCGCTTCAGCCCCTCGCCATGCACGACGATATGTCCCGACTGCTTGACCATCAGTTCCGGAGCCCAGCCGGGAAGGGTGCGCGTGTCGGAATCGCCGGGATGCACTTCCACGTCGTGAACGGTGGTCACGAGCGGGATCGGGCGCCAGAAGGGTACGGCAAAATTCAACCACAATGTGGAGTTGCTCAGCAGGTGAATGAGGTTCGGCCGCTCGTGCCGGATCAGACGCGTGAGCTGGTGCAGGAACCACGGATTGGCAAGCGAACGGTGCCGGGGCCAGTCCAGAAGGTGAAGATCGACGGCCGGATCGAACCAGGAAGCAAGATGCGCATAGCGCCGGCGCGGCACGCCCAGGACGACCGGCATGTGGCGCGCGACGCCGCTCGCGAAGGATATTGTATAGTCCTCCAGTTCGGAAACCAGCAGCAGCGCTTTCATTTCGCCGCCTCCGACAAGCCGATATCTCTGCCCGGGCGGGGGAGGTGGTAGGCGCTGCGCAACGCGTCGCGCGTCCGCCGCAGCAGGTTTGGTTCTCCGGAGAAAAACAGCCCTTCGACAGCGAGCTTGAGCCGGCTGCGCACATTGACGCCATCCAGCCCTGCCGCCGCCATCTGATAGGGGTAGTGATCCCTCAGGTTGAGCCTCGCCGGCAAGTCGTGGAACGAGAGGAACCGGTTCGTCGCCTCGACGCTGCGCTGCCAATGGGCCATCCGCCTTTTCAGCATCGAGGCGTCATCTGCTGGACGGTACCAGTTGTTGTTGTGGATCCGATAGAAGCCGAGCGTTTCCGGCAAGGCGGCAACGTCGCCCAGAAACGGATAGATTCCCGTGAGCCAGGCATCGGCGGATATGCGGAACTGTTCGGGAATCGGCCCGGCGGCATCCCACGCGCTGCGTCGTACGGAGATGGCTGACGTCATGGGGAAGGGCCACCAGCCGGCCGAACGCGTCAATTGCGGCGACAGGTCTCCTGAACACAGGGTTCGGGGGATCGGCTTGAGGATCGGCGAGCCGTCGATCGAAATTGGCTGAAGTCGATGATAGGTAAGCGATACTTCGGGATGCGAGCGGAAGGTCTCAACCGTCGCCGACAGCTTGCCGGGCGCCCACCAGTCGTCGGCGTCCAGAAAACAGAGGATGCCGCCGCTGCTGGATTTCACAGCGGCGTTGATCGCGGCGGCCTGTCCCGAGTTCTCCTGAAAGATCACCTTCACCCGGTCGCCATAAGCTTCCAGAACGGAGCGCGACTCGTCGCTCGATCCATCGTCCACGACGATGATCTCGACATCGGCCATCTCCTGGCTCAGGGCGCTGTCAATCGCGCGTCCGACGAAGCGGCCGTAATTGTAATTGTTGATAAGAACGCTGATGCCTGGTCGCTCCATGACACCCTCTCACGCGGCTTGCCGGATTGGACCGCAGCGCCGCGACGTGTTCCTTGGGACCTCGATGATGGCGGCGTGCAGGGCGCTCCCTTGCCCGGCCGGGATCCTGCATTGAACCGAAGAGGTCGCCGCCAACAATGCCGGGACGGGTGATGCTTCCGTCACACAATGTGCAGAACCAGGACCAGAACGCGAAACCATAGGAATCCCAACCCTCTAAGCATCAACTACGAACAATCAGCCTGCGCGGGAACCATGGCCTTGCGCTATCGGGATCTGCAACCGAGCCATGTCCTTCGCGCCATGCATTCCTCTCCAAGCTACCGGTGAATGGACACACGTAACATCTGCTCTTATTGGCAATCCCTTAGGCCCTGACCGCCACCTTTTGGGGGAGGGAGCCGCAGAAGGCATAAGGACGGAGCGGCTATGGGGTTATGGGCTCATGCTTTGGACGTAGATGCCGCGGTCACGGCGTTGGTGCGCTGCGGATGCGGGCGGATACCCGCAAGCCCGTCCGCGCTGTCACAAGCCATGTTGTTGCGTTTTCTGCACTGTTGCCGGTCCGCTTCGAGAGCGGGGCGAGGGGCGCAGTCCTGCGCACCATTTCGATGGTGCGCAGTTGGTCTATCGTGTGCGCGAGGCCAGCCAGGGTCTGAAAGCGGGCGCGGCTAGGCAGGCGCCCCGATAATCGGTGGAACAACCTTGTTGACCGCAAGCTGGGCCAGTACATCCGGGCTCAGCGTTCCCCGAACGCCGGGATGGCGGTGGCGACCTTCCTCGGCATAGGAATAGGTCTCCGCATCCGACGGGCCGAAAGTCATGAAGACGGCGACACGGTCAGGCGTTCCGGCGATCCGTCGAATGATCGATCGCGTCACGGTGAATGCCTTTTGAACGTCCAGGTGAAGCAGCGGCCCGATCCGTTCGAAAAATTTGCGCAGACTCCTGTCAACCAGGGTCGGCATCTGCCCTGCATGTTCGATGCGCACGTCGAAGATGATCGCATCGCCCGCCCGGACTCCAAGGCCCCTTGCCGGCAGGCTCTGGACCAAGCCTTTCAGGTGAGATTTCGGCCGCACCTTCAATGTTGCGCTCGAGTCCTCGTCCTGGTCCTGCAGGTAGAACGCGATCTTGTAGACCTTGAAATTCTCGTCCGAGAAAATGCTTCCATCGACGCAGCGCGGATGGTGCGGGACGTCGTTATGCCACGACGACGTCGTGTTGATCATCAGATCGCACTCGCCTGTCAGAACGACATCGAGCGGTTGGGTAATTTCTTTGAGACGGTTGAGGATCGTATCGGAAGTCATGAATCTCGCGACTTCGTCCACGACATACATGGCATGAAGCTGGAATTTGCCGCCGTACAAATACTTGCCGCCGGACTTTAGATGCTGTCTGGCAACCCGCCGCAATCTTTCCACCTGTTCAGGCGTCAGCACATCCCTGATGACAGTATAACCATTGGAGGTCAGATCGTTCTGCAGCTGGTTGGTCGTGCTGGGCGCCTCTGGAGGCCCGCTGGCCGGCGCCCGCAATTCGTCTATTGAATTCACCCCTGTTGAATTCACCATTGTCTCTCTCCCCGGCTTTCTCGCGCTCAAACCTCCCCAGCTTTGGTCGCGCTAAAGCGACTGTCTTCCGCAGCTTCGCGAAGGTCAAACCGCTCTTTTCGGGGTAACGCTTATCAAAAAGAGCAATCGAGCCTACCCCGGGGATAGGGCCTTACTTCCAATATTGTATCTATTTCTATGAAGAACGCAGAAATGTGAAGTCTTTCTACGTCCAATAGCTGGAGCTGAAAGTATGGAGGCAGCGAGCCTGCCAGCATATTCTGGCGACAGTTTCAGTTGGCAAAAGCGTAGATCATGAGAAATTCACCAGCAGACAGAAACCGAACTTCAGTCCCTGATTCAAAGGATTCCCTGAAGTGGACGAATGTCCTTGGTGTTCGAGTTTCCGCAGTCAATCTCGAAAGCGCGACCGGACTTATCGAAAAGGCGATCGAAGACCGCAGGAAAGAATATGTGTGCGTTCGCGACGCACACGGTGTCGTGCGGTGTCAGAAAGATCCCGAGCTTCGGTCCATCCATAACCGGGCGTTCCTGGTAACCCCGGACGGCATGCCGTTGGTATGGGCGCTGAGACATGCCGGCTACGCGGAAAGCGACAGGGTCTACGGACCGGATCTCATGCTGTCCGTTTTCGATGCCGGCAGTTCCAAGGGTTTGCGCCACTTCCTTTACGGCGCGACAGCCGAAACGCTCGGCCAGCTGCAGACGCGACTTCTGGCAAAATATCCGCAGGCGCGGATCGTCGGTTCCTATGCGCCGCCTTTTCGCCAGCTGTCCATGCAGGAGGAAACGGATGTTGCCGACCGGCTCAACCGGTCGGGTGCCGACATCATCTGGGTTGGGTTAAGCAGTCCCAAACAGGAACTCTGGATGGCGCGCATGCGCGAGCGCCTGGACGCGCCGATGCTCATCGGCGTCGGCGCTGCTTTCGACTTCCACGCCGGTCTCAAGCGGCAGGCTCCCAGGATCATTCAAAGAAGCGGCTTCGAATGGGCGTTTCGCCTTCTCTGCGAGCCGCGACGGCTGTGGCGGCGCTATGCGCTGGTCGTGCCGACCTTCATCTCACTGACCGCCTTTCAGAGGCTGGGCCTTCGAAAGTTTCCGATCGAGGACGCCGTCTCCGGGTCGGGACAAAGGCCGTAGAGGAGTAAAGCATCATGTCCTCATTTGCGCCGTCAGCGATGACATCGGGTCCGTCGAAGGCATCTTCCACAAACGACATGGCGTCGCGAGCGATCCCGGCGGGGTCGGTACCACCCATCGCAGCCAAGACGGCGGATCGCATTGGCTCGACAGGGCTGAGTATGCCGGCCGCACTGCAGCGCCGGCTTCCTCGGTTTGCAACGTCGTCGCTTCTGGTTGCCGGCGACATCGCGAGCTATCTGGTTGCCTATTTCGCCCTTCTGTCGTTCCTTCCAGAGGGCGCGGAGGGCAGGCTAGCGGAGCGCGCCTTCATCCTCACGGCACTGGCTGCGATCGTTCTTTATGCCTCGGCCGGCCTCTATCCCGGATATCGGCTGCACGACCACGAACATCTGCGCCGGCGCACGATAGCTGCCGTCAAGGTGGCCGTCCTGACGGTATTCGGAGCGATCATCCTGCCGGATGGCGAACGGCTGCTGCTTGCCATCATCGGCTTCCTCGGGCTCGGGCTGATCGTTCAGCCAATCGTGCATTGGCTTGCGAGAGGCCTGTGCTGGAAACTTGGCATCTGGGGAGAGCGCGCGGTGATCATAGGGGGGCGCAATCTTGCTCCCGCGCTCGTGGCGCATTTCAAGCGCCACTGGCAGTATGGCATCAGGCCGGAATCTTTCTCCCCCGACACGTCGGAAGCATTGCCGGACGGTGGGCCATCCATTGCCCTGATCGCAGCTGATGCGGGTTCGCTTGCACCCGATCTGGCGGCCATGCGCCGGAAGTTTGCGGAAGTCATTCTGCTCTCCGACACGCCGAGCCTCAAGGTCAGCGGCCTGCGGCCGGCGGATGTCGGCGGAGAGATCGGTATTCGCCTCGCCACCGGCGGAAGTCCGGTGAATTCGGATCTGGTTCGCCGAGCCCTCGATCTTGCAATCGCTATTCCCGCCGCGATTGTCGTCGCGCCCTTCATTGCGATTGCGGCCGCCGCGATCTACGTCATCGATCCGGGTCCTGTCTTCTTCCGGCATGCCAGGGAGGGACTGTCCGGCAAGCCGGTCTATGTGCTGAAACTGAGGACGATGTACCGGGATGCGGAGCAGCGTCTCGAAGCCTTGTTCCGGGAAAACCCGGCGATGCGCGCCGAGTGGCTGGCCCATTTCAAGCTCAAGGACGATCCGCGCGTCCTGCCGGTCATTGGGCATCTCCTTCGCTCATCGAGCTTCGATGAGCTCCCGCAACTGGCGAACATCATTGCGGGCGAGATGGCCATCGTCGGACCGCGTCCGTTTCCGGAATATCACCTGCTGGCGATGGACGGCGAATTTCGCGACAAGCGCCGTTCCGTCACGCCAGGGCTCACGGGCCTTTGGCAGATATCCGAACGAAGCAATGCGGATATCGAGCTGCAGCAGCAGCTCGACGAGTTCTACATCGACAATCGGTCCCTCTGGTTCGACTGCCAAATTCTTTTCAGCACGATCCCTGCGGTCTTCAAGCGCAGGGGAGCTTACTGACCATCCTCGCTTCTGCGGGGCAACCATCAACAACGGAGCACACCAATGCACGGACAAAAGCGAATTATGGTAACCGGCGGCACCGGATTTCTGGGATCATTCCTGTGCGAAAGGCTGTTGCGGGAAGGCAATGATGTCCTCGCGGTGGACAACTACTACACCGGCTCGCGCGACAACGTGCTGCATCTTCTCGACGACCCGCGCTTCGAGATCCTTCGCCACGACATTACCTTCCCGCTCTATGTGGAAGTCGACGAGATCTACAATCTCGCCTGCCCGGCATCCCCGGTCCATTACCAGGTCGATCCCGTTCAGACGATCAAGACCAATGTGCACGGCGCCATCAATATGCTTGGCCTTGCCAAACGCACCAAGGCGAAGATCTTCCAGGCCTCCACGAGTGAAGTCTACGGTGATCCGGCAGTCCATCCCCAGCCCGAGGAATATCGGGGCAGCGTGAACCCCATAGGGCCGCGGGCATGCTACGACGAAGGCAAGCGCTGTGCCGAAACATTGTTCTTCGACTACCATCGCCAATATGGCGTGGAAATCCGGGTGGCGCGCATCTTCAACACGTACGGGCCGCGCATGCAGACCAATGACGGTCGCGTCGTCTCCAATTTCATCGTTCAGGCGCTTCAGAACGAGCCGATCACCATCTTCGGAAACGGAACGCAAACCCGCTCGTTCTGCTATGTGGACGATCTGATTGAGGGCTTCATCCGCCTGATGGGCGCGCCTGCCGGCATCACCGGGCCGATCAATCTCGGCAACCCCGGAGAATTCCAGGTTCGCGAACTGGCCGAAATGGTCATCGAAATGACCGGGTCGAAATCAAGCATCGTTTACAAGCCTCTGCCGATCGACGATCCGACGCAGCGCAAACCGGATATCAGCCGCGCAAAACAGGACCTCGGCTGGCAGCCGACAGTAAATCTGCGCGAAGGGCTGGAGAAAACCATCGCCTATTTCGAATGGAAGCTTTCTGGCGGAGCCAGGAGCATGCCTAGCGCGCGGTCCCAGCAAGCGGCTTATGCCCATCTGCCGACGCCGGCCGTCGGCCTTCCCGTCCAGGAAGCCGTATCGATCGGGCCGTGAACGGCAACGCCGGTCCTGGTGGGGCGAAGCTCGGTTTCTTTCGATGGGATGGTGCCGGAAACATGAATGTGCATAGGATACCAACAGGAGCCGCCCCTGCGGGCACGAAACAGCGGCTGGGGCCGATCGTCTTTGCGGTCGATGCGGCTTACGCCGTTCCCCTGGCGACCGCGCTTAGATCGGTCGCCGAAAACAACAGAGATGCATGGCCTCTGGATATCCATGTCATTCATGAAGGTATAGGCGAAGAAACAAAGCGCCGGATCTTTGATTCCCTGCCGGCAAACTCCACAGTCATCCAGTGGCATCCCATCGGAACCCTGTCTTTCGCGAGCGGATTTTCCACGCGCCCCGGCGTCTCGAAGATGACCTTCGCAAGGATCCTTCTGCCGCAGTTCCTTCCGGAGAGCTGTAACCGGGCTCTCTATCTGGACGGCGACATCCTCGTGCTGGCTGCGCTTGAACAGCTGTGGAATGCCGATCTGGGCGAGGCGGTAATCGGCGCCGTGCCGGACTACTGGCTGGACGATGTGGTGAGCAAAGAGCCGGGGGCGGCAGGCCCTCCCCGGGTGGAGCGCTATTTCAACGCCGGCATTCTTCTTATCGACCTTGAGAAATGGCGGAAGGAGCGGATATCGGAACGGTCGCTGGATTATCTCGATCGCTTTCCGACGACGGAATATTCGGATCAGGACGCTCTCAACGTCGCCTGCGACGGAAAGTGGAAAGTTCTGGATCGCGCCTGGAATTTCCAGTTCGAGCCCACACAGGCGATCGGTCGCATCGCGCTCGAACAGAAGCTCGGGATCGTGCATTTCGTAACCAACGTGAAGCCCTGGAAATCGGGAAGCTTGAGCCCGAACGTCGCATTCTACGATGCGTTCCGATCCCGGACCCGATTTGCGCTGACGCGCCGGGAGCGCATTCAAAGTGGCCTGAAGCGCGCAGGCTCCCGGCTGCTTGCCCGATCCGCGCTGTTGCGGGCCGTGTGGTCCTGCACGAAATCGGCAATGCAGACGTACACATCAACTTTGGCGCGAATGAATCGGGGAGCGAGGAACGCGTGAAGAGCGAAGCGAAGCCGAGTGGCGCCCGTGGAGGAAAAAACTTGCAACGAGTTGATGTCGTAATTCCCTGTTACAACTACGCTCACTTCCTGCGGGAATGTGTTGAAAGCGTTCTTTCGCAGGCCAATGTCGAAGTACGTGTGCTCATCCTGGATGATTGCTCGCCGGACAATACGCCCGAGGTCGGAATGGCCTTGGCATCCCGGGATAAACGGGTTGCCTATCGTCGGCATGCGGCAAACAAGGGACACATCGCGACCTATAATGAGGGTATCGAGTGGGCAGGCGGTGACCTATTCCTGCTTCTGTCCGCGGACGATTATCTATTGCCAGGTGCGCTGGGCCGCGCGGCAGCGCTGATGCGTGACAATCCCGATGTGGGGTTTGCGTTCGGGAACGCACTTGTGGCCGAGCCGGACGGCGTCATAACCAGGCGCGTCGATCCTCTCGGCGAGCGGAATGTGCCGCCCATGCAGGTCCTGTCCGGTCCGCAATTCATGCGCCTAAGCGGGGCAAGCAACCTCGTTCCGACACCGACGGCCGTCGTCAGAACGGCGCTGCAAAAGCATGTTGGCGGCTATCATAAGGAACTGCCGCATGCCGGTGACATGGAGATGTGGCTGCGGCTCGCATCGCATGCCGGGGTGGGCTATATCAACGAAGACCAGGCAGTATATCGCAGACATGCTTCGAACATGTCGCTGCAATACTACGGCCAAAGTATTCTCCCCGACCTCCGGCAAAGAAAACATGCTTTCGATATCCTGTTTCGCCAGGGCGCCGACAGCCTCAAGACAGATGAAAAACTGAGGCGTTTCCTTGCCAGAGATCTGGGGAAAGAGTCGCTTCGCCTGGCTGGAATGGCATTCAACAATTCCGATCTTGCCACTGCCGCGGCCATTCAGCGCTTTGCCCTCGAGGTTTCTCCGGAGGTGCGAAATTCACTGCCCTGGATCAAGCTGGCCTGCAAGCGGATCATCGGACCAAGATATTGGTATGCCCTGAATTCCATCGGGCGGTGGGTTGCAGGATGAGCGGGCAGGGATGTGCAGCGGAATTGTCGATCACGGCCCCGGCGGCGGTCGGTGCCGCCGGGATGATCTGGCGCAGAAACGCGTCTGCTGCAGCCAAACCATTCAATCGTCTGACGGTGTCAGCACAGTGTCTTGTTTGCGCTGACGCCGGAAATGCTGTTTTGAAACAGGTCGTTGAGCTTGAACACGACTTCCGTTCTGTTCGTTGCCTTGACCTTTTTCATGATGTTGCGGACATGCACCTTCACGGTGCTTTCCCGCAGGTTGAGTTCATAGGCGATGATCTTGTTCGCCTTTCCGCGCCGGAGCGCCTCGACCACCTCTGCCTGACGGTCCGTGAAGATGCCGGCCAGGGGACGGGCGGTCGTGTTGCTGGATTCCAGCAAGTGACGCATGGCGAAGAGCGTGCTGGCGGGCACAAAAACACCACCCGCTACCGACAGTGCAATCAGCTCCATGCAGACGCTGATACTGACCGAGGCGGGTATGTAGCCCTTGGCGCCGTATTCGATCGCCTTGAGGATCTGGCCGAAATCGTCGCTATCGGCCAGTATGATGACGGGTATCGCGCCGAATTCCGCAGCAAGGCTTCTGATCTGCCCCGAGACGGCAGGCTCGTCGATTTTCTTGCCACCGATATTCAAGAGGATAGCTGAAAGCGGCGGATATTCGTCGCATTTCTGCTTCCACTCCTCAATACTTCCGAATGCCAGTATAAGTAGATCCGTCTTGTGAGCGGCCATGCACTGCGCGAGGCATTGCCGATCAAGTTCACGGTTGTCGAGGATCACCAAAGAGTGCTTTGGCCTCGATTGCGAGCTCAATCCGGTAGAGGTATTCTCTACTTTAAGTGGAAGAGCCACATTTTCCTGTCTAAGGTCTAAATTTGGAACAAGCGCTGAATTCACTGCTTCATCCTCCCCAGCCGAGTTTCCCTACGCCCCAACAAAACCGAATACTCAAGCCCTTCAAATATGAGGGTTTGGCAGCACTAAAGTAGGATTTAAATACCACAGTTCCTGTTATCTTAAACTAGCTAATATAGGCTAAAGGATCAGATTAGTTCCATCGTAAGGTGTAAATAGGACGTAATTCTTGGTATAAACTTATACGATACTATGCCATTCGCGGAATGGTTGATTGTGTTGCTCCCCGGTTACGAACGCAGCCGCTAAACGCATGAAAACAATGCCCGCCCCACGGCGCATAGCTCGGATATGCCAGGACCTGGTCCTTCACCAATCTTGATCGTTGGCTATGAATTTCGGCGTACATCGTCGTAAGTAGATACGTCTTTAGGTGAATAAGCTTAGACGTTTTGTTTCTTTACTCTGGTTGCGAAAACAATTCTCTTTGAATGGAAAGAAATATTTGTTTCTTCGAGATGAAATCTTGGCGCAATCATCCGGTTGACGGTTTCATCTAGAAGTCAGGGTTTGATGAAGAGTAAGGGGTGCATGCGTATGATTGCATCAGATGTAAAGCTGGATGATAGCAGCGTCATCCATCATCGAGATCTCGTGAATCTCTATGGCTGCACGATCGGCGCGGGAACCCGCATCGGCACCTTCGTTGAAATCCAGAAAAACGTCGTCGTCGGAAAAAACTGCAAGATCTCCAGCCATTCCTTCCTGTGCGAAGGCGTGATGCTGGAAGACGGCGTTTTTATCGGCCACGGCGTCATGTTCACCAACGACACATACCCGCGCGCCGTCAATGCGGACGGCAGCCTGCAGACCGAAGCGGACTGGGCCGTGGTGCGCACCCTGGTCAAGCGCCACGCATCGATCGGCAGCAATGCGACCATTCTCCCTGGCGTCACGATCGGAGAGGCTGCGCAGGTCGGCGCCGGAGCGGTCGTAACGAAGAACGTGCCTGACGGCGCGATTGTCGCCGGCGTTCCGGCCAGGATTACCGGTCGCGTTCATGACCGGTCCGTCAACATGCAAGCGTTGGGAGGAATGCGATGATCGGCATTGCAGTTGTTGGATATGGCTATTGGGGTCCCAACCTGGTGCGCAACATTTCGGAAGCGGCCGGTGCAGAACTCATCGCGGTCTGTGACCTCAATGTCGAGCGCCTGGCGGCGGTCAAAAGCCGGTACCCCGCGGTAACGATCACCGACAATTTCGAGGAAGTTCTGCGCGATCCGCGAGTGGATGCGATCGCTATCGCGACGCCGGTCTTCACGCATTTCAAACTTGCCATGCAGGCGATGATGGCCGGAAAGCACGTCTTCGTCGAAAAGCCCATGGCCTCGACCGCAGAAGAAGCGGCACGCATGGTCGAGGAGGCCGCGCGCCGGCGCCTCGTGCTCGCCGTGGACCATACTTTCGTTCACACAGGCGCGGTGCGCAAGATGCGGGAGCTGGTCGAGAGCGGTCTCGGCGACATGTATTATTACGACTCGGTCCGGGTCAATCTTGGGCTCTTCCAGCACGATGTCAGCGTCATCTGGGATCTTGCCGTGCACGATCTGTCCATCCTGGACCATGTGGTGCAGGAGAGGCCCGTAGCCGTTTCCGCGACGGGCATGAGCCATGTGCTCGGCGAGCCGGAGAACATCGCCTACCTCACGCTCTTCTTCGAGAGCAAGCTTATCGCACATATCCACGTCAATTGGCTGGCGCCGGTCAAGGTACGCCGCACGCTGATCGGCGGCAGCGCCAAGATGGTCGTCTACGACGACCTGGAGCCCAGCGAAAAGATCAAGGTCTACGACAAGGGCATTACGCTAAACCCCAATTCCCAGGCCTATGGCGAGAACGTGCATCAGATGATGGTCGGCTATCGCAGCGGCGACATGTGGGCGCCCAAGCTCGACATGACCGAGGCGCTGAAACGCGAACTGGATCAATTCGTCGATTGCATCGAGCAAAATACGCGGCCGATTACCGACGGCAATGCCGGGCTGCGTGTCGTGCGCATTCTTGAAGCCGCAAGCCGGTCGCTCGCCCAGCGCGGTCGCATCATCGAGCTGGAAGAGGCGAGGCTTATCGCATGATCCCGTTTTTGGACCTCAAGGCACAATATCAGTCCCTCAAGAGCGAAATCGACGCCGCCGTGCTCGGCGTCCTGGCGTCGGGCCAATATATACTGGGCGAGGAAGTCGCCCGGCTCGAGCAGGAATTCGCTGACTATTGCAACGTGAAGCATGCGATCGCCGTCAATACCGGGACGAGTGCCCTGCATCTGTCGCTTCTTGCGGCAGGCGTCGGCCCCGGCGATGAGGTCATCACCGTACCGTTCACCTTTGTCGCGACGGTATCGGCGATCTGCTACACCGGCGCACGACCGGTCTTCGTCGATATCGAGCCTGTGACGCTCACGATGGATGCGGCTCAGCTCGAGGCGAAGATTACGCGCCGGACCAGGGCCATCATTCCCGTCCATCTCTACGGCCAGATGGCCGATATGGATGCCATCAAGGCCATTGCCGACCGCCACGGTATCCCGGTCATCGAGGATGCCTGCCAGGCGCACGGGGCGCGATACAGGGGCAAGCGCGCCGGCAGCATCGGTCTGTCCGGCTGCTTCAGCTTCTATCCGGGCAAAAATCTCGGCGCCTGCGGCGAGGGCGGCATCGTTGTGACCGACAGCGACGAGCAGGCCAAGACCATGCGCATGTTGCGCGACTGGGGACAGGAACAGCGCTACCACCATGTGCTGAAGGGCTTCAATTACCGTATGGATGCCATTCAGGGCGCCATCCTGCGCATCAAGCTTCGCCATCTCGACGCCTGGACGGAAGCGCGGCGTAGCCATGCCCGGCGTTACTCGTCGCTACTTGCGGGCGCGACGCAATTGACGACGCCTGTCGAGGCCGCCGATCGCCGCCACGTCTATCACGTCTATGCCATCAGAAGCCCTGATCGCGACGCACTTCAGCGTGTGCTGACGGCGGAAGGCATCCCCTCCGGATTGCATTATCCCGTTCCCGTTCATCTGCAGAAGGCGCATGCCGACCTCGGCCATCGGGCCGGCGACTTCCCGGTTTCGGAAGCTGCCGCACGCGAGGTTCTCTCCCTGCCGATCTATCCGGAGATGCCTGCTGCGCACGTCGATCAGGTGGCGGCAGCACTGGAGTACGCTTATGTCAGTTGATCGCGCAGGCGAGGCGCGCGTTGTACAGGCGGTTCACGGACGCAGTCGCAAGCCAGCGGATCCCGCCTATCAGGCGGGACTTGCCGAGGAACTGAGGCAGTCATATGGCCGCGCCGGCC
The DNA here is from genome assembly GCF_042656325.1 of Rhizobium sp. GCM10022189. NCBI lineage: Bacteria > Pseudomonadati > Pseudomonadota > Alphaproteobacteria > Hyphomicrobiales > Rhizobiaceae > Rhizobium > Rhizobium sp. GCM10022189. The sequence continues at coordinate 15,440 of NZ_JBHSOR010000039.1, forward strand.
TTATCGAACTCTACGGGCGCTTTGCGGCAGGCGACGGTGTCGTGGACACGCTGATGCGCAAAGCCATCTGGCAGGCGCTCGCACGCAGTTGCGGCGAGGGTCTGCAGGTTGCGGGCGGCGCCGGTTTCAAACATCCCGAAACGTTCGATATCGGCAGCGGCGTGTTCATCGGCGCTCAGGCCTATATCCAGGGCCGCTACGACGGCACCTGCAAGATCGGCAACAATGTCTGGATCGGGCCGATGGCCTATTTCGACGCGCGCGATCTGGTGATCGAGGATTCCGTTGGGTGGGGACCGGGTGCCAAGGTGCTCGGCTCGACCCACACCGCGTTGCCAGTAGACGTGCCGATCATTCGCACGGATCTCGAAATCAGGCCGGTTCGGATCGGCGCGGGCGCCGATATCGGAACGAACGCGACAATCCTGCCCGGTGTCAGCATCGGTGAAGGGGCGATCGTCGGCGCGGGCGCAATCGTGGTTTCCGATGTCGAGCCCTATTCGGTCGTCGCGGGCGTACCGGCAAAGTTCATACGCTGGCGCAAGGAAGCCGATCCTGCGCTGGACATATCGCGTGGAGGAAGATCGTGAGAAATCAGCGGATACTCATTACCGGCGGGGCCGGCCTGATCGGGTCGCACATTGCCGATCTTGTTGCACTCGAAAAACCGCGCGAGATCATCATCCTCGACAATTTCGTGCGTGGGCGGCGCGACAATCTCAGTGCGGCGATAGCCGGCGGAGCCGTCAACATCGTCGAGGGAGATATCCGCGACAGGGCGCTGCTGGCGAAAATCTTCGAGGGCGTCGATATCGTTTTCCATCAGGCGGCCATTCGCATCACGCAATGCGCGGAAGAGCCGCGGCTTGCCTTCGATGTTCTGGCCGAAGGCACGTTCAACGTCCTTGAAGCTGCCGTCAATGCGCGCGTGTCCAAGGTCGTCGCCGCCTCATCGGCCTCGGTACTGGGGCTTGCCGAGAGTTTCCCAACGACCGAAAACCATCATCCGTACAATAACCGGACGATTTACGGCGCGGCCAAGACGTTCAACGAGGGGCTGCTGCGCAGCTTCGCGGACATGTATGGCCTGCGCTATGTGGCGCTGCGCTATTTCAACGTCTACGGGCCGCGAATGGACGTCTACGGCGCCTACACGGAAGTGCTGATCCGCTGGATGGAGCGCCTGGCGGCCGGCATGCCGCCCCTCGTCTACGGCGATGGCAGCCAGACGATGGATTTCGTGGATGCGCGTGATATCGCCCGGGCAAATCTGCTGGCGGCGAAAAGCGATGTCACCGATGAGGTGTTCAATGTCGCGAGCGGCAGGGAAATAAGCCTCCTGGAACTCGCGCAGATGCTAAGCGGCATCATGGGAGTCTCGCTTGCGCCGGAGCACAAGGAGGCCCGCGCGGTCAACGGTGTGACCCGTCGTCTTGCCGATGTCAGCAAGGCCGAAAGGCTCCTGGGCTTTAAGGCGGAGATATCGATGGAACAGGGGCTGCGCGACCTCGTCGAATGGTGGCAGTTGAAGACTGCAGCAGGGGGGCAGGCTGCATGAGTGCGTCATCGTCCACGATTCCGGTCGCCAAGCCCGTTCTGGGCGAGGAAGAGGCCGAGGCCGCGCGTCGCGTCATTCTGTCGGGATGGGTGACGCAGGGGCCGGAAGTCGCGGCATTCGAGCGTGAATTTGCCGCCTTCGTCGGTGCGGCGCATGCCTGCGCCGTATCCAACTGCACGACCGCACTGCATCTCGCCCTGAAGGCCGTCGGCGTGGGTGCCGGTGACGAAGTCATCACCGTCAGCCATTCCTTCATCGCCACCGCGAACGCCGTTCGGTACTGCGACGGCGTGCCTGTCTTCGTCGATATCGAAGCGGATGGCTACAATATCGACGCCAGCCTTATCGAAGCGGCGATCACGCCCCGCACCAAGGCAATCCTCTGCGTGCACCAGCTCGGCATGCCTTGCGATCTCCGCTCGATCGTGGAGATCGGCAGGCGCCACAAGATTCCGGTCATCGAGGATGCGGCCTGCGCGACAGGAAGCGAAATCCTTTGGGACGGACGCTGGGAAAAAATCGGCAAGGCGCATGGTGACATTGCCTGCTTCTCCTTCCATCCCCGCAAGGTCGTCACGACAGGCGACGGCGGTATGCTGACCACGGCCAACCCCGATCATGATCGAAAATTCCGGCTGTGGCGTCAGCACGGAATGAGCGTCACCGATGCCGTTCGCCACGGTTCGAAACAGGTGATCTTCGAGGATTATGACGAACTGGGCTATAACTACCGCATGACCGACCTGCAGGCCGCCGTCGGGCGGGAACAGCTGCGGAGGTTGCCGCAACTGATCGCGCAACGGCGGCGGCTCGCAGAGCTGTATCGCAAGCGCCTGTCCTTACTCCCCGGGCTTTCTCCGGTCGAGCCGCGCTGGGCGCGCAGCAACTGGCAGAGCTTCTGTGTGAGGTTGCCTGAGACAGCCGACCAGCGGGCGGTCATGCAGGCCCTCCTTGATCAGGGGATATCGACGCGGCGCGGCGTGATGAACATACATCTGGAAGGCGCCTATGCAGACCGGAACTCGCATCGTGCTGCCTCAAGCCTGATGCGAAGCGTATCGGCGCAGCGGCAAACGATCATCCTGCCGCTTTATGCCCAGATGACGGAATTCGACGTCGCATGCGTTGTCGAGACACTTTACGCAGCGCTTGCGGAAGCCGCGGCCCCCAATGGGAGCGCACAACCTGGCCTGGACGCCGCTCTGGTCTGACGCGCCATTTGCATGACGTCATATTTGCACAGCGAACAATGCGCGCATCGCCCGATGCGCGCATTGTTCGTCATGCGGATTTCGCGATCCATCCTCTGATGACCGCCGGCACGCACTCGGGCGGAAGCAGGTCAACCAGCATACGCAGCGAATAGAGCCCGGTGAGAGCTACGGCTATAGAGCCGATCGCCGTCGCGGGCCACAGCGGCAGAACCTGGAAGGCGAGAAAGACCAGTCCCGACAGCGGCAGGAAAAGCAAAGCGTGTCTGCGATTGGGGCGGGACCAGCGAAACCCGGCAAGCTTCCGGACGACCACGTAGATCAGGATGCTGTGCCATACATAGAGCCCGAAAAACGCCATGCCGGCTCCCGGCGTTCCGAACAGCGATACGAGGAGCCAGGCGAGCCCCACATGCACGACCGCGGCAGCGACCTCGGTCCAGAAGAAAATCGCCTGGGTGCGTTTTGCAACGACGATAAAGCCCATTGGCCAGGAGATAATCCGGAGCATCATTCCAAGGCAGATCCAGCGTAGGAGATCCACGGCTCCATGAAATTCCGTGGAATAAAACAGGCTCATCATCAGCGGCGCGAGCGTCAGTGTGGCGAGCAGGCCGGGGCCGGCGAGCAGCATGCTGATTTCCGCCTGTTCGTTGACCAGCCGATTGCATTCGGCATTGTTGTTGGCGGCGGCGGTCAGGCGCGGATAAAAATCCGTTCCCATCGCCTGGAGGATGAAGCCGGCGTAGAGGCCGCCAAGGCCCCAGGCCGCCTGATACAGGCCCGCCGCCATTACGCCGCCCTCCTTCAGCACGATGAGGCGGATGGCATAGGCCGCGCCGAAGGTCAGAAGTCCGCTTGCCATGAAGACGAAACCGAGCCTCAGCAGCGCCGATACTTCCCGGCCGAACTGGTGCGCAGGCATGGGCGAGGGACGCGTGCAGATCCGCCGGCTGTACCACCAGGTCGGCAGGATCGAGGCTGCGGCAATGACGATGAGCGAGGGGGCAATCGCCTGCATGCCGAACAGATAGATCAAGGGAATGCTGACGGCCGTGCCGAAAAGCCCGGCAAGCACGTTGATGCGGGCGAGGTCGGCAATGCCGCGCAGGCCCTGGATCAATGCTGTCTGCCCGGCGGAAACCAGCCGAAAGAAGATCGCCAGCGACAGCAATGCAATGGCGCCAGCGTGCTGGTAGTCGCCGAAGGTGAAATCCGAGATCGGGAATGCCAGTGCCAAGAGGAGAAACGCACCGAACAGGCCGAGTGCCAGCGAGATGCGCCTGAGCACTGCCGCCGATCGCGCGATCCGATCTGCGTCGTCGGTGCCCGCAGCTTCGGCAATCTGGCGCACGCCGCTGCTGCCAACGCCAAGTCCGGCAACCGCCTGTGCGATGTCGAGTATCGCGCTGTAGAGGCCCATGAGCCCCACGCCTTCCGGCCCAAGCAGAACAGCCATCGCCTTGTTTCTGACGATGCTGAGCGCGACGTTCACGAGCGAAGAGCCGCCCATCAGAATCGTCGATTTGAGGATCTGGCTGTAGGTCTGGCTGTTGGGCGGGGTCATGCGCATGGTCATCGGAGGCCCCTAGATATTGGTCGCGTGGGGGCGTTCAGCCGCCCGCGGAAAGTCCGGCCGCAGCCCATACCCTGCGCACCTCACCGGCTTGCCTGACTGACATGTGCCTCAGTCTGGGCCGGCGCTGTGACGGCCGCTTTGGACGGCGCATCCGTGAGGCGGGGCTGCGTCACTCTGACCACATCGCCCGGCGCCAGTTCTGTCGTCTCGGAGGCCTGGAACTGGTTGACCTGCCCTCCCTCTCGCCGGCTCACGGTGAACGTCAGCGGCATTTCTTCGCCGCGCTCGCTGATGCCGCTGCCGTTCGAGAGTTCCTCAAGAAGCAGTTGTTGCGTCGTATCGCGCTTCAGTCTCAGCTGATCGAGATTGGCCTTTTCTGCCTGCACTTCGGACGCGACTTCGCTCCGCCGCGTATCGGAAAGGCCCTCGAGATTGCGCGTCGTCTCGTTGATCGCCTGGCGCCCCCGCATGATGGCCGTGACGAGATCGAGCCGGTCGGAGCGGTAGGTGGTGAGCAGCCGTTCCAGATCCATCTGCCGTGAGGTGATCGTCAGGCCCTTCTCGACCAGCGTCTTGACGCTGGTCAGCTGCTCCTCGACCGACTGGATATTGTCGTCGGAACCCTTCAGCTTCTCTTCCAGCGTATCGATCTCCGCCTTGAGCAGATTGCGCAATTCGATAAGCGCCGTCGATTGCCTGTCCAGCGCGCTGGCGCGCGCCTGGAATATGACCCTCTCCTCGTCATAGATACTCTCGGCATATTGCCGGTCGGCGGCGGGCGGCAGGTCGAAGGTTATCTCCTTGGCCCCGGACATCTCCGCCTGCAGTCGCGCAAGCTTTGCGGAGCTGCGCAGCAGCGAATGGTCGATTTCCCGCAAGTCGCCGGCAAGCGTGATCGTCTTCGATCGCTGCTGTGCGGCCGCCCGAAGAGGTCCGCCGCTCATGGCCAGAGATTGCAGCACGCTGAGGCCGGAGTGGAACTTGTATTCTCCCGGCGTGGTCACGTCTCCAACGACGTAAATGGACGGGTAGTCGAGAATATCGACGCTGACCGCAGGTGTCTGGGCCAGACCCATCTCTTCCTGCAGGCGCTTGCCGATCTCGCCCGCGAGGCCGGCATTGTCGAGATTTCCGACCGACAGCGACCCCAGAAACGGCAGGGAGACAGTGCCTTCATCCGAGATCGTATATTCGCCGCCAATCGCGTCCCATCGCTCGAACTGGCCTTTGGACGGCATCCATTGGACGACCGTCAGGCGGATTTTCGTTTGCGGAGCAAAGGACGGACCCTCGGCGAAAGCCGGCGACATGGCGCCGGCGAGAAAGACGAATGCGCCGGCGGCAAACGTCGCACGAAAGAACATGCGAGGAACGCGGTACGAAAGCTTCTTATACATGTCCAGCCTGCAAAGCATCCTTAAACGGATACTGGTTCAATGCCTTAGACGCTGCGCGCACACCGGACACCAGGCCCGGGACGGCAGCATCAGTGTGCAGCCTGGAGAAGGCTTGAGGAAGATGAAGGCTGGGTGCTTTGCTTCATCATTATTGATGAGACGGGGTAGGCCGGTTCAACCCGACCCGGGCGACGGCAGGCCGATCGAGCGTTGCCTGCAGGATCGACGTCATGGAGAGCCCGCAATCATGTGGCATCGCGCTCGGTGCGCAGATTGGCGACGACGCGCCTGTTCTGCACCTTGCAGGACCGTTCGGTGCAGTCGCGGACTTCGCGGTCCGCGCCGTAGCCCTTGGCCCACATGCGGCTGGCATCGACGCCCTTCGCGACGAGATAGGCCATGACCGCATCGGCGCGCTGCTGCGACAGGGTCTTCATTTTCGATTCCGAACCGGAATCGTCGGCAAATCCCTGCAGCTTGATCAGCCAGGACGGATTCCTGTTCAGCCAGGCTGCCTGATTGTCCAGCGTCGTCATGGCGACGGTATCAAGCTTGGCGGAATCCTGCGTGAAGTAGATGCGGCGGCCGACATTCAGGATGAAATCCTCTTCGCTGCCGGCCTTGACAGTCTCGAAGCCGGGCGCGGGATCGTTGGTCTGGCCAGTCAGGGGTGCCGCAGGGGGCTCCTCCACGGAGGCGATATCGGTGGTGGTGCAGGCGGCAAGCGCCAGAAGCATGGCCGCGGCAGAGAGGCGCGTTGCATATCCGGTCATAACAGACATCAGCGTGATATTCCTCACTGAACCGGGGTTGCCTGGCTGACCTCGGCGGGAGGCGCCTGGTCGGCTATATGCGGCAGGACCTGCACCGCGGTGCCGATCGGGCACCGCTGATAGAGGTCGATGGCGTCCTCATTGAACATGCGGATGCAGCCGCTGGAGGCGTCCTTGCCGATGCTCCACGGTTCCAATGTGCCGTGGAAACGATAGCCGGTATCGACGCCGTCGCGCAGCAGGTACATGGCGCGGGGGCCGAGCGGATTCTTCGGCGAGCCGCCGGCCACGAATTCAGGCAGTTCAGGATGGCGCTTGCGCATCTCCGGAGGCGGCGTCCAACGCGGCCACAGCGATTTGCGGTCGATTGTAGCACGCCCAAACCACTTGAAACCCTCGCGGCCGACGCCGACGCCGTAGCGTATGGCTGTCTTGTTTTCCATGATCAGGTAGAGAAAATGATGGCGCGTATCGACGACGACTGTGCCGATCGGCTCACTGCTGAAATATTTGACGACCTGGCGGTGCCACTTCCTGTCGATCTTGGCGAAGTTGGTCGCCCGGAATGTTACGCCGTTGTCGACGGCCGTGCCGGCGAAATAGGAAGCGGCCTGGGCTAGAGCCGGTTTCTGCACCGCTCCGGTGCCAAGTAATGCCAATCCACCAAGCAGAATATCCCTGCGAGTCCACACCATCGGCCAAATCCCCCTCAAAGCCAAGCAGCGCGATGCCAGTAAATCAGATTTTTCATTTGCCACAACACAAAACTCTTCTCATCCCCTGTAGTTTGAGTTCTCGTTGCCAATAGGCGGGTCCTGCGTTGCTCTGATCGTTACTCGCCGTGAGCTGCGATATACCCAACTGCATCGCACGACCGGGGCGCGATTACGATTCATGCGGTTGCGCCCGGTCCCGATTGCGATTCTGCACGCCGAACCGTCGCGCGGCTCAAAAAATCCTACAAATTCAATTGCGGAAAAAACATGCTGGAAATTGTCAAGTTTTTTTGATTTACCTCTCCCGTTGCGAAATATGCGGAATTTGCAACCCGGCGTTTGGCTGGCGGCCGATTGTTCGTCTCCGCGTTTCTTTATGGATATTGCTATGGGCATCAGGGAGGACGACCGGCGGTATGCGGTCTATGCGGCACATCGCTCCGACCTCATTCGATACGCTACGCCCATCGTCGGTTCACGAGAGGAAGCGGAAGATCTCGTCCAGGAGGTTTTCATAAAATTCGTGCCGGAAGATGCGGCCACCCCGCAGAAACTCAAGGCCTACCTCTTCCGTATGGTGCGCAACCTGGCGCTCGACGTGCGCCGGCGCCAGAAGCGCGACTTACGTTCCCGCCCGGAAGATACGCCCTGGTGGGGGCTGCCGCTCGATGCGGGAACACCGGAGGAAAACGCGCTCTTCTGCGACCAGGTCAGGCAAGTCGAGGCGATCCTTTCCGCAATGCCGGAACAGACACGCATTGCGGTGGAAATGCATCGCTTCGGCGGATACCGCATGGAAGATATCGCCAGTCATCTCGACATTTCAGTGGCCGGCGTTCACAGGCTGATCAAGGCCGCAATTGTCGAATTCGCCAAAAAGATGGGATGATCCGCGAAAATTGCGAATCCGCGTGAAAAAAACAGGCGAGATAAACGTCATTGTTCGTGACGCGGCAAAACAGGGGGATGCGAGTTGGTTTGGCTGGAACAAAGACTGGAAGCTGATGGTGGTCGAACCCGATAATGGGCCAGGCGTCTCGGACGAGGCGCTGGCGGCGGCAGCGGACTGGTTCCTTCTCCTGCAGGAAGGGCCTGAAGAGGCGGCGCTCAAAGCGCGTTTCGATCGCTGGCTCTGCAGCGATAGCGAACACCGCCTGGCCTGGGAACGCACACATAGGGCATGGGCGGCGATGGGGCAGGTGCGCCCAGCCATGCGCTCGCAATGGGAGCATGCGGCAAGGTCCGATGCCCGGCCCATCATGCGCGGACCATCCGCGACCCGGCGCCGCGCGCCGTGGCGGCGGGCGGCTGTAGCGGCGGCGCTCGCCGGCGCGCTCTGTCTTGGACTTGTCGTTGCGCCCGGCCTGATGCTGCGCTTGAGCGCCGACTATTCAACCTCCACGGCCGAGACCCGCTCAATCACCCTGCAGGACGGCAGCACGGTAACGATGGCTGCGGCGACCTCGATCGCCTTGGACTACGGCGAGGGACGGCGGGGCATCACGCTTCTTGCCGGTGAGGCGTATTTCGAGGTGGCCCCGGACAAGGACAGGCCCTTCAGGGTGGAAGCGAACGGCGTGCGCGTCGAAGTGCTCGGCACGGGTTTCGATGTGCAGGTTGCCGACGGGCTGACGAGCATCGCGCTTGCGCACGGTTCCGTCGAGGCCTCCGTTGCCGGTTCGGCCGCGATCGCGCCCGAACGGATGGTGCCCGGAGATCTGCTGACCGTCGATCCGAACAGCGCCGTCATGACCAAGGATACGATCCCGGTCGACGAGATCGCCAATTGGCGCAACGGCGAGCTTTACGTCGTGAACGCCACGCTTGCCTCGGTAATTGAGCAGATCCAGCGCTACCACCAGGCGTGGATATCGGTTCCCGACGCGGCACTCGCCCGTCAGCGGGTCACGGGCTTCTACAATCTCAAGCAGCCCGATCAGGCGTTGCGCGCGCTTGTCGAGCCCTATGGCGGGAAGGTCCGTTCGATATCCTCGCTGGCACGCATCGTCAGCCGGTACTAGAAAAATTTGAGTGTAATTATCAAGATTTAGCGAAATCCGCTCAAAACCCTGAAAAAACTCTGAGCACTAATCGTCATTTGGTTGAAGGCGCCGGGCACGACATCGGCGCAGGCGACTGGAGAGACGAGAGTGAGCATGCGAGTGAGGGTAGGGGTTTTGGGATTCAACGGCGCGCGCCGGACCGACGGACATACGCGGCGAGCACGGTTATCGGCGACAACGGCTTTTGCAATCCTATCGGTCGTGACCGGCGTTCACGCGCAGTCTGCGCCGGCCGATCAGACGCGGGCACAGGTTGCCACGGTTGCTTTCAATATCCCGTCCCAGCCCCTGGCAAGTGCAATCCGTTCGTTCGGGCGCCAGTCCGGCATGCAGGTCACGCTGACGGCGGCGCCGACAGGCACAGTGAACACCAATGCCGTCATCGGCCGCCTGACGCCCGCCGATGCGCTGGCCAGAATGCTGTCGGGGACGGGAATATCCGCACATGTCTCCGGAGACGGGGGTGCGGCGACGATCGGCGGCGCCGAGATCGTGAATGCCATCCCGCAGTCCGATGGCACTACCCAGCTGGCCCCGATCGTCATCAAAGGAGGGCGGCGCGCAAGTTCCGGTTCGGGCTATCGCGGCACGCCGGACTGGGTCTATGAGGAGCCGGCAAGCGTCAGCGTCATCTCCAGGGAGGCTATTCAAAGTTCGCCTGCCCGTAACGCGCGCGATCTGCTTGATACGGCCGCCGGCGTCTATGCCAACCGCTCCGAGGGACAGAACCCCGGCATAACGGTCAATATTCGCGGCCTCCAGGACCAGAACCGTGTCGTCACCATGATCGACGGCGCCAGACAGAATTTTCAGCGCAACGGTCACGGATCAACGCAGCGCACCTATGTCGAAACCGCCTTCATCCGCGAAATCGATGTCGAAAAGAGCGGTACGTCGGGCGTTGGCGGGGCCGGCGCGCTTGGCGGCTCGGTCAACTTCCGCACCATCGAGGCCGATGACCTCATAGAGAACGGCCGCCAATGGGGTGGCGAGTCGAACGCGACCACCGGCACCAACGAGTTCCAGTTCGATGGCGCGAGCATGGCGGCAGTGAGACTGTCGGACAGTTTCTCGGTGCTCGGCGGCATCAGCCACAAGAAGATCGGCGCCTACGACATCGGCAAGAACGGCGAGATCAAGCTCTATGACACCTCCGTACGTGACGGCGCGGCGATCTTCACGGGGCAGGACTCCTACTCTTACCTGCTGAAGGCCGAGGCGGAACTCGCCGACGATATCGACACATCGCTGACCTGGCTTCGCAACGATTCCGACTTCAGCCAGGGTTCCTACAACAATGACGGCGACCTCGACGAGGATACACAGGAAGTCCTGAACGATACGCTTACCAGCAGCCTCCATTGGGATCCCGACAGCGAGCTTATCGATCTCAATGCCCGCCTCTGGTACAACCACACGCGCAACCGCGAGAAGCGTTACGGTTCGGCCATCAACGACGATGGTTTCCCGGTCAACTACGCTCTCGGCACACTGGGCTTCAGCATCGACAATACCAGCCGCTTCGAAACCGCGACCGGCTCGCTTTCGCTGAATTACGGTGTCGAGGCCTTCTTTGATCGCGGCAAGACGGAGACGCTCGAGGACTACTTCCTGAATGGCGTCGATATGACGGCCACCTATACCGGCATGACCCCGTCAGGCGATCGCGACGTCTACAGCACCTTTGCCAATGCGACTTTCGAACATGACGATTGGCTGATGGCGCAGGCCGGCATGCGTTACGACTACTACAACCTGTCGGGCGACGCATCGCTCTACGGCGTGGAAGTCAAGACCATCGACAACCGCACTTGCCGTTTGTACTATCCGGACGGTGTGACCTGCCGGATATGGACGGGAACCATCGATCACGTAACGGTCTATCCCGAAAACCTCATCCCGGTCGACAATTCGGACGGCGCGTTGCTGCCATCCGCCATGCTCGCCGTCAAACCCGTCGATTGGCTGCAGCCCTTCGCCAAATACTCGCGCAGCTTCCGCCCCCCGACGATCATGGAAACCTTCCTGACGGGCGGACACCCCGGCGTCAACCTCGTGGAGAACGCGCCCAATCCCGATCTCGTCGCCGAAGAAGGCGACACGTTCGAGCTTGGCGTCAACGTCACGACCGACGGCCTCCTGTCCGCCGACGACAGCCTGCGCCTGAAGGCCGTCGGTTTTTATCGCGCGATCGAAAACTATATCGCGCTCGGAACCGTCCATCGCGCCGAAACGGACCGCGATTATGCCGCCTACGTCAATGTCGATGGCACGACGCGGATGAAAGGCATCGAGCTGGAGGCGAGCTATGACGCCGGCAAATGGTATGCCGGCCTGTCCTACACCTATCTGAAGACGGATTTCGGCACCAGCTACAGCTATGACGGCGAGAGCTACGAGATCGAGCCCTCGATCATTTTCATACCGCCGCGCAGCAAGTTCACCATCGATGCGGGCATGCGGCTGTTCGACGACAAGCTGACCATCGGCGGTCGCGCCACCCATGTCGGCGGCACATCTCCCAATATCGGCGTACTGGCGAGCAGCTACGTCACCGAGGACTATTCGCTCTACGACATATACGGGTCCTACGCCTTCAACGACACCGTCAAGCTCCGCTTCGCCGTCAACAACGTCACCGATGTCGCCTACGTCCCAGCGCTCGGCACGGTCAGCCTGCCCGGGCCGGGGCGCACGGCCACCGCATCGCTCAACTTCAAGTTCTAAGCAATTTCCCGGCCGAAGGGCCGAGGTCCGAGGTTCGTCGATCGACGGACAAGCAACCATCAATGGAGAAAGACAATGAGTGTAGGAATTCAGGTCCCTGCCGGTGCGCCCGATTGGGTCAATTATCTCGAAACCACGTGGCTCAACTCCTTCTCATATCGCAGCCATGGTTCGTTCAGCCCGGGTTCGGCGCCCTATGATCAGTGGGTCGCCGGCAATGCCGGAACCACCCAGTCCGGCGTCATTCTCAACGGTGATTTCAGCTACGTTCCGCCGGGAGGGTTCGTCGGTTCGCTCGACACGCTGGAATTCGGCTCGCACCTGACCGGCAGCACGGCCGCCGGCTACGATCTCAACACAGTTCTGACGCTGGATCTGTCGGATGCCACGGCCTCGGCCGCCTTCACCTATGCGATCTACTACCTCTCCAACGCCGGCGACCTGACGCATCTCTACGACTATCTCGGCGAACAGGGGACGACCCAGACCGGCAATAGCGGCGGCCTTGGCGAGACGCTCTACAGCTTTGCCGGCAACGATGTGCTGACGGGTGCCGGTGCAAGCGACTTCGATACGTTCTTCTATCGCGCCGACCTGAATGCCGGCGGATGGGGCGACGACACCATCACCGACTTCGTTGACGGCAACGATCTGATCGTACTCGACGGTTTTGGCTGGGACGACTACAGCGACTTCGTTTCGGCCGGCGGCAGTATTTCCGGCTCGACGATTTCCTACGCCGGCAACACGATCGCCGTGGCCTTTGCTGGCGGCGGTACGCTCGACAGTTCCGATCTGATCTTCGCCGCGTGATCGATCGATGAGGAACCAGCTCCTGGTTCGGGCGCCGTCGCAGCATTTCGCTGCGGCGGCGATCCTTCCGCTGAAGGCGAACGCCGTCGCCATTGGCCTGATCAGCGGGGTCGTCAACCTGCTTGCGCTGACATCGCCCCTGTTCATGCTGCAGGTCTATGACCGCGTTCTGGCAAGCGGCAGCGTTCCGACGCTGATCGGTCTGGCGATGCTTGCAACCGGTCTCTACGCCTTTCAGGCTGTGCTCGATATCGTTCGCAGCCGTGTCCTGCTGCGGATTGGCGAGCGGTTCGATGGAAAGCTCAGCGCCCGGGTCTATGAGGCCGTGATCCGCCTTCCGTTGATCGGCAGAACCCAGGGTGACGGCCTGCAGCCCCTGCGGGATCTCGACAATGTCCGCGGTTTCCTGTCCGGCACCGGGCCGACCGCCTTCTTCGACCTTCCGTGGATGCCGCTTTATCTCGGCATATGTTTCCTCTTTCATGTCTGGATCGGCCTCACCGCGCTTGCCGGCGCGGTCGTTCTCGTCTCCCTGACCCTGCTTACGAATGCCCTGTCACAGGCCCCGATCCGCGAAGCCATTGCCCGGAACATGGTGCGAAACGGCCTGCTCGAAGGCACTCGTCGCAATGCCGAAGTCGTTCGGGCGATGGGATTGGAACTGCGGCTTGCCAAGCGATGGCTGAAAGTCAACGCCGCCTATCTCTCCGCCAATCGCCGGGCCGGCGATATCGGTGGCGGCTTGGGAAGCGTGTCGAAATCCCTGCGCATGATCCTGCAGTCCGCAATCCTTGCCGTCGGCGCCTATCTCGTGATCACGCAGCAGGCAACGGGCGGCATCATGATCGCGAGCTCGATCATGATGGGCAGGGCGCTCGCCCCGGTCGAGCTCGCAATCGGCAACTGGAAGCCGTTCCTGATGGCACGCCAGAGCTGGGCAAGGCTTCAGGACCTGCTTGAAAAAATTCCCGAACCCACCGCGGTCACGCCTCTGCCTCGCCCCGAACGTGAGCTGCGCATCGAGGCCGTGACCGTTGTGCCGCCGGGCGGAAGAAAGCCGACGCTCGCAGGGCTCGGATTCTCGCTGGCCGCGGGAAGCGCGCTCGGCGTGATCGGTCCGTCCGGATCCGGGAAGTCGACCCTGTCGCGAATCCTCGTCGGTGCCTGGCAGCCATCGGCAGGCAAGGTCAGGATCGATGGCGCAAGCCTTGACCAGTGGGACAGCGCCGCGCTCGGCGAACATATCGGCTATCTCCCGCAGGGCGTCGAGCTGTTCGACGGCACCATTGCCGAAAACATATCGCGGTTCGAGGAAGCGCCCGATGCGCAAGCGATCGTCGCCGCGGCGCGCGCGGCCGGTGCGCACGAACTCATTCTGAAATTCGAACTCGGCTATGAGACGCAGATCGGCGAAGCCGGAACCGCGCTGTCTGCGGGCCAGCGCCAGCGCATAGGCCTTGCGCGTGCCCTGTATCGCGATCCGTTTCTGGTCGTCCTTGACGAGCCCAACGCCAATCTCGATGCCGAGGGTGAAGCGGCGGTCGTCAGGGCGATTGCCATGGTTCGTGATCGCAAAGGCATCGTCGTCGTTGTTGCCCACAGACCCAGTGCGCTCGGAATAGTCGATCATGTGCTGATGATCGACGGCGGCAGGCAAAGGGCGTTTGGCCCTCGCGACGAGGTTCTTTCAAATGTTCTCAAGAGCGCTTCCGGCCTGCCGGCGGGCCGCGGCTTTCAAGCCACAGGCGTCAGCACGGCACCGCTGCGGGTGATCGCAAACGCCGCCCAGGTTACACCCGATACGGCAAATGACGCCGCTGCGGACAGTCAGGAGGATGCCGATGTCAGGCATTGACGACCTCGAAATCAGCCGTTCCATCCGGCGCCACCTGATGGTGGGCGTCATCGCTTCGCTCGCAATGGTCGGCGCCGGCGCATGGGCTGCGGTGACGAATCTCGCCGGAGCCGTCGTGGCGCCGGGGCATTTCGTCGTCGATTCCTACGTCAAAAAGGTCCAGCACCCGAAGGGCGGGATCGTCGGAGAAATCCTCGTCCGCGAGGGCGACAAGGTCAGAGCCGGTGACGTGCTGATGCGCCTTGATGCCACGCAGACCCGTGCCAATCTGGCAATCGTCACGAAGCGGCTGAACGAGCTGGCGGCGCGTCTGGCCCGGCTCGAAGCCGAACGGGACGACCGGGATGCGATCATTTTTCCGGACTGGCTGCTTGCCAACGATGGAGATGCGGAGGTGGCCGCCGCCATTCATAGCGAATCTCGTCTCTTCCAGTCCCGGCGGGAGGCGAGAGAAGGGCAGAAAGCCCAGCTCAATCAGCGCATCGAGCAATTCGAGCATGAAATCGCGGGGCTGAAGGCGCAGGAGGTTGCCTATGCCGAGGGAATAGAGGTTCTCAATACGGAAATATCCGCATTGAACAGGCTGCGCGAACAGGGCATCGTTTCCGACCAGCGGCTGAACGGTCTCAAGACCCAGGCTGCGACCTTCGGCGGGGAACGCGGCGAGAAGATCGCCTTCCAGGCCCAGTCCGCTGGCCGGATTACGGAAACGCGGCTGCAGATCCTGCAGATCGATCAGGATCTCAGGACCGAAGTCGGGCGCGAGCTGCGCGAAGTCCAGGCGCAGATCGGGGAATATGTCGAGCGCAGGGTGGCGGCCGAGGATGAACTGAAGCGCATCGACATTGTCGCACCGCAATCCGGCATCGTGCACCAGTTGGCCGTCCACACGCTGGGCGGTGTAATCTCACCTGCCGATCCGATCATGCTTATCGTGCCGGAAGGGGACGATCTTGCCCTCGAAGTTCAGATCGCGCCGAAGGATGTGGATCAGATCCAGATCGGACATGCCGCCTTGTTGCGCATGACCGCCTTCAATCTTCGCACGACGCCCGAACTTAACGGTTTTGTCAGCCGGATTGCGGCCGATCTGACCACCGACGAACGCTCCGGCCAGTCCTATTACCTCGTGCGTGTCGCCATTCCGCAAGCGGAAAAGGAGAAGCTGAAGAACCTCACGCTCGTCCCCGGCATGCCGGCCGAGGTGATGATCAAGACCGGTGAACGCACCGCGCTTTCCTATCTCGTCAAGCCGCTTTCCGACCAGATCTTCCGCGCGTTTCGGGAAGAGTAGGAAAAGCCCGGCTGGCCGGCGCTACCAGGCTGTCCGGGCGGTGCCGAGTGCGAACGTATGGGAGGAAGTGACAAGGGCGACATGAGCCTTGAGCGAAACCGCACAGTTTCCCGGATAGGAAAGGTTGTGCTGGACCAGATGCTTCAACAACTCGTCGACATTGCGCTTTTCAGTCAGCGGAAACGTCACGGTCATAAGCGTTCCTCCGAGAGCAGATTGACTTTTCGCAGGAATTTAGGCCCGGATTCTTTTGCGCTGCAACAAGAAAATTTTAACCACAAAATTAAAATCGATTAGCTTCTGAGGCGATGATTTTAAAATCGTTTTAAATCCGGCCGCGGTCTTCGGCGCCACTGCACAAGGCAGCTGCGACAAAATGCACATGGCTGAATAAGACCTTGTTAACCATGCAGGTCCCAGATGAGGGCAGGTGTTAACGTTCTGCCGGAGCAGCAAAACTCTGGCCCAGCGCTTGGAGCTTTAAATCCACTTACCGCTTGAAGGTCAGGCGGACGGGCGGCTCTGCGCTGGTGCGTCCTGTTTTCGGTGTGTAGCAATGTCGATCATTCACAGTATCAGCGTAAGAAGCGGTCGATTGGTGAAGCTCACCTTCGAATCCGCCCCGTTCACGCGGGCCGCTCGCAAGACCACCGGAACGGCGCGGCTGGCCAGAAGCCGTATCGTCACCCTCGCAGCCGTTCTCGGCATCGTCTACGCGGGAATGTTCGGCAAGCTGATCTACTACGGCCTTGCCGTGGATACGACGACATCGAGCATACCGCCCAATCCGATCATGGCCTCCCGGCCCGATATCCTCGACCGCAACGGCGAGCTTCTGGCGACCGATATCCGCACGGTATCGATGTTCGCCGAGCCAAGCCATATGGTCGATGTCGACGAAGCGGTCGAGAAGCTCACGCAGCTCTTCCCCGAGCTCGACCGGAAGGCGCTCTATCAAAAATTGTCGGACAAGCGTTCGCAATTTACATGGCTGCGCCGCCAGCTGACGCCGAAGCAACAGAGCGAGGTTCTGGCCCTCGGCCTTCCCGCGATCGGCTTCCGCCCGGAGGTGAAGCGCTTCTATCCCGGCGGGCGCACGGCAGCTCACATCCTTGGCTATGTCGATATCGACAACAAGGGCATGGCCGGCATGGAGAAATATCTCGACATGCAGGGTCTTTCGGACCTGGAATCAACCGGGCTTGCGGTGCGCGAAAATCTGCAGCCGGTAAGGCTGTCGATCGACATTCGGGCGCAGAATGTGGTTCATGACGTCGTCACTGACGCGATCACCACTTACAGGGGCAAGGCCGCCGGCGCCGTCATTCTCGACGTCCATACCGGCGAGGTGCTCGCCATGGCGTCCGCCCCCGATTTCGACCCGAACGACCCGCAGGCGACCGGCAGCGAAGGCTGGCTGAATCGCATGTCGAACGGCACTTTCGAAATGGGGTCCACCTTCAAGACCTTCTCGATGGCACTGGCGCTCGACACCGGCACGGTGAAGCTTTCCGACAGTTTCGACGCCACCGCGCCGCTGCACTATGGCGGCTTCACCATCCACGACGACCATGACGTGCCGCGCCGCTGGCTGACCATTCCGGAAATCTTCCGCTACTCCTCCAATATCGGCACGGCGAGAATGATGGACCTGGTCGGCATGGATCGTCAGAAGGACTATCTCACCCGCTTCGGACTGCTGACGAAAATGCAGACCGAGCTGCCGGAAGTGAAGACGCCGACGCAGCCGAAAGTCTGGAAGAAGATCAATTCGATCACGATCTCCTTCGGCCATGGTGTGGCGACCACGCCGCTGCAGACCGCCGTCGCCGGTGCGGCCCTGGTTGATGGCGGCGAGTTGATAGAGCCCACGTTCCTGCCGCGCTCGGCAGAAGAGGCCGCGAAAACCGAACAGCAGATCGTCAAGAAGAGCACCAGCGATACGATCCGTTACCTTTTCAAGCTCAATGGCGAGCAGGGCTCCGGGCGCACCGCCGACGTGCCGGGCTTTCATGTCGGCGGCAAGACGGGCACGGCAAACAAGGTCGTGAACGGCCATTATTCACATACGCTGAGCTTCAACGCCTATCTGGCGGCCTTCCCGATCGATGCACCGAAATATGTCGTGCTCTCCTTCATCGATGAACCGCTGACCGGCCAGCACGGGCTTACCTTCGCGACGAATACGGCCGCGCCGATGGTGCATGACATCATCAGCCGCGTCGCACCGATCCTGGGCGTCGAACCGGATTTCGGGCAGAACCTGCTGGCTTCCTATTGAGGACGGCTGAAGGCGCTGTTCGCAGCCGAACCGCGTGCATCGAAGGCTCAAATCGCCGCACTAGACATTGGTCCTCGGTGCGATCGTCAGCTCCGAACCATAGGCGCCGCGCATTTCCGTCGCGGCTGATGGATCGCGGTCGCTGGCCTTGTGCAGAAGCGTCGACTGATAGCCTTCCGCATGCGTGCCGTGGATCAGCGTTACATCTGCGTTGCCGGGATTGTCGGAGCGCTCGAACCATTCGACGCTGTGATGCAGGAAATTCATCTCGAAGGCACGGTTGGTGACGCCGTGGCCGACGATGATCACGATATCGTTGCCGCGGCCAATGTCATGCATGACGGTCAGAAGAAACATCCGCACCCGCTGGGCAACGTCGGCCCGGCTCTCACCGTCCGGCGGGCGCGCATAGAATTTGCCGCTGTTGTTGCGCAGCCGCGCCCATTTCTCGAATTCCTCGGGAAATTTGCGCCGTTGCTCTGCCCGGTCGTAGATATCGGTAAAGAGGCCGAAATCCTGTTCCCGCAGCAGGTAATCCTCGTGCACGTCGCCGATCGCGTCTGCGGGCAAAGCCTCGATGATCGCGTCCTTGGTCTGGCGCGTTCGCAGATAGGGTGAATGCCAGATGGCCGCCTTTGGCTTGGTACCGGGCAGCGCCGCAAGGTAGGATGCAATCGCGTGGCCGGCTGCCAGCGCCTGCCGATACCCCCATTCCGTCAGCGGCACATTATGGTCGCCGAACTGGCGGTAGGCGCTCTCGCTGATATTGCCGAGAGATTCGCCGTGTCGAACGAGAAAGATGCGCATGGCTGTCCGTCTATGCTGAGGATGAGCGTATCATGACGGGTGCGAGAGCAGTGTGCAATGGCCGAAGGCGTTGGAGCGGGGACGCGGCCTGACGTCGATCGGCACGCGCGATGCGTTGAACGGCGGGGTCGGCCACAGATGTCCGCCGGCTGCTGCGCGGAGCCGATCACGGGGCGGCCGTTTCATGTCGAGAGCTCTATCGGAGGCCTGCAACAAGTGAAGGGGCGTCGGGACGGACACTCTCGGCAAGGAAGACAAGGGCAGCTGCTCCGATCAGGCCGGAATTCTGTCCGAGAGCCGCGCGCACGATCCTTACATCCTTGAAGCCCGGCATCGCGCGCTGAGCGATATAGGCCTGAATGCCGGGTTGGAGCCGGTCGAATTCATTCGAGAGGCCGCCTCCCATCACCAGCATGTCGGGTGAAAATATGTGGATGAGGCTGGTGAAGCCGCGCCCGAGTATCTCGGCCTCCTCATCGATCAGCGCGTTGGAGAGCGCGTCGCCGGCTCTCGCGGCCGCGAAGACATCACGGCTGTGAATGTCGTCACCCGATCTGCCAAGTGTTGTCTCGCTGCATTCGGCGGCGCGGGCGCGCGCGCGCCGGGTGAACGCCGTGCCCGAGCCATAGGCCTCGAAGCACCCCCTGTTTCCACAGGGGCAAAGTTCACCGTCGGGTACGACCGACATGTGACCGATATGAGCCGCCATGCCCTTGCGCCCGCGCAACACGCGCCCGTCGGCGATCACGCCGCCGCCGATACCCGTGCTGACGGTCACGTAGATCAGATTTTCTACGCCCCGGCCGGCACCGAAGGTCCACTCGCCGATCGCTGCGGCAATACCGTCATGCTCGAGACTGACAGGGAAGGGGAAGCGCTGCTGCAGTTCCGCTCTCAGGGGGAAATCAACGAAACCGGAAAGCGTCGGGATGCTGGTGGCGATACCGGAAACAGTGTCTATCGGGCCTGGAGCGGAAACGCCGATGCCGGCGACACCGGCTGGGTTCACCGCCGCCAGAAGTTCATCCGAAAGCGCCCGGATCTGCGAAAGGATACGATCGGGGCCACCATCGACGTCCGTCAGTTCTTCGCGCCGTGCGATGAGGCTTCCCTTCTCGTCGACAAGCGCGGCCCTGACCTGTGTCCCGCCCAAATCTATCCCAATGGCAATCTGCTGCATTTCCGAACCATGCGTTAGAGGGCACGAAGCCACGTCATCCGCTCTTCGAGGGACGGGGCGTTGAAAGCGAGGGATCCGAGCACGACAGTCTCCGCGCCCGACCGACGCAGGAACGGAACCGTATGTTCCCTGATGCCGCCATCGGCGGCAAGCACGATGCGCCGGTGCGCACCAACACTGGAGATCAGCGCTTTCGCCTCGGCAAGACGGATGCCGGCATTTTCGTTCAGTCCCTGTCCCTTTACCCCGATCGCCGTGCCGAGCAGTGTGACGAAGCTGAGGCGGGAGAGGTAGGGTTCTATCACCTTGACCAATGTGTCGACTTTGATGACCATGCCGGCCGCAACGCCGAGCTGTTCGAGACGATCGAGCGCTTCGAGGGCGATGCTCTCGTTTTCGACATGGATGCTGATCAGGTCGGCTCCGGCATCGGCAAACTGGTCGATCTGCGAAAGAAGAATACTGTCTGCGACCATCAGATGAACATGGATAGGCCGAGCGGAAACCTTTCTGATCCCCGCGACGAGATCGGGAAAGAACAGGATTGCCGGCGCGAAATGGCCGTCGGCAACATCGATATGGAGGATATCGACATAGGGATCGACGCGGGCAAGCTCATCTGCAAGGCGCACGAGGTCGGCCGACCAGACGGAGAATTCGGCGATCAGGCGATCGCGCGGGAGATCGTCGATCCAGCTCTTCGAGACGGCAGACATCGGCTAAAGCTCCTTCAGGAAATTGCCTATGGCCTCATGGAAGCCGGACACGTAGCGAGCCCGATCCTCTGCCTTCGGCGTAATCTCGACGAGATGGGCGGCGGGGATCAATCCGGCAATGGCATGCGCATGCGAAAACGGGTGGATGAGATCCTTCTGATGGCCGATAACGAGTGTCGGTATCCGGAGGGCGCGAACCTGTCTTTCCGTTACTCCAGGCCCGTCGTTCGATATGGCCGTCAGGAGTGCCGCGGTGACATCGATCGGTCGGCGCGCGAAGAAGCCCATAAGGGAGGCCAGATTGTCCGGAGCCTCGCCGGCGAGACGTTGCCCGGTCTCGCCGGCGGCGAAGGCGGCCTTCGCCGCTTCCGGATCGAGCCGGTTCAGCAGGCGCCCGACTTCCGCGTTCGGCCCCATGTTCTCCGGCGCACCAGCGGTTATCCAGGCAGGTCTGGCAATGATCAGAGCTTTGACGAGATCCGCACGTTTGACGGCAAGACGCAGCGAAATCGCCGCGCCCATCGAAATCCCGCCAATCACCACCGGGGCTCCGAACTCTTGTTCGATGAAATCAGCGATATCATCGGCGAACGTGGCGATCGACAGCCTGCTGAGGTCCCCGGCCTGCGACGAGCCATGGCCGCGCGCCTCGACCGTGACGCGCCGAAAGCCACTCCCGAATGGAAAGGCTTCGCGGGTCTGGCCGCAATCACCGCATAGTCCGTGCTGGAAGACAACCGCCGAACCGTCGCCTGTCGTGTCGATGTTGAGCTTCGTGCCGTCCCTTGTCGTGAAGGTCCTGACATCGGTCATCGTCAAGCTCCGGCGCTTTCTTTGAGCCTGGCTGCGAGGAAGGCCGCAACGCCTTCCACTTCATCGGCCGCAAGCCCGTGGGTGATCAGGCTGCCGCCAAAGCCGATCGACGCCAGCCTGCCCAGATAGTGGCGGTAATCGAGTACGCCCTTGCCGGCGGTCGCAAACCGCCCGTCGCTCGTGCGGTCCTTGGCATGCGCCATGACGATCCGATCGGCAAGCAGGTCGATCGCCGAGGAGACGATCATATGCTGCTCGGCGAGCGTTCCGACCTCGAAAAGGTTGGCCGGATCCATGACGATCTTGATCCGCGGGCTCCTGATCTCGTCGATCAGCCGGCGGGCTTTGGCGGCTGAATTGACGACATTGGCAAGTTCCGGCTCGATGCCGAGATCGACATCGCAGCGGTCGGCAATCTCGACAGCCGTCTCCATCGCATCCAGCAGATCGCGCCATGCCTCGGGCGAATCGTTGTCGGGGTGTGCCTTCCACTGGTCGGCGGGATCGCGCGTGCCCGTGCACAGCGTGATGAGCCTGGTGGACATCGCAGCGCAGCGCTCGGCCAGCACCGCCAGTCTGCGATGGCCGGCCCGGCGGGTGGCGGGATCGGGATGGATCATGTTGTAGGTGCCGGAAACGGCGACGATCTCAAGGCCGTTCCTTTCCGCTGCTTCAGCGACCGATCGGGCCTCGGCCGCCGTGATCTCGTCCGGCATGGAAGGCAGGCCCGAGCACGCCATGTTATACTGGGCACAGGCAAAGCCGGCTTGGGCGACGGATTTCAGGACCCCGTCAGGATCGGTTCCCTCGAACGTCTTGGCGAAGATGCCGAGCTTCATCAAACGCCACCTTCGGCATCAGCCAGTGCCACGGCCTTTCTGCTTTCGACGGATCGGGCGATGGCAACCATGGCCCGGACTGATGCAAGACCGTCATCGACATCTGCGCCTTCCATGGGGGCGCCGTCCAGAATCGTGCGCGCAAAACCCTCGACCTGCCGGCGATAGAAATGGCCGTCCGCTCCCAGAACGCGGTGGGTGGCGCCGTCGGCCTCGCGGAAGATGTCCACATCGCTCGTCTTGTAGTACCAGGGATTATAGGTCTTTCCGAGAATGCTGCCGTTTTTGCCGTAGATCTGGAAGCCTTCATGCCAGTCCATGCGGACCTGTACGGTCAGATCGAGATGGCCGAGCGTGCCCGAGGCGAATTCGACGTCGACGAACCAGCACCAGATCCCGGCGCGCTCGGAAAGCCGCGCGTTGACCGAGACGATATCGCCGGCAAGGTACCGCGCAGTGTCGATCAGGTGGCAACCATGCGCAAGCATGTAATAGCGCCTGAGATCGGCCTTCGGGTTTTCCGATGGCTTCTTCGCCTTGGCGCTGGAAACGATAAGCGGCTGGACGGCATCCGTCATCGGATAGCGGTGTGTGTTGTCGCAATACCAGGCCTTCAGGGCAATGACCTCGCCCATTTCGTCGCGGATGAACGATTTTGCTGCCTGCAGGCCCGCGTCGAAGCGTTTCATGTGGCCGACCTGGAAGACCTTCCCGGACTTTTCGACGGCCGCCTTCAGCTTCAGGCATTCCTCGACGGTCACGCCGACGGGTTTTTCGCAAAGCACATGCTTGCCGGCTTCCAGCGCTCGCAGCGAGGCAGGCACATGGAAGGCGTCGGCCGTGGCAATGATGACCGCATCGATATCCGGATCGGCGAGCATCCTGTCGTAATCGTCATAGGTTTTCTCTGCGCCGTGCATGATGGCCATACGCTCGCGCAGGTCGTCGGCGACATCGCAGATGGCGTAGAGATCGGCATTGGCGGCCTTCGTGCAGCTTTCAAAATGTGCCGCCTGAGCGATCTGCCCCGCGCCGAGCACACCCACGCGAAGGCGGCGTTCCTGTTTCGCTGGCATCTGCAATTTCCTCGTTTCGACAGTTGGAGAGCAATGCGGGTTCGGCCTCGAAGATAGCAGCTTTCTGGAGATCGGCTGCATGGCCTTCCGGGCGGTGCGTCACTGCGGCGGGATGGCGCCCTTGCGCAGGATGACGCTGCCATAGAAGCGCCGTTCGCCGGTGACGACGACCGTATGGGCGGCGCGCACGCGATCCTTGAAGTCGTAAGGAGCGACAGCTGTCAGTTCTACCGGCTTGCCCTGGCTCTTGCGGAGGCTTGCGCCGTAATCCTCGAAGACGGGCAGGATTTTGGCCGGGTCGTTTTCCGCGATCATGCGCCACGCCACCTCCGGCTCCTGTTCCTCCAGAGGGAAGACGCCGAGAATGGCGTCAAGCGCACGCGGACCCGAGACACCGTCAAGGCGGATGAGCCGGTCATCACCGGCGTCGCATGGGAAGTTTGCATCGACGACGGCGATATCGTGGCGATGACCCATCGCGCGAAGCGCGTAAAGCAATTCGGGAGACAGGATCGGATCGATGAGTTTCAACATGGTTTCCTCCATGGATCGTCTCTTTTGCGTTTGTATTATACAAATACAAATTAATTGTCAAATGGGTTTGAATGCAGGGCCGCATTAAACGGAGGGCAGTTCGGGAAGGTCGAATAGGCTCTCGCGCAGCAGCGCGGCCGCACCGATCGCGGCGCCATCGCCGCCGAAGCGGGCGACCGCTATCGGCGGCACGTGAAAACCGTGAACGAGGTTGCTGGCGAGCAAGTGCTCGACGCGGGCCGAGACCTTCGGGTAGAGAACGGCGAGGGGGCCACCGAGCACGATCGTTTTCGGGTCGAGGATATGGATCAGGTTGAGCAGGCCCGTGGCGAGCGCAAGCGCCCATTCGGCAAGTGCCTCCTCAAACGCCGGAGAACTTTCGTGACCTGCAAGTTTCGCCAATCCTTCGGGGATGGGGATATCCTGGTCGATGAAAGGCAGGAATTTCTGATAGCCTGCGAGGATTTCGAACGTATGGGTTGCCGCCATTCCAGGCTGGCTGCCCATCACCATGTGACCGACCTCGCCGCCAAGGCCGTGCGCGCCCTCGACGACACGGCCCTGCCGCAGATGCGCGCTGCCGATACCCTGCGCAAGAAGGAGCAGGAGCACATCGCTCAGATCGCCTTCGGCGGCATCCGCAGCGACAGCGCTGGCAAGGGCGACGGCATCGTTGCAGATGTGAACCTTCAACGAAGGCTGCATTGCCTCTGACAGGGCGGCAACAACATCCACGTCCTGCCAGTCCAGCCAGGGCGCCGAGATGATCCTGCCGTCGCGTACGATGCCCGGAACGGAAATACAAACACCTCGCACGCGGGACGCGCGTACCTTGGATATCTCGATAAGTTCCCCGGGCAGGGATGCAAGCAGATCGATCACCCTCTCGGGATCGTGGTGGCGGTCCGCAATCGACACGATCCTCTTGGCGACCACGCGCATCGAGAAGTCGATCAGGACCGCGTTGATTTCCGCCGAGGAAATGTCGAGCCCGATGAAATAGGCGCCACCCGGGTTGAGCGCCACCAGAGCGCCAGGCCGGCCGGCACCGCTCGCCTCGGCGCTCTCGTTAAGGTCGATGACGAGTTTTTCGGCGAGAAGCTGTTTGATGGAATTGCCGACGGTCGCCCGCGTCACATTCAGTTCGCGCGCAATATCGGCACGCGACAGTGCGGTGCCCCTGCGCAGGACGCGCAGGCAACGCACCGCATTCATGTGTCGCAAGACACTGTTCGTCGTCAATATTCCTCCCAGGACACCGTGTGCCGATCAGGAGCTATTGGGGAATGCCGGCGGGCCTTTCGAATCAGCGCCGGCAACAATCCCTGACGAAGTAGCAGATGCCTGCCGGCAAGCAAAGATTGGCATCAGGCGCGATGTCACGCGACCGACCACCCTCCGTCGACGAGCAGGTTGGCGCCGGTGACGAGGGCGGCTGCCGGCGAGGCAAGATAGACGATCGCACCGACGACGTCGTCCGTATCGCCGATCCGTCCCAACGGAATATGGCCGACGGTCCGATCGTAGAAATCCTGATCGGCCAGTGCCGGGCGCGTGGAATCCGTCCAGATGAAAGTCGGCGACACGGTATTGACGGTAATGCCGTACCGCGCCCACTCGGCAGCAAGACAACGCGTCAAATGGTTGATGGCGGCCTTGCTCATGCAATAGATCGCTTCGCCGCGCAGTGTCACAGTTCCGGCCTGAGAGCTGATATTGATGATGCGTCCGCTCTTTTTCTCGATCATGTGGCGGGCAACCGCCTGGGTGACGAGGAAGGTACCCTTGATATTGACGTTCAGGATCTCGTCGACGTCCTTTTCCTCGACCAGTTCCGCCAGATTGCCGGGCGCCACCCCGACATTGTTGACCAGGATATCGATCCTGCCGAAGGCTTCGATCGAGCGAGCAACCGCCTGCGAAATCTGCCGGCTGTCGGAAATATCCATGGTGACGGCAAAGACCCTTCCGCCTGCTGTCTCCAGTTCGGCGATGAGATCCGCCGCCGCCTCCACGTTGCGGACGCCGACGATCACGTCGGCCCCTGCGGCTGCGCAGGCCAGCGCACATGCGCGCCCGATGCCGCGGGCGGCGCCGGTGACGAGCGCGACCTTGCCCTGAAGGCTGAAATTTGGTGCTTTTACCGTCATCTGTTTCCTCCACTTCGCTTTGGGCGTCACGCTGTTGCGGCGGCAAATCGTGCCGGCTTGCGCCCGAGGATAATCATTTCCAGAGCATCGTCCTGAGTCAGGTTGCGTGTCGGATACGAGCCGACAACCCTTTCGGACTTCATCACGGTGATCCGGTCAGACAGCGCGAAGACATCGTGCATGTCATGACTGATCAGGAAAATACCCAGGCCCTGCTTTTTGAGCTCCCGAACGAGAAGGCCGACGTTTTTCGTCTCCTCCGGTCCAAGCGCTGCGGTCGGCTCGTCCATGATCAGTGTCCGCGCGTTGAAATGCAACGCCTGAGCACGGCATCGACCTTATTGTCGTTTGCCGTAAGCACCTGCTCCATCAGCGCCTGGGCGACGTCGGGGTTGCGCCGGCGAGCAGCTTCGTGAACTTGGACATGGATTCCTCCCTTTGGAAATCTGATGCGCGCAGCAACCTTGGCTGGCCCAGGCAAAGCCTCCCGCCTTGCTATTTGTATTTGTTTAAAGCGGATACATAGTGAAATCAATCCGGCTGACCGGATTGATCTCCGGGCGGCGGCCGAGCCTTTCCATGCAAGCAATTCAGAGGCGAGGGGAGGGCGGGCGCCGGTGAGCCCGCGCCCGCCCTGTCGATTGCGGATTAGATTGCGCCAACCGCCCCGCCAAGTTTCGGGGCGAACATATCGTGCATGCGTGCGCGATAGTGGTCTTCCGAAGTGGACCAGCGCAGTTCGGCGAGCATCTCGCTGTCGGCGCCGGCCGGATAGCGAAGACGGGTGCCTTCGTCGGTCGCTGCAAGATAGGCGGCTTCCGCGACTTCCGCTTCGGTGCAGTATGCCGTCGGGTAGTTCGCCATCTTCTCGAAATAGGCGTGCGCGAAAGCACCATAATCGGCAGGGATCAAGCCCTGCATGCGCTCGCCGGCATTGGCCGCGAAACGTGTGGTCGGAGCGTAGCCCGGTTCGACCAGTCGGGCCTTGATATTGAACTGCTCCAACTCGTAGGAAAGGGACTCCGTATAGCCCTCGACCGCGAACTTGCTGGCCGCATAGATCGCAACGAGCGGCATGACGCCGATCGTCACGCTCGAAGTGACGTTGATGATGGTGCCGTGCCCCTGATTGCGCATCTGAGGGATGATGGCGCGGCAGGTGCGGAACACCCCGAACGTGTTGGTATCAAAAACCTCCTGGATCGTAGGATCCGGCGTTGCCTCGACGGCAGAGGCAATCCCGATCCCGGCATTGTTGATCAATACGTCGATCGATCCGAACATTGCCACGCTGTCGGAAAGCGCCTTTTCGATCGTCTCTGGCTTCGTAATATCGAGGGGCAGCACCTTCAGCCTTTCGGACGAAGAAGGGAATATCGAAGGATCCGGACGGCGCATCGTCGCAACGACATTCCATCCGTGTTGAAGAAAGAGTTCCGCCAT
The DNA here is from genome assembly GCF_042656325.1 of Rhizobium sp. GCM10022189. Taxonomy (NCBI): domain Bacteria; kingdom Pseudomonadati; phylum Pseudomonadota; class Alphaproteobacteria; order Hyphomicrobiales; family Rhizobiaceae; genus Rhizobium; species Rhizobium sp. GCM10022189. Next base: position 43,265 of record NZ_JBHSOR010000039.1, read on the forward strand.
CGCCTTGCCGTAGCCGGACGAGGTGCCCGTGATCAGGACTGTCTTTGTCATTTTCATCTCCATACATCGATATCACGAGGCTATGGCCAATCGATCGGACTATGAATAATATGATGTCCATATTGCATTATGGATCGTCCACAAATTTGCAGGAATACGGTGGGCAGCTTCGATCGAGAGGCATTCGGCGCTGGATCGGCGGCGGAGTGCGATCCATAATGAGGAACTCGCTTTGCCTTACGGATCGTACCATTGGACGCTTTGACGGATGTGGTTCAGCTGCTGAGGCCCAGGACGGTGCTGATGGGCAGCATGGTGGCCTTCGGTGACTGGGGCATTCAGGTTCCGCCTCAACCGGGGCCTATGCTGTATTTCCTGATCGAGGGAGCGGCCCTGTTTGCTGCCGGCGGCGAAAGCATCCGGTTGGAAGCCGGAGACTTCGTCCTCTCAGGCAGTCCGGCTGCGGATTCCTTCTTCAGCAGGCCGGGTGAGCGCGTCGTTCTCTCTGACGACGATTTCAAGGCTCGCCATCTGGTCGACGGTGAGATCGTGATCGGTTCCGTCGATGACGGCAGCGCCACCAGGATCGTCGGCGGCTGCATCCTGTGTGATCCGACCAACGCAGACCTCCTGGCTGAACTCCTGCCGCGGCTTGTTCACGTCCGGGCGGGCGAGGGGATCGGCCCGCGGCTTGGCGGTCTGATTTCCTACATTCGCGACGAGGCGGCAAACGCGCGCGCCGGCAGCGATCTCATCCTGTCCAGATTGCTCGAAGTGCTGCTGATCGAAACCCTGCGCAGGGAAGCTTCCAGGTTGCTTCACCCTGGCATGCTGCGCGGGCTTTCCGATCCCCAGCTTGCCCGGGCAATCGGCGACATTCATTCCGACGTGCGGCGCGGCTGGACGATCGCCGACCTGGCGCACCGGGCTGGCATGTCGCGCTCGGCCTTTGCAAGGAAGTTTTCGGAGGCGGTCGGGCTTGCGCCCGTCGAATACCTATTGCGGTGGCGGATGGCTGTTGCCAAGGACGCCTTGCGCTATTCCCGTAGCAGTCTGGAAGAGATTGCCGAAAAGGTCGGCTACCGTTCTGCCAGTGCGTTCAGCACCGCGTTCAGCCAGAGGGTCGGCTGCCCTCCAAGCGAATATGCGAAAATGGCGATTATCGCATGATCGGCTGCGCTTCGGGATCGGCCGCCCGACAGTCGGGCGGCCGCATCGTCGGTGAAGGTTAAGGCAGGGTGTGTCCGGCCGCCCTGAACAGGCGATACCACTCCTCGCGGGTCAGCGCGACAGAAGAACCGGCGGCGGCTTCGGCGACGCGCTCCGGTTTTGTGGTGCCGAGAACGACCTGGATTTTTGCCGGATGGCGGGTGATCCAGGCAACAGCGATGCCGGTCGGGGTCACGCCATAGGCTTTCGCGAGCTCGTCGATGGCGTCGTTCAGATCGGCAAAATTCTCACGATCGCCGAGGAACACGCCATCGAAGAAGCCCTTCTGGAACGGCGACCACGCCTGCAGCATCATGCCGTTGATACGGGAATAGTCGAGCAGGCCGTTGTCGCGATCGACCGACTGGTCAAGTCCGGCCATGTTGGCCGCAACGCCCGATGCGATCAGCGGCGCATGGGTGATGCTGAGCTGCACCTGGTTGACGATGAGCGGCTGCTTGACCGCGGTCTTGAGCAGCTCGATCTGGCCAGGTGTGTGATTGGAGACGCCGAAATGCCGGACCTTGCCCGACGATTTGAGCGCGTCGAAGGCTGCCGCGACCTCCTCGGGCTCGACGAGCGTATCCGGGCGGTGCAGCAGAAGCACGTCCAGATAGTCGGTCTTCAGTGCGGCGAGCGACTGGTCCACAGAGGCCAGAATATGCGCGGCGGAGAAATCGAAAAATCCCTTGCGGATGCCGACTTTGCTCTGGATGACGAGTTTTTCCCGCTCGGCCGCGCCAAGCGAGATCGCCTCGCCGAAACGGGCCTCGCAGCGATGCGGCGCGCCGCCGTAGATGTCGGCATGGTCGAAGAACGTCACGCCGGCGTCCCGCGCGGCGCCGACCAGTTGCTGGATTTCGCCATTGCTCATATTGGCAATCCGCATCATTCCGAGAATGATGCTCGACACGTCGAGGTCGGTTTGCGGAAGCCTGTAGGATTTCATGATGATTACCTCGGGGTTGGGAAATAACTAGATAGTTATCCGCTTAATAGGGGAAGGACGGCGGCGTGGCTAGCCGAAGCGTTCCCATGTTAGGCTGGATATTGCCGTCTTCCGGCAGGGAGGCGGCTGTCGAATCGGAGGGAATTTGCGTGGCGGATCAAGCGAAACAGGCGGCATCCCGCAGGGTGGCCCAGCGGGTGACATTGCGCACTGTGGCGAAATCCCTCGGTCTTTCCGTTACGACCGTCAGCCGCGCACTGAAGGATGGCCCCGAGGTCAACCGGGAGACGGTCGATCTCGTCAAGAAGGCCGCATCCGACCTCGGCTACCGGCCGAATCTCGGCGGCATCAATCTGAGAACGGGCAAGACTCATGCTGTCGGTGTCGTGATGCCGTTTCAGCGGGACGGGGAGATGAACATCGTCGTCGCCTCCCTGATCGAAGGCTTCTGCGGCGCAATCAAGCAATATGGCTATCGCACGACGGTCGCTCCGCAGTTTCAGGCTGACGACCCGCTGGCAACCGTGCGCGATCTTGTCGAGGAGGGAACTGTCGACGGCATCATCCTCACCCATACGCGGCCACAGGACGATCGCGTGAAATATCTGCTGGAGGTCGGCATGCCTTTCGTCACCTTCGGCCGCACCGAGCTGCTTAGCAAACATCCGAGCATCGATATCGACCACGAAGAGATCGGTGCCGCGGCGGCCGCGCGTCTGCTCGATGCCGGACACAAGGCGCCACTGCTCGTCGCCCCCTCCAGCCAGTTCACCTACAGCCTGCAATTCATCAAGGGCTGGACAGCCGAGTTCAACCGCCGGAACCTGACCGTTCCCGACGAACGTATGTTCTTCACCGCGACCACGCCCGACAGCGGCAAGAAGATTGCCGTCGACGCGCTTGCCAAATATCCCGATGTGACGAGCGCCTTCGTGGCAAGCGACGAGGCGGCTCTCGGCTTCGTTTCCGCGCTGGCCGATCTTGGCAGAAAGGTCGGAGAGGATTTTTCCATCCTCACTTATTCCGGCAGTCGCCTCCACGACTTCTACAATCCGCCGCTCAGCACCTACTATTTTCCGAATTTCGTCATCGGACAGCGCCTGAGCAATCTCCTCTACAGGTCGATGCAGGGCGAACCGGCATCCAGCCTGACCGAAGTCGTTCGCGCTAGTTTTGTCGAACGCCGCAGCGAATTCAGCCTCCGCTAAAAACATTGGGAATTCGCTCCCGGGGCAAGTTGTTCGTAACGTTACGAATTCCTCGATTCATGCCACGACGCCGCAGGATCATGATGATCTGAGGCGTTGACAGCCGAAGCCATGCCGTGCATTCGTAACGTTACGAATGGGCCATGGGGCGGGGTGGAGCGCTCCAGGGCAGGAAAGACACTGCGACAATGATGGGAGGACGGCGTGGGTGCTCAGACGCTATTTTTCGGTTCGCCAATCTGGACGTTCAACTGGAACCCGCCTTATGCATCGCCCTTGCGACGGCTGGCGGCTACCGGCTGCAAGGGGGTCGAGCTGACGGCATGGTCGGTCGACATGCTCGGCTATTACTCCGACGAGACGATCCGCGAACTCAAGTCGATCGCCGACGGCGAAGGACTGACGCTGACCAATTTCTTCTACAACCTGCCGTTCTCACGTGCGGAGGGCGCGCCGGTTTCGCGTGCGGATCTGGACGCCTACAAACGCGGCGTCGAGCTTGCGGCAAAGATCGGTGCGCCGATCGTGACAGGCATGACGCCCTATCCTTTCCAATCGGATATCCGACCGATATTGCAGCGGCCGACCGCCCAGGAATGGTCGGCTGTCGTAAAGCCGGAATGGGATTGGGCAGAGGAATATGAGGTTGTCGTGGAAGGCTTCGCGGCCGCCTGCGCCATCGCAGCGGATGCCGGGCTGCGTGTCGCCATCGAGCCGCATCCCTATCGCTGGGTCAGCTCCGGCCAGGGAATGTTGCGGTTGATCGAGCGTACGGGCGCTCCCAATCTCGGGCTGAATTTCGACCCCAGCCATCTCTTTCCTGCCGGCGACATGCCGCATTACGTCGTGCTGCAGCTTGCGGACCGGATCTACAACACGCATTTCTCCGACAATGAGGGGCACACCAACGCCCACTGGCGCCCCGGTCGCGGCAAGATCGACTGGAAGGCAATTTTCGCGGCGCTGCGCACCATAGGTTATTCCGGACCGATCACTCTCGAGCTCGAGGATGCGCCCGGCGCGTCGCATTGGACCCATTTCCGCGAAGCTACGCCGGAATTCGATTCCGAAATGAAACGCGGCATTTGCTACCTGCGTGAGTGCGCCGCCGAACTCGATATCACTATTGCCTGAGGAGCCAGAATGAGCGCGAACAGCCCCATGAAAGTCGGCATCGTCGGTGCCGGGAATATCAGCGCCACCTATGTCGCAATGCTGCATATGTTCGATTTCATTCGCGTGAAGTCGATCTACGACCTGTACCAGGAGCCTGCGCGCAAGCTTGCCGAGCAATTCGGCGTCCAGTCGGTGTCGCTCGATGCGATGCTCGCCGATCCGGAAATCGGCCTCATCATCAACCTCACGACACCGACCGCCCATTATTCGATCAGCAAGAAGGCGCTGCTTGCCGGCAAACACGTCTATTCAGAAAAGCCGCTCGGCGTTTCCATGGAAGAGGCCGAGGAACTGATGGCGCTCGCCCGCGCCGGTGATCTCAGGCTCGGCTGCGCCCCCGATACGTTTCTCGGCGGCGGCCATCAGCTGACGCGCCGCCTCTACGACGAGGGTCGCATCGGCACCGCCGTTTCCGCAACCGCGATGCTGCTTCTGCCCGGCCACGAACATTGGCACCCCAACCCGGCCTTCTTCTATGGCCGCGGCGGCGGGCCGATGCTTGATGTCGGTCCTTATTATGTCACCAACCTGATCGCCCTTCTCGGGCCGGTTCGCGAAGTGTTCGGCGCCGCCAAGGTCACGCGCATAGAGCGGACCGTGAAGACGGAGCCGCGATTCGGCGAGACGATCAAGGTGCTGACGCCGACGCACCTGACCGGCGTGATGGAATTCCATAGCGGCGCGACCGTCACGATCGCGACGAGTTTCGACGTCATCAAACACAAGCACAACCAGATCGAAATCTATGGTTCCAAAGGCTCGATGATAACGCCGGACCCGAACAACTTCACAGGCAAGGTCGAGATCTTCACCGAAGGTGGTGAGGCCTGGGAGGAGGTGGCAGTCGACCATCCCTATGTCGAAGGCGTTCCCGGCCATCTCGGCCTCAGGGGGCTGGGGGCTGCCGAGATGGTGGATTCGCTGCGCTCCGGCCGGCCGCATCGCGTTTCCTCGGAACTCGCATTTCACGCGCTCGAGGTGATGACGGCCTTTGAGCGGTCCGCCCAATCGAGGCGGTCGGTCGCCATCCGCAGCAGTTGCGGCCGGCCGGATCCGATCCCGAAACATCTGAAGGAAGGCAATTTCACCTGAAGTTTCCTCCCGGTCGGTCGGGCGGCGCGCGAATGCACCGCCTGCCGAGGGGAGAAGGTCTTCGGCGGGCAGACCTTATCGCTGCTTCGGCTTTGCCGCCGTTTTTCGACTTGCGCGCTTTGGAACCGGCTTCTCGGCAGCGGGGTTTGTCGACGACATCTCGGGCGTTGCGGATCGGATGTCGTTGGTGATCGATTGCGCCGCCGCAATCACGGCCTGCCGGATGTCGGCCACGCGCTTTTCGTCCACGCCTGTGACGAAGGGAACGCTGACGGCAGCAATGACCGTGTCCTGGTGATCCCTGATGGGGGCTGCGATTGCGTGCACGCCGGACATCTGCTCGCCCATGTCCCGCGCCCAGTTCTGCTTGCGGATCAGCGCCAGCTCTTCGAGCATTCGCCGGGGATCGGTAATCGTCTGGTTGGTGAAGCGCTCGAGCTTGGTCAGGCGGCGCTCGATATCTTCCTGCAGTGAAAAGGCAAGCAGGATCTTGCCGGCGGCACCTGCATGAAACGGCAGGCGCTGTCCGGCCGTCGCCGACAGTGCGTATTGGCCGTGCCCTTGGGCGGAGGCGACAACCAGAATATTGTCGCCGGATGGTACGGTCAGCTTGCTGCCCTCGCCCAGAAGCTCGGAAATCCGGTTCAGATGCGGCTGCGCAATCGCCAGGAGGTCGTAGCTCGCAACGGTCGGGGCGACATGGGCCGCAAGCGTCAGGAGACGTCGGCCGAGCGTATAACTTCCCGCCGGCGAACGATGCACGAAATCATAGGCGCTGAGCGTGTTGAGCATGCGGTACACGGTCGTCCGCGACAACTTCACGGCCTTGACGACGTCACGGATCGTCGCGCCCTCCGGTGTCCGTTCCAGGAGCGCAAACACCTCCACCATCTGCTCGATGACTGGGATGCGATATTTCTGCGCGGCGTCTTCACTAATGTCGGTCATTCAAATCCTGCCAAGCCTGTCAGGCAACGCTTCGACTTCCATAAGCAATGCGTGGAGTTCACGCAATCGCGGCTCCTTTCGATTGACTCCGGCATGAGAATACCGGTAAATTCATAAATGAACTTATATCAGTTCAAATAAGAAACGTCACGTCGATTGTTATCCGACGCGACGTTCCGGAAGCGGCGCCGGATCGGAGGTTCGGCGGGCGCTGCCTTGTGCGCGTTCAACGGAAATACGGAGGAGGATGCAATGAAGAGTGTGAAATCGATCGGGCATGTGGCCGTCAGTGTGAAGAACATCGACAGCTCGCTCGACTTCTATGTCAACAAGCTCGGTTTCGACGAAATGTTCCGGCTCGAGCGCGACGGCCGACTGTGGATCGTCTATCTCAGGATCACCGACACCCAGTTCATCGAACTGTTTCCCGAAGGCGTCGGCGACAGCGCGCCGCCCTTTGCCAATGTCGGTTACAACCATCTCTGCCTTGAGGTCGAAAATATCGACGAGGCGATTGCCGATATCACCAGCCGCGGCGTCGTTCTGACGGCCGAAAAGAAGCTCGGCGTCGACAACAATTACCAGGCCTGGATCGCGGATCCGGAAGGCAACCGGATCGAACTGATGCAGCTTGGCGCAGGCGCCATGCAGACGGCCGCCGTTCGCCGCATCAAGGGGCTGGTCTGAGCCATGGATCTTTTCAAACATCTCGGCCACATCGCCGTGCGCGTCAATGACCTCGACAAGTCCCTGGCGTTTTACCAGAAACTCGGCTTTCGCGAGATGACGCGGCTGCTCAACGATCAGGGAGAGGCGTGGATCGTCTATCTGCGCATCAACGACGACCAATATCTCGAACTCTTCCCGAAGGGCGTGAAGCGGCCGGAAACTGCGCCCGATACGATCGGCATCTTCCATATCTGCCTCACCGTCGAAGATATCGACAAGACGTTCGAAGAGCTCGCGAAGGTCGGCATCCAGCCGAGCAAGCCAAGGCCGACCAAAATCGGCATCGACGGCAATCGCGGCGCATGGATCGAAGATCCCGACGGCACGCAGATCGAGGTCATGGAAATGGCGCCGGATTGCATTCAGCTGCAGGCCATCAGAAGATTGCATGCAGAATCAGTCTGATTGGACTGTTTTTCTCCGTATCACGGATTGATGAGAAAACCCGGCAGTGATTTGCCGGGTTTTGTGTTTGGTGGTCCTTAGAAGATCTGGTCGTAGGCGTCCTGCATCGCCTGCACGAACTCGTCTTCGGTCCGCTTCGGATCGCTCCAATATTTGTCGGCCTCCTGCCAGATGGTGCGATACCAGTCGGCATCGGCCGTATTGAAGGGGTTGGAGACCTGCTTCGTCGGATCCTTCAACGTATCGAGGACAAGCTTGTTGCAGGCGTCGAGATTGGTCGTATCGGCATCGGTACGGACGGGGCTCGCGCCCTTCTTCAAGACGAATTCGGCATTGAGCTTCGGGTCGACATCGAGCTTGGCGAAGTCTTCCTGGGCTTTCGCGGTGTCGGCATTGTTGGTGTTGAGGAAACCCCAGGAATCGACGGTGACGACGACCGCCTTGGTGCCGGGAATGTTCATGCAGTCGAAATCCTCGCCGAGCTTCTTCTGGGCGGCCAGGAACTCGCCCTTCATCCAGTCGCCGTGGATCTGCAGCAGGGCCTTGCCGGTAATGACCAGATTGGTCGTGTCGTTCCACTGGCGGTTGGGCGAGCCGGGATCGGTGTGTTCGGCGATCTGGCGGAAGCGCTTCAGCGCCGCCCGCATTTCCGGCGTATCGATCACGGTGCGGTCGGGCTTTTCACCGTAGAAACGGTTGTAGATATCGGGGCCTTCCTCGGAGGCGATCAGCGCCTGCAGCAGATAGGCTTTCTGGAACTGGTCGCCGCCCTGGGCGATCGGGATGTAGCCGGCAGCCTTGACCTTGTCGAAGGCCGCGAAGAGGTCGTCGAGCGATTTCCACGATTTGGGATCGACGCCGGCCGCTTCGGCGACATGTTTGTTGTAATAGACCATCCCGTCGATATGCACCGTCGCCGGCGCCTTCATGATCTCGCCGTCGACGGTGATGTTTTTCAGAACCGAGGGCGGAAAATTCTTCGTGGCGCCAATGCTGTCGAACAGCTTGGTGAGCGGCACGCCGAGGCCCTGCTTGTTCAGATCCCGATAGATGCCGGGATCGGAATTCATGAAGATTGCCGGCGGATTGCCGCCGGTGATCATGTTCATCAGGCTGACATTGGCGCCGGAATCGTGGGCGATGGACAAGTCTTTCCACTGGTGCCCGTCCTTTGCCCAGGCATCGCGGAGAACGCCGAGCGCCGCGATTTCGGATGGCTTGGACCAGGTGTGGTAGACGACGACCTCATCTGCCCATGCGTTGGCGGCAAGCGTGGTCGCGGCCAGCAGAAGCGATAGTCTCTTCAGCGATTTCCATTTCGTCATGCAGCATTCCTCCCTGTTAAATCTGGTCACATCTTTCTGATTACAGGCGCTGGCCGGTCGGTGCGTCGAACACGTTCAACTTGGTGAGCGGCAGATAGACGGGCAAAGCCGGCTGGCTGCGGTAGCGGTTGGCGTCACGCCCATCGATGCGCACGGCGACGCTCTTTCCCGACATGGTCAGGAAGGCAAAGGCGTCGGGTCCGGATTTTTCGAAATATTCGACCGGGCAGTCGAAGCGGACGGTATTGCCGGCATCCTGACGCTCCTCGATCAGAAGTTCCTCGGCGCGGAAACCGATCTTGACGGGCTTGCCTTCGTCCGCCTTCGCCTTCCACTTATATTCGCCGAGATTGATGCGGATGCCGTCCCTTTCATCCACGGCGACGAGATCGCCACCGTCACGCCTGATCGTGCAGTCGAGCAGGTTCATCGCCGGAGAGCCGACAAAATCGGCGACGAAAAGATTGGCGGGTTCGTTGTAGATTTCGTCCGGCGTGCCGAATTGCTGGATGACGCCCTTGTTCATCACCGCGATCTTGGTCGCCATGGTCATTGCCTCGACCTGGTCGTGCGTGACGTAGACGACGGTATTCCTGAGCTGGTTATGGAGCTTCTTGATCTCCATGCGCATTTCGTTGCGCAGCTTGGCATCGAGGTTCGAAAGCGGCTCGTCGAACAGGCACACACCATATTGTTTCACCAGCGCCCGGCCGATCGCCACGCGCTGGCGCTGGCCACCGGAAAGCTGCGACGGCTTGCGGTCAAGCAGATGCTCGATCTGCAGCAGTTTGGCGGCCCAGGCGATCCGCCTGTCCGCCTCCTCCCGCGAAATGCCGCGGGAAGACAGTCCGAAATTCATGTTCCCGCGCACCGTCTTGGTGGGATAGAGCGCATAGGACTGGAAGACCATGGCAAGGCCGCGGTCCTTGGGGTCGAGGTAGCTGACATCCCGTTCGTCGATAAGGATTTCGCCGTCATCGATTTCCAGCAGACCGGCCAGGAGATTGAGAAGTGTCGTCTTGCCGCAGCCGGACGGTCCGAGCAGCACCAGAAACTCACCGTCGCCGATGCTGAGGTTCAGGTTCTCGATGACCGTCAGCGCGCCGAACTTCTTCACGATATTGTTGAATGCAATGGAAGGCATGCCTCTATCCCTTGATGGCGCCGGCAGTGATGCCCTGCACGAAGAACCTGCCGAGAACGAAGTAGATGACGAGCGGCGGCAGAGCGGTGAGCAGCGCCGAGGCCATGTCGACCGCATAGTTCTTGGCGCCGGTCGTCGTGACCGTGATGTTGTTGAGCACGACCGTCATCGGCTGCGTGTCCTGCGCGCCGAAGGTGAGGCCCACCAGAAAGTCGTTCCAGATGCCCGTAATCATCAGGATCAGCACGACAATCATGATATTGCCGGACATCGGCAGGACGATTTCGAAGAAGATCCGCCAGAAGGAACCGGAATCGATCATCGCGGCGGCAATGATCTGCGGCGGCATGCCCCGGAAATAATTGCGGAAAATCAATGTCAGGAACGGCATCGACAAGACGCTGTGAATGACGGCAATGCCGAATGTCGTGCCGTAGATATGCAGCGCTCCGGTAATCTTGATCAGCGGATACATGATGATCTGGAACGGCACGAAGGCGCAGATGAAAAGCACGAACAGGAAGCCGTTCGCCCATTTGACGTTCCAGAGCGCCAGCCCGTAGCCGGTCACGATCGACAGCGAGATGGTCAGAATGAGGCTCGGGGCGAGAATGTAGAGCGAGTTGATGAAGCCGACGCGCACACCGTTGCAGTTCATGCCCGAACAGGCCTGCATCCAGGCATAGGACCAGGCCTCGGTCGTCCAGGGCGAGGGCAGGGAGAAGATCTGCCCCTCGCGGATCTGGTCCATCGTCTTGAAGGATGTGACGACGATGACATAGAGCGGCACTGCGAAGAAGGCGGCGGCCATCAACAGGAAAACGAAGATCACCACCCGGCTCGGACGGATCAGCGGGCGCCGGCGCACTTTCGTCTCGCGGCCGGATTGCGATGTGGCGGATATCGCCGTCATGCTTCCCTCCTTTGCCGGATGGCGGTGATGATGACGAGCGGCAGGAAGAGCAGGAGCGTCGTCAAAAGCATGACGGTCGCACCTGCCGAGGCGAAGCCGAGATTCTGCTTCTGCCAATAGGCGTCGATGACGAAATAGGCCGGCATGACCGATGCGCCGCCCGGTCCGCCATTGGTCATGGCGACGATGATGTCGTAGGCCTTCACCACGCCGATGCAGAGCAGGATGATGCAGGTCAGGAAGGTGAGTTTCATCATGGGAATGATGACCTCGATATAGAGCCGCCAGAAGGGAACGCCATCAAGGCGCGCAGCCTGCCAGATCTCGGTATTGATCGACTTCAACCCGGCGAGCATCAGGGCCATGAAGAAACCGGTCGATTGCCAGACGGCTGCCAGAATGACACCGAACATGACCGTATCCTGGCTCGCAAGCCAGTTGAAGGAAGCGCTTTCCCAGCCCATCGAGTGCAGCACGTTCTCGACGCCGAGCCCCGGATTGAAGAGCCAGCGCCAGACAAGACCGGTGACAATCAGCGAGACAGCGAGCGGGTAGAGAAAAACGGTGCGGAAGACGCCCTCGCCATGCACCTCCTTGTCGATCAGCGCGGCGAGAATGAAGCCCGTAACGATCGACAGCAGGCTGCCCACGGCAAAGATGACGAGGTTCTGCAACGACAGGATCCAGGACGGATCGTGAAAAAGCCGCCAGTACTGCTTCCAGCCGACCAGTTCATAGTCGGGAAAGCGTCTGGATGCCGTGAAGGAGAGATAGACGGTCCAGCCTATCGCTCCAATGAAAAAGACAAGCGTCAGCAACGCCGCGGGCGCAACGGCCAGATGCGGGGTGACGCGGCTCCATCGGATTCCCATGAGCCTCCTCCTCAGGTCGCCGGCGTTCCGCTCCTCCGGTGCGCCGTGACCTGTTTCTTATATGAACAATATCTAGTTCATAACAGACCAACTATAGGAATCAAAAAATCGCGATGTCAAATGACAATTGGCTGCGACCGCTCCAGTTATTCGCGCTGAGGTTGGGTTGCCGGAACGAAGCGGGTCAATCGAAGAATGCCTGATCGTCTTCCGTCAGATACGGCTTTGCCCTTTCGGGCACGAGATCGACACCCATGCCGGGTCGGTCGATCACATCGACAAAGCCATTCTTGACGATCGTCTTCGGCAGCCCCTCGACGATGTCGTACCACCAGTCCGGATCACCGGTCGTGTATTCGAAGGCGATGAAATTGTGGGGCAGGGTGGCGCAAACCTGGATCAGCGCCGCAAGGCCGAGCAGCCCGTTGGCCGTTCCATGCGGCGCTATCATGATCGAGTGAAGGTCGGCATATTCGGCGATCCATTTCAGTTCGGCGATGCCGCCGACATCGGCCGGGTCGGGGCCGACGACATTGACTGCATGGCCCTCGATCAGTTCCTTGAAATTCTGGCGCAGGTAGATCTGTTCGCCGGTATGGATCGGTGTCGTGCTGGCACGTGTGAGTTCGCGATAGACGCCGGCATTGACCCAGGGCGTATAGTCGCCGGACAGCAGGTCCTCGATCCACAGCACATGGTAGGGCTCCAGCATGCGGGCAAGGCGGATTGCATCCGGCAGCATCCAGCCTGGGCCGCAATCGAGCGCAAGACCGATCCTGTCGCCCGCGACTTCCTTCATCGCGGCGACGCAATCAACCAGGTGCCGCAGGCCTTTTTCGGTGATCGGGCCGCGATCGAGCGCGCCATGGAAGGGGCTGGCATTGGGTTCGCCATAGTAGAAATCCGGGATGCGCTTCATCGGCGAATGAAAGCCGATCGGCTGTTTGATGATGGTGAAGCCTTCCGGCAGATCCATCATCTTCTTCAGATCGTCGGCCATGTGCTCCGGTTGGTAACCGCTCACCGGAAAGCGAATGGAGCCGTTATAAACACGGATGCGATCGCGTACGCGCCCGCCGAGCAGTTTGTGCACCGGCAGGTTCGCGGCCTTGCCCGCTACATCCCAGAGCGCCATCTCGATAACGCTGACGGCGGAGCCCCAGGGCTTGAAACTGCCGCGCTGGCGGATCTTCAGCATCACGCGCTCGACATTGGTCGGATCCTCGCCGATCAGCGCTTCGCGGAAGGCCAGGATATGCGGCTTGAGATAGGGCTTCCATGTCTCGGCCTGACCGTAGCCGGAAATGCCCTCGTCGGTGACGATGCGCACAATCGGGCTCTTGCCGATGACGGCGCATTTGAGGTCGACGATCTTCATATCCGCTCCTCCCTGTATCGGTTTTATCGGATGTCCGCGCCTGGGCGCCCATCGGCCCTCAAGAGCGATTGACAAGACTCCGATCCTTCCATTACCATTCATTAGAGAACTTTGAAAGTTCAAATAGGAAACAATCGGGGAGCGACTGTTTCTTAACGTGCTTGCAGGAGTGGGCTTAGCTGGAGGAGGCAGGCCATGGTTACGCAGCATGCAGAGGTCGCGGGCAGGGCCGAGCGATTCAAGAAGCTCTATACGGCTGCAGTCTACGACATTCTGGACGAGATGGGACTGCCCAATCAATGTATCGATCTCGGCGTTCATGCGCTCGACCGATCGATGCGCATTGCCGGTCCTGCCTTTACGGTCGCCGTGACTGCCGACATGCGCAGTGACGAAGAATATGATCTCGAGGAGGTCAAAACCTTCACCTTTTTCCGCCGCATGTATCCAGGTTGCGTCGTGCTGGTCTCGGCGGCTGGCGAGCGCAAGGCCGGCCATTGGGGCGAACTGATGAGCACTGCTTCCAAGGCACGAGGCGCGGCTGGCGTCGTTGTTGACGGTGGAATCCGCGATGGCAATATCCTCCTGGGAATGGAGGACTGGCCGGTCTTTACCCGCTATCTTTCCCCGATCGAGTCACGGGGGCGCACGCGTATCAGCGGTATCGAAGTCCCGGTTGCCGTGACCGGCACGCTGACCTCGCAGATCAGGGTCAATCCGGGCGATTGGCTGTTTGGCGACATGGATGGCGTGATGGTCATTCCCGCCGACAAGGTTGAAGCCGTTCTGATACGCGCCGAAGAGGTTCTGACGATCGAGAACCGCTCGCGCGATGAAATCCGTGCCGGCGGCGATGTTGCCGATATCTACGCGAAATACGGACGGCTTTGATCCGTTCGCCGCTAGAACAGTCGTCAAGCGGCTTGCGAGACCCGCGGCCGGGAGGAAACCATGAAAATTACGGCGCAGAAGGTCTTCGTCGCCAATGTTTCGCGGACCAACTTCGTCTTCGTGAAGCTCTACACGGACGAGGGGCTGGAGGGCGTCGGCGAGGCGACGCTCGAATGGAAGACCAAAACGGTCGTCTCCGCCCTGGAGGAACTGGAGCGGGTGTTGATCGGGCGCGATCCGTTTGCCGTCGATGCCATCGTCGAGCAATTGCATCGCGATTCCTACTGGCGGACCGGCGCGGTCTTTCGCACCGCGCTCGGCGCAATCGAGGCGGCGCTTCTCGATATCAAGGGCAAGGCGCTCGGCGTGCCGGCCTTCGAACTTCTCGGCGGCAAATATCGCGACCGGGTCGAATGCTATGCCAATCACTGGTTCTTCGGTGCGGCGACGCCGGAACAATATGCCGAGAAGGCCCGCGCGGCGGTCGCCATGGGATACCGCGCCCTCAAATGGGACCCCTTCGATGTCGCCGATCTCGAAATGAACGGCAAGCAGCGACGCCAGACGATCGATATCGTGGCCGCGGTGCGCGATGCGGTCGGGCCGGACGTGGACCTGATGCTCGACGTGCATGGCCGGCTGAACGTGCCGACGGCGATTGCCATGTGCCGCGAACTCGCGCGGTTCGATCTACGCTGGATCGAGGAGCCGACGCCGCCGGAAAGCATCGATGCGCTTGCCGAGGTGCGCGCGGCAAGCGCCGTGCCGATCGCCGCTGGTGAACGCTGGTACGAACCTACGCGCTTCCTCGAGGCGCTGGCCAAGAAGGCGGTGGATGTGTTGCAGCCGGATGTCTCCCATGCCGGCGGCCTCGCGGAGACGAAGCGCATTGCGCATATGGCGCATTATCATCTCATTCCGGTTGCCCCGCACAATCCGGTCGGACCCGTCATGAATGCGATGACCCTGCACATGTCGGTGGCGATACCGAATTTCTCGGTGTTTGAAACCGTCTCGATCGACGTGCCCTGGCGCAAGGAACTGGTTCGCGAGACGCTGCAATTCGACAACGGCGCAATTCTTGCGCCAACGGCGCCAGGGTTGGGCGTCGAACTGAATGAGGAAGCCTGCGCGCGCTATCCCTATGCACCATACGATGTGCCGCTGTTCGACGGCAGCATGAGCACGAGCGGTGTCGCAACGGGAGCTGCAACCTTCGGGCAGGCCGAGGAGGGCGGGCGCGATTGACAGCTAGTGCTCTGCGCCAAAAAGTTATATAGTGAAACGTCATCAGTTCATATTTGAATAGTCCGGTATCTGCGTAGGTCGCATGAAAGTGTGGCCTGGTGGAAAGAGGAGCCACCCTGGCGGATACCGGTAGCAGAAAGGTCTGAGGAGACGGAGGCGACCGAAATGTCGCACGAAGGAGGAGAACAATGGACAAGATGAAGATGACGGTCATGACGGCCGTAGCAGTCTCGGCACTTTCATTCGCATACACGAATGCAATGGCCGGCGAGGTGGTCTGGTGGACGCCGAACTGGGGCCAGGCGCGAGCGGAGAAACTGGCTGCCGATTTCCAGAAGGCCAATCCCGATATCACGATCAAGATGGAGATCACGACGGCAAACGGCCTGCCGCAGCGCATCCTGACTGCGCTGCAGTCCGGCGCGACGCCAGATATTATCGAGGTTCAGCATCCCTGGGTTCAGGGCTATGCGCATAATGGTCTGGTGCTGCCGGTTGACGATGTCATCGAGGACAAGGACGATTACAACAAGGCGGCGATCAACTACGACACCTATGACGGCAAGCTCTACGGCATTCCGTATCGCATCGAATGCGTGGGCATGCTTTATAACATCAGCGACTTCCAGGCAGCCGGGCTCGATCCTGCCAATCCGCCGCAGACCTGGGCTCAATGGACGGACGCGGCAAAGAAGCTGACGACGGGCGGCAAGTTCGGCATGGCGATCACCGGCGGCGGTGAGGTCGGCAATACCGTTACCCGTCTGCTGCCGCTAATCTGGATGAATGGCGGGGACGTCATCAGCGTCGATGGAAAGACCGCCGTGGTCAATACGCCGGAAGCGGTCGCTGCGGTCAAATTCTACACGGACTTCTACAAGAACAAGTACTCGCCGGATTCGACGCTGCAGAATGACGGCATTGCCAACCGCCAGCTCTTCATCGCCGGCAAGGTATCCATGTATCAGGCCGGTCAATTCGACATCGCCCCGATCATGCAGGCAAAGCCCGACATGAAGCTTGGCGCCATGGCAACACCGCACCCGGAGGGTAAGCAGACTGCCGGTATCATTGGCGGCTGGAGCTATGTGATCCCGAAGGATGCCAAGAATCCCGACGATGCCCGGAAGTTCATCAAGTTCCTCGCGACGTCGGACAATCAGGGCTTCTTCACCGATACGTTCCCGGCCCGCGCTTCGGCCCTGTCTCAGCCGCGATTCCAGGATCCCATGCTCAAACAGTTCGCGGCCATGCTTCCCTTCGGCCGGCCGGCGCCGAACACGCCCCGCTGGGTGGAGATTTCGCAAGCCCTGTTCGATGGCGTGCAGCGGGTTCTTTCCGGCGATCAGGATCCGCAGGCATCCATGGATCAGGCCAAGGATGAAATTCAGGCGCTGCTCGACAGCTGATGAAGCGCCGAGCAGGCAAGGTGGTTTTGCAGCGGGCGGCGTCGGCGCCGCCCGCGCCGCCGACGCCAGATGATATTCCCGCCGCATCACAAGAAAGGTCGCCCCATGGGCCGCCCATCTACAGGTCTTCTGTTTGTCCTGCCCGCCATGATCGTGCTGGCCATGCTGATCGCCTATCCGATCGCCTATACGGCCCTGCTCAGCGCCACCAATGCGCAGGGCGCTTTCACAGGCAGGAATTTCGTGAATGTGCTGCGTCCGCCGGTGACGCGGCAGGCCTTCGTCAATCTCATCTATTTCGTCGGCGGGTCGATCGTCTTTCAGGTGGCGCTCGGCACGGCGACGGCCATCCTGCTCAACCAGCAATTTACCGGCCGTGCCATTCTGCGTTCGATAACGCTCATTCCCTGGGTCGTTCCCGGTATCGTTGCCGCGACAACGTGGGCATGGATGTTCCACACCGAATTCGGCATCATCAACTACATGATGACCGGCGCCGGCATCATCCCGGCGCCGGTCAGCTGGCTGACGGATAGCGGTACCGTCATGCCGGTTCTGATCGCCATCAACGTCTGGAAGCTGTTTCCGTTCGTGGCGATTATGGTTCTCGCCGGCCTGCAGGCGATCCCGAAGGAGCTTTATGAGGCGGCCAAGGTCGACGGCGCCAATTTCTGGGAGGAGGTCTGGTACGTCACGCTGCCGCAGGTCCGTCCGGTCATCACCGCGGTAACGCTGCTGCTGGTCATCTGGGGCCTCAACTCGATCACGCTGATTTACGCCATCACCAAAGGTGGGCCTGCCAACAAGACGCTGATCACGCCGATCCAGATCTTTCGGCTCGCTTTCGAGAGTTTCCAGTTCAATCAGGCGGCGGCGCTGTCGGTCATCTTCTTCCTTGCGGCGGCTGTGCTCGTGGCGATCTACCTGAAGGTTCTGGCGGCAAGGCCGGGAGAGGCGTGATGGTACGAAGAAACCGCCTTGGAACGCTGACGATTGCACTCTGCTCGCTTGTTCTCGTGGCCGTCTGCCTCTTCCCCTTCGCCTGGATGGCGCTGTCCTCGATCAAGACGCTTCCCGAACTTTACACGGTGCCGCCGCATTGGCTGCCGTCGGCGCCGACGATCGGCAACTATGTCAACGTCATCTTCAGCTCGAACATTCCGCGCTACTTCCTGAACAGCGTCGTGATCTCTGTCGGTTCCACAGGCCTTGCGCTGATCCTGGCAATCTTTGCGTCCTACGGCTTTGCCCGTTTCGAGTTCCGCGGCAGGCGCTTTCTGCAATCGCTGGTGCTGATCGGCCAATTGCTGCCGACGGCGGCGATCATCGTGCCGCTCTTCATCACGCTGCGCTATCTGCACCTGGTCAATACCTATTGGGGTTTGATCCTGGTCTACATGATCATCACCCTGCCGCTCAGTGTCTGGATGCTGACGAGCTATTTCCGGGCGATACCTGTCGAGCTGGAAGAGGCCGCGACGATCGACGGCGCCTCGCGCCTCGGCGTGCTTTTTCGCATCACGCTTCCGCTCTCCACGCCTGGGCTGGTGGCTGTCGTGGTCTATGCTTTCGTGACCACCTGGAACGAGTTCATCTTCGCGCTCTGCTTTGCAACGGATTCCTCGGTCAAGACCCTGCCGATCGGCCTTGCGGAATTTTCGACCGAGTTCAACACCGATTGGGGAGCGGTCATGGCCGCCTCCATGGTGATGACGGTGCCGATCGCTCTCCTGTTCCTCTTCTTCCAGAACCTTTTCGTCGGCGGACTGACGGCAGGGGCGACCAAAGGCTGAATGAAACTTCTGATCAGGGCGAGGGCGGCGCGCGTTCGGCGGGTTCGGCTTCAACCGAGAGCGCTTCGCCAATCGCGTAGAAATGGCCGCCCGCAACGTGGTGCAGGCTGCGCCATTCCGGGCCGGCCGTTTCAAAGTGCCAGTGCCCGTCGCGGAAGACGCGATCGTCCGCCCACGCGGCGGTTACGTCACCGATGAACAGGTCGTAGGCATCCCGGATATGAGGCTCATCGACCAGTTCGCAGGCGAGCCAGGCCGAGCAGCCTTCCACGAAGGGCAGGTCGTGACCCGGGACGTCAAAAACCGTCACCCCTGACGCCTGCAATTTGTCCGGCTCCTCATAGAGGCTGCGATTTCCAACCTCGTGGGTCAGCCGGAGTTGAGCGACCGTGGGCACCTGTATGACGAAACGCCTGCTCGCCTCGAGCAGCGTGCGCGTTCGGGCAATCCTGTCGACGACGACGGTCAGCTTCGGGGGATCTATATCGAGCGCGCAGCACCAGGCGGCGGCCATCACGTTGTCGATGCCGTTGTGCCGGGCCGACACCAGAACCGTTGGCCCGTAATTGATCAGCCGAAAGGCCTTCCTGAGTTCAACCGCTTTCATATGCTCGTTCATTTGAAGCCCGGTGGTGAAATTGCGGTCGTGTATTTCGCGCGATAAGGCATGTGCGGAGCCGATTGCATCCGTAAACTGATCGCCCGCCACTCCTCTTCGAGGACCATGTCTCCTTAAGCGTGGGCGGCGAAAGAATGCAAGCGGACAGAGAAACCGGCCAATCCGACAATGGCGCTCATGCGTCGGCTGTCAGGGAAGGGCCGGCGGAAACGCATCCCAGCCCTCCTTGACGGTTTCCATCGCCGGGTTCGTCGATGTGCTTGCGACATACGGGAGCGTTGAAATCTTTTCCCCGAGTACGCGACGATACTTGCCGATATCGCGCGTGCGAACCTTCAGGAGATAGTCGAAGCGCCCGGCGATCATGTGGCACGCCTCGACTTCCTTGATCTTCTTCACGGCCTCGTTGAATCTCCTGAGGGCATCCTCGGTGGTATTCGACAGCTTTACCTCCACAAAGGCGATATGGTCGAGCTGCATCTTGGACGGGTTCAGGACCGCCTTAAACCCCTCGATGAATCCTTCGGACACGAGGCGTTTGAACCGCAACTGGCAGGGTGTCTTTGAAAGACCGACGCGCGCCGCCAGGTCCGTGATGGACATTCTGCCATCTTCGGTCAGTGCCTCGATGATCTTTCTGTCGAACTGGTCAAGTTCACTAAAAGTGCCGCCTTCAGTAGCCATTTCGATCTCCAGATATCAATAAATAAGATCAATGTCTCTATTGCGGATGAAAATCCAGTGAGATCGACAATCTGCGTTGTGCTACCTCTGTGCCGTGGCTCCTGAGGGACGACTATGGGCACGGCGCGGGAATGGATATCGGGAGAGGATTTTCCGGAGCGCAGGCGGGATGAATTCCTGACGCGTGGCAGCAAGATCGATCCCGTTCGCCGGATTGGACGATGTCACGCGAGGGGCGTATCATCGCGTGGCCATTGTTCGGCGGATACCCGATGACCAAGGACCTTCAAAATCGACCGAACTGGGGCGGACGCTCTGGGGCGGCGCCTTCTTCCGGAAAGCTCTTCGGGCCACGAATTGCGACAGTTTCAAATTCAACCAACGCTCCTAAGTAGGCTCTGCAATGCTCAAAGTCGTCGCTGACAACGGCCCTGGTTCAAATTCATCCGAACCCTTCGCGCAGTTCGCACCTCCGATCCGCGAGCAGTCGGACCTGCGTAAGGCAGTCACGGCGGCCTACCGCCGCCCGGAAACCGAATGCCTGCCGCCTCTTGTCGAGGCCGCCCGGCTTTCCGCCGACACAAAGGCGGCCGTGCGCAACACTGCGCGCAGGCTGATCGAGGCGCTTCGTGCCAAGCACAAGGGAACCGGCGTCGAAGGATTGGTTCAGGAATATTCGCTCTCAAGCCAGGAGGGTGTTGCCCTTATGTGTCTTGCCGAAGCTCTCCTGCGCATTCCGGATACAGCGACCCGTGACGCCCTGATCCGCGACAAGATTTCCGAGGGCGACTGGAAGTCTCACCTTGGCGGCGGCCGCTCCCTGTTCGTCAATGCCGCGACCTGGGGACTGGTCGTCACCGGCAAACTGACCGCCACCGTTAACGATCGCAGCCTCGCGGCGGCGCTGACGCGGCTGATCGCCCGCTGCGGCGAGCCGGTCATACGCCGCGGCGTCGACATGGCGATGCGCATGATGGGCGAGCAGTTCGTGACCGGCGAGACGATCGACGAGGCACTGAAACGCGCACGTCCGCTCGAAGCCCGGGGCTTCCGCTATTCCTACGACATGCTGGGCGAGGCTGCGACGACGGCAAAGGACGCCGAACGCTACTATCGGGACTATGAAAACGCCATCCACGCGATCGGCAAGGCCTCGGGCGGCCGCGGCGTCTATGAAGGGCCGGGGATCTCCATCAAGCTGTCGGCGCTCCATCCCCGCTACGTCCGCGCCCAATCAAAGCGCGTCATGGATGAGCTCTTCCCGCGGGTGCGCGAACTTGCACTGCTTGCGCGAAAATACGACATCGGCCTGAACATCGATGCCGAAGAGGCCGACCGGCTTGAACTGTCTCTCGACCTTCTCGAGGAACTCAGCCTCGACGCCGAACTGCAAGGCTGGAACGGCCTGGGTTTCGTCGTCCAGGCCTACGGCAAGCGCTGCCCGTTCGTTCTCGACTATATTATCGATCTTGCCCGCCGCTCCGGCCGGCGCATGATGGTGCGTCTCGTCAAGGGCGCCTACTGGGATGCGGAGATCAAGCGTGCGCAGCTTGACGGCCTGCCGGATTTCCCGGTCTATACGCGCAAGATTCACACGGACGTCGCCTATGTCGCATGCGCGCGCAAGCTGCTGGCTGCGACGGATGTCATCTTCCCGCAGTTCGCCACGCATAACGCCCAGACGCTGGCGACGATCTACCATCTTGCGGGTCCCGATTTCCAGGTCGGGAAATACGAGTTTCAGTGCCTTCACGGCATGGGCGAACCTCTCTACGACGAGGTGGTGGGACAACAGAAACTTGACCGCCCGTGCCGCATCTACGCGCCGGTCGGAACGCATGAGACCCTGCTTGCCTATCTCGTACGCCGCCTGCTCGAGAACGGCGCGAATTCCTCGTTCGTGAACCGCATCTCCGATCCGAACATTTCCGTCGACGACCTCGTCGCCGATCCGGTGGATCTCGTCGAAGCCAACAATCCCGTCGGCAAGCCGCACGATCTTATCGCTCTTCCCAGGGACCTCTACGGCAGCGACCGCAGGAACTCGTCGGGTCTCGATCTTACCAATGAAGACGAACTGCGCCGGCTCGCTGCAAACCTGGTAATGACCGCAAAGACGTCGTGGCACGCCCTGCCGCTTCTGGCTGACGGTTCTGAAGAAGGAGAAACCCGGCCGATCCTCAATCCAGCAGACCATGGTGACGCGGTCGGACAGGTGACGGAAGTCCGCGCAGAAGACGCGGCCAGGATTGCGGCCCTTGCCGCTCGCGGGGCAGGGGAGTGGGCGGCTGTAGCGCCTGCCGAACGGGCCGCGTGCCTCGATCGCGCAGCCGATATCATGCAGGCCCGTATCGAGCAGCTGATGGGCATCATCATGCGCGAGGCGGGCAAGTCCGCTGCAAACGCGATCGGCGAGGTGCGTGAAGCCATCGATTTCCTTCGCTATTATGCCGAGCAGGCAAGGAAAACGCTCGGACCGGCTCACGTGCCGCTGGGCGCCGTCGTCTGCATCAGCCCATGGAACTTTCCGCTGGCCATCTTCACCGGCCAGGTCGCAGCAGCCATCGTCGCCGGAAACTCTGTCATGGCAAAGCCGGCCGGCGTCACGCCGATCATCGCCTATGAGAGCGTGAAGATCCTACACGAAGCGGGCGTGCCAAGGGGCGCGCTCCAGTTCGTGCCCGGAAGTGGCCGTCTGGGCGCGGCGCTCATCGATTCTCCCGAAACGGCGGGCGTCATGTTCACCGGATCCACCGGTGTTGCGCGCATGATCCAGGCGCAGCTCGTCCAGCGATTGTCGAAATCCGGGAAGCCCATTCCGCTGATCGCCGAAACCGGCGGCCAGAACGGCATGATCGTCGATTCCTCGGCCCTGGCGGAGCAGGTCGTCGCCGACGTCATAAGCTCGGCGTTCGACAGCGCCGGCCAGCGCTGCTCGGCCCTGCGCGTCTTATGCCTGCAGGAGGACGTGGCCGACCGCACCCTGGCCATGCTCAAGGGCGCCCTTCGGGAACTCACGATCGGACGAACGGACAGCCTGAAGATCGACGTCGGCCCGGTCATCACCGCCGAGGCGAAGGCGGAGATCGACGGCCATATCGCAAAGATGCGCGCCGCCGGCTGCAAGGTCGACCAGCTTCCGCTGCCGGCCACTGCCGATCTTGGAACCTTTGTGGCTCCCACAATTATCGAGCTCAAGAAGCTCTCCGAGCTGACGAAGGAAATTTTCGGCCCGGTGCTGCATGTGATCCGCTATCGGCGCGAGGAACTCGACCGCCTGATCGACGACATCAACGGCTCTGGCTACGGCCTGACCTTCGGCCTTCATACCCGTCTCGACGAAACCATCGCCCACGTCACCAGCCGGGTGCAGGCCGGCAACCTCTATGTGAACCGGAACATCATCGGCGCGGTTGTCGGTGTCCAGCCGTTCGGGGGGCGCGGACTTTCGGGCACGGGTCCCAAGGCCGGCGGCCCGCTCTACATCGGACGTCTCGTTCAGACGGCACCGGTTCCTCCCCAGCACAGCTCCGTTCATATCGATGTGGCGCTCACGGATTTCGCGCTCTGGCTCTCCCGGATGGGGCGGGCGCAGGACGCGGAGGCGGCGCGCGAACTGGGAAGCCTCTCGGCGGTTGGCCTGGAAAAGGAGCTCGCAGGTCCTGTCGGCGAGAGGAACCTGTACGCTCTTCATCCGCGAGGCAAGGTTCTGCTCGTGCCGCTAACGGAGCTTGGCCTCTATCGTCAGATCGCTGCCGGTCTTGCAACCGGAAACCGCCTGTTCGTCGATGAAGCTTCCGGCCTCAGATCGCTCGCCGGGGATCTTCCGCAACGAGTTGCCGCACGCGTCACCTGGACGTCCGACTGGAACCGGGACGGTCCGTTCGCGGCGGCGTTGATAGAGGGCGATGCAACACGCGTTCTCGAGGTCAACAAGGCCATCGCCGCGCTTGAGGGACCGCTGGTTCTTGTCCAGTCGGCGACCACCGAAGAGATCGAGAACGATATCGAGGCCTATTGCCTGAACTGGCTCGTCGAGGAGGTGTCGACCTCCATCAACACGGCCGCCGCCGGCGGCAATGCCAGCCTCATGACGATCGGCTGAGTACGGAAAACTGATAGGGCGTCGTGCGTTCAGTCGATGCCCATATCGATGGCCCCCTGGGAAAATTGGGCAGCTCACCCACGCGCATCATGCCGTCGTCCAGGTGATGAATTACCGTGGGTCTTATGCGGATTGGCGCCCTGGATGACGCTCCGGCGCCGACTGCGGATCTTCTGGATGACTTCGAGGCGATGCAACTCTTTCTGCGACATGGTGATCAAACAGGACATGACGACTCCGACCGCTCCTGATCTCAACCGGGCTGAAGATCGTCATCCTTGCTCCCGACATTGGCATTGACCAGTGCATCGAGAGGCGAGACTGTCGCATTACTAAATAGCCTCTACACCCCTACACATTTAGATCGCATAACGTATCTTATGGAACTTTCTTTTGTGACCAAGCGGCGAGGTTATTGCATTGATCCTGCGGGCTTGGGATCGCTTGACGCGATGTTCCCCGGCCGATCCGAGCTTGGAGCAGCGACGACCTGACGCTTGCACAGCTTTTTGGTGAGTACCTTGCGCGATTTACGCTCGTGCTCTGCCGTCAAGGCTGTCGTCTCGTCACTTATCGGGGTCCGCCTAGCGAAAGCGGAGGTCGTCCGTCGGAGACAACTTGCGCGCTTGCCCACAACCATGCAGGCCGCTGCCGAAGCGCTGAAAACGAGGAGCAAGATTGTCGAAAGCTCTGATCTCCGCCTTCAAGGGACCGGAGTTTTCAGCACGCCGTTGCTGGCAGAAAAGGTCCCTTTCGCCGTTCGCCCAAGGGCCAGCCGGCGCAAATCCAATTCACAATCCGCTCCAGCAGCCACATGTGCAGTGCACAAATAGAACGCTATTGCAAAAGCAGGAGCCGTCAGCCATGCCTAAAT
Source organism: Rhizobium sp. GCM10022189 (assembly GCF_042656325.1). Taxonomy (NCBI): domain Bacteria; kingdom Pseudomonadati; phylum Pseudomonadota; class Alphaproteobacteria; order Hyphomicrobiales; family Rhizobiaceae; genus Rhizobium; species Rhizobium sp. GCM10022189. The sequence goes on from NZ_JBHSOR010000039.1 coordinate 68,236, forward strand.
CATCGCCAAGATAGACCTAAGCTCATAAAATAGGCAATCGATTTTTCCGGAAATTCGTCTTTTTATTCATAGTGTTACAAAATTCTTCGAAATTGGCACGCCGATTGCAATCCTTCCTGGTGCATCGGTCAACGGCGACCGACGCAGATAGGCGCGACATAAGCGCTTACATTAGACACCGACGTCGCAAGGATTGCCATCCGGGATTCCCCAATCCCGAGAACGCATTCCGGCGGCGTTTTTTTGTGTCCAAATTCAGCCAGCAGAGGGAACCTGCGCATGACAAAGAATTCGACACCCGGCATCACGCGCCGCAGCATGCTCAAGACGACCGCGACGGCCGCCCTTATCGGCGCTGTCAAAACCGCCTTTCCGTCCGGTGCCTTCGCGGCCGGGTCTGGACCAGAAGTGACAGGCGTCAAGCTAGGCTTCATCGCTCTGACGGATTCCGCCCCGCTGATCATCGCCAAGGAAAAGGGCCTCTTCGCCAAATACGGCCTTCCGGAAACGGATGTCGCCAAACAGGCCTCATGGGGAGCGACCCGCGACAATCTCGTCCTTGGCGGCGCTGCCAACGGCATCGACGGCGCTCATATCCTCTCCCCGCTGCCCTATCTCATGCATACCGGCAAGGTGACGCAGAACAACAAGCCCGTGCCGATGGCAATCCTTGCCCGCCTCAATCTGGACAGCCAGGGCATTTCGGTCGCCAAGGAATATGCCGAAACCGGCGTGCAGCTCGACGCTTCGAAGCTCAAGGCGGCCTTTGAGAAGAAGAAGGCGGAGGGCAAGGAGGTCAAGGCCGCCATGACCTTCCCAGGCGGCACCCACGATCTATGGATCCGTTACTGGCTCGCCGCCGGCGGCATCGACCCGAACAAGGACGTTTCGACCATCGTCGTGCCGCCGCCGCAGATGGTCGCAAACATGAAGGTCGGCAACATGGACGTCTTTTGCGTGGGCGAACCGTGGAACGAGCAACTCGTCAACCAGGGCATCGGCTTTACGGCAGCCACCACCGGCGAACTCTGGAAGGGCCATCCCGAAAAGGCGCTCGGTCTGCGCGCCGACTGGATCGAGAAGAATCCCAATGCCGCCAAGGCCCTGCTGATGGCCGTCATGGAGGCTCAGCAATGGTGTGACAGCATGGACAACAAGGCGGAGATGGCCGAAATTCTCGGCAAGCGCCAATGGTTCAACGTTCCCTCGAAGGATGTGCTCGGCCGCCTCAAGGGTGACATCAACTATGGCAACGGCCGTGAGATCAAAGCCTCCGACCTCTACATGAAGTTCTGGAAGGACGGCGCCTCCTATCCCTTCAAGAGCCACGACACCTGGTTCATGACGGAAAACATCCGCTGGGGAAACCTGCCGGCCAATACCGACGTGAAAGCGCTGGTCAACCAGGTGAACCGCGACGATCTCTGGCGGGAGGCCGCCAAGGATCTCGGCGTCGCCGCAGCCGACATTCCCGCCTCGTCCTCGCGCGGCAAGGAAGTCTTCTTCGACGGCAAAATCTTCGACCCCGAAAATCCTTCGGCCTATCTCGACAGCCTGTCGATCAAGGCAGTCTCCTGACCTCTCCCGGCGCGTGATGCGCGCCGGCCCGTTTTCACCTGAGGAGCACGTCGATGTCCGCCCTTGCTAGTGACCACACCCCCTCCCCGACCGCCCCCGCCAAGCCGGCGGCAACGGTCCTGCCGTTTTCCGGCAGGCGGGGATCGCTGTTCAACCTCCGCCATGCGGGACTGGCCGCACTTCGCAATGTCCTTCCGCCGGCCGTCGTATTGGCGCTCGTCCTGCTCGTCTGGCAGGTATTGTGTTCTTCCACGACTGCGTCTCTGCCCTCGCCGCACCAGGTGTGGCAGGACAGCTACGATCTGATTGCCTTTCCCTTCTTCAACTACGGCTCCCAGGATATCGGTCTCGGCTGGCGCGTGCTCGTTTCGTTGCAACGGGTCGGCTATGGTTTCGGGCTTGCCGGCGTTGCCGGTGTCGTCATCGGCGCGGTCATCGGCCAGTCGGTCTGGGCGATGCGCGGCCTCGATCCGCTTTTCCAGGTCCTGCGTACGGTTCCACCGCTCGCCTGGCTGCCGCTTTCGCTCGCCGCCTTCCAGGATTCCAACCCTTCGGCGATCTTCGTCATCTTCATCACCTCCGTCTGGCCGGTGATCATCAACACCGCTGTTGGCGTGCGCACCATCCCGCAGGACTACCGCAACGTCGCCAAGGTGCTGCGCCTCAATCAGTTCGAATTTTTCTGGAAGATCATGCTGCCGTCGGCAGCCCCTTATATCTTTACCGGCCTCAGGATCGGCGTCGGCCTCTCCTGGCTTGCGATCGTCGCTGCGGAAATGCTGACTGGCGGCGTCGGTATCGGCTTTTTCATCTGGGACGCGTGGAACTCGTCGCGACTTCCAGACATCATCGTCGCGCTCGCCTATATCGGCGTCGTGGGCTTCGCCCTCGACAAGCTGGTGGCGGCGCTCGGCAAACTCGTCGCCCGCGGGGCCACGGCCAGCTGAGGATCATAGCCATGAACGCCTATCTGAAACTCGATCGCATCGACAAGCATTTCGATCGCGGCGGCGTGCGCGCCGAAGTCCTGAAAGATATCAACCTGACGATTTCCCAAGGAGAGTTCGTCTCGATCATCGGCCATTCGGGCTGCGGTAAATCAACACTGCTCAATCTGATCGCCGGCCTCACCCCGGTTTCCGCAGGCGCCGTGCTCCTCGAAAATCGCGAGGTCAACGAACCGGGTCCCGAACGCGCCGTCGTCTTCCAGAACCATTCGCTCCTGCCCTGGCTGACGGTCTACGAGAACGTCAACCTCGCCGTCTCTAAGGTCTTCAACAGCACGAAGACCAGGGCTGAGCGGCATGATTGGGTCATGGCCAATCTCGACCTCGTGCAGATGGCGCATGCCAGGGACAAGCGGCCCTCGGAAATATCGGGCGGCATGAAGCAGCGTGTCGGCATTGCGCGCGCGCTTTCAATGGAGCCGAAGATCCTGCTGCTGGACGAGCCTTTTGGTGCGCTGGACGCATTGACCCGCGCGCATCTTCAGGACGCGGTTATGGAAATTCACGCACGGCTCGGCAACACGATGGTGATGATCACGCATGATGTCGACGAAGCGGTTCTGCTATCCGACCGCATCGTGATGATGACCAACGGGCCGGCGGCCCGCATCGGCGAAGTGCTCGACGTGGCCATCAAGCGTCCTCGCAACCGTATCGAACTCGCGTCCGACCGGACATATCTCAAATGTCGCGAAGCGGTCCTGAAGTTTCTCTACGAAAGGCATCGCTTCATCGAAGCTGCGGAATAGACGCTGCGCCTTTGCCGGCGGACTGATTGCGGCCCGGTTTCGCGTCCGGTCCGCGATCATCTGCGGACTCGCATCGGCAGGCACGGGATATCCCGTGCCTATCGCTTTCGCCAGTAGGCCGTCACGCTGTGCATTTCACGCGGCAATTTCAGGTCTTCGCGCGCCAGGCGCCGAATTGCCAGAAAGTCATCGCGCTCGCACCCGGCCCAGATAAAGGGGGCAGCTCCCTCATGGGATGACAGGTATTGTGCCAGCGCCGCACTCAGTTGCATCGTGGTGCCGGCGCCTCTCTTGTCGCGATAGAGGTATGTCAGGTCGACATTTGCGGCGGAGGGAAAATCGTAGTGATCGGCCGCGCTGTCGATTTCTGCGAAAACACGGGCTCTCGAGTGCTCGGGGAGCTGCTCGACGATTCGCGCCATTGCTGGCAACGCGGTCTCGTCGCCTAGAAGGAGAACCGAGCGTGCGTCCGGAATTTCGTTTCCGCCGGGCGCAAAAATCCCGACAACGTCACCCGGAAAGGCATCGCGGCCGAAGGCGGCACCGGGGGCCGGGAGGCCGCATGGTTCATGCAGGACGAAGTCGATCTCGATCTCGCCGCGTGCAAGATCGAGCCGGCGGATGGTGTACACGCGCGCCGAAAGCGCATCCTCGCCGCCCGGCCAAATGATCCGCCCGTCCGCGCCGACCGAAGGCCATATGGCGTCCCGTCCTTTCTGGGCAAACAGCAGGCGAACGTGCAGGCCGCCGGCCACATAGGTCTCAAAAGCCTCTCCGCGAAAAGTGACCCGTTTCATGTGCGGGGTGACCAGCCTTGAGGATACGACCTCGATGGTCTGGAAGAATGCAGGCTTGCGATCAATCTGCGGAGCGCCATCCCAGGCCATTGACCGATCTGCCGAGAGCGGCTGCGCGGCCCAATGTTCCGCCACAGCCATCTTGACATAGGACAATCGGATGGCGTCTTCCGCCTCCGCCGTAACACATATGCGATCACTCTCGACTTTGAGAATTGCCTGTCCGTATCGAAGACGAACGACATGCGTCTCGCCGTCAGTCCTGACCTCGGCATATTCACGGAACATGTCGAGCAGGCTCGCGGCCGCCGAGCGGGCATCGCCGTGGGACAGCATGGCATGAGATCTCACTGCGTCCTCCGCAACAAAAGGAAGATCGGGACAACAGCGGCAAGGCATATGCCGCTTGTTCCGGCAAAAATGCTGACATAGCCCAACCGCTCCGCGAGCCATCCGGCGCCCAGCCCGCCAGCGATGCTGACGATGCCGTCCATGCACTGGAAGACAGTGAAGTCCACGCCCGCCTGTTTCGGATCGGACCAGTCCATAAACTGCGCATAGAGCGCCACGAATCCGATCGACATGATACCGGAGGAACTCGCGATCGCGATTGCGAGCATGAGATGCCGCGGCATGTCGCCAGTGAGGCCCGCATAGGCCAGGCCCAGGAGCAGCGCCGCCTGCGTGACCAGAGCTCCCGCAATCACGGCGCGCACGCCAAAAATGCGGACGAGCGCACCGCCGGCAAGGGCGCCGGCGAGCCCGACGAACATGCTCCCTGCCCCGTTCAGGGCGCCGATCGTGGCAAGGTCAAGGCCCTGGTCGATGAGGAACGGCCCAAGCATGGAAAGCCCCCATTTCTGAGCGGCGACGAACAGTGCCGTTGCGATCATGCCGCGCCGGATCTCCGGGCGGCGAACGGTTGCGGCCAGAGAAGGCGTATGGCTGCGCTGCCGTTCTTCCTCTTTCGCTGCGGGCCCCAGGGAAAAGGGCAGGCTGAGGGCCAGGATGGCGCCGGCCATGGCAAAGCAGGCGTAGTGCCAGCCGATCCAATCGACAAGAACGAGGAAGAGACCGCCGCCGATCGCCGAACCGAGGTAGGAGCCTCCCACCTGCGCGGCATTTCCCCAGCCATGGTGTCGCTTTGCGAGGTTTTCCACCGCGTAACCGTCGCAAGCGATATCGACCGTTGATGCAACCAGTGCGACGAGCGCCAGACAGGCGATGACGGGAAGCAGAACGCCGGGATTGAGGAGCCCAACCAGGGCGATGCCGACAACGCAGATGAGATTGCCGCTGAGTACGATGACGTTCGATCGATTGCGGCCGGCTGCCGGCAGGCGGAACCGCTCGATATAGGGCGACCACAGGAACTTCAACGCCCATGGAAGCACCGTCAGATAGAGAAGGCCGATCTGATCGAGAGGCAAACCCTCTTGCCTGAGCACCGCCGGCAGGCCAAGCATCGTCACGCCGCCGATGACGCTCTGCGCTATGTAGACGCCGCCGATGGCGATGAAGATCGCCACCGGAGAGGGGAATTGAACGGGGGCTTCCGTCGTGCTCATCAGAAGCTGTACTTCACGCTGGCAACGACCTTGCGACCTTCGTCATAATAGCAGAAGCCGGTCGTGCAGACCTGGTTGACCTCGTCCAGCAAATTGGTCGCGTTGACCTGCAGCTTGATGCCTTCCATCGCCGGATTGCGCTTGCCGAAATCGTAGCGCAATGCAGCATCGACGAAGGTGCGCGCCCCGTTGTCGAGCACCGGCGTGTGAACGTTGTCGCCGAAGCTCGAGCCGATATAACGCACGCCGGCGCCGAGCCCCAGCCCCTCCAAGGCACCGCTCTGAACCTCATAATCGGCCCAGAGGGAGAACATGTGGTAAGGCGAGGAGTTCAGCTGGTTGCCGACCGTCTCAGGGGTGAGCTTGGTGATCTCGACGTCATTGTAGGAATATCCGCCCGTGAAGCTCAGGCCGTTGTCGAGCGAGGCGGTGACTTCAAGCTCGAAGCCGCGCGAGCGCAGGTCGAGCTGCCGCAGTAGATTGACGCCGGACGACGTTTCGTAGACCGAGGCATTCTTCTGGTCGATATTGAAATAGGCGGCAGAAACCAGGACGTTCTGGTTCGGGAGCTGGTATTTGAGGCCGATCTCGTATTGCTTGCCGAGCGTGGGATCGGCCTGATGGGCGCCGCCGCCCGACGTGAGCACGACACCAGGATTTGCGACGTAAGACGTGCCGTAGCTTACATAGGGCATGACGTTCCACGGCGTCACGTACCCGATCGCTGCGCGTCCCGTTGTCTCGCTGTCGTTCCGGGCATAATCAACGTCGCCCGGCGTATATTCGCTTCGGTGCCAGTCGTGCCGCAGACCGGCGGAGATGCGCCAGGCGTCGATCTCGACCTGGTCCTGCAGATAGATGCCGACCGAATTCTGCTTCTGCTTTTCGTAATAGGTGATCGCCGGCACATAGGTATAGCTGTCCGTGAACAGGTCCGGCCCGCTGCCCTGCCGGGCATCGTATTTCATGAAGCTATAATCCACGCCACCGATGAGCTTGTGGTGCGCGCCGCCGGTTTCGAACTCGCCTTCCAGATAGGTATCGGTCGCGAGGCCGCTATTGTCTTCGTAACCAATGCCAGGGAAGGCGTCGAAGACCCATTCCTGCTTGGCTGAAAGTCCGGAGTAGCGCAGCTTGTGATGAAGGGTCAGGCCTTCGGAGAATTCGTGTTCGAACTCATATCCGATGCGCCATTGCTTCTGGGTAAAGTCGTTGAACCTGGCATCGCCCCCATAGACGGGAGTGGCGCCGATGGACGTTCCAGAGGGACCGTAAGTATTGATGTAGCCCCAGGTGCCGCCGGTCGTGGAATCCATATACTCGCCGAGAATGGTAAGCTTCGTGCCCTCATCCGGCTTCCACGTCAACGCGGGAGCGATCATGAGACGATCATCCTTGATCGCCTCGATTTCGTTGCGCGCATCGCGTGCCACGCCGGTCAGCCGGTAAAGAAGGACACCGTCATCCGTGAGAGGTCCGGAAATGTCAAAAGCAGCCTGCTTGCGTCCGTATGATCCATATTGAAGTTCGATCTCCCGGAGCCGTTCTTCGGTCGGCCGCTTGGAAATGATATCGACGATACCGCCGGAGCTGCTGGCGCCGTAAAGGGACGCAGCCGGGCCGCGTAGGACGGTCAGGGCTTCCACACCATATGGCTCGATCCGGAAAAGACCGTTGGGGCTGCTGATCTGGCGCAGGCCGTCACGGAAAATGCCGGTATATGTCAGGTCGATACCGCGAATCTTGAATGCGTCGTAGCGGGGCTCGGCACCATATTGGCCGGCGCGAACGCCGGGTGTGTAGCTCACCGCCTCGGTCACATTCTGCGGCAACCGATCGTCGAGCTGCTTGCGGCTGATGATCGAAACCGACTGCGCCGTTTCCGCGACTGGAGTATCGGTCTTTGTTGCGGTGCGGCTCGATTTGGGAACGTAACCATCTGTTTCGACGACACCGGCCACGCCCTCGCTTGAGCCCGTGAGAACGATCGGCGCCAAGGTCGTGGGGTTTTCGCTGGTTGTCGCGCCGCCTGCCGCCTGGCCCCAGGCAGCATCGCCAATGGCTATGCCGACGCCCGCAATGGCGACCGTCGACAAGAGCCTGAGTTTTCCGTGATTTAATATCATAAGACGCCCCCAAAACTCGCGCGCATAAGGATGCTAAACATGACTCATGCATTCCACTTTATATCGGGGTGCTGCTAAACAAGCTTTTGGCGCGACGCAAGGCCTCCGGGAGATAAAGTTGTCTTTTTCAGACAAGAATAAAGCGCCGCCCCAAATCGACAGACGATCAATCGCCGATTGCACCCGGCTGACGCGCAGGCTGAATTCCCGCTCCGGCGACGCAGACGCCCCTTCTCACGCCCGCGAGCCCCGCCGTCCGTCACTCGCTGGGGATGGATAGCCGGCACGATTTCGTCGACGAACCGCGCCAATTTTATGCACGACGCTGGCCCGCTTTTGCATATTGCTTAATAAACGAGCATTCGTATACACTTTTTGAGTTCTGAACCGAATGCGGCATAGGTCCACCTCTAAAAATCAAACGGTTAGCAAATCTGGTACGGTGCTTGCTTCGAAAGGGCAGAGTTGGCGGATGAGGTACCGGCACTTTCCAGACGTGCAGCTGGGACGATGCGAGGTCGGTGAACCAATAGATGGGCGGGGCCTTTGATGTCATGACCGATATGGATGGTTTGTCGGTCGGTGCCGCCGGCGATGCCGTTACGACCGACGACGGGGCCATCGCCACAACCTCTATCATTGTTATTCTGGAGGAATGCTGATCCATGCTGCCGACCATTCTTGATCTGACAAGCCTTCGCGCAGCCTATGAGGCGGGCCACAGCCCGCTCGATATTGTCGAGATCGTCATTGCCCGTCGCGCCGCCTCCAGCGATCCGGCAATCTTCATCACGCCGACGACTGATGACACGCTGCGGTCAGAAGCCCGGGCTTTGATGGAACGTGCACCTGAACCGAACAGTCTGCCGCTCTGGGGCATCCCCTTTGCGGTGAAGGACAATATCGACGTGGCCGGCCTGCCGACGACGGCCGCCTGCCCTGCTTTCGCCTACCGGCCCGAGAAGGACGCGACCGTCGTCGCGCGGTTGCGGGCAGCCGGCGCGATCGTGATCGGCAAGACCAATCTCGATCAATTCGCGACCGGTCTCAACGGCACGCGCTCGCCCTACGGCGCACCGCGTTCGGTGTTTGATGCCGATTATATTTCGGGCGGATCGAGTTCCGGTTCGGCGGTGACGGTGGCCTCCGGGCTTGCCGCCTTCGCGCTCGGCACCGATACGGCCGGCTCGGGCCGTGTGCCGGCCGCCTTCAACAATCTCGTCGGCATCAAGCCGACGCCGGGCCTCCTGCCGAACACCGGCGCCGTGCCGGCCTGCAGGAGCATCGACTGTATCACCATCTTTGCTGCAACCGTCGGCGACGGGGTCGCGATCCGCAAGGTCGCCGAGGGCTTCGATGAGGCTGATGCCTTTTCGCGCCGCGCCGCGTCCGCAGCCCTTCCGGCCGCCCGCCTGCGCGTCGGCGTCCTTGATGGGGCGGAACGAGAGTTTTTCGGCGATGCCGATGTTGAGGCACTCTATGATCAGGCTATCGCGCGAGCCAGGGCGCTCGGTGCCGCCATCGTTCCTTTCGACTATGCGCCCTTTCGGGAAGCCGCTTCGCTTCTCTACGACGGCCCCTGGGTCGCCGAGCGTCTGGCCGCCATCGAAGGTTTTCTGGCGAGCAATGCCGCCGATTTCGATCCTACGGTTCGCAAGATCATCGAAGGCGCCAAAAGCAAGACCGCCGTCGATGCCTTCAACGGCCGCTACCGGCTCGAAGACCTGCGGCGCAGAACGGAGGCCGAATGGGCGAAAGTCGATCTCCTGCTGCTGCCGACGGCACCGACGACCTACAAGGTCGCCGATATGCAAGCCGATCCGATCGTGCTCAATGGCAGGCTTGGCCGCTACACGAATTTCGTCAATCTGCTCGATTGTGCGGCGATCGCCGTTCCTGCCGGCTTCGGCAGCAACGGCCTGCCCGGTGGCGTGACACTGGTTGCGCCGGCCTTCACCGATGACGCACTGGCGCCGCTCGCCGATGCGCTGCATCGTGCGGCCGCAGCCGGCATGGGCGTCGATCGCGCCGCGACCATCCCCGAGCAGAGCCGTATCGCTTCGCCGGCGGACGACACTGTCGCCATTGCGGTGGTCGGAGCGCATTTGACCGGCATGCCGCTCAATCACGAGCTGACGGCTTTGGGCGGCACGTTTGTAAAGGCTTGCCGGACGGCAGGCGATTATCGCCTATTCGTGCTGCCGGACACCGTACCGCAGAAGCCCGGCCTGATCCGCGAACCCGGATATGACGGACATGGACTGGCGATCGAGGTCTGGGCGCTGCCGCCCGACGGCTTCGGCCGTTTCGTCGCCGGGATTCCCGCCCCGCTCGGCATCGGCAAGGTCACGCTGGAGGATGGCTCGAACGTGTCGTGTTTCCTCAGCGAAGCCCATGCCGTGAGGGATGCCGAAGAGATTACCGCATACGGCGGCTGGCGGGCCTACGTCCGCAGCGGAGCGGCCGTCTGAGGCCACAGGGCGGACACCGCGGCAACGGCGACCCTATCCCCCGCTCCCGAGTTTCTTGTCCGGGAATACCAGCGACTTGATGACGACAGGAACCGCGCCTGACGTTTCCAGCATAGCGCCGATGTCGATGTAGTCGAATTCATCGAGCTTGATGCCGTCGATCGAGACAAGCGACGAAATGCCCGCTTCAAGCTTGCAGTGCATTCCGACAAGGCCGCCCACATCGCCATTGCCGACGAGAATCAGCGGATGTCCCCGAGAAAGGATCGGTTTCAGGCCCTCGATCACACCACGGCAGAAGCCGTCCAGCCGGCGATAGCTGGCCGAGCCGTCCCAATCGTAGCAGACAGCGACCGGGCTTTCGCCATTGCCGAGATCGAGCCGCGACAGGGATTCGGTGATGCGGGCCGCCACTTCCGACGGTTCGATCCTGTCGGCGAAATCGATCGCGGGCTTGATGACCGGTATATTGCGTACCGGCAGGAGGCTCAGCGGATGGACGAAGATGGTACTGCCGCTCACCTGCACCGTATATTGCGACGCTCCGACGACGGTGGCACGGATGCCCTGCTCCGGCTTTTCGAGCCGAGGCGACCAGTTCTCCAGCCTTTCGCGCAACAGCTGCGCAAGCAGCGGCCCGAGGTCGCTGAAATTCTCTGTCTCTTCGGCATAGAGGAATTCGGACACGCCGCCGGATACGGTCACGACGTCAGGCAGCAGCCCTGCCGGCAAGGGCGGCAGGCGATGCAGGCCGACCGTCGCCTCACTCATTTCGCCGCCCCGCATGGCTTCAAAAAGCTGATCGACCATTGCAGAGGCGAGGAGCCGCGCATCCGCCTCGCAGAGTGTTTCGCCGAGCGATACGTTGATGCCTGTCTTGCGACCGAAATAGCGGCCGGCCTCTTCGACGCGGGTGATCTTCCTGTTTTCGTCGAAAGCGACAATGCGCGCGCCGATGTCGATGGCGGCGATATGGCGGATGGTGCCTTCCGCGCAATAAGCGAGTTTCGACGTGCCGCCGCCGATGTCGACGTTCAACACAGCCTGCCCCGTGCGCCCGGAAAGCGCGACGGCGCCGGAGCCGAAGGCCGCGAGCGTCGTCTCCAGCCCGTCGCCGGCGCTGACCACCACGAACTTACCGGTTTCCTCCGAAAACAGTGTGCCAATAGCCCGCGCATTGCTTCGGCGCACGGCAACACCCGTCAGGATCAGGGCGCCCGTGTCGATGTCGGCGGGCGTGATGCCGGCTGCCTTGTACTGATCGGCAAAGAAGGCGCCGAGCGCATCGGCGTCGATCTCGTCATCGCCGCGATAGGGCGTCAGCAGCACATCGGACTGGTGCAGCAGCGTCCGCTCCACGACCATGTAGCGCGTGTCGAGCCGCTCCAGCACGATGCGGGAGAAGGCGAGATGCGAGGTCGAGGAGCCGATATCGATGCCGACGCTGGTCAGCACGATTTCGTCCTCGAGCTCCATGCTGCGGCCGATATTCGAAAAGAATATCCGGCCGCCCTGTTCTTCCTCGTCGTCGGACATGATCAGACGACGGTCGATTTCTTCTTCGTCGTATCGGACGGCTTTTCGTACCATTCCGGCTTCATGCGAACCTCGACGCCGTTCTTCTTCAGGAGCGCCTCATACTCCTGGCGAATATAGGGATCCTCCATCCAGTAAGGGATGGCGGTGCCGCCTTCGTTGACGTCGATCGCCGTATAGTCCGTATGTTTTTCGCCAGGCGCACCCGGATCGCGGCCCGGATTGTGCGGGCCGAACCAGGCGGTCAGGCGGAAGTCATCCTTCGAGACGCTGAAATGCTGGTGATACCAGCGCGCGCCGCCGGGAGCTGCCGTCACCATGCCGAACGGGCCGTAATCGAGGCGGCGGACACGGTCGGCGTGGCCGTTCGCCCAAGGATTGACGCCGCATTCTTCCGGCCAGGTATAGGTATAACCTTCGCCCTTCAGGCAGATCAGGATTGCCGCCGACGTGTGGGCATGGGCCTTGGAGTAGCGGCCGTTCTCATGCTGGCCGATCCAGTAGTAGAAATTGTTGTTGGTCATGAAGGGCTCGACGCGGCGGTAGCCGACGGAGCGGCGGTTATCGAGCGGCAGGTCGCAATTGACCGCATCCGGCAGGAAGTTGGTGCGGCGCATGGCAAGCCCGCGTACCGGATCGGGCTCGATCTCTTCGCGATATTTGTAAAAATCGTCGGCGCCCGAGAAACGGTCGCGGAAGACGAAGGGATTGTTGTAGACGGCATCGAAATTCTGGATGGCGTTGATCACCACCGGTGCCGTCGTGCCGCCGAGCAGCAGCGCCGGGCTGTTGGTGGCGTTGACGATGCGGTGCCAGGCATTCATCGGGATCGAGAACATCGATCCTTCCTGCCATTCGAAGACGTGCTTCTTGCCTTCGCCTTCGAGCCAGACTTCCGTCGAGCCGCGACCTTCCACGACGAGGTAGATTTCCTCGTACATATGCTTTTCCGGGTTCAGTTCACCCGCGGCCGGAACCTCGACGAGGTGACAGCCCCATTTGGTTTCGGTGCCGTAGAGCTGGATATAGGTGCCGCGGCCGCCGGTACGCTTCCACGGCTTCAGCGGCAGGTTCTTGACGTTGGAAACGCCGAGATCGCGGAAGACGGGGATGCCTTCCTCTTCCATGAACTGGTCATAGGGCGTCGGCTGCTTCTTGAACTCGCCGAAGCCTGCCTTCTTCGTGCCGGCCGGCTCGTGCCAGTGCGTGCCTGTGCCGCCGCCAAGTGGATCCTGATGCATGGGTTTCTCCTCTCGATACGAGGTCGCTCCAGGCATTTCCTGTCCCGGAGCGCTCCTCCCAACCAAATGTTCCTTTATATGGAACATCGTTCCTATTTAAACTCAACGTACATCCGCCCGCCCTGCAAATCAAGGCCGTGCAGCTGTCCGTCACGAAAACAAAAGCGACTTGATCACGACGGGCACGACGCCCGGGGGATTGATGAATTCGCCGAGATCGACGAAATCGAGTTCCTTCAGCTGTACGCCGTCGATCGAGATCAGCTGCGGGCCGATCTCCAGTTCCCGGTCGAGGATACGCCCGAGCGTCAGGCCGATATCGCCGTCGATCACCAGCACCAGCAACTCCCTGCGCGGACCGTCGGGTGCGGCAAACATCTTGATCGCCTTGGCGAGTTCAAGAAGCCGCGGATAGTCGGGCAGGCCGGCGAAGGTAAATGCAAGTGCCAGCGGCGCGGAGACATCACTGTCGCGGCGCGCGGCCCCGCTGGCAAAAGCCTTGGCAATCGCTTCCGCATCGACATTCTCAGGCACGGCATGGCCAAGATGCACGACCGGGATATTGTGCGACGGCAGCCCTTTGTCGCCGCTGCGATACATTGTCTTGCCGCTTACCTGCACGGTGAACTGAGAAGCACCGATAACCGTCGCGCGGATACGCTGCCCGGCATCGACGATCGGCACCTCGATGCGTGGGGTCAACTGGGAGACGAGCTCCCTGGCAAGCATCTGGGCGATATCGCCATGATCTGCCGTCTCGTATTCGAAGATATATTCCGAGACGCCACCCGAGAAAGTCACGTAGTCGGGCCGGACGTTGCGTTCGAGCGGTTCCGTCAGCAGCAGCTTCTCGCCGAGCGTATCGAGCGGTGCGCCGAGGATCTGATCGACAGCGGCTGCGGCGAGCCTCCTGGCGATCGCCAGCCGAACCTCCGGTTTTGCGAGCGTTTCGGGATCGGTTGCAAGCCCCAGTTCGGCTGCGACGAGCGCTGCCGATTCATCGACGCGCGTCCAGGCCCCCGTCTTGTCCCGCGCAACCAGGCGGCCTCCGACGGCAAAGGCTGCGACGTCGAGAATTTCGCCCTTGCTGATCAGTGCAAGCTTCGTCGTGCCGCCGCCGATATCCACATGCAGGCCGCAGGCGTTGCGCTTCCTGGAAAGTTCTGTCGCACCCGAGCCGTGGGCAGCCAGCATGCATTCGAGCTTGTGGCCGGCGGTTGCGCAGACGAAGCGGCCGGATTCGCTGGCAAAAATCTCGTCGATCGCCCGCGCATTCTTCTTCTTGATCGCCTCGCCGGTCAGGATCACAGCGCCGGTGTCGATATGGCTGCGCTTGTATCCTGCGTCTTCATAACAGTGCGCGAAGAAATGCCGGAGTTCCTGGGCGTCGATCGTCCCGTCCGGCAGAAAAGGCGTCAGCAGGATCGGAGAACGCCAGACGACCTGCCGGTCGATCACCTGAAAACGGCTCGACAGTTCCTCCGTCTCGCGCCGCATGACGACGCGAGCAAACAGCAGGTGCGATGTCGAGCTGCCGATATCGATACCGACGGTCAGAAGCTCGACCGTTTCCTGCTGCCATAGCCACTCGGAAATGACCCGGCGTTCCTCCTCGGAGAGGTCACCATGTTCGTGGTCGAAATCGAGGTCGTGCACGTGACACCGTTCCCTTTACATATGCTTGAGCCGCGCAAGCTCTGCGCGGCTCGTCGGCGGCTATCAGCTTGCCGGGCCGGCAAGGATCGGAGTCTTGATGACACCCGTCAGGCTTTCCTTCGGCAGGGCCATGATAGCCGGCTCGTCGAAGATGTCACCCATGGCCGAGGGCACGCCGGTCTTCTGCAGCTCCTCGAGGAACTTGCGATGAACGCGCGGATCCTGATCCTCGTACTCGATCTGACGCCCCCCGTCCTTGACGGAAGTCGCACCGCCGCCTTCGGCGCTCTTGCGGCGCAGCGAGATGAAGGGATAACGCCGGCTGCCGAGCGAGCAGGCGACATAACGGGCCGGCTGGTCGCAGGTGTTGAAATGCTGGTGATACATCCAGAAGGGCGGCGTATACATATAGCCGTGGCGCCAGGGGATTTCCTTGAATTCAGATTCCCCTTCGTACCACATCAGCGAATAGCCCTCGCCGTCGACCGCATGAACATGCGTGCCCGCCGCATGACGATGCGCCTTCTTGTAGCGGCCGACCGGCATCTGCGAGACGTGCGAATGCATCGTGCCATCGGCAAGGACGAAATTGACGTTGAGCGAACCCTTGCCGCGGCCGTCGAACTCGTAGAGCTTGAAGCTCGTCAGGTCGTGCACGAAATTGGTTTCCCAGACATTCTGGATCTTGCGGGCGGATTCCGCGCCATAGGTGTAGAGAACGCCCTCACCCTCGAAATGCTTGGCGCCGCCCAGGCGGTCTTCGAACTCGAAGTCGTTTTCGAAGACGAACTTGAGATTGTGGTAGAGATTGATCGTCAGTGGCGCATCATTGGTGCAGGACAGCCGCACCGTCTCCTGGCCCGAGCCGTTGTGGAACTGGTACTGGCAATTCAGCGGAATGGCGAAGAGTGCCTTCGGACCCCATTCGAAAGTCCGCGTTTCGCCGTTCGGCAGCCACACCGTCGTCGAGCCGTAGCCCGACAGCACGTAGAAGAAGGCTTCGTAAAGGTGCTTCACCGGCCGCGTCTTCTTGCCGGGCAGGACTTCGATGACATAATTCGCCATGAAGTCGCCCATGCCGTTGGTATGGGCAAAGCAGCCGCGCGCGTCGTAGCGGTCCCAGGCGCCGGTTTCAAGCGCCAGCAGGTCATGGCCGTAGTCGAAATGGATCGGGATGCCCTCCCCCTTCGACCAGTTGCCGTAGGGATCGACCAGAAACTTCGAATTGCCGGGATCGCTGGTCGCTACGGGATCGCTTACGCTTGGCTTTTCACTGACGGACATTGTCTCACTCTCGATTTCTTGTTTCTGTTTCACCGCAGGAGCCATCGGAGGATGGAGCGGCGGTTCGGCGCAATTGCGGACGGTGCCGGCGCTTGCGCGGGCGCATATTCGGTTGCAGGCAGAGGCGTCAGGCAACGCCCCCTTCGGCCGGAGACATGGGCCGCACCGTCTTGCCGAGATAGCTGGCCTCGGTCCCGTAGAGCAGGCCCTTCACATCGTCGGCCTTCAGCGACTTGATGATCTGATCCACCTGGCCGGCAAGCGGCAGCATGAGGCCGCCCTTCTGGGCCAGCTCCAGCGTCACGTCCATGTCCTTCTCCTGCCAGGTGAAGCGTGTCGTGTCCCAACGCGCGAGCGTGCCGTTGGTGCCGGGGCACAGAAGCAGGATTTCGCGCATGCGCTGGGCATCGATGCCGTAACGTTTGGCAATCAGCAGCGTCTCGTAATTGGCCACGCAATGAACCCAGTGCAACAGGTTGTTGCAGGATTTCGCGATCTGGCCGGAGCCGAGCGGACCGACACGCACGACATCGCGGCTGTAGCACATCAGCGCCGGGCGGATGCGCTCGACATCTTCCTCGCTGCCGCCGCAGAGCGACAGCAGCGTTCCCGATTTCGCGCCCGAAGCGCCGTAGACGACCGGGGCGTCTACGAGTCCAATATCCCTGCTCCTGAGCTTCGGCCCAAGCTGCAGCATCGTCTCGGGGCTGATCGTCGCGGCGACGGCAATGATCGATCCTTTCGCAGCACTTTCAGCAAGCGTTTCGCAGACGTCGATGACCTGCTGATCGGTCGCAACGACCAGAATATAGGCCTCCGCATCCGCAAGCTCCGAAAGCGCGCCAGCCGCCTTGATGCCTCTCCCGGCTGCAGCGGCCAAGCGCTCGGCACTGACATCGAAGGCAGAAACCTCATGCCCGCGGTCGAGCATATGCCCTGCCATTGCGAGCCCCATTTCCCCGGTGCCGACGACCGCGACCTTCATCCCTGTCTCCCCTTATGCCTATGCGCGTTCGAGCGCTTAACCTTCGTGCTGCGTCACCACGTCAACGAGGGCCGGAATGCCGCTCTTGACCTTGGCGATTGCCCGTTCGAGCGCCGCACCGATATCGTTCGCGTCCTCGATCGGGCCTTCGGCATACCAGCCGAGGCCACGGGCAAGGGTGGCGAAATCCGGCGCCGGATCGAAAAGATCCATGCCGATATGGGCGCGCTCTTCCGGCGTGCCGCGCTGGCGCGCCACGGTGATCTGATGTTCCCAGTCGTTGTAGTAGGCGCGGTTGTTGTGCATGACGCAGAGGAACGGTACGCGATGCTTGGCAGCAAACCAGAGCGCGCCGACATCGAACATCAGGTCGCCGTCCGTCTGGCAGTCGACGACGAGGCGCCCGGTGCCCTTGTGCGCCAGCGCGATGCCCGTTGCCATGCCGATCTGCGTCCCCGTGCCGAGAGCCTTGCCAGGCCAGCGGTAGGGCCTGTCGAAATCCCAGAGCTTCAGAGCCCAGTCTTCGAAGGCATTGGTGGTCAGCACCCAGTCCTCGTTGCGGATCTTGTCCCAGACTTCGGTGGCAAGGCGGGCGAGCGTCACCGGCTTGGCGTCCCAGTCGTTACGCGCCTCCTCGCGCCACTTGGCGCGCTGGGCGTCATGCATCTTGCCGATGGCGCTCGCGCGCTCGGCGATGCGCCGGGCAAGCGCGCCGTTGTCCTTGACGCGATCCTTGATCAGGGTGGTCAAGGCCGGGATCGCAAGTGCCGTATCGGCGAGCACACGCTGGGCCGTCTCCGGGAAACGCTGGTAATCGGTCGCCCATTTCGAAATCTCGATATCGGCAAAACCGATGTCCAGCCAATCGCAGCCTTTTGGGAACAAGGGCTTCAGCGTGCGGTTGATGCGGTCGTTGACATGCGTCGGGCGCTCCCAGTCGCGGCAGTCGAGCAGCGTGATCAGGTCCGCCTGTTTGAAGACGTCCTTGCTCATGCGCATGTCGAGCGGGTGCTCGGTCGGGAAATTCAGGCGCCATTGCGTATCGACGACGGGCGCGCCGAGCGCTTCGGCAAGGCCCACCATGTCATGATATCCGTTTTTGTCGCGGCCGACGAATTGCGGCAGCAGCACCGGCCATTCAGCCGAAACCAGACGGTCGGCTGCCTCTTCCAGCGCCTTCGGATCGGGCGCGATGCGGCTCGGCACCTTGGCGGATTTCGGCGAAGGCAGCGCGATCGGCGCCTCCAGCGGCGCTTCCTGCAAGGCTGCGTCGTAACACATGTAGATCGGGCCGCGCGGCTCGGTCATCATGATCGAATAGGCGCGGGCAAAGCTGTCAACGACACCGTCGATGCCACCCGGCTGATAGTCCCATTTCACATAGTCTCGAACCTGGTTGCCCTGCACATTGGCCGTGTGAGCCCAGTCGACGCGGGGGCGACGCTTGCCCTCGTCCATCGGACCGGTCGCCCCGATCAGGAAGACCGGCGCGCGGTCGGTATAGGCGTAATAGACACCCATTGTCGAATGCAGCAGGCCGACGACATTGTGGACGATGACGGCGAGAGGTTCCCCCGTTGCCTTGGCGTAACCATGGGCGATCTGCACGGCGATCTTCTCATGCTGGCAGACCAGCATCGGCGGATTGTTGCCGTTATGGTTGACCAGCGAGTCGTGAAGGCCACGATAGCTGGCACCCGGGTTGAGGGTGATGAAGGGAAAGCCGTATTGCTTGATCAGATCGGCGATGACATCCGACTGCCACGCGGAGGGTACGCCTTCCTTCTTCGCCGTCTTGTCAAGCGCGGCGGTCGTCACCTTGTTGTCCATGCTGCGTTCCTTCAACCGGTTGAGAAGAACCGGGCGGCTGACCGCCCGGCCATCCTGCATGGATCGATCAGTCTTCCTTGAGCGACTGCTTCAGGAAATCGACAACCTCGGGCGTCTGGTTCATGGCCCCCTTGACGAGGTTGCCCACGTCGTCGCCGATCTTCGGATCGACCGGAACGCCGATCTCCTTGGCCTTGGCCAGGAATTCCGGGTCCGAGGTTGCAGCAGCATAGGCGTCACGCAGCGCCTTCAGGCGGTCGGCCGGGATATCGGCAGGCCCGGCGGTCAGGCGGGAGATGTCACTCTGCGATTCCACAAGAGCGATGACGCGCTTTGCGTCGTCACTGTTGACGAGCGAGGAAAGCTGCGGAATGTCGGTTTCCGAACCGCCGATCTGGGCAATGAGCTTGCCGTTGCCGGCATCGACGAAGGGCTGGAACGTCGAGCGCGAGCCGATGATGCCCTGCACTTCGCCGCGGCGCATGGCAAGCTGGTCGTCACTGCCGTTATAGCCTGATACGACCTGGATCTTCAGGCCGAGCGCCTTGACGAGCATGGTCGTTTCGATCGTCGATGCGGAACCGACGCCGGCGGAGGCGAACTTGATCGGCTCCTTCAGATTGACCAGGTCCTCGTAGCTGTTGATACCGGAATCCTTGGATACGACGATGACGCGCGGATCGGACGACACCTTGCCGATCCAGGACATCTGGGCAAGGTCGAACTTGATGCCCGGATTGCCGGACAGCTGGCCGTAGATCAGGCCGGTGTTGAACGTGCCGAAGGTCAGACCGTCCGGATCGGAAGCGTAGATGAAGTTTGCGCCAATCAGGTGGCCGGCGCCGGGCATGTTCTGCACCACGAAGGTCGAGCCCGGCAGGTGCTTCTGCATGAACTGGGCGACGAGGCGTCCGTTCGTGTCGTAGCCGCCGCCGGGTGCCGTGGCGACGATATAGTTGACAGTCTTGCCTTTGAAGAAATCCGGGCCTTCCTGTGCAGCGGCAGATCCTGCCAGCATTACAAGACCGGCACCAAGGCCGAGAGCCGTCATGCGAATTGCGTTGATATTCATAGTTTCCTCCCAGTGAGCTCAATCAAAATCTGTAGGCGTCCTGCTCGTCGATCATGCCGGCCATCCCGTTTCCTCGGCGGGTTTGGTTGGCCGGCACTTCCTTCTTCGCCGCACGGTCTGTGTCCGCGCTCGGCGTTCCGTTAGATGGCACCCAGGCCAAGAGCGTGAATGGCCCAGCGCGTCACAAAGCCCGGATGAAGTTCGATGCCGAGCAGGCGTCCGAACATCAGGTAAAGGGCAAGCGTTGCGGCGATCGCCAATGCCAGCGCAAACTTCCAACTCGCTTCGCCCTGCCGGCGCAGGAATGTCAGGAGCATGATCGGCACGCTGATGTAGAAACCGAACAGGATCACCCCGGCGATGAAGCTCACGAAGTAGCTCCACATCACCACTTCCTGACGCGCCGTATGCGGCCCGAACTCCGGCAGTTCTTCATGCTGGCTGCCTTCCGGCGCACTCGCCGCCGCGATCTGCTGACCGACCGAGGCTGCAGCGCTTTCGGTCGGCGAGCGGAAGAGGTCGAGCCCGAGCTGGATGAGACAGAACACGATGCCCGGCAGGCCGACGACGAGCGGCATGAAACGCGCCTTTGCCGGATATCCGAAGGAAATGGTCACCATGGACGCGAAGATGGCAAGCATGATGACGGTCAGCACTGTGCTGAAGTTGATGTTCTTCAGGGTCATGGGCTGACCTCCACGTTGGACCGGCGGGCAGCCGGACGGAAGTTGCGATAGAAGGCGTAGCCCATCAGCGCGACGATCATGGCGATCAGCACCAGCGACAGAGGCCGCAGGAAGAAGCTGAAGCCCCACAGCTGCAGCGCCTGATTGAGCGAGGCTTCAGCCTTTCCGCCAAGCACGAGGCCGATGACGAAGGGGGCACGCGGCCAGTCGGCACGCAGGAAACCGTAGCCAATGAAGCTGAAGACAACCAGGACGATCAGGTTCTGCCACTGGAAGTCGCTGACGAAGCAGCCGAGCGATACGAAGACCAGGATGAAGGGCACGAGCATGCGGCCGTTCACGAAGGTCAGCACCGCAACCCAGCGACAGATGACGAGCAGCATGCCGACGGCGATCAGGTTGCCGACGACGAGCGCCCAGATCAGCGTCCAGACGAGATCGAGATGCTGCGTCACCATCAGGGCACCCGGCTGAATACCGAGGATCAGGAACGCGCCGAGCAGCACGGCCATGCCCGACGAACCGGGGATGCCGAAGAACAATGTCGGAAGCAGCGAGCCGCCTTCCTTGCCGTTGCTTGCGGTCTCCGGCGCAATCACGCCTTCGATCGCCCCCTTGCCGAAGCGCTCGGGATGTTTGGAACTCTGCACGGCATGGCCGTAGCAAAGCCAGGCGGCGGTCGATCCGCCGAGGCCCGGGATCATGCCGATAATGGCGCCGATGACGGACGTGCGAACAACCAGCCACCAGTGACGCGGCACTTCCATGACGCCGGACAGAAGCTGGCGATAGGAAAAGCCCGAGTCCATCGGAACGGCGGAAATCGAGCCGCCCTTGGTGCTGAGCGAAATCATTTCGGGTACGGCAAACATTGCAAGCACCGCCGTAACCAGGCTGACGCCATCCCACAGGAACAGGAAGTCGCCGGAATAGCGGGGCGTGCCGGTGATCGGGTCCATGCCGACGGTTGAGAGCATGAGGCCGTAAAAGCCGACGATCAGACCCTTGACGATGCGGTTGCCGCTCGAAAGGAAAGCGATGAAACTGATGCCGAGCAGCGCGATCAGGAAGAATTCCGCCGGGCTGAACATCAGGATGACCGGTTCCAGGATCGGGATCATGATCGCAAAGACCACGGCGCCAATGATGCCGCCAACGCCCGATGCGGTAATGCTGGCGCCGAGGGCACGCGCCGCCTGCCCCTGTTTTGCCAGCGGGTAGCCATCCAATGTCGTCGCAGCATCGTCGCCGTCGCCGGGGATGCCGAACATGATACTGGATATTTGTCCGCTGGTGCCGTTAACGGCGTGCATGGTCAGCAGAAAGACTGCGCCTGCCACCATATCCATGCCGTAGACGAATGGGATGGCCATGGCGATCGACAGCTTGCCACCGATACCGGGCGTGACACCCACCAGCAGTCCGAAAACCACCGCGATCAGCATCAGGCCCATGATGTGGGGCGAACTAACGAGGTTGAATAGCGCCCCGAACATTGTTTCAATCATTGCAGCTTCACTCCTCCCGCCGACGAAAACCGCAACAGGCCTCCGCCGATCCTCCGCACTCCCCCAGGTGCGGTTATCCTTACCCGGCGCCTCGAGCCCCTGGCATCTGGAGTTCATTAGGACCCCTCGCCAGAGCTTTGTCCAAAGCAAAAATTTATGCTTAGTCCATCACTTTTCTTGCGGGCTGGCAATAGCTATTCCGTACTGGGGTACATCGTTCCATTTAGAAGAACGTAATTTAAGTATCTGATTTCAATATAAAATATTGACAAAATCGCGGTATTTTCACATATATCATCGATAAAAAACGTGATTGTGTACCGGCTGTCGGCCTCGCGTCTGGAAAACGCGAAACCGTTCGCCATCGACAGCTTAAAAGCTTCATCCCATTGCCGAAAAAGACCGCCAACGGTGCAGTCGATAAATTTTCCTTACTGCCTTGCTAAGCGGAAATGGCATGGACTTCGTTGCCGAGCACGGCCCATCCTTCCTTGACGTCGCCCGGGATTCCTGGCCGGGCGCCGATCTCAGGCAGGCAAGGGAGGGCCGAATTGGACAAGCGGGTAGACGCTCACACGAAGAGGGAGGACGCAGTTCCGTTGTCCGACCTGCTGATTTCTTTCCTCCGGCTCGGGGCGTCGTCGTTCGGCGGCGGCATGTCCGGCTGGACACATCGCGAGATCGTCGAACGGCGCGGCTGGCTCGATGACGACAATTTCCTGAAGACGCTGACGATCGCGCAGATCCTTCCGGGAGCCAATCCGGTAAACCTTGCCGTCTATATCGGCCTGAAACTGCGGGGCTGGACCGGGGCGGCGCTTGCCTTCACGGGAATGCTGACCCCGGCCCTCACAGTGATCCTGCTGATGAGTTTTTTCTATGAAAAGATAAATGGCTATTCCGAGGCCCATACAGTGCTGCGGGGCCTTGCCTGCGTCGGCATCGCCTCGTCGCTGACGATGGGGATCAAGACCGGCCGCCGGCTGCATCGGCATGTCGTCCCTATTCTGATTGCCATCGCCGTCTTCGTCATGGTCGGTCTCCTGCGCTGGCCGCTGGTGCCGGTCGTTGCCTTCAGTATCCCGGTCAGCATCATCGCCGCCTTCTTCGTCAAGGACAAAAAGGAGGTGCAGAACCATGGATGACGCAAAGCTTCTCAACCTCGTCCTTCTCTGCATCCCGCTGTCGCTCGTATCGTTCGGCGGCGGGCAGTCGATCATCGCCGGCCTGCAGCACCAGACAGTCGACGTGTTCGGCATGCTGAGCGCGCGCGCCTTCACAGACTTTTACGCCATCTCCCGCGCGGCCCCCGGCCCCGGCACGCTGATCGTCGCGCTGATTGGCTGGCATGTTGACGGCTTGCTCGGTGCTCTTGCCGCGACACTTGCAATCTTCCTGCCGTCATCGCTGCTCGTCTGCGTCTGCGGCAGTATCTGGCACCGCCATCGCAAATCGGCCTGGGTTATTGCCGCCGAGCGCGGCCTGGCGCCCGTCGCCGCCGGTCTGATTTTTGCCGGCGTCTACACCGTTGCGCGTTCGGCCCAGCTCAACCTGATCGAGGTGGCAACGGTCGCAGCCGCCGTCGGCCTGTTGCTTTTCACCAAGGTCGGCCCCTACCCGATCCTGGCTGCCAGCGCCGTCGGCTACTTCCTGCTGAGCCTGGGCGGCTACGCCTAAGACAGGGCTTCAACACCAGGCTTTGAAAAATCGCCGAGCCCGGAATTGACCGGTCGGCGATTCGCGTTATTATCATTAAACAAGAACATCGTTCCATATATAGGAACAATCGATCCGGGAGGGTTCGATGTCAGACAAATTGCTGCTGCGCACGGCACTGGGAAAGCACGCTCACGTCAAGCCGCTGATGGACGGACGCGTTTCGTCCAGCCGCGTAACCTTCGCGTTCCGCGATTACGACCCCCTGCCCAAGGCCTTCCGCACCATGGTTCGCGGCGATGAACTCGACGTCTCGGAGCTCGCCGTCGTCACACATCTTCTCGCGCATCACTATGCCAAGCCCCTGACGGGTATCGCGATCCCGCTCTGGAGCCGGCTGCCGCACGCCAATCTCGTCTGTCCGACCGGCTCGGCCATTCGCGAGCCGAAAGACCTCAACAATACCAGGGTCGGCGTGCGCGCCTATGCCCAGACGTCGGGTGTGTGGGTGCGCGGCATCATCAAGGACGACTACGGCGTCGATCTCGACAGCATTACCTGGCTGACGATGGAGGACGCCCATCTCAGCGAATATGCCGATCCCGCAAACACGGTGCGCAACGACAGGTCCATGGGGCTTCGCGAACTGATGATGGCGGGCGAGCTCTCGGCGATCATGGGCGAGCGCGTCGTCGATCCATCGGGCATCCGCACGGTCGTTCCGGAAGGCGACAGGGCGGCCGAAGCCTGGATCGAGCGGACTGGTATCGTGCCGATCAACCACGTGCTGACCGTGCGCAACGAACTGCTCGATAGCCATTCCTGGCTCGCCGGAGAGCTGATGGAACTGTTCGAGGAGGCGCGCCGCGTGGCGATCGAGGAAGATGGCGCGACACCGCCTCCGGCCTATGGCCTGGAGGAGAACCGCCGCTCGCTGCAGCTCGCCTTCGACTATTCCGCCGACCAGAAGGTCACACCGCGGCGCTACGAAGTCGACGAGCTCTTCGTCCGCATCTGAGCGATGCCGGACACCAGCTCTCATCGATGACGCAAGGAGGATTGCGCATGATCATCGACATTCACGGACACTACACCACCGAGCCGCAGGCGCTTCACCAGTTCCGCGACAAGCAGCTTGCCGGGCTCGCCGACCCGATGCGCCGGCCGCTTACCACCGATCTCGGCATTTCGGATGATACGTTGCGCGAATCCGTGGCGCCGCAGCTGAAGCTGCAGAAGGAACGCGGCAGCGATCTGACGATCTTTTCGCCGCGTGCCGCCGGCATGGCCCACCATGTCGGTACCGAAGCGGTGAGCCAGCAGTGGACCTCGATGTCCAATGACCTGATCCATCGCATCTGCAAGCTGCTGCCGGACAATTTTGCAGCTGTCGGCCAGCTGCCGCAACATCCCGGTGCTGCGCCGAAGAACTGCATTCCGGAACTCAGGCGTATCGTCGAAGAACTCGATTTTGTCGGCGTCAATCTCAATCCGGATCCGTCCGGCGGCTACTGGACCGACCCGCCGCTCACGGATCGCCAGTGGTATCCGCTCTATGAGGCGCTCTGCGATCTGGACGTGCCGGCGATGATCCATGTCTCGTCGTCCTGCAATGCCTGCTTCCATCATACCGGCGCCCATTACATCAACGGCGATACGACGGCCTTCATGCAGCTTTTGCAGGGGGACCTGTTCAAGGATTTCCCGACGCTGAAATTCGTCATTCCGCACGGCGGCGGCGCGGTGCCCTTCCATTGGGGCCGCTATCGCGGCCTGGCGCAGGAGATGAAGAAGCCGCTTCTGACCGAGCACCTCTTGAACAATGTCTTTTTCGATACCTGCGTCTACCACTATCCCGGCATCGAACTGATGTCGAAGGTCATCCCCATCGACAATATTCTGTTCGCCTCGGAAATGCTCGGCGCCGTCAAAGGCATCGATCCTGAAACGGGGCATAACTACGATGACACGAAGCGCTATATCGACAGGCTCGAAGCGCTGGACGAGACCAGCCGCTACAAGATCTTCGAGGGCAATGCGCGCCGGGTCTATCCGCGTCTCGACGCCCAGCTGACGCGCCGCGGCCGTCCGGGCCGACCGCAATGAGCAGCGCCGGGTCAGCAGCAGGAAAGATCGTCGCTGTCGGAAATGATGGCGTTCTTCATCCACGAGGGCGGCAGGTCGTCGACCGTCACCTCGATGGCAGGTTTGAACGCCTTGAAGGCGTGTCGCGTCTCCGGCGCCGTCCAGAAGGTGACGATCGTCTCGATCGGCGGGCAGCCCGGAAGGCCGCAGGCCACTTCCGCTACCATGACCGGAATGTCGTCACCGAGGCCGAAACGTGCGCGCGTCCAGTCCTTGATGCGGCGGACGGCATCGATCTTTCCGGCATTGCGGCTTGCAGTCTTCAGCATGGTTTCCGGCTGGGTTCGGCGGCGGTCGATCGGCCGCTGCTGGCCGCCACCATAGGGCGCGACGGCGTCACTTGTCAAAAACGTTTGTCGAAACAGAGGGCTCGCCGTGCGGCGCTTATGCCGCTGGCCCACAGCCCGCATGAAGGGAGTGAAGCATGACAGAGAAGGTTCTCGCCGCGGTCCGCACCGGACCGAGCCAGATGGATTTTCGGGAATTTCCGATGCCCGACGTTCCGGAGGACGCCGCCCTCCTGAAGATGGAAGTTGCCGGCATCTGCGGCACCGATGTCAAGCTCTTCAAGACGCCGCCGAACAATGCGCCGACGATCATGGGCCACGAAAATATCGGCTATATCGCCAAGGCCGGCCGCGAATTCACCCGTCGCAAGGGTTTTAAGGAAGGCGACCTCGTCTTCGTCGAACATTACGTCATGTGCGGCAAGTGCCAATGGTGCCATCAGGGCCAGTATCGCCATTGCGAAAACACCGATTGGCGCAACAACCCGGAGAGCATCCGCTACGGCTATACCTCGGCCGAGCGCGCGCCGCATCTGTGGGGCGGTTTCGCACAATATGTCTACCTGCCGTGGAACGCCGTTGTCCATCGCGTGCCGAAGGGTGTCACGCCGGAACTTGCCGGTCTTGTCACGCCAATGGCAAACGGTGTGGAGTGGTCGCTCTTCGATGCCGGGGTCGGCTATAATTCCACCGTCCTTATCCAGGGGCCGGGCCAGCAGGGCCTGTCGCAGACCGTCATCTGCAAACAGGCGGGCGCTTCGCTGATTATCGTGACCGGCACGACCAAGGACACGGCCCGCCTCGAAGTCGCCAAGCAACTCGGCGCCGATTATGTCATCGACGTCCAGAGGGAAGACCCGCTGGCGCGTATCATGGAAATCACCGGCGGCAAGGGTGTCGATATCTCGCTCGACTGTACGGCGGGTGCGGGCACGATCCCGATCCTGCTCGGCGTCGAGGCGCTTGTGCGCAAGGCCGGCACGATCCTCGTGCAGGGCGAGATGAAGGAGTTCCCGAATTTCCCGCTCGAGAAGGTGACGACCAAGGCGATCACCATCAAGAGCGCCCGCGGCCACAGCTACCGCGCCTGCGAGCTGGCGCTCGAACAGATCGCCTCCAACCGCTTCGCGCTTGAGAAGATCACCACGCACCGCTTCGGGCTGAAGGACGCCGCACTCGCCATCCAGTCGGTCGGCGGACAGGGCGTACCCGACGTGATCCACGCATCGCTTCTGCCCTGGGAATAGGAGCAACCATGAGCCTCGGTTTCAGAATCGTGCCGCGCACCCGCAAGGTGGATGCGGCCACTATCGAGAAGTTCCGCACTCTGCCCGTTGCCAATGTCAGCGATGTCATGTCGCGCATGACGGCAGGCGGGCCTGAACTTCGCCCCTTGCATGCCTCCGGCCAGATGTCGGGGGCGGCCTTTACCGTCAAGACCCGCCCCGGCGACAATCTCATGGTCCACAAGGCACTGCTGATGGCCGAGCCCGGCGATGTCATCGTCGTCGATGCCGGCGGCGATCTCACCAATGCACTGGTCGGCGAAATGATGCTCTCGCACGCCATGAAGATCGGCGTCACCGGCGTCGTCATCAACGGCGCGGTGCGCGATTACGGATGGATCAAGGCCGGGAATTTCCCGGTCTTTGCCGCCGGCATCACGCATCGCGGCCCGTACAAGGACGGCCCCGGCGAAATCAACGTGCCGATCGCCTTCGGCGGCATGGTCATCAATCCCGGCGACCTTGTCATCGGTGACGATGACGGCCTGCTCTGCGTGCCCTATGGCACGACGGAGGAGATCTACACGCAGGCCAAGGCCAAGAATGAGGCCGAAGCGAGAACCGTGGCCAATACGCTTGCCGGCAGGCTCGATCCCAAGCTCTGGGTCGACGAAAGCCTGCGCAAGCTCGGCTGCGAAGGACTTTGAGATCAGGAGACTTGAATGGCAACGGCAGTCATTGACGGTATCAAAACGCGCTATGAGGTGATCGGCAACGGTCCGCCGCTCCTGATGTTCTCGCCCGGCGGTTTCGACGCCACGATCGAGAAATGGCGCACACAGGGCATCTATGTGACGACCCGGTTTCTGGATCACCTGCCATCGCACTTTACCTGCATCCTCTTCGACCGGCGCGAAACCGGCCAGTCGGGCGGGCGGGTCGAGCGTGTGACCTGGCACGATTATGTCGCCCAGGCGATGGGCTTGCTCGATCATCTCGGTATTGAAAAAGCCCACATCATGGGCGGCTGCATGGGCTGCAGCGTGGCGATGGCTGTCGCCACGCAATTCCCCGAGCGGGTCGACAAGATGGTGCTCTTCTGGCCGGTCGGCGGCGCCCGATACCGCATGACGGGCCATCAGCGCTTTGCCGAGCACCTGGCCTTCGTTCAGCAGAACGGGCTGGAAGCGGTCGTCGCGCTGGCGAAGGAAAGCAACAAGGCCTTCGGCGCCGATCCGCGCGGCGGCCCCTGGGTTTCCGTACTGCGGCATGACGAGGAGTTCGCCAAGCGGTACATCTCGATGAATGTCGATCACTACAAGGCAATCATCGCCGGCATGCCGCGCGGCCTCATCGACCGTGACACGTCTCCGGGCGCCGAGCCAGAGGATCTCGTCAGGCTTGACATTCCGACGTTGATTGTCCCGGGGGCCGACTTCTCGCATGCGACATCTGCCGCACGCTATCTGCAGGAATGCATCCCGGGCTCGGACTACTGGGATATTCCGGTGCCGCAGCTGACAGCTGACAATACCAACGCCCGAATCGCCGACTTCCTGAAGGCCTGATGTCAGGCCGGCAGCGCTTCCGGGAGGAACTGTCCGCTTCGGCGCGTCAGGAACTCCTGGAAGGCGGTCATGACGGGGGTCATGGCCCGGTCGGTGCGGCTGACGGCAAACCACTGGCGACGGATCGGCAGCCCGACGACATCGAGAACGGCAAGCTTGCCCTCCCGAACCTCTTCGGCGACGCTGTGGGCGGCAAGGAAAGCAAGCCCGGTATCGACCATGACGGCCCGCTTGATATCTTCAACGAGTTCCATCTCGGTGATCGGGCCGGCGGCCCGGCCGGGAATATCGGCCATAAAGCGCTCGAAGGATATGCGCGTGCTGGAACCGGTGCCGCGCACGATGAAATGCTCCTCCACAATATCCGCCTTCGAAATGCCATGGCGACCGACAAGCGGATGATGCGGCGGCGCGACGACGACCAGCGAATGCTCTCCGAAAATTGCCGCGCGCACGGAAATATCCCGCGGCGGCCGTCCAACCAGAGCGATATCGACCGTCCGCTTCTTAAGGCGCTCGATCGTTTCCGTCCGCCGGTCGATGACGAGATCAAGGTCGATGTCGGGAAACTCGTTTGCGAAGGCATTCTGCATGGCGCTCGCAAAATAACGGACGGTGGATACCGCACCGACAGTAATACGGCCGCGCTTGATGCCCTTGAACGCGTTGAGCTCGTCGCTCAGAAGCTGAAGACGATCCTCGATATCACGCGCGGCAGACAAGACAGCCCTGCCCGCTTCGGTCGGATACATGCCATGCGCCATGCGATCGAAGAGCTGGACTCCGGCCTCGGCCTCCAGCTGCTTGAGCTGTAGCGTCACGGCCGGCGCACTCAGCCGCAGCACTTTCGCAGCCTCAACGATCTTGCCATGTGACTCGATGGCAAGCAGCGACCTCAGCTGACGAAAACTTATATTTTTCATAAAAGTCACGATAAAAAAACTTAACGGCACTGTAAAGAGATTAAAATTTACTTCGGCACCGCCAGGGCCTACCGTGGCCATGATGAAGGGTAATTGTTCTCCGCTTGCGCGGGAGGCGCCTACGTCAAATGACCCCTTGCATTACCATCAGATGTTGACGACGCTGCCCCCTCATAAATTGTCGCCGACGCAGACCTCAGGAGGAAAATGACAATGAGACAATCAATCAAGCGCATGCTTCTGGCCCTTGCTGCCGTCGCGGCCCCGGCCGTTGCCTACGCTCACACCGGCGTTGGCGATACGTCGGGCTTCGTGCACGGATTCAGCCATCCGATTTCCGGGCTCGATCACATTCTCGCCATGGTCATGGTCGGCGTCTTCGCCTTCCAGCTCGGCGGCCGCGCAACCTGGCTGGTGCCGACAACCTTTGTCCTGGTTATGGCTGTTGGCGGCGGCCTCGGGATTGCCGGGATCAACGTGCCCTTTGTCGAGCTTGGCATTGCGCTTTCGGTAGTGGTCCTCGGTGCCATCGTTGCGCTGAACGTGAAGGCGCCGACCGCAGTGGCAATGGGCCTCGTCGGCCTGTTTGCGATTTTCCATGGCCACGCGCACGGAGCGGAGATGCCGGAAAATGCAGCTGGTGCAGCATATGCCGCCGGCTTCATGATTGCGACGGCCGTGCTTCACGCCGTTGGCCTCGGCCTTGGCTTCATGATCGGCCGTGCCGGCGAACGTCACGGCACCTTCGCGGTTCGCACGGCTGGCGGTGTTGCCGCCGTTGCCGGCGTCGGCATCCTGACAGGTATGATCTAAGACTTCGCACAGTGATAAAAAAAGGGCGGCAATCCAACGGATTGCCGCCCTTTTCTTATGTCCGGTACAGTTCGGTCAGCGGCGCTTGTAGGTCCGCTTGAAAGCCGTCGCGTCGATTCCGAGGGTCTGAAGAGCGGCGGTGTCGGGAACACGGCGCTCCCTGCGCGCCATCGAGCATTCATGCGCGGCGCCGACGAGGCTCATCGTGTCGAAGAAACCTCCGAATGCACTGCGGACCCAATCCGTGCGAGGCATATTCCGGTAGGCAATCGTCGTCATCTCTCATCTCCGCGTCTATTGTGCGCTGCATATAACTTGCCGGCGCAGCTGCGGAAAGAGCCTATGTTTCAATGCTGATATACGGACATCGCATAGCGACCCGAGGTGTCTGAACAGGAGCGGCTCAGATCACGAAATTCTCCATCGTCTCCGGCACGAAAATGTCTTCCGGCTGCAGCCGCCGTTTCGACAGGCCCTGCTCGTAGGAATAGCGCAGGAACGTATCCAGCGTCTGGCGGTTCTGTTTGAACCCGTAGCTCCAGTAGTCGTCTCCCATGATCCGGCGGGCTTCCTCGACATGGGCGTTCAGCCAGGGAAGCATCACCTTCAGCGCCGCCGTCTCCTCCAGATCCCGGTAGATGCGGGCCTGGGCCTCGGTGAAGGCCTTGTAGAGAGACTGGGCGATCCAGCGGTTCTTCTCGTAGATTTCCCGGCGGATGACGATCGTATGCATGATCGGGAAGATCTCGGTCTTGCGGAAATAGGCGCGCTCGACCTCGACGAAATCCTCGAACAGACGCTTCACGTGGCGACCGTCATAGGAAGAGGGCTTGCGTGCGGTAAACAGCGCATCGATTTCCCCTTCCCGGATCATCGTCGACAGCGTCTGCTGGGGACCGATACGCTTGATCTTGATGTAGGGCGGCAGGTCGAGCGGCAGTTTTTCCGGCCGGTTCGGCTGTTCTTCGCCCCCCGTGTAATGTGTCACGTCATCGACCCTGACGCCGTATTCGTCCGACAGGATCCCGCGGATCCAGACCGGAGCGGTCATCTGATATTCCGGACTGCCGACACGTTTGCCTGCGAGATCGGACGGCTGGCGAATGCCGGCATCGGCATTCACGTAGATCGAGGAGTGGCGGAAGTAGCGCGACGGAAAGACCGGTATGGCGACGAAAGGCTGCTCCTCGGTGAAGTGGGACATCACATAGGATGACAGCGACATCTCGGCGATATCGAATTCCCTGTGGCGCAGCATGCGGAAGAACGTCTCTTCCACCGGCATGTTCAGATAGACGAGTTCGATACCGTCAGGCACGACCGTACGGTCCATCAGGGCGCGCGTACGGTCATAATTCCAGCAACCGAAGGACAAACGAAGCGACGATGTCAGAATTCTCACTCCCCAACAGCAGAGCCCGAGACGGACCTTGGCATCCTCCCGCCAAGCGACTGACATCAAAAGACAATCAGTTCTCGCGCTCTTTAGCCCGACACGAAGATCCGGTCTGCGGCCCTTGATATTTCCTTGCGATCATCGGGCTCGCACAGGGAAATGTCCAAGATAAATCATATTGTCCAGCCCATACGAAAATCACTGGTCAGTCTTCTGCGACCCGATCGATCGGGTGGGCGTAGGGGCCGATCGCCGCTGCCAGGCGGTCGACCATGTTATAGATGAAGGAATGGAACAGCCGCTCGTCCGCCAGCCCCTTGTGGGAGGCGTGGGCGAGAAAGAGCGTCAGTTTCACGTCCGGGCGCTCGATGCGCCGGGCGACCAGTTCGCCGGAGCGGATTTCTTCGGAGACGATGCCGTAGGGCATGATGCTCTGGGCGACGCCATGAAGGATGAGCGCCTTGATCGCCTCCATCGATTGCACTTGGTAGGTGATCTTGACGTCCACGGAGAGGCGCGAGGCGGTTTCATGCACGCGCCGCCAGATGATGTCGCGGTTGGACACCAGCGCGAGGTCGCCGGCCACCGCGTGGCGGAAGGAGACATCGGCTTCGTCCGACTTGCCGTCCGGCGCCGATATCAGCAGCAGGTCTTCTTCCATCAGCGCGATACGCCTCAGGCCCGGGCTGTCGTCGATATCATAGGCGAGCACGTAATCGAGCTCGCCACGCTCCAGCGCATCCGTCAGCACGAAGCTCAGTTCCTCGACGACGTGAAGCGCGATGCCCGGAAGCTGCTCGTTGGCGGCGACAAGAAGATCGGTGCCGATGAGTTTCAGGATGCTCGGCGTCGCACCGAGCCGTACCCTGACACGTTCGCCGCCGAGCGAGATCAGGTCACGCCGCGTCTCCTCGATACGCTGGAGAATTTCCAGCGCCCGCTCATAGAGCAGCATGCCTGCCGGCGTGGCGCTGACGCCGCGCGAATGCCGGTCGAGAAGCTGGATCTGCAGCGAATCTTCAAGATTGCGGATCTGGATGCCGAGAGCGGTCTGGGCAAGGTTCAGCTGTTCGGCGGCACGAGTGATGTTGCCGACTTCGACCACCTTCACGAAATAAGAGAGCTGGCGAAGTTTCATGTCAGTAGAACTGGTCGAAATGGACCTGGGCCTGCGGCACGCCAAGGTCGATGAGCATTTTCTGGATGGCCTGGCCCATCATCGGCGGACCGGCGAAATAGATCTCGCATTCCGGCAGTCGATCCGCAAACAGCTTTGCGGCGATCTCGTGCACGAAGCCGCGATAGCCGTCCCAGCCGTCGTCCTCCGCGGGCATGCCGGAAACGACCGGGTGGTAGTGAAGTGTGCTGCCGAAGCCCGGAAGCTCCTCCAGCATATCACGCCCGCAGATATCGCGCGCTTCCCTGCCCCCATAGATGAAATCGATACGGCGGCCCGCCAAAGCTGGCGAAACGGCTGCAGCCCGCGTCACCGAAATCATCGGCGAGAGGCCTGAGCCGCCGGCGAGACAGATGATGTCGCGGGGTGAATCCTCGCGCAGATAGGCCATGCCATAGGGGCCGTCGATGCCGATGCGATCTCCCGCCTTGAGCTTGTCAAACAGCGTAGAAGTGGCCGCGCCATTCGGTACGCGCCGGATCTGGAAGTGCCATTCCTCCGGTTGGTCTCCCCTGTTGGCCATGGAATAGGCGCGACTGCCCTCCACGCCCGCGAGCGAAAGAAGCGCATACTGGCCGGAGAGAAATGGCACGGGCCTGTCGAGACGGAAGCGGAATTCTCTAATGTCGTGGGTTATGTCTCGGATGCCTGCCAGCGTCGCTTCCTGGCGCACCGGCGCGTGCGTGCTGACATATTGCGGCATCAGCCGCAGCTTGACGAGGCAGTCCGTCAGTGGCCGCGACTGGCAACCAAGCCTGCGTCCGCGCTGGCGGTCGCGATCGCTGAGACCCGGCGCATCCGGGCGAAGCTCCTCGATCTCGCCCTCAAGAAGATCGAAACGGCAATTGCCGCAGGAGCCGACATTGCATTCATAGGGAAAGCCGAGACCGGCGCGAATGGCGGATCGCATGATCGTGTCTCCGTCGGCGCAGGACCATTTCGTATCGGTCCCGCTCAATGTCATCACGGTCATGCTTTCCTCCCTGTCATCTTTGTCTGTAACCCGCTCCATGGCCGAGACGGGACGAAATGGTTGCCACCGTTTCCAAGAGCGGCGGCGCGAAATTCTCTATGGCTTCGAGCGAGAGCCGCAGCGACGGGCCGGCGACGCCGACGGCGCCGACGACGGCACCGGTGGAATCGCGGACGGGGGCAGCAATCGCCCGGATGCCCGGCTCGCTCTCTTCGTCTTCGATCGCAAAGCCGCGCTGGCGGACTTCAGCGAAAATCTCGCGCACCCGCGCGGGATCGGTGATCGTATGTGGCGTGCGGCGAACAAGCGGCCCTGCAAGCAGGCGCTCGACCGTCTCCTCCGGCGCGAAGGCGAAGATCGCCCGGCCGACCGCGGTGCAATGGGCCGGTCGGCGGGCGCCGAGGTCAGACTTGATGCCGACCGCCTGCGGGCTTTCCAGGTCGTAGACATGCATCACTTCCGTATCGGTCGGGATGCCGAGGATGATGGTCTCGCCGGTATGCTTGCGAAGGTCGAAGAGGTACGGACGCGCCTCGTTCGACAGGTTCATGCGGCGGCGCACCAGCGTTCCAAGTCCGAACAGGCCGACACCCAGGCGATAGCGCTCGGTTTCGGGGTTCTGTTCGAGCAGCCCTTCGGCGACCAGCGTCACGGCAAGCCGGTGAACCGTGCTCTTTGCCACCTTCAGCTTCTGAGCCAGCGCGCTGACGCCGATTTCGACCTCGTCCTCCGAAAACGCTTTCAAAAGACGGATCGCCGTCGTGACCGAAGACAAGCGATTGCGTTTGGCAGGCGCTGCCTTTTTCGTGCGTGCCGTTTCCTTCACAGATGCGTTCATGGCGTGCGTTTTCCGTCTCTTTGCAAGGAGTAAGGGATCGTCCATAACACAGCTCCTGCAAATACTCACGCCACGCCTTGAAGCATTCTCAGACCCTCAAGGCGCTCAGCATCTCGGCGACATAGTCGTCGCCGTTGGAGATGACGAGCATCGCCGCAAAGGGACGCATCGCCGTCAGCGTCCGGGCAAGATCGAGCGCCGGCACGTCCGCCGAACTCACGACCAGACCCGTCGTCATCTTGCTGCGCACGAAGCACGCATTGCCGATAACCTCCGCCGCCTCCGCCGAGCTGCCGGCCGTCGTCAGCATGACGACGACATCGGCATCCGCGATTTCGTCGACCAGCGCCGAGCGCTTGCCGGAGAGATCTTCCAGTACCGCGTCGACGGGCAGCATCTTCAAAGAATCGCTCGCGGGCTTGGCTTCGACGTAACGCAGGAAATGCGCATGGCCTCCGGCATAACCGGCCGCCAGCCGTTCAAGCGTCGCCTCGGCGCTCTTGTCGAGGGCGATGATGCGCGACTTTCGCGGCCGCGAATTCGGATAGTTGATCCGGAAACGCGCCTCCTGCGCCGTCGTGGCGCGTGCACTTTCGCTCAATCCGAGGTGCATGATTGCCTCCCTGTCAGACGCTCGTCTGCGCCTTGCCCGAGATCACGGTCAGCGCCTCATCGGCGATATCGGTATAGGCCTTGTCCGCCGGCAGCACGATCGCGGCAGACCGCACCCGGTGATGAGCCGGATCGACGCCGGGCGGCGTGGTGCCCTTGTCCTTGAGCGCACGGGCCGCCCGCATCAGCCGGTGGCGTGCCATGATGATGCCGTTGTCGGTCGAAACCAGGTTTTCCTTGCTGCGGTCGACGATCGGCCCCATGCTTTCCTGCAGCGACGCATCCTGCATGGCGATGCCCTCGACGCCGGAATAGGTAATGCCCTTGCGCTGGGCTTCCCGGTCCATCAGGTAATCGTTGTCCTTGTTGGCGAGCGGCCGATAGGTGCCGGGAACATAGGCGACATGGATGCCCTTGCCGTCCTTCATGGCCTGGCGCTCTTCGCTCGTCAGCGCCCGCACCGGGTGATAGTCGAAGCTCCAGGCCCAGCAGTTTTCGTCGTCGATCGGGATCCAGAAATGGCCGTGAACCGGGTGATCGCCGCGCGGCGGAACCATGGTGAAGGACGGCATGACCCAGGGCGTGATACGCCAGTAGTAGTGGCCCTCTTCCGCATTGCGACGCGCGCCGATGTAGAGGCCGCCCGCCATGTCGGTCACTTCAAAGAAGGGCCGGGCATCGGACATGTTGTATTTGTTGCCGCGAGCGCCCTTGAAGAGCGGGTCGGAATTCAGGCTGCCGCTGTGGAGCCAGGAGACATGGCTCGAATCGATTCCGCCTTCCATGGCCTGCAGCCAGTTGCATTCCTGCCAGCGCTTGGACGTGAAGGTCTGTTCGGCCGGCACGAGCGCGAATTCCCATTCCGGATGCGGCGGCTCCTTGTCTGCCGGCCCCATATAGGTCCACAGAATGTCGCCGATCTTGATCAACGGATAGGACTTCAGCTTGATCTTGCTGCAATAACCGCTTTCGGCCGGCTCGGAAGGGACCTCGATGCACTGGCCGGTATGATCGTATTTCCAGCCATGATAGGGGCAGCGCAGGCCGCCATGCTCATTGCGGCCGAACCAGAGCGAGACGCCGCGATGGGCGCAGAACTCGTCGATCAACCCATAACGCCCCTCGCTATCGCGGAACGCCAGAAGGCGCTCGCCGAGCAGCTTGATGCGGACAGGCGCACAGTCATTGTCCGGCAGTTCTTCGGCCAGCAGCGCCGGAATCCAGTAACAGCGGAACATCTCACCCATCGGCGTACCGATATCGGTCTGGGTCAATAGATCGTTCTGTTCTTTCCTGAGCATGACAACTCCTCCTCGAGTTCGTCCGTGGCCGACGGCTGCGCCGCGCCACCTCGTGTTTCCTCCGGCCGATCGGATTTGCGGTTGACCTTCACGCCGGATCGGGTATTTTTACCGAGTGTTCCGTTATGCAGAACATCGTTTCGTTTTAAACGCTACATCCAGACGGCAGGCTAGTCAAGCGCTGGCAAGGCCATCCAGGCAGAGGAGGAAAGACCAATGGCGGAAGTGGGTTCTCGGATCAGGCTGTGCTCGACCGATGACGTGGATTGGGATAGCGCGATCCGGGTCGAGGAAGGCGATCTGACGCTTGCCGTGTTCAACGTGAACGGCACGTTCTACGTGACCGACGACCTCTGTACGCACGGTCCCGGATCGCTGTCGGAAGGCTATCTCGATGGTCACAACGTCGAATGCGACTTCCACAACGGACAGTTCGACGTGCGCACCGGAGAGGTCGTCGCCCCGCCCTGCATGATCCCTATCAAGACCTACAGAGTCATCGTCGAAAACAACGACGTGCTGATCGAAGTCTGACACCCGCCGCTTGCGGAAGATAAAAAGTCGTATAATGTGGGATTAATTTCAAACGGGAGGAGCCGATCATGCAATCTCACAAACACGCGGACGAACCGCAGACCGAACTGTCGGAAAATACGCTGCGCCATGATGTGTCCATGGCGACGCGTCTCCTGAACAGCCTGAAAATTCTTGAGTATAGCGGCCATGTTAGCGCCCGCCTGCCGGGCGGAACGACTTTTCTGATCCAGCCGCAGGACAAGAGCCGCGCCGATGTCGCACCCGATGATCTGCTGGTCTGCGACCTCGACGGCAAGGTCGTGGCTGGTACGCCTGGCGTCAAACCGCCGTCGGAGACATTCCTTCATTGTGAGATTTACCGATCGCGGCAGGATGTGAACTCCGTCGCCCATTTCCATCACGACGTGACCAACGTCTTCACGCTGGTGGAAGACGTTCCCCTTCCCCCGGTCAAGAACCACGCCATCCGCTGGCGCAACGGCATTCCCGTCCATGCCGATCCCGCCCATGTCGATACGCCCGAGCGCGGCCGCGGCATCGTGGCGACGCTCGGCGATTGTCATGCGATGCAGATTCGCGCGCACGGTCAGATCGTTACCGCCGAGACGGTGCGTGGCGTCTTCATCGATGCCGTGCATCTGGTCGAGAACGCCGAAGCTGCCTATCGGGCCGCCTCGCTCGGCAAGATAAAGCCGCTGACCGAGGAAGAAATGGCATCCTTCGCCCACAGTTTCCGCCGCGGCCACCACATCCGCAAGCTCTGGAAATATTACGCGGGCGGCGCTATCCGCGACGGCCTGTTCCCGGCAGATTGGAACACGGCGGCCTGACGCAGATGAGCCGGAGCTCCGCACATTGCTCCGGCTCACGCAGCCGATTGCTTGCCGCCTGATCATCGCTCTATAGTAAGGCCTTCCTGATATTGTCGAGGCGGGATTCGATTTGCTGATGGACTGGTCTTTCGAGGGCTCGATCGGGCCTTACGCTCACCCGAGGGTGGAGATGCCAGCTTGAACAGCCTCGAGAAAATGATCGGCCTGCTCGATCTCTTCGATGCGGGCGAAGACACGGTGGCGCTCACTTTCGACGAACTCTGCGATCGGCTCGGCTATACCCGCTCGACCCTCTACCGCTACCTCAAGATCCTGACGGATGCCGGCCTGCTGACGTCTCTGCCCGGCGTCGGCTATATGCTTGGCCCCCGCATCGTCGAACTGGACTACAAGATCCGGACCGGCGACGTGCTCATCCGCGCCGCGCGCCCGATGATGGAAGAACTCGCCGCCCGCTTCAAAGCGGTTGCGCTCCTCTGCCGCCGCTATAAGTTCGAAGTGCTCTGCGTGCACCAGGAAGCAGGAACAGACGCGGTTCACAGCAATTATGACCGCGGACGCAGCCGTTCGCTGCTCCACGGTGCGGCCTCGATCGCGATCCTCGCCTATCTGCCGGATCACCAGCTGCGAAAGTTCTACGGGCTTGCGCAGGACGAGTTCCTCAAGGCGGGCTTCGGCAGTTCCCTTCCGGACGTGAAGGCGAAATTCCGCCAGCACCGCGACCGCGGCTGGGTGAGCACCAGCGGCGATGTGACGCCTGGCGTCACCGGCATTGCGGCGCCTGTTTTCGATGGTCGCTCCGAAATCATCGGCAGCCTCAGCCTGACACTGCGCGACACGCAGATACAGGCAAAGACACTCGACGATATTGCCGGACAGGTCGTCTTTTGCGCCGGCGTCCTTTCCAAGACGCTGGCGCGCAGCTGACGGTTCTCAGTGTCCCGTGACCATGGCCACGAGATCTCCGGCATCTTCCGGGGCCTGCTTGCCGCGCCAGACGACATGCATATCCGGGCGCACCAGCACCAGATCGTAGCCATAGATATCCCGGGCGCGCTGCGAGGCGATCTCCAGCGTCTGGTAAGGCACGCCCCTCGCCTTGAAGGCGGCCGCCACGCCGGACGTATCGATGGACGTGCCGCCAAGCCGCAGCATGGTGTAGCCGGGGCCGATATGGTCCTGCACCGGGTCGTTCTCGCCGAGCCAGAGATGCGGCAGCCGGGCGCCCGGCCATGTGGTCGGGTGATATTCGCGGAACAGATGTTCCGGCCCGCCGGGCTCGTCGGTGATGACGGGTGAGCCGACATAGCGGTATCCCAGTTCGGCACCGATCATCTCGTTCGTCTTGCGTTGCTCGACATCGGCGATGCGCGCGAGATTGTCGCGCGTCGCCTGGCCGGCCGGCGTCTGATCGCGAATATCGGGCCGGTATTGCGAGCGCCATTTGCGACGGCCGAGCGAGGCATAGCGCGAAGCGCCGACATTGCGGTCGCCGACCTGCCGGCGCTCGATCTCGTAGGAGCGCAACAGGTTCGGCCCGCCCCAGCCCTGAAGCGTAGCGGCGAGCTTCCAGCCGAGATCGACCGCGTCGCCGACACCGGTATTCATGCCGAGACCGCCTGTCGGGATAACGAGATGGGCGGCATCGCCGGCCAGGAAAACACGCCCGGCGCCATAGTGGTCGGCAAGCAGCAGGTTCTGCTTCCACTGGCCGACATAGAGCATCTGGTAGTCGACCGGAACGCCGACCGCTTTCTCGAACTGGGCGGCCATGTCCTCGTCCTTCTCGACGACGGCATGCAGCGTCCAGTGCTTTGTCGAATCCTGCATGATGAGAAATGTCGCCTGCCCATCAGCAACGTGATAGTGGCGCCCGCGGCCGGGGCCGTCGCCGAGCGGAATGCGGCTGTAAAGCTCCTCCGAATAGTAGAGCGCCTGGCGCAGATGCAGGAGATTGCCTTCCCCGCGTAGCTTGATGCCGAGCTGCTTGCGCACCGGGCTTGCCCCGCCATCGCAGCCGACGACATATTTGGCGCGGTAGGTGATATCGCCGCTCTTCGTGACGGTCCGTGCGGTCACGCCGCCCTCGTCCTGTTCCAGCGTGACAAATTCCGTGCCGTAGCGGACCGAGACCGTCGGCAGCTCTTCGGCCACCGATTTGAGGAGAGGCTCCAGCGTATATTGCGAGATCAGCTGATAGGCTTCCAGCGGCTGGCTGGCATCCTCGGAGCGGCGAATCTCGTCCAGTGCCTCGTTGACGGAAGGATACGGCAGGCGCAGCAGCGGCGGCTCGTTCATCGCCAGAACGACATAGACATCCATCGGCACCGAAGCGTCGAGGCCGGCCTTGCGGATCTTTTGCGACAGGCCCATGCGACGGAAGATTTCCATGGTGCGCGCGTTGCAGCGCTCCATCTTCGGCAGGAATTCCGGGGCTTCCTTCTTTTCGATCAGCGTGCAGCGCACGCCCTTCTGCCCGAGGTCGATAGCAAGCGTCAGCCCGACCGGGCCTGCGCCGACAATAAGGACATCCGTCTGTTCCATACTCTCCATCCCTTAACCACCCTCCAACCGGCGGAAACGGGTTTCATTTATCGCGAGTTCGAAAGAGGCGTCAATTCAAAACTTAAAAAATCCCATAATGCAGGAAAAAATGAAAATTGACTGGACAGACGATTGCCGTTCTGCGCATGCTGGCTGTAAATGATGGCGCGGCGGATTTTGCCGGGCGGCTCTGGGAGGAGTGCAGTGACGAAAAAGGTCGAGCTGACGCTTGCTTGCGGTGACTACGAAATCGTGCGGGCGCTGAAGGAAGGGACGGTCAAACCGGACGGGATCGAGCTGACGATCCTGACGGAAATGGATTCGACCACCCGGCACTGGCGCTTTCTGCGCAACGGCGAATTCGACGTCGCGGAGGTCTCGCTTTCTTCCTACATGGCGGCAAAGACGCGTGGCCTGCCCTTCGATGCGATCCCTGTCTTCCTGCACCGGCGCTTCCGTCACGGCTTCATCTTCACGCATACGGCAAGCGGCATCCGCGAGCCGAAAGACCTGATCGGCCGCAAGGTCGGCGTCAAAAGCTATCTGGTAACGGCGTCGCTCTGGCTGCGCGGCCTGCTGGAAGGCGAATATGGCGTGCCGCATCAGTCGATCGAATGGTATTCGGAACTGGACGAGGACGTGGATTACACGCTGCCGTCGGGCCTGAAACTGCACAAGATCGCCGAAGACAAGTCGATCGAGCAGATGCTTGTCGACGGCGAGATCGACGCTCTGCTGCATCCCGACCTCATCGCTCCGATCAAGAAGCGTGATCCGCGCGTCGGCCGGCTGTTTCCGGACTACAAGGCGGAAGAGATCGCCTATTACAAGCGCACCGGCATTTTTCCGATCATGCACGTCATGGGCATTCGGCCCGAGATCGTCGCGCGCCACCCATGGGTGCCGATCAATCTTTACATTGCCTTCGAGGAGGCCAAGCAGGTTGCCATGAAACGCATGGAGAACCCGCGTATCGTGCCGCTCGCCTGGTATCGCGAAGCCTGGGAAGAGCAGCAGGCGATCCTCGGCGACGACCCCTGGGCCTATGGCATCGAGGGGCAGAACGCCAAGACGCTGGAAACGGTCATCGGCTACGCACACCAGCAGGGGCTGATCGACCGCAAGGTCGCGGTCTCGGACCTCTTCCTCGACGTATCGCAGGGCCGCAAGCGCGGTGACAAACACCGTGTGTAGCGCCTGCGAGGGCGGTGATGCCGCATTCGAACCGGCCTGGAGCGGTGGCGGCTTCCGGTGCGACAATTCCTCGGAGAACAAGACGATGCATGAAGAGCTGAAGCAGCGGATGATCGAGGCCGGCCGCATACTCGAACAGGCCGGCCAGGGTGACTGGACGCGCGGCCACATTTCGATCCGTGTGCCGGACCAGCCGGACCGCTTCTACATGAAGCCGTCGAAATTCGGCCTCGAGGAAATCACCCTCGACAACATCATTACCGTCGATCTCGATGGTGAAAAGGTCGATGGCGAATACGGTCGCCACAACGAAGTCTATATCCATTCCGAGGTTCTGCGCGCACGCCCCGACGTCAATGCCGTCGTTCACACGCACGCGCCCTATGCTGTGAGCTTTTCAGCACTGGGCAAACCGCTGCAGCCGATCGGGCATCCGGGATCGATCTTTGCCGAAGGCCTGCCGGTGTTTTCCGAAACCACGGAACTGATCACCACGCCCGAGCGTGGCAAGGCGGTGGCGGCCTGCCTCGGCGGGCATGGCGCCATGCTCCTGCAGAACCACGGCCTGGTGACGGCTGGCCCCAGCATCGAACAGGCGATCTATCTCGCCCTGTCACTGGAGAACGCCTGCATGATGCAGCTGTGGGTCGAAGCTGCCGGCGGTGCCAAGGCGCTCGGCAAGCCGGAGGATATCAAGGCCAAGCGCAAGCACATGTTCCGTGAAGAGATGTTCAAGGCGACCTTCGCCTATCTCGTCCGCCGCCTGAAGCGCGGCTGAGGCGGCAATACCGACACATTGAGGAGGAGTCCGATGTACTATATCGATGCGTTCAATCACTTTTTCCCGAAAGCGCTCTGGGATCGTATCCAGAAGCTCGACGGCGCCGGCAAGGATATCGGCCGTCGCATGCAGGGCATACCCTGCATCTACGATCTCGAGACCCGTTTCCGGGTGATGGACGAGTTTCCCGACTACCGGCAGATCATCTCGCTCGGCATGCCGCCGCTCGAAGCGATGGGCGGCCCGGAACTCGCCACCGAATTTGCCCGCATCGCCAATGACGGGCAGGCCGAACTCGTCGAGAAATATCCGGAACGTTTCGCAGGCTTCGTTGCCGCCCTGCCGATGAACGCCCCGGACGCCGCCGTTCGCGAGGCCGAACGTGCCTTTACCGAACTCGGCGCCAACGGCCTGCAGATCCACACCAACGTCAACGGTGCGCCGCTTGACGAGGAGCGCTTCTTCCCGATCTTCGAAGCCGCCGCCAAGCACAACAAGCCGGTGCTGCTGCACCCATCGCGCAACTCTTCGATGGCTGACTATGCCACCGAGGACAAGTCCAAATACGAAATCTGGTGGACCTTCGGCTGGCCCTATGAAACCAGCGCCGCCATGGCGCGCCTCGTCTTCTCCGGCTTCATGGACCGCTTGCCGAACCTGAAGGTGCTCGCCCATCACATGGGTGCGATGGTGCCCTATTTCGAAGGCCGTGTCGGTCCCGGCTGGGATCAGCTCGGCAAGCGCACCTCGGACGAGGATCTGTCGCTCGTACTGAAGCGCCTCAAGAAGCGTCCGCTCGACTATTTCAAGGATTTCTATGCCGACACCGCCGTCTTCGGCTCGCGCGCCGCAACGCTCTGCGGCCTCGAATTCTATGACAGCGACCGCATCCTCTTCGCATCGGACTCGCCCTTCGATCCCGAAAAGGGACCGGGCTACATCCGCGACACGCTCAAGATCCTGAATTCGCTCGATCTTCCCAAGGAAGACATGGAGAAGATCTGCTTCCGCAACGCCGAAGCCCTGTTCGGGCTCAAGAGCTAAACGCTGCGGATGGCCTGCTTGATGCGCGGCCGACATAGCCGCGCATCATTCTCATGCAATTCGAGCCGGCTTAGTCCAACCGACGCGCCGCCTCGCTCAGCGCGCTCATTTCGGACAGCAGCAATATCATCTCATCCGTGTCGGACTGCGAGAGATGGCCGCGCTGGCCGCTTCGCTCCCACAAGTTCTGAACCTGCTCGGCGAGGCCCAGAGCATTGCGCATGATCGCGAGAAGTTCCGACCGGTTTTCCCAGGTCGTGATTAACGTATATGGCGGCCTGCTGCCTTGCGCCGAAACCTTTTCGCCTGCCTTGCGCATCAACATCTCTCTATCGTCAGACCTCGATC
The DNA here is from genome assembly GCF_042656325.1 of Rhizobium sp. GCM10022189. Taxonomy (NCBI): domain Bacteria; kingdom Pseudomonadati; phylum Pseudomonadota; class Alphaproteobacteria; order Hyphomicrobiales; family Rhizobiaceae; genus Rhizobium; species Rhizobium sp. GCM10022189. Next base: position 112,526 of record NZ_JBHSOR010000039.1, read on the forward strand.
AAATTTGAAACGACAGGATTGCGTGGCGATTTGACGGTCCGGCAAATCGCCCGAAAACACCTCGGACGATCGCCGTGCGAAGGTACTTACCGGCAATCATCCTCGTCGTCGGGATGCAGGCATCGCAACGCAATCCATGTCGGGAACGCAGGAACAAGGGGTTAAACTGGAGCGATCGCCTCGCCGTCCTGGGGTTGGACCGGCTCCGCGATCGGCGCTCTTCCGCCGTTCTGCCAGCGGCTTCAGAATCGCTTCACTATAAAATGGGAAATTTTCCCATGTGTCAATCGACACTTGCCGTGAAGCCGGTCAGCGGAACCTCTCCGGCGGTGGCCCCGGCCTTCTGCCCGGGGCTCTCTGCATGCCGCGCGGCGGTTCATGCATGCCAAAGGGCGGGCCTCCCGGCGGAAATCCGTTTGGCGAGAAACCTTCAGGTCTGCGGAAACCGGGTGGCGGAGGGCCGGGTGGCATACGGCCTCCGTTAAAGCGGGCATCGTGAGGGGGCCGACCGCCGTTTCGAATTGATGTCATACGGTCCGATCGCACCGAGACAGTCGCAAACGTCCGCCCGTCCGGACCGAATCGAACCTGAGCACCTGGGCCGAACATGCCGATACCGAGTTTCAGAGAGCCGTTCTTATTGCTGCCATAGGTTTCCACATTGGCCACGCCTTCGTCCAAACCCGGCACCAGAGATTCCGAAACAACCCTGGAAATGACGGGCTGTTTGCGCACCGTCTTGAACGTCACCAACGTCTGCCGTCCGACGAAATAACGATATTGCGGTCCGAGCGGCAGATCGCCAATGAAGGCGCTCGTACCGCGCTGACCCGGTACGCCGCGGACATGGGCCTTGCTCGTGGCGGCGCGTCGCTCGATACGCCGTGCGACGATCGTCCCGTCCTCCGCCCGTATCCCGAATACGGCAACCTGATCGCCGACCTTGAGACGGCTCGTATCCAATGTGCGCGTGTCGATGGTCTGTTGCAGGATAGACAGTCGCGACTTGCTGATGAGCGCGATCGGTCCAAGCACTTCGCTCGTGATCTCGATCCGCTGCGCCACGCCGCCTACGGTCAGAACACGGGCAACATGGCCTATCTTCATTTCCTTCGTCGCGACGCGCTTGCCGTTGATGCGAACCGGCGTGCTTTCGGTGAACGGGATATGGACATCGTTGACGATGATGGAGCCGAAGCCCTGGATGGTGCCGACGATACCGGTGCCGCCGATGCCGTGATCCTCCTGCTCTCCGCCACTGACGGAAAGGCCCGAGCCGCCAATGCCCTGGTCGTCGCCGGACGCGGCCTTCTGCCCTGCACCAGCCGGTACGCGGCTGAACAGATGCAAAGCAGCAGTTCCCAACAGCAGTTGCCGTCTCGACAGTACCGGAGGCGTCATTGTTTTGCCTCCGTAGTTCCAGAGCGCGGCAGCGGGCTCGTTTCCACCGTTTCGGTCAAAACGTATCCTCCGGCAATCCAGCGGCTGCCGCCACCCGGATCTTCTTGCACCAGTTGATGGGCGATCTTGTTCAGCCTCAAAAGCATTGCCATCGTCTCCTCGCGGGCAATCACGTCGAGACGGGCAGCAAGATCCGCCGATATTCGATCGTAGTGGACGGCGCGCTCGAGATGGGGCGCCACATCGTTTATGACATTGGACACGGCAGCAAGTGCGTGGTCGTGAAGATTGCGGGTAAAATAATGCCGGCGCGCTTCGTCATCGGCATTGGGGACGATGGATGCGAGATCCAGTCGAACCATGTCCTGCGCATCGACGGATACGATCCCGCGATCGACCCATTCGTCGAGGACGGCGCGTGGATGAACGTCCTTGGTGATTTCGGCGACAAGCCGCTCGAAGGACGGACCTTCACCCTGCAAGGTTCTCGGCAGCACGCGCGGGCTTCCGTCTTCATTGCAGTAGAGCGGATCGGCTATCCACTTTGCGATGATCCGGCCCGTCTGCGACACTGCGGCCGGCAGCGTCGTTTCGCTGAGCGGCTCATCGCGCAGGCGGCTGACATCCTTGCGGTGGACTCCCGTCAACAGGGAGATCCGGCTGTCCGTCTGTGCCTTGTCGGCGAGCGCGAAGTCACGTTCGGCGACATCTACATAGAGGCGCTTCAGCAAGGACGCGAACGAAGGAAAACTCAATCCCGATGCCAGCGCGAGTTTGACAAGCGGCCGGAGCACGCGCATCAGCGTCAACTGCAGTGTTTCTCCTGAAAATGGACGTTTCGCGCGTTGCATCGGCATCTGGGATATTCGCGTTTGCGAGGGGCAAAGGTCCGTCACGGTCGCACCGCCCTCCCCGCTTTGGGTAAGCGAAAGCTTCGGGACCCGCAACATGGCCGGATGGAGCGCCCTGTACGTCACCCGCTTGCGCCGTCCGCCAATGCACAGCCCTGAGCTGTCGTCCGGCTCCCGGCCATTCACTGCTGGACTCAGCTTTCGCTTGTCCAAACAATGGATTAGCCGCGTGCCCTGACGCGGATACGCAATCCTTTGCCAGCAGAAGACGAAGCTATTATCTGCGTGGTGCACTTCGCCGCAGGCAGTAGTGCATGTTCGCGAACCTGTGGAAAACCCCAATGCGCTGCGAGCATTGCGGCTCTTCAGCATCGAATTGCCGTTCGGATAGCTGTCATCTTGGATAGCTTGGCCTTTGTCAGGTGAGTCTCTTGCCAACCGCAGTTGCTTTTCGGCTGGCAGAGGGATTATTCCGGGTTGAGAACATGTGGGGATTGATGGTGAATGGCGGGGACTGACAGCGGCGAAGAAATGCAACGCAAGCGTGGCCGACCCAAAGCCTCCAGCGACGACGAAAAACGCTCCCATATCGTCGCAAACGCCGGCAAGATTTTTGTCAAACACGGCTATGCAGCGAGCACGACGGCAATCGTCGCTGCCGAGGCAGGCGTTTCCAAGCAGACGCTCTACCGCCTGTTCGAGAGCAAGGAGGAACTCTTTGCCGCCGTTGTCCGCGACCACAGGCGCATGATGCTCGATCTGCCGCGCCAGCCCGAGCAGGGTCCGGTTTCCCGTTCTCTTGAGCAGATCTTCATGATCGACATGGACGAGGAAAGGGACATCGCGCGCGCCGGCCTGCTGCAACTCGTCTTTCGCGAGGCTCCGCAGTTTCCGGAATTGATCGAAATCCTCAACAAGGAGGGGCTTCTTGCGTCCCGGCAACTCCTTGCCGACTGGCTGGAGGCAAGGCAGGCCGAGGGCCGGCTTCGGCTGGATGATGCCGCAAGCGGCGCACGGATGCTGATGGATATGGTCTTTGGAGGCATGGGACCACCGGAGGGGCGCACGAGCGCCTGGCCAGACCGGACCACACGCCTTGCCCATCTGCGCCGCTGTATCGCCGTCTTCTGCAAGGGCGTCGGGGCCGACTAGAAAAAAGGCTCGCCGAGGTCGGGGATGGCGAGCCTTTCTCCACGGCACGTACCGCATGGCGGCACCGCGCGTCCGATCAGAGATAGTTCACGAGACTGAGGCTCTGCAGCTTGTTGACCAGCGTATAGGCTGTCTCCAGCTGCGTCTCCAGGGACTGGACCTGGGTGGAAGCCTCGTAGGTATCGACCCCCTCGAGATCGACCAGCTTGTTCTGCAGGATCGTCGTCTGGGCATCGAGCGCGTCGTTGGCTTTTTCGACGCGCTCCTGGGAGAGGCCAAGTTGGCTTTGCTGGCTGACCAGATTGGAAGAGGCACCGGAAGCATAGTTGATCGCGGCGGATGTCACCGCGCGCTGGGCATCCGAATTCAGCCCTTGCGCCGATAGAGTGCTGACGAGAACGGAAGCGAGGGCCAGATAGCGCATGCCCTGGGAGTTTGCGTTCGTCGACGACTGGATGACCTCCGACGTATTGATTCGGCTGCTCATGTTCGTGCTCGATGCGGTGGACCACCCGCTTGTTGGATCGGTCCAGGCCGCTTCGGAAAACATCGGTTCGACGGTGTCGGTGATGAAGCTCGAGACCTCCTCGCCCGTGAGATCGCCGATCGACTTGCCGAGCCCGTCCGCATAGGTCTGCAAGGCGTCGTTGATCTGGCTCGAGACGGCAGCGGACTGGTCCGTCAGCGGCTTAGAGGACAGGTTGATGCCTGCGAACAGATACTCGCCGTTGACCATGGCGTTCCCGGCCGACACCAGTTGCGAGAGCGTATCGGTCGCCGACTGTTGCGCCACCGCGAGGGCCGATTCATCCTGATTGCCAAGCAGGGCCGTCAGGTTGGAGACAAGCGAATCCGCCGCGGTCTGCATGGTCGAGAGTGAGGATTGCGACGAATCCAGCCTCAGGGCAACGAGCGCGTTGCTGTTCTTGAGAGACGCCGCCTGATCGATGACCGACGACATGCTGATCGTCTTGGCAACGCCGGAGCCCAGCGACGCCCCGATATCGGCATAGGTTCCTGTTGCCGCTTCCGTCGACGCGCTGCTCATCAGCTTCTGGGACTGGCCGATGGTCTGGCGAAGCATGTTCTGTATCGCACTTGTGGAAACAAAAGAGGTTTTCATGGCTCAGCTCGCAATGTCGAGCAGGGACTGAAGCATCTCATCGATCGCGTTGAGGATCTTCGTTCCTGCCTTGTAGGATTGTTCGATATCGAGAAGCTTCGTCAGCTCCTCATCGAGGTTCACGCCGGTCTCGTTGGAATAGGCCTCTTCGGAGCGGGACAGCGCTGCGGAGGTGTTTTCCGACGTTGTCGAAGCATCGCTTCGATATTGCTCCAGCCAGCCGACCGAATCGCTCGCATAGTCGACGAGGCTGGCGGTCTGGCCGATCCCCGCGTCGGCCGAGAAGCTTCGCGCGGTGCTCAGGGCGCTATAGAGCGCATTCAGATTGTCGGAAAAGCCGCTATTGCCATCGGGGTTGAGATCGGTGATGCCGCTGATCGTTCCGTCCCGCAGCTTCGCCGGATCGCCGCCCGCGCTCGTGACGACGGCACTGTTGACAGTAATTGTCGCCGCGATACCGTCGATCACGCCCGATGTATCGGAAGGCGTAGCCCCGTCGGCGCCGGACGCCGTGGTCCAGACGAACAGCCCGGGCTCGCTCGTGCTGCCGTCCGTCTCGGAAAAGCTCTGGACGAGAGCCTTGGCGATTTCATCGAGCTGCGACTGGAAAGTCGGCGCGATCTCGTCACGAACCTGCAGCAAAGCCTGCAGGCTGCCCTTCGCCGTGGTTGTCGACCCCTCGCCGGCCGACAGCGCAACGCCATCGATATAGACGGAATTGCCCTCGGTGCCTGCGACATAGGTGCCGGTCGCCTTGAAGCTGACGGTTCGGGGTACGGTCTCGAACAGGACCGTGCCGTCCGACGTCGTCAACATCATGTCGTTGTTGCTGCGGGTGGTGGTGGAGACGCCGACGATGGAGGAGATCTGCTTCAGGATCTTTTCCCGGTCGTCCAGCGCCGCCGAGGTATCGGCGCCGGTCGCCGTCGCAAGCTTGACCGCGTTGTTGGCGGTTTCGAACTGCGACAGCAACGTGTTGAGCGTATCGACCTGCTTGGCGATCTCGGCGTCGGCATCCTCGCGCACAGACTGCACGGCGTCACTTGCCGTATTCAGGCTGTTGGCGAGATCCTGTGCCGCCGTTACCGCCGCCTGTCCCGAGGTCGTGTTGCCGGGCGAGGCGGCAAACGCCTGAAGCGCCGACTGGAAATCGGACAGATAGGTGCTCGGCGACGTCTCATAATCGTTGCCGCCGAGGATGGATTTCAGGTCCTCCAGTCCGGAAAGCAGGGTCTGCTGCGCACTGTCCTGCGAATTCGACTGAAGATATTGTTTCAACAGGGCATCTTCCTGGGCGCGGCTGATCTTGACGACCGCCGCGCCGGTCAGCGTGGAGGTGACGGATGCCTCGCGCCGCACATAGTCGGAATTGCCTGAATTGGAGATGTTCGTCGAAACGACGCTGCTCTGGTAACCCGTATTGTTGAAGATGTTCTGGACTGTGTTGAGCGCTGAGGTAATCGACATCCGTCCCTCCCCTAACGCTTGAGATTGACGAGGATGTCCATGATGTCGGAGCCGGTCTGGAACACCTTGGAATTGGCCGTGTAGCTGCGTTGCGCCTCGATCATTTCGGTCAGTTCGCCGGCAAGATCGACATTCGAGCTTTCAAGCGCGCCGGACTGGATTGAACCGAGGCCGTTGCTTTGCGGAAAACCGGTGACGGTGACACCGGACCGACCGTTGGCGCTGTAGACATTGCCTGTCTGCAGCGTCAGCTCGTCGGGACTCGCAACGGTTGCCAGCGGGATCTGGTAGAGCGGCTTCGACGTGCCGTTCGAGTAGCTCGCCGAAACGACGCCATCTGCGCTGATGGTCACGCCGCTGACCGTGCTCGCCGCCTGCCCGTTCGCCGAGCCCGATGCCGCGAAATCGGAGGCGAGCTGGTTGAAGCCGGAATAATCCATCGAGATCGTCTGGCCGGTCTTGGGATCGACGATATCGGTGCCGCTCTGCGAGGTCAGGTTTCCGTTTGCGTCGAAGGATAGCGAAGCGACGCTGACCGCATCGGATGAATAGGGGAAGGATGTCGTACCCGTGGTCGCCGCATCGGCATTGCGATAGACCGCGACTTCCCAGGTCGATCCCGTGACCGCGCCGCTGGCATCGGTCGTCTCGCCGGTCTTGGTGTAGTAGAAGTCATACTGGACTGTGGCGCCGAGACTGTCGTATCCGACGAGCGACATCTTCTTGGTGTCGGTGGTGACGTCTTCGGAAGCACCATTGGCACTTGGCAAGGCGTCCGGATCGGAGACGACTTCTGCCCCGGAATCGAGATTGCCGCTGAAAGAGCCGCTGGTCGAAGCGATCGCGGTCAATCCGGACTGATTGACATTGACCGGCACAAGCCCATCGAAGCCATTGACGACCACTGCCGGCGAGCCGGAATTGTACGAATAGGCCATCAGGGTAAAGCCGGCGGAGTTGACGAGATTGCCCTCGTCGTCAACCGTGAAATCGCCGGCGCGCGTCAGGACCGGGATGCCGTCGGCGCCCTGGACGATGAAGAAGCCGTCACCGGAAATCGCCAGGTCGTAATCCGACGTCGTATAGGAAATGTCGCCTTGCTGCGAGACCGCCTGCCGGACGGTCGTTTGGACGCCGCCCGAATTGTAGTTGCCGGACGAGGACGGCAGGACGAGTGATGAAAAGCTCGTCGATACCGCCTTGTATCCCGTCGTGTTCACGTTGGCGATGTTGTCGGCGACCGTGCTCAGGCGATTGGCCTGCGCATTCATGCCCGAAACTGCCGTTTTCATGCTGCCGAAGATGCTCATGTCTATGTCCCTGCTTGTTTGTTTGATCGTTATTCTACTTTAAATTGCATTGCTGGCTGCAACCTGTCACAGTCCAACCTGTACTCGGCACTGTTGTTGATGGCGTGCGGGCTCATCCCGACAAAGGGTGCGACCGGTCAGTCCGGCCGGATCGCAAATTCGGACTATGGATGAAGGCACGAATTCAGGCGCTTCCCCCGAAAAGGAAACGTCAGAGATCGCGGAACCTTGCTTCGCGGTCCGAAACAGATTTACAAGAGTTGATCGGTCATGATCAGGCTGAGCCGGCCACTCACGCAATGCGAGCCGTCTGGTCCAGCAACGAGGGCAATGACCCGGATGAGAAACCGCCCGACAATTGCGGGGAGCCCGACCGGTCATTTACAGAACTAATTAGTTCTCTAAATCGGAATCACGTTTCGCTCAATATGAAAAATTGCGATCGCGGAATTTTTTTTGCGTTAACGCTCTCATCACAAAAGCGCCCGCAGCCCTTCCCCGAACGAGAATGCGCGCAGTTTTCGGGCTTGCGTTAACGAGAAATTAATTTATAGAACTTATTAGTTCCCAAAATATGGTGAACGAGCGTCGCTGTTAGGCGCACTGAATCCGCCATGATTGGCGTCCCTGAAACGTATTGAACTTTGCTCGATAGATGCGATCGAACCGATCTCAAGGTCGTTTTCGAAGTGGCTATCTGCGTCCAGAAGGGAAGCAAGAATGGTTTCGACCTATGTCAGCTATCTGACCGTAGCACGCGATATGAATGCCAGCCTGAGTGCAATCGCATCCAAGGCCACGGTTGCCAGCGACACCCAATATTACAAGGACAACATCAACAAAGTCACCACAGTCGATGAGTTCATGGGGGACTATCGGCTCTACTCGTACGCGATGAAGGCCTACGGCCTCGAGGACATGACCTACGCCAAGGCCTTCATGAAGAAGGTCCTGGAAAGCGACCTCTCCGACTCGTCGAGCTTCGCCAACAAACTCAGCGACAGCCGCTACGCCGACTTCGCTGCTGCATTCAAATTTTCCGGCGAAACGAAAGAAGCGCAGTCGACGGCCCAGGAAACCAATCTCCTGGACGCTTATCAGGCCTCCTTCGATGACGAACAGGACAATATCAGCGCTGAAACCAGCTACTACCAAGGCGCGATTTCTGACGTTACCTCCGTGGACGATCTCCTCGGCAATACACGCCTGAAGAACTATGTTCTGACCTCGTTCGGCCTCAGCACCGATTACACATCGACGAGTTTCCTGCGTGACGTCCTGACGAGCGACCTCAGCGATCCCGCCAGCTTCGCCAACCAGCTTGGCGATGCGACCTATCTCGATCTTGCCAAGGCGTTCAATTTCAACACCGACGGCAGCGTCAAGGCTGGCGGTGTCCAATCTGACGACCAGGCCTCCCTGGTTACGAACGGCTACACCGTCGCTTCGGCAACATTTGCCTCGAGCACAACCGGCTCCGCCTATTCGACGTATTTCTCTGCAGAGATCGCCAATGTGTCTTCCGTCGACGATCTGATGCAGAATGCCAAACTCGTTTCCTACATCCGCACCGCCTACGGCATATCTGAGGACGATCCGGACAATTACATTTCCGCAGCACTGAAAAACGCCGACGTTGCCGACGCGATCGGTCTTGGCGACCTGCATGACGCGTTCAATTTCAACGAGGACGGCAGTCTCTCCGACGTGAGCGCTCAGACAGCCGACCAGACGGCGGCCACGTCGGCAAGCTTTGCCACCAACTACCAGTCGGCTATCGCCAATTTCAGCACGGACGACGCGATCGCCAACTACAAGACGCGCATGGCCTCCGTTACCTCCATCAACGATTTCCTGACGTCCAATACAGCTGACGACGACAGCACCAATGACGAGGAGCCGGAGCTTTGGGAGATGGCGTTGCGCTCCTTCGGCATCGATCCGGCAAGCGTTTCCAAAAGCGAACTGCGCAGCGTTCTCTCGAGCGACCCGGATGATCCGAAGAGCTATGTCAACGGCCTGAAGGACGACCGCTTCGTCGCTTTCCGCGAGGCCTTCAATTTCGACAAGGACGGCAAGGCGAGCGTACCGCTGCAGGCCATGTCGGAATCGGTGATCGATGATTTTGCTGCCGCATACAAGCAGAACAAGATCCGCTATCTCACCGGAACCGCGCAGACCGATGCGGGCAAGGCTGCGGATACGGAAGCCACCTATTTCCGCGAGCAGATGGGAAGCATCAAGACGGTTTCCGATCTCCTGTCGAACGACCGGCTTGTGAACTTCGTCCTTGAAGCCAAGGGCATCGACCCCAAGGACGTTAAGGCGGCAGACCTGAAGAAGATGTTCGCCTCCGATCTCGACGACAAGAAGAGCTTCGTCAATCAGCAATCCGACAACCGTTTTGCGGAAATCGTCGCATCCTTCAATTTCGACAGTGACGGCAATATCTCCAAGGATCCGACAGGCTCGGTCCAGCAGCGCGGCGATGTTCTCCAGACGGTCAACGACTATCTGCAGCAGACCCTTGAAAGCGACGAAGGCGACGAGAATACCGGTGTGCGCCTGGCGCTCTACTTCCAGCGCAAGGCGCCGACGATCTCCAACGCCTATGATATTCTCGGCGATTCCGCGCTCATGGAGTTCTTCACCACGACCTTCAACCTGTCGAGCTACGTCTCCAGCATGGACGTCGACAAGCAGGCGGACATGGTCAACCAATATATCGACCTCAAGGACCTCTCGGATCCGGACAAGGTTGAATCGCTCATCAAGCGCTTCACCGCGATGTATGATGTCAAGAACGGTACGCAGGGCACCTCCCCGGCGCTGTCCATTCTCAGCAACTCCTCATCGGGCGGCATCAGCGCCGACACGCTTCTGGCCGTTGCCCAGCTGAAGACGGCCTGACCACCATGGACGCGATGTTTTCTCATGACTACCTTCCTGTCATCGAATGCCAGGAAGATCTGGCCTACAAGCTCGCATGTTCGCTGATCGACATGCTGCCCTTCGTCGGGGAACCCCGTTATCCGGCACAGGCGCGTGCATGGCCTCGCCGTGGCGTCTTTGACGCAAGCGGCACGGCAATCGAAGATGTTCCTCCGGAGATCGAAAAGTTCTGCGACAGGATCGCCGCAAATCTGCTCGCTCACTCGGCCTTCGATATCTGGATCGAAGCAATCGGCGCCATCAAGCCGTATCTCAGGCTGCATTCGTAGCGGGCCGATCTGTTTCCGTCCCGGCTGATCTCTGCCGGGCCGATACAATATCCGCAATCTGACGTGAAAAGGGGGCGAGCCAATCGCTCCCTTTTTGTCGTTCCTTTGCCCGGCATGTCTCTTGAACGGCCGGCGTCAGGCGGCTCGGGCGTTAACGCCACCATCGCCACAGGTGATGATCTCCAGGCACCCTTTCTCCGACATCGATCAACTCCTGGTGAAGATTCTGTGAACCGCTGAATGCCGCCAGCGCGTTAATAATTAAGGTACCATTAGGTACTATAAATCATCCCGACGCCGAGAAGTCATGCCGCGGCAGCTTCCCGACTTCCTCCTGCCCGTGATGAATCGGTCCCGACCTGTCGGGACGATAGGCATGAAGCCGCTCAGCACGATCCGGCCGTTTCCGGAATGTCGAACTCAAACCTAGTTTAGACGGGCGATTTCACGATGACGAGCATCAATACCAACAATTCTGCAATGGCAGCCCTGCAGACACTGCGCACGATCAGCAGCAACATGCAGCAGACTCAAAACGCCGTATCGACGGGCTATCGCGTCGACAAGGCGTCGGACAATGCGGCCTATTGGTCGATTGCCACCACAATGCGATCCGACAATAAGGCACTTTCGGCCGTGTCCGACGCACTCGGCCTCGGTGCCGCAAAGGTCGATACCGCCTATACCGCCATGGACAGCGCGATCGACGTGGTTGACCAGATCAAATCCAAGCTCGTGGCAGCGACGGAAGAAGGCGTCGACAAGACGAAGGTCCAGGAGGAAATTTCGCAGCTCCAGGATCAGCTGCTCAGCGTTGCCCAGTCCGCCTCCTTCTCCGGCGAAAACTGGGTTGCCGGTGCTGACGGCACCAAGAGCGTCGTATCCTCCTTCGTCCGCGACGGCTCGGGCAACGTTTCGGTCAAGATGACCGATTATGTTCTGGACACGAGTTCCAACGGCAACGTCCTCTTCGGCATGACAACCAGCGGAACGATCGACACGTCGACGGGCATTCTCGGAACGGCCGATGCAAACGGCAATTCGGTCTTCTCGCTGGATATCACCAATTTCACCACCGGCCAGATCCAGTCCGCGCTTTCGACCGTCGAATCGGCACTCTCGGCCATGACGTCCGCCGGCGCTCAGCTGGGCTCGATTTCCACGCGCATCGGCAATCAGGAAACCTTCGTAAGCGCGCTCTCCGACTCAATCGATTCCGGTGTGGGCCGCCTCGTGGATGCCAACATGGAAGAGGAATCGAGCAGGCTGACGGCGTTGCAGACACAGCAGCAACTGGCCATCCAGTCGCTGTCGATCGCCAATTCCTCCTCGCAGAATATTCTGTCGCTCTTCCGCGGCTGATAATCGAGCAGCCGGGATATTGAGCAGGCGCCCCCAACGGGTGCACGATAGAAAGAACAGGCAAGCCCGGTCGCAATGGCTGGGCTTTGACCTTGCTGAACTGCGGCCTCGACCGGACCGCACCTCACATATCAATCTGGCCAGGCATATATGGCGGCTGGACGAGCGACGCCTTTCAGCGGAAAGGTGCCCGCTTCCTCGAAACGGCCTGGCGCCTGTGAAACGAAATCGGCTGATGCCAGCAGGCTGCGGCCAATGACATCCGCGAGTTTCTCCATGCGCGCCGCTTCGTTGACCGCCCTGCCGATGGCCGTGAAGTCCAGGCGACGGGCCGCGCCGACATTTCCATAAAAGACCTCGCCGACGTGAAGAACGATGTCGGCCAGCAATTCCGGCTCGCCCCTTTCCGCTCGCCGGCGATTGACCTCGGCATTGGCATCCATGGCAGTTCGCGCTGCCGAAAGCGCGCGCGAGCATGCCTCGGCCGGCCTGTCGATATCGGCAGGAAAGATGGCAAGCAGACTGTCGCCCATGAACTTCAGGATCTCACCGCCTTCTTGCTCGACCGGAGCGCCGATCGCCTCGAAATGCTCGTTGAGCCAGGCAACGATGCGGTCAGGCGCGTGTCTTTCGTTGAGCGACGTGAAGTTCTTGAGATCGGCCAGAAGGATCGCGGCGTAGATCGCGGTGCCGTCGCCGCGCCTTATGTGACCGCTCAGGATGCGGCCGCTGCTTCCGGCACCGGTATAGACTGCGAGCACATCGGCGGCGACGCGCGTGGTGGCGATCCGGCAACAGGTAAGGGTAAGGGCTGGCATCAGCTGCCGCAGTCCCGCGATCTGATGATCGGAAAAGCCCTCGGGCTGATCGACGGCCATGGAAAAGCTGACGCCCGCAAGCGCGGTGTCGCCAGGAAATCGCGCCAGTTTCATGAGGTAATCCGTGGCCCCGAGCTCGGCCAGCTCGGTCAGCAGCGGAATCGGCGGCGCGTCCGGTCCGGGCGGCAATTTCCAGCGGGCGTAATCGAGATCGTTCGTCAGGAGATAAGCAACGGGCGAGCGCTGGAACAGCTCTTGGCCCGCTGCGTCATGTCCTTGAATTTCCGTCAAAAAGCCTGAAGACCGGTACCATGCGACTGAAGACCCGCGTTGCAGGGGGTCGATCGACGGCATGGCAATCGAGGCACGAACAATCGAATATCCGATGTCCGTCAGCCGCTCAGCCACACCCTGCAGAACAGTTTCGATCGTATCGGTTGATAGTCCTTCGGCAATAATCCAGTCGATCAGTTCCTGCAAATGTGGCATGATATGTTCCCTTGGCCTCGGGGATGTGTGGAGGTCTGTCGTTCTACCGCATTTTCGTCAACCGTCCATCGGCCGCGTCATTCACGGACATGGGGCAGGAACGCAACGAAAAGACTTAGTGCTCGCGTCGGCAGCAGCAAAACGCATGGAACAAAATCAACGCATGCGCGTAATCCGTCTCTGGGACGCGAAGAACCTGTTATCGCCCTAACAAGAAGCACAACCAGATCGAGGAAGGAAAGGAACGTGTCAATGACCTCACGGAATGCTCGCGTTGTGCCGCATGACGATCACGTGGTCACGGCCAAGGAGGCCTTGGAGGGGCTTTATCTGAGGCTTGAAATGGAGGCGGAGGTCCGGCTTGTTGCCGCTGCCTTGCGCGCCGGCTGGACAGCGAACGAAGCGCTCGACGCGATCGATCAGCTACGAGCCGACGATATCAGGCACTAGGATTTTCTGAACCAGTTCCATGATGTAGCAGCGGGAGCCGCCGTTCCCGGGCCGAGGTCAGATCGCCACCAGGTGTCCCGGCGATACCGCCCGGTACTCAAGCTGCTTGATCTTGTAGTCGACGGGCCGGATGGGGCTCTTGATCTCGTCATTGGCGACTGACCGCTTTTCACGACGGCGATCGGGGTCCGGAACCGGGACGGCCGACATCAGCTTTTTGGTATAGTCGTGCTGCGGGTTGCCGAAGACGGCCGCGCGCGGGCCGATTTCGACGATTTCGCCGAGATACATGACCGCGACACGATGGCTGACACGCTCGACGACGGCCATGTCGTGGGAGATGAACAGGAAGGCGAGGTTGAGGCTTTGCTGCAGGTCCAGCATCAGATTGATGACCTGAGCCTTGATCGAAACGTCGAGCGCCGAGACGCTCTCATCCGCCACAATAACCTTCGGTTCCAACGCAAGCGCACGCGCAATGCAGATGCGCTGGCGCTGTCCGCCAGAAAATTCATGCGGGAAGCGCGAGGCCATGTCGGGCGTCAGGCCGACCTTGACGAGGAGGTCCGCAACGCGCTCCTTTGCCTGCCTTGTCGTTCCCATCCTGTGTTCGAGATAAGGCTCGGCAATGGCGTCGCCGACGCGAATGCGCGGATTGAGGCTGGCAAATGGATCCTGGAAGATCATCTGCACGGTCTTGCGCATCTCACGCATACCCGTCCTGTCGAGCGCCAGCACATCCTTGCCGTCGGCGATCACGGAACCGCTCTGCGCCTCTATCAATCGCATGATTGCGCGCCCGGTCGTCGATTTACCGCATCCGGACTCGCCGACGAGCGATAGCGTCTCGCCGGCATGGAGATCGAAGGAGACGTTCTCGACCGCGTGGACGCGGCCGGTCAACTTGCCGAACAGGCCGGAGTGAATATCGAAGCGCTTGGTGAGGTTCTTCACTTCCAGCACCGGGCGGGCTGCGGCGGCGACCGTATCGGCCGTCTGGACCGGCGCGATCGATTCACCCGTTGCCGTATTGACGACAGGAAAGCGCAATGGCCGCTCGTAGCCCTGCATGGAGCCGAGCACCGGTACTGCCGACAGCAGCGCCCGGGTATAGGGATGTTTGCCGCGATGGAAGATATCGGCGGTCGCTCCCGTTTCCACCTGCTCACCGCGATACATGACGACAGTGCGGTCGGCAATCTCGGCCACCACGCCCATGTCATGGGTAATGAACAGGACCGAGGTGCCCTCCTCTTCCTGCAGCATCTTGATCAGATCCAGGATCTGGCCCTGGATCGTCACGTCGAGCGCCGTCGTCGGTTCGTCGGCGATCAGCAGCTTTGGCCGCGAGGCAAGCGCCATGGCGATCATCACGCGCTGGCGCATGCCGCCGGAGAAGCGGTGCGGATATTCGTCGAAGCGCGAAGCTGCCGAGGGGATGCGCACCTTTTCGAGCAGCCGGATCGTCTCCGCACGTGCCTCGGCCTTCGACATGGACCGATGGCAAAGCAGGGCCTCCGAAATCTGGTCGCCGATGGTGAAGAGCGGATTGAGGCTCGTCATCGGCTCCTGGAAGATCATTGCGACATCGTTGCCGCGCACCTTGCGCATCTGATCTTCCGGCAAAGCCAGAAGATCGCGCCCGCCAAGCATGATCCTGCCTTCGATACGGCTCGAATCCGCCTGCAGAAGGCGCATGATCGACAGCGAGGTTACGCTCTTGCCGGAACCGCTCTCGCCGACGATGGCAACCGTCTCGCCCGGTGCGACATCGAAGGAGACGTTGCGAACGACCGGCCTCCAGGCACCATCGACCAGAAAGGATGTCGTCAGATTCTGGACGGAGAGAACGGGCTCTGCCGTTGCGATGGATTGTGCCGGGATGCTTGCCATGATCGCTTCCTCAATTTACGCCGGGTTTTCCGATCAGTCCGGCCACTTCAGCACGCCTTCGAAACGGCGCTTGCTGCGGTTTTCGATCGGCGTTGCGATGATCTCGTTGGAGGCGCGCGCCTTGTCGAGTTCTTCCACCAGGCGGCTCGCGACGATCTTTTCCTGACCCGGATGCAGGTTGCAGGGGTCGAGATAGAAGTAATGGTGCTCGACTTCATGGTCGCGCACGATGATCGGCGGAGAACCGCGTCCGAGCGCATCGGCGAGATCCCAGGCCGTTATATGCGCCTCCTCGGCATCGACGATCAGGCGCAGGCGGTCGAGCGGGTTGTTGGTCGGGTCCGGTTCGATCAGCGCGGTCACGCCGGGGCGGCCGTCGAGGGTCTGCTTCCAAAGATTGAGGTAGCTGGTCTCACGCTCGCGAATGCCGGCATGGTCGCGCTTTTCCCAGGCCCCCAGCGCCGCCATGACGCCGAAGATACTCTCCTTGCCGACCTTCATGCCGCGGCCGATACCCATATTCTGCAGGAAGGCGTTGCGCACCAGTTCCTTTCTGCCGGCAACGATGCCCGAGGTCGGGCCGCCCAGGAACTTGTGGCCGGAATAGAGCGCCACATCGGCCCCCTGCTCCAGGAAGATGCGCAGATCATATTCAGAGGCTGCATCGACGATGACGGGAACGCCCTTCGCATGGGCGATTTCGACGAATTCCCTGAGGTTGAGCAGGCCGTAATCGACAACGTGATGCGAGACGACATAGACGGCGGCGGCCGTCTTCTCGGTAATCGCATGCTCCATATGGAAGCGATGCGTGGAGGTCGCCTGACCGATCAGCACGACCTTGCCGCCGGCGAGGCGGATCGCCTGATCGACCGGCGCGCCGTAGCTGACGACGTGGCCCATCTGGACGAGAACTTCATTCTTCTCTGGAACCACATCCGGCAGTTTCTCAATAGCGAGAAGATTATTGCCGGTGATCGCGCCGGCGACAGCGAGCGAAATGCCGGCGGAGCAGGATGCGGTGACGAAGCCCGCCTCGCCGCCGGTCAACCGGGCAATGACCGCGCTCGCCTTGCGCTGGAGGTCGTTGATCTCCACGAATTGCGGCAGGATCGACGACATGGCAGCAATGGCCTCGGGAACGACGATCGATGCGCCGAGGCTGGTCATCGTGCCGGAAACGTTGATGACCGGACGAAGGCCGATCGATGTGCGGATGTCCTCAGACATGGGTATCTCCAATTTCAATCTGTTGCGCCGGAACAGTCACAGGCATCCTCATCAATCCCTGAGCGCGACGATAGCCTCGATTTCGACGGTGATGTTGCCTGGCAGCGATCCGAAGCCGACGGCCGAGCGGGCATGTTGGCCGACCTCCTCGCCGAAGACCTCGATGAAGAGATCCGAGCAGCCGTTGATGACGGCCGGGTGATCTGCGAAATGGGGCACCGCATTGACCATGCCAAGCAGCTTGACGACGCGTTTGACGCGCGAAAGATCGCCAAGCGCCTCATGCATGACGGACAGCAGATTGATGCCGGTCAGTTTCGCATGGCCGTAAGCAGCCTCGACGCCGATCTCGGCCCCGACCTTGCCGACATGCATGAAGCCGTCCGCTTCACGAGGTCCCTGCCCCGACAGGTAGAGCATGTTGCCCTCCTGTACATGGGTGACGAAATTGGCGATCGGCGGCGGCGGAGCCGGAAGCTTGATGCCGAGAGCGGCAAGCCGCTCGTAGGGCGACGTGCCGATGGTGCCGGCGGTGGCGGAAGACTGGTTCACGCAAACTCCTGTCATGCGAATTGCTTGTGAATGACCGGAACGATCACCGGTAGGAATAACCGTGGCTGTGGCGCACCAGCTTGCGGGCGCGGGGCACATAGCGGCTCGATGTGAAGACCTCGCTGCCGAGCACGGCATAACGCGGCTCGAAAAGCTTGTTCAGCACAGAGACGTCGCCGTTGGAATCGGTCGCCTCCAGATCGGAATCGACGAGGTCGAAGATCGTAAACTCGGCCTGAGCGCCAACCGTCAGCCGGTTTTCCATCGACAGCTTGATCACCGATGCCGGCGCATGAGTAACGGCATCGATCACTTTGTCGAAGGGCATGCCGACCGAGAGCAGCTTCGACATGGTCGTTGCCAGGTCCCAGACCGGGAAGTTCATCGAATGGCCATGCAGGTCCGTGGAGATCGAGTGGGGCAACAG
Source organism: Rhizobium sp. GCM10022189 (assembly GCF_042656325.1). Lineage (NCBI taxonomy): Bacteria > Pseudomonadati > Pseudomonadota > Alphaproteobacteria > Hyphomicrobiales > Rhizobiaceae > Rhizobium > Rhizobium sp. GCM10022189. The sequence continues at coordinate 130,272 of NZ_JBHSOR010000039.1, forward strand.
GCCGCGGGCAATGGCGGCCTCCGCCACCTTGAACGAGAAGGATGCGCCGCCGTGGCCGATATCGAGACGGATGCCTTCGGATGCGCAGCGTTCGGCAAGATTGAAGAGGTCTTCGTCTTCCATGATGCTGGAACCGGCCTTGCCGTTGAAGCAGTGTGTGACCACATCGCCGGGGCCGAGGATCTCCAGCACCTCGTCATAAAGTGCCGGCGGCTCGCCGACATGCACCATCATCGGCACCTTGAGGATCTTGGCGATCTTCTTGCCGAGCTTGACGGGGGTGACACCCCAGGAGCCGGTGATCACGTGGCTGGCGCGCACCTTGATGCCGACGATGTGCTCGCTGTTTTCGGCGTAGCACTCGAGGATGCGGTCAAGGTCGATATCCCTGATGTCGCGCAGTTCCGCGACACGATTGCAGGCGACCAGACCAATGGAACCGAGGTTGAGGAAGGCCTTGATGCGCTCCTTCGACGGCTCGATGATATATTCGCGGAAACCGTGGAAATTGGCCTCACCGGCAGAGCCGGCGTCCACCAGCGTCGTCACACCCCGCTCGACGCCGCATTCGGACGGGCGGATCGAGATGTCGGTGCCGCCGTGCCAGATATGCACATGCAGATCGACCCAGCCGGGCGAAACGAAGGCGCCCTTGCCGTCAACGCGCGTCACGTCGTCGGCCACAGCCAGGGACGGGCCGAACTTGGCGATCTTGCCATCGGCATCGACCAGAATGTCGATTGCCCCATCGGGCGTGCCGGCGCCAAAGCCGACAGGCTTTACGCTGGTGAGAAGGAGCGGCTTGCCCGCTGTTTCACCGGTCATCTAAAGGTCCTTTCGAAGTTTGGGATCGAGCATGTCGCGCAGACCGTCACCGACCATCTGGAGCGAAAGCACGGAGAGAATGATGGCGACACCCGGAAACAGCGTCATCCAGTCGGCCTGACCGATATATTGCCGGCCGGCGGCTATCATCGTGCCCCAGGTCGGAATTTCCGGGCTCACGCCGAGACCGAGGAAGGACAGGCCCGCCTCGGCGAGCATGGCGCTCGCAAAGAGGAAAGTCGATTGCACCATGATGGGGGAGAGCAGGTTCCTCAGCACATGCCGCGTCATGATATGGAAAGTCGAGATGCCGAGCGCCTGCGCCGCCTCGACATAGGGCAGCTCGCGAATGACGAGGGTCGAGGCACGCACGATACGGGCAAGACGCGGGGCATAGACGATCGACAGCGCGATGATGACCGTCGTCAGCGACGGGCCGAGGGCAGCGACAAGCGCGATCGCCAATAGGATGTCCGGAAAAGCCATCATCGCATCGATCAGGCGGGCAATCGGCGTATCGAGATTCTTGAAGAAGCCGGCGAGCAGACCGAGCGTGACCCCGATCGCGGCCGACAGCGCCACGACGGCAGCGCCGACGAGCAGCGACAGGCGACCGGCAAAGATGGTGCGCGACAGCACATCCCGGCCGAACTCGTCGGTGCCGAAGAAGTAGGTGTCGCTCGGCGGTTTCAGGCGGTTGACGATCGAAAGCTTCGACGGCGAATAGGGGGCGACCCAGGGCGCCAGGACCGCCAGCAGCACGAAGACCAGCAGGATCAGCAGGCCGACGGCGACCGTCTTGCGCTTCAGCAGGCGGCGGATGGACTTGCGGCCTTCGTTCTCGGCCGGTTTGATCGCGATATCCGTCATCAGTAGCGCACCCTCGGATCGACGAGCAGGTAAAGCATGTCGATCGCAAAATTGATCAGGACATAGAGCGCTGCAATCACCAGAAGCGCCCCCTGGATGACCGGATAGTCGCGACGCAGAACCGCCGACACGACGAGATTGCCGACGCCCGGAAGACCGAAGACGGTTTCCGTCACCACGGCGCCGGAAATCAGCACCGCGGCGGTGAGGCCGAGAACGGTGAGGATCGGGATCAGCGCATTCTTCAGGGCATGTTTGAGGATCACCCGGCGCTCGACCAGACCCTTGGCGCGGGCGGTGCGGATGTAATCGTCGCCGAGCACATCGAGCATCGAGGCACGGGTGAAGCGCAGGATAAGTGCCGAGGAGACGATGCCGAGCGCAAAGGCAGGCAGCGTCAGGTGATACATGCGATCGAGAAAAGTCGCGCCCGGTCCGCCATAACCGGAGACCGGAAACAGGCCGAAGCGAACCGCAAAGACCTGCATGAGAATGAGGCCGAGCCAGAAGCTCGGAATGCTTGCTGCAAACATCGCCAGCGTGGTTGCCGCCTGATCGATGAAGGAACCGCGGCGATAGGCAGCGTAAATGCCGATCGGCAGTGCGATGATGCCGGCGATGACAAGCGAAAAGATCGTCAGGAAAAAGGTCGGCTCGGCGCGATCGAGCAGTGCGGATGTCACCGGCATGTTGAGGAAGATCGACTGCCCGAGATCACCCTTCAGGAGTTGGCCGATATAATAGAGATATTGCACGCCGATCGATTTATCGAGGCCAAGGCTGGCGCGCAGATCGGCAATGTCCTGCGGCGTCGCATCGGGACCGAGCATGACGGCTGCCGGATCGCCGGGAGTGACGCGCACGATGACGAAGACGATCGTGACGACGAGGAACATCACGACGATCATGCCAAGCAGGCGCTGGAAAATGTAACGTATCATGAAGTCTGTCCCGGTGCCGGCGGGGCACGATGGAAGAAGGATACCGGAGCAGGCGCGCCGGTATCCCGCGATAGAAAGCGTTACTTCTTGATGGACGCGTTCCAGAAGTAAGGCCACGGAGCCGGATCGACACCTTCGAGCTTGGTCGATTCCGCCGACACGGCGTTGAAATCGCCGATCTTCATGTAGGGCACTTCGTCATACATGGCCTTCTGCACATCGGCCCAAAGGGCTACGCGCTTCTGCGGATCGACCTCGGAGGTAAAGGCATCGACGACACTCTTGCGGGTCGGCGTATCCCACCAGCCGGGCGAGCTCGGAGACAGGGACCCGATCAGCGCCGGCTCCGGCAGGAAGGGGCTGTGGCTGATATAGATATCCCAGAGCTTCGGATCGGTACGGCGCTGCGTCAGCGTTGCCCAATCGACGACCTGCAGATCGACGGCAAAACCGGCGGCCTTGAGATATTCGGCCGCGACCTGCGCCATCTTGTAGTGGAACTCATACTGGCGGCTGGTCAGGATGCGGATCGGCTCGCCATTGTAGCCGGCCTTTTTCGCGGCGGCGGCAGCGCCTTCGGAATCGCCGACATTGTAATTGCCCTCGACACCCGCATTCGTGTTCCAGGCATAGGGCTTGGGATAGATGTCGCCGTCAAGCGCATAGAAATCCGTGCTGCCGAAGGCTGCGGCGAGCATGTCTTCCATGCTCAGAGCCTGGCGGATCGCCTTGCGGATCTCGACGTTCTTGGCAAGGCCCTCCTTCGTATTGAAGACAAAGACCGGGTAGCCGAAAGGCTTCAGGATGACCGGCTGCGAGGCAGTCGATGCCTTCAGCTTGTCGAAGGATTCGACCGGGATCGAATCGACATAATCGTACTGGCCGGAAACGGCCGCCTCGACGCGGGTGTTCGCGTCCGGAACCGGCACGAAGCGGATTTCGTCGAGATACTGGTGGCGAGCGCCGCCGTAACCGTCGCTTTCGCCGTCGCGAGACTTATAGCCATCGAAACGGACGAGCTGGATATATTGGTCCGCCTTGCGTTCCTTCAGCATGTAGGGACCGGTACCGATGAATTCCTTCATCGGCTCATCCTGCTTTTCCGAGGGGATGATGATGGCGGCGGAATTGTTGAAGGCGAGCAGCGAAGTCAGCGGCGCATAGGGCTGCTTCAGCGCGATCTTGACAGTTGCCGGATCGACGGCGGTGATGGAATCCACGAAGCCCGCAACCTGCTTGCCGCGCGAAGCGATCTTCATCCAGCGGTTCAGCGAAGCGACGACATCCTCCGAAGTCATGTCGGAATTGTCATGGAACTTGATGCCGGTGCGCAGCTTGATCGTATAGGTCTTACCGTCAGCACTGATTTCCGGCAGGCTTTCAGCCAGAAGCGGCGTGACGTTCCACTTCTTGTCGAAAGTGTAGAGCGTTTCGAAAATGTGCTGCGTGACGATGCCGACGAGGTCGGCGGTCGAGGACATCGGGTCAAGCGTCGGCGGTTCGCCGATCGTCGCGACGTTGATAACGCCACCCTTTTCCTGGGCCAGCAAAGTTGTCGGCAGAGCGACCAGCGCCGTGCCGAGAAGGAATGCGACAAGTGTCTTCATTTCATGCTCCCGGTTTAATGTTCCACAATTATGTTATACCGATTTTTATAATAGAATAACGACGGAAGTGGTCCTGTCAATCGGGAAAGTGGCTCCATCGGTGGAAATGAAGAGGGCGCACAAAAACGGCCGAGTCGTTCGCCCGGGACGCCGTGTGACCGAAGACTGTCAGAATAGAAGCTGCGCCCGTCAGCGACGGCAAGCCACGTGATCTCTAATGCCCGTCGGGCGGAACGTCGGCTCTGGACGTCGTTTCCACCATATTCTTGCGATGGAAAATGAAGAGGCCTGCGAGAACGATGATGACGGAGCCTGCCAGGATCTGGCTGTCGGGCAGTTCGTCGAAGAAAACGTAGCCAAGTACGATTGCCCACAGGAGCAGGCTGTATTGCAGCGGCGCAAGCAGAGAAGCAGGCGCAAGCTTCAGCGCGCGTGTGATCATCATATGGGCGCTGCCCGCTACGATGCCGAGCGCCAGCATCGCGAGGAAGTCGAGGACGGACATGGCGCGCCAGTGGCCGGCGCCAAGAAGAAGCCCCGTCACGAGGGCGCCAACCGTCTGCCATGTCACAAGCGTGGCATCGCTCGTCTGTCGCAACCGGCGGCCGAGGATCAGCGTCAGCGCGAAGCAAAGGCTGCCGATCAGGCCGAAGATCGATGGCCAGGATAACATGGCGGTCGAAGGTCTTAGCGCAATCACGACGCCCACAAATCCCAGGATGACAGCGAGCCAGCGGCGCCAGCCGATCGTTTCGCCAAGAAAGAAGTGCGAGAGAGCGGCCACATAGATCGGGCCGGCCATATAGAAGGTCATGACGTCTGCGAGCGGAAGGTAGGCGACCGCGGCATAGAAGAAGGCAACATCGCCTGTCGTCAGGATCACCCTGAGGATCTGCAGGGATACACGCTCGACCCGAAACAGCGAGTGAGGTCCCTTTCTGGCAATGATCGGCGCAAGGATCAGAAATGAGCCGAGCGAACGGATCACCAGGACCTGACCGACTGAAAAGCTCGCCACCAGCCATTTGCCCATGGCGTCGTTCAGCGAGAACAGGAAATCGCCGAGAAGCATCAGCAGCACGCCGAAGAGTACCGTGTTTGCCCCGGTGCGGCTGATGCGCAAAATCATGATTCGTTCCAGTCGGTTAGGCTTTCCGCCTGGCATAGAACCTCATCCCGACGCCGTCGATTCCCGCGGATGATTTTCATGGCCGATCTCTGATCGTCGAGAGGCGTTCGATGCCTGTCCGCCGCCGTCAGCGGCAATCGAACTCTGCGACACGGCCGTTAAAGTGATACTTTAAGAACCGCAGAGCAACCGGTATCAATTGTCGCCGCGATCACGTTGAAAAGACTACACACTTCTCCCCTTCCCCGCGTGATCTTCTTGTGGCAATGGTGATATTCGAGCTGCATAAAGACACCATGAAAGCGATTTCCGGGACCAATCTCGAGCAGGCCAAGTCACACAACAGGCGTGTCGTGATTGAGGCCATCCGTACCAACGGCCCGCTGTCGCGCGCCGCAATTGCCCGCATGACCGCGCTGACGGCGCAGACGGTCTCCAATATCGTTGAGGAATTGCAGCGTTCGCACCTGCTCGTGCCTGCCAAGGCGCAGAAACTGGCTCGTGGCCAGCCGATTATTCCCTATTCGATCAACCCGCACGGGGCCTATTCGATCGGGCTTGAACTTGGCCCCCGGCGCGCCAGCGGCGTACTGACCGATCTCTCGGGCGCCGTTTGCGCCCGCATTGAACGTCATGTCGAATATCCCGATCCTGAACGGGCGATGTCGGTACTGGGAGCTATCGTGGAGGATCTGCAGCAGGCCTTCGCTTTTGACCGCGATCGGCTGCTCGGTGTCGGCATGGCGCTGCCGGGACGTTATGCGGATGGGGGCGTGACGTCGCTCAGCCCGCAAAACCTGCCTGGCTGGCAGGATTTTCCCGTCGGTTACGAGCTGGAGCGGCGCGTGAAAGTACCCGTGCTGGTCGAGAACGACGCAACGGCGGCGGCTATCGGCGAGCGCCTGCATGGTGTTGCCCGGGGCTTCGGCAGTTTCGTCTATCTCTTCCTCGCCGGCGGCGGCGGCATTGGCGCCGGCATGTTCCTCGATGGACATCTCTACAAGGGCAGCAGGCACAATGCCGGCGAGATCGGCCATATCATCGTCGAGCCGCACGGCCGGCTCTGCGGCTGCGGCAAGCGTGGCTGCCTCGACCGCTATATCTCCGCAACGGTTGCCTATGAATTCATGGGCATAGAGAATGCGCGGGAACTTTCACCTGAGGATCTCGACACCCATATTGCGATGAACGGCGAAGGTCTCAACGCCTGGCTGGATCAGGCCGTGCAGCCGCTGCGGCAGACCATCGATTTCCTCGAACTCGCTTTCGACCCGCAGACCATCGTGCTTGGCGGCACTATCTCCAGCCTGCTGATGCGCCGGCTTGCCGAGCGACTGGAGCCCCTGCACCTACCGATCGATCCGACCGAAGAGAGAAGCGTTCCGCGCGTCATGATCGGCGCAACCGGCAGGGATACCGCCATTCTCGGCGCTGCTGCCCTGCCGATCTTTTCGGAGACCAATCCCCGTTTCGACGTATTGCAAAAGCCGGTCGGTTAGCCCACGCCTCGCTCGAGGCGCAGCCCCCCTGTCAGGATTGCTGCAGACCGTAGAGAAGCGGCATCAGGCCGGCAAGCGCCCTGAAGCGCTCCCAGGATTTGGCGGACGGCTTCGTCCATCCAGTTTCGGCAAGGGCCGACAGGCGGGGGAAAACGAGCCGGTCGAAAACGGCGCGATCGGTCATCGGCTCGGACCAGATGCAGGCCTGAATGCCGCGAAGCTTCTGCTTTTGCGTTTCCGTCCAGCCACCGACCGGGTCGAACCTGTAGATCTTTTCTGCATCCGACGTGCCGGCCCAGCTGGCGCCCGGTTCATCCCAGTCAGGCCGCAGCGCCATGTCCAGATAGTAGACCTGCCCGGGGCAGACGACGATCTCGTAGCCACGGTTGGCAAGTTCTGCAGCGACTTCGACATTGCGCCAGCTGCAAAGATAACTCTTCGATTTATCGATGACGTCGCCGTGCGCCGCCTCTTCCCAACCGCCGGTAATGCAGCCCCTGGAGGCAAGGAAACGCTGGACCCGCTCAAGGAACTCGGCCTGCAGGACGGCCGCGCCCGATCCATGGATATCATCGGCACCATGCGTATTGGTGATGACGTTCAGGCGCCTGGCATGCGCATCGGCAACCTCGTCACCGGCGAGCGAACGCAGCTTTGCGAGCGCCTCCGGTGAGCCGGACCACGCGCCGAGCGGCACTTCGTCGGCACCGATGTGGATGGTTTTGAAGGGGAAAAGCTCGATGAGTTCCGAAAAGATCGTTTCGATGACTTCGTAGGTCTTTTCGCGGGCGGGATTGATGCAATTGTCCGGGAAGCCCTGGACGGAATAGTAGCTGCCGGCCTCCTGCGGATCGCGCAGTTCCGGTATGGCCTGCAGCATGGCGTAGCAATGGCCGGGTATGTCGATCTCCGGCACGATCTCGATGCCGAAACCCTGCGCATAGGCGACAATTTCGCGAATGGCAGCCTTGGTATAGTAGCCGCCGGTACGGGCCGGGCTCGAGCCGAGCAACGGCGGCAGGGCAAGATCATGGCCACGCCATGCGCCGATTTCGGTCAATGCCGGATAGGCATCGATCTCCACGCGCCAGGCCTCGTCGTCCGAGAGGTGCCAGTGGAAGCGGTTGAGCTTGTTCCAGGCAAGCACCGCCATCAGCTTCTTGATTTCCGCCTCACCATAAAACTGACGGGCGACATCGAGATGCAGCCCGCGCCAGCCCATCGACGGCTCATCGACAATCTCGCCCGAGGCCGGAAACTGGAAGGTCCGCGGATGCAGGCGCGCGCCGCGCCAGATCTGCCCGAGCGTCACGAGGCCATAAAGGAAGCCTGTCTGGCTCGCTGCCTCGACGGTGATAGCCGCCCCTTCGAAACTCAGCCGATAGGCTTCAGGGCTATAGCCGGCAGCCTTCTTCAGAGTAACGGTCGCAGCTCCCTCCGCTGCTGTGCGGATGATCCCTTCGACGGCGAAGAGATGATCGACCAATGCCTTGAAACGGCCGGCCGCCACCTTCGCATCCGGATCGTCGGTCTGCAGGGCAAAGCCCGCCGGCAACGGTTGACGCGACGCGACGGCGACATGGTTCGGCCAGGGGATAATCGAAACCGGCACCGGCACGCTCGCGGGCACCGGATAAACCTCCGCACCGCGCTTCAATGGCGCGTTGCTGGCGGAAGAGCGCGTGGGCTCGAGGCCGAGCGAAACGGTGCTGCCATCGGCAAGGGCCAGATAGGCGCTGGTTGCGCCATCCGTCCAGTGACGGAACTGCCAGCTCAGGGCATGGACCGATATCGTCCAGGTTTCGCCCTTGTTGAGAACGAAGCCTTCCGGCGGATAGAACTCGGTGAAATTCGACAGCCTTTTCGAAACCGTCGCACCCTCGACGCGACCGGCAGGATCGACCCGTCCTGGCCCGCTGACACAGAGCGAGAAGCCGGAAAGCGGCTCGGCGGCCAGGTTCTTGAGTTGCAGAACGTAGGAGAAATCCTTGCCATCGGCTGGAGGGTTCCAGAAAGTCTCGAGCCGCAGGGCCTGATATCGCGGTGTGGACATGATCGTTTCCTTCTATTCGGATTGTCTCTGTGAGGACGGGAGCATGCCGGCATAAATGCCCGGAGCGGAATCGGGGATGGGCGTGGCGCCGACGGCTTTCTGTCGGGAGGAGGAGCCGACACTGCCGATGATCGTATGCCCGTAGCCCGTCGTCTTCACGGCAGAGCGCAACTCCCTGCCGATGTCGCGCAGGCTTTCATCGACACCGGTCGGCCCGAGGAAATCAGGTGCGGTCGCTTCATGGCAGGAAAGCCGACGAGCGTGATTTCGCGCGTGGCGATGGCCCATTTTTCTGCATTTCCTGCTTCTCATTTCTGGATTCAATCAAATTGATTTAATCAAGCTAGCGCAGGATTTCCGGCCGGGTCAATCGGGTGGAGACCAAGAATCTCTTGCTTCAACAATGAAGCTTCCCGGAGACGACGCACAAGTTGATTGCCAGCAACACACCACGCCGGAAAATAAATCATCATACTTATTGTGCGGCGCGAAAAGCCTGGCGCAAGCGCCGTCGGCGAGACTAGACCCGTTAAAACGTTGATTGTTCGATCTATATTGAAGTCATGACGGCTTGCTTTTCAACACGATCAGCCGTCCAGCTCTGCTGGACGGCTATTCTGTCGTTCACAAGCTCAGATCGGCTTCTTAAAGGCCGACCGGGAAACCTTCAAACGGCTTGATCTCCTTGAGAACGAAGGTGGTCTGCATTTCCTTGATGCGCGGCAGACGACGCACGACCGACATGGCAAAGTCGGCATAGGAATCGAGGTCGGGAGAAACGACCTGCAACAGAAAATCCGAGTCGCCGGCAATACTGTAACAGGCGACAACCTCCTCCAATCGTGCAACTTCGGCAGCGAAGGCGTCTGCTTCGGCCTCGTTATGGCTGTCGATCTTCACTCGGATGAAGGCAAGGACCCCGAGCCCGAGCTTGCGCCGGTTGAGATCGGCCCTATACCCCTGGATCACGCCCGCCTCTTCGAGCTGACGCACTTTTCGCCAGCAAGGAGAGGTCGATGTGCCGACGCGCTCGGACAGCTCCTGATTGGTCAGCCGGCCCTCAGCCTGCAGGCTCGAAAGGATCTTCAGCTCGACCGGCTCGAATGTCGCCATCGGTAATACCTACCCCGAGATCACGAATATCAGGTCAATTCTACCAAATATCGGCATTGGGTCGCAATATCAGACAGGATTCTTCTGCGTCGATCGTTTAGCCTGTCGCCATCGCAATCTCAGGTCCTTCCGATGCTCTCCGATATTCGCATTGCCATTGTCGTCGATCCCAAACTCCCGCCAGCCCTCATTGCCAACACCGTCAGCGCCATTGGCATAGGCATGGGCGCCAAGATGCCTCTCCTCGGCGCCGAAAGATTGAGTGACCGGGCCGGCAGGACCACGGATATCGTCTCCAACCGACCCGTGCCGATCCTGCAGGCCGATGGACAGACGATCCGCCAGATCATGCTCAAGGCACTCGACCAAAAGGAGGAACACGCCATGGTGCCGTTCCCCGGTTTTGCGCGGTCACTGCATGATTATACCGACTATCAACGCAGCTTCCCGGACAGGGACTTGAGCGATGAAGAGATTGACGGGCTCGGCCTTGCCGGGCCAGCGAAATGGGTGAGGTCGCTGACCGGTTCCTTGAAACTGTTGCGATAGATCCAACAGGATTTGTTGTCGCCCAATCGCCGGCTTCAAACTTCCAATCGAGATGATCGGGCTCTGGAGAGGGGCCGGCGTTCCCTCAGAACATCCGCTGGACGGCGTTCTCAGGAATTTGCAATGGTTCGGCAAGCGCTTCCACTCCGACATGCGGGCCGACGCCCTGCTCTTTCAATGGCACCCCGCGCGGATCGTCGCCATCGATCCGCGCTTCGCGCCTGCCGGGCTTGTGACCAGGCTTGTGCCAATCGGACGACCTCCCTTGCCGGGAGCCTGAAGGCCTTATCTCCGATCGATCCTTGCGGCCTAGAATTTGACATTCAGACCCATTCTTCCCGTCAGGGCATAGCTGTCCCCAACATCGTTTAGGCTGGTGTCGACCGTGGCCTCGCCATATACAGCATATTTGTTATCGCCCCAATTGTAGGTACCGCCAAGACCGAGGCCGCCCCAGAGCGGGTCCTGTTCGCTGGCGAGCCTGACGCCGGAAAGCGTGACCTCCGTGTCCGATTGGAAATTGTAGTAGAGGTTCGCGATACCATAGGCATGCAGACGGTTTGTCTGGCCCGTGTCATCAATCCAGCCAGCCTCGTAGTCGGCGGAGATACCGAGGCGTCCCCTGAGGTTGTGGGCCTCCGTTTGGGAAACTGTGCTGCCGAAAACATCGGTGAAGTCGTCATAGTCGACTGCCGAGTAGGTCAGCTGCGCCTGGGGAGTAACGGACCAGCTGGCGCCGAGCGCAATCTGTTGGCCTGCTTCCAGCCCGAATGCATAGCCAAAGCCATCATTGCCGGAAACAAGACCCATCCCGGCAGTGGAGGAGGACAGATCGCTGTCGTACCAGGTGGCGTTCGCCTGGGCATCGAGATAGAAGCCTGTTTTCCCATACCACGTCATCGATCCGCCGACGCCATAGCCCGAGCTGTTGATCGAGCCGTTGCCAAAACTCGAAGACACATCGGCGGAGATGGTGCCGTAGCGCGCCGAGATACCGCCGGTGAGATCGCCTGCGTCTCTGGAATAGAGCTGACCATCCGCCCCGACCTGCAATTGCCAGATATCTGCGTCGTAGTTGGCCCCGGTTGTCGCATTCACTGGATCGATGCTGGTATGGCGGCCAAAGATGCGTCCCCACACGCCGCTTCCAGCACCGTCGGCATTATTGGGCGGCGTGTTCGCCGCGATAGCGCTGCTGGGCCACGAGCGGTTGCCCAGGCGCTGTTGCAGCGTGTCGAGTTCATTGAAGCTCTGCAACACGCCGGCGTAGGCCTCGTAGACGGGAGCGCCCGGCTGGTAGAGCGGAGACACGGAATTCAACAGGGCCGAGCGCAGATACCAGTCACCGTCGGTGGGTGTGCTGACGCCACCCTGATAAAGGCGATAGGCATAGGCGCCTGCAACGACGGCCGGGTCGCCCTCGAACGTGTAACTGCCCAAGAGCGTGAAGTTTCCGTTCGATATTCCGCCGACATCGACGATCTTGATGCCTTCGACGGTTTGCGCGCCGAGGCCGCCCAGATTGATCACATGGACATTGGTGTTGCCGGACGTGTTTCCGGTAACGACCAGCTTATCGGCAGCGGAGCTGTCGTCTCCGAGCATTGTCTCGATTTCCAGGGTGCCGCCATTGCCGATATAATTGCCGGAAACAGTCAGCGTGCCGATCGAATTGCCGGGCGCAATCACACCGCCTGTGAAGTTGGTGGTGCCTCCAACCTGGCCAATGCCCTGAAGCCGCCCGCCTCTGACCTCCATCGCGCCGCCAAGAATACCGTTGACCGAAAGGATGCCGTTCTGGACCTGTGAGACGCCGACAAGGCCTGAACTATCGGCCGTGAGGATAGTCCGCCCGCTCCCGATCTGGTGGACCCCTCCCGTTCCAGTGATAGTCCCGCCGAATGTCACGACATCCGAGCGGTTGAAGGCCAGGATGCCGTCATCGGTCACGTCGCCAAGGATCGAGCCCGTCGTTCCGCCGTCGCCGAGCTGCAACGTGCCGTCGATGATGGTCGTGCCACCACCATAGATGTTTTCCCCGGTCAGGGTGAGGGTGCCCAGGCCGTCCTTTGTCAAGCGGCCGACGCCGGAAATGACTGGAGCGATGCCAATGTCATGGCCGTCGGTATCGATGATGCCACCACCAGCCCCCAACTGCACCTGCTGAGTGCCATAGTTGGAAAAGAACGCGGCATTGTCATCGATGGCTCGCACGATGCCCCCATCGAGCGTGAGATCCGCGGTTCCCATGCCGCCCCGAAATCCACTGGTCTCCAATACCCCACGAGCACCCGGCGTGCCGTTAATGTTCAGCGTTCCGATTGCATCAGTTGCCGAAACACCGAGCCAAACCCCGGTCTTCGCGAACACCCGCCCTCCGTCGTCAATGATCATCGAGCCGACGCCGAAATGCCCCAGGGTGAGGTTAAAATCCGTCACCTGCCAGCTGGAGCCATTCCCCGTCACGGTGACACTTCCATCGCTGCCGACACTGGCGCCGACATAGCCTTGGTTGCTGATGACGGCAGCGCCGTTCTCGACGCGCATAGTACCCGTAGCGAAGCTCCCGACCGTCAGCTGTCCCGTGTTGACCCAGCTCGAGCCTGGGCCAGTCACGACCACATCGCCAGTGTCTGAATCGCCGACGATACCCAATGTGTTCGAGACACTACCGCCGTCTTCGATACGCAGGCTTCCGTTGTCGATGGTCAGCCGTCCGGTATTTTCCCAGGACGACCCAGGCCCTGAGACCAATGCACTGCCGTGGAAAGATTGGCCAAGAATAGCATCGGTGTTGACGACAACCTTGCCACCGCCGAGGATATTCAGTGTGCCGGTCCCGCCATCTCCGACCGCGAAATAGTCGTTGTTGATCCAGGTTGATGCATTGCCGCCAGCGTCGGTGCCTGAGATGGTGGCAATGCCACCGACGACGCCGCTGCTGTTGGTGACAAGGCCGCCATCCTCAATAGTGAACGATCCCCCATCCGTGCGGGTTTCCGTGGTCGTCAACGTGGATCCTGTCCCGGTTACGGTTACCGTCCCTCCAGATACTATGGAGACATTGTCGCCTTCAGCGGCGTTGCCGGAAATCACGGCATGGCCGGAATTGACTTCAATGGATGTTGAGGCACCCGGGACGGCCGAGGTGTCCCAGTTTCCGGCGTCGAACCAATCGTCGTTCCCGGCTGCGCCGGTCCAGGCGGTCTGCGCCAAGGCAGGATATGCGGTGCCAGCCATCAAGCAGCCAAGCAACGCAACGCGCGGCAGGCGGAGCTTGTACCATCTGTTGGCTGGTTCACATCCGGCTCGCACCCGCATGGGTGAGTTTGGCAACAAGCACCAAGTGCAAGCCGCCTGGATCGGCGATTGATGAAAAAAGTCCCGCGGGATCGCGGCAACCGGAGTGAATCCCGGGTTTTTCGTTGAACCCTGGAATTTGCGCATCTTCCTTCTCCGTAACACCGGGTCTAAAAGGACGCGAAACAAAACCTCGCAGAATGACAGCATCTTTGGGTTAAACGAGGATAAATTACGGGTTGTATTTTTTGCGCGACTATCTTTAGCCGGCCTCCAGTCCTGAACGGTCATTCTCACGAAAGCGCTGACGCCCTTGTTGCGCGCGATCCTCCCCCTAAAATATCCGGGATACCGCGTCGCGCGCCCGGCCGGCGCAGAGCAAACTGGGGAGGAAGCGATGCAAGAGGCTCTCGTCGTTCGTCGCGAAACACATCTTTCCGCGCCGCCTGCGGCAGTGTTCGCCCTGTTGACGGATCCGGAAAAGATCCTCCGCTGGATGGGAACGGAGGCGGAGATCGAGCCGCAGCCGGGGGGACTCTATCTCGTCAACGTGACCGGTGCACGTTTCGCTCGCGGCTCTTTTCGCGAAGTCGTGCCGGTCCACCGTCTGGCCTACAGTTTCGGCTGGGATGGCAGCGAGGTGGTGCCGCCGGGCTCGAGCCTTGTGGAGATCGATCTGATCGAACAGCCGCATGGAACGCTCCTGCGCCTGACTCATACCGGGTTGCCGAATGCCGAGCAATGCGCCGGCCATGCCGAGGGCTGGGCTCACTACCTTGGCCGGCTGAGCACCGTGGCGGCCGGACACGACCCCGGTCCTGATCCCTTCCATGGCAGGAAGTGACCGATCTTTTCAATTGAAGAAGAAGTGGGCCGGCGGACCGTTGTGGCCATGCGGCTGACATCAGACGGCCGGTATGGCATGATCGGACATGGATTTACCCGCCCATCTCGCCTGGCTGATCGATGAGGCCAGCGCCTCGCCGAGCCCCGAACAATTCATAGCCGAGCTTGGCCGCCAGTTGCTCGCCGTCGGCCTGCCGCTTGCAGGCGGCGGCCTCACCCTCGCCGTTCCGCACCCGATCATTGCGCACCGCACCTGGTTGTGGCGGGCGCAGACCGGCGCCGTCATCGAAGCGCTTGATTTTGGCGGCAGCCCGACCAACAAGGCTGCCGGTGACTGGCTCGCCGGGCTTGGGCCGACATACGAAGGAAGGATCGGTCAGGGCTCCGACGGTTCGATATTGGGCTGGGCCGGATCGCGTGCGTTTGATCGCAGCGAGGAGGATCACTTGCTGCAGGTCGCGCGCTTTGCCGCGGCCCCCTTGGCTGCACTGGCCGCACGAACGGCGCTGACAACCCTGCTTGAGGCCTATCTCGGCCGACGCAGTGCCGCGCAGGTGCAGGCCGGGGCGCTCGGCCGCAGCAGCGGTGAAACCATTCGTGCCGCTTTGCTCTGCGCCGATCTGCGCGATTTCACGGCGCTCTCCGAAGCGACCGAGCCCTCCCTCATGATTGCCACCCTCGATGCCTGGTTCGACCGTGTGGCCGGCGCAGTGCACGCTTTCGGGGGCGAAGTGCTGAAGTTCATCGGTGACGGTGTTTTGGCGATCTTTCCCGTGACCGGAACTCCCGGTGAGGCCTGCGATGCTAGCCTGCGCGCCGTTGCCGCCGCCCGTGCGGGCATGGCCCATCTCGATACGGCACGACAGGCACAGGGCCTGCAGCCGCTGCCCTTCGGCATGGCGCTGCATTTTGGCGAAATGCTCTGGGGCAATATCGGTGCGGCAGACCGGCTGGACTTCACCGCCATCGGCCCCGCCGTCAACCTTGTCAGCCGGCTGGAGGGGCTCTGCAAGACCCTTGGCTATCGTGTGCTGATATCAGGTGCGCTGGCCGCGCAGACGACCATGCAGCTCGTTCCCCTCGGCGAACACCGCCTGCGTGGCATTGCCGATCCCTGCGCCGTCTTCACGCTGCCGACGGACTGAACGACGCGGATCGCGGCAAGCGTCGGGGCATTGACGCCAGTCGACCTGCCCCGACATGCGTTTTCATTTGGCTGCGAGCAGATATCCCTCGTTCGGATCATCGAGCGCAGCGCCGTTGACCGTCACCGAGCATCGATCCGCATCCACCCTCGAAACGGAAACCTGATATTTCCCGCTCGGAAGATCGAGTTCAGCGGAGAAGCCGTCCCATCCGGCCGGCAGGACCGGCTTGACATGCAGGCGGCCATTCTCCGAGCGGATGCCGAGGATGCCCTCCACCGCCACCCGGTAGAGCCAGCCGGCCGAGCCGGTGTACCAGCTCCAGCCGCCGCGGCCCTTGAGAGCACCCTCGCCATAGATGTCGCCGGCAATCACATAGGGCTCGATGCGGTAGACGTCTGCCGACGATTTGTCGAGCGAATGGTTGATCGGATTCAACATCTCGAAAGCGCGCCAGGCGTCGTCGGCCCGGCCCATGCGGGCAAGGGCGAGCACCGCCCAGGTAGCGGCATGGGTGTACTGGCCGCCATTTTCGCGAACGCCGGGCGGATAGGCCTTGATGACGCCGGGATCGTTGACCGGCTTGACGAAGGGCGGCGTCAAGAGGCGGATGAACCTGCCTTCCTCATCCACGAGCTTGTCGCGTACGGCCTTCATCGCCATCTCGCTGCGCTCCGGATTGCCCTCGCCCGACAATACGCTCCAGGACTGGGCGATCGAGTCGATCTTATCCTCTTCGGACTGGCTGGAGCCGAGCGGAGCGCCGTTGTCATAATAACCGCGGCGATAATATTCACCGTCCCAGCCGGCCGTTTCGATCGCTTCCTTGAGCTTGCCAAGATGCGCCGTCCAGTGGCTGACACGTTTCGTATCGCCTCGTGCCTCCGCATAGGCGATGAAGCGGCGCAAGGCACCGGCCAGGAACCAGCCGAGCCAGACGCTCTCGCCGCGACCGGCCATGCCGACGCGATCCATCTTGTCGCACCAGTCACCGCTCATCATCAGCGGCAGGCCGTTGACGCCGGTCCGCTTGATTGCGAGATCAAGGCCGAGGGCGGCGTGCTCGTAAAGCGATGCGGTCTCCTCGGAGACACGCGGTTGCAGGAAGGCATCGTACTGACCGGGGCTCAGCTGCGCGCCTTCGACGAAGGGCAACATCTCGTCCATGATGGCCGCGTCGCCTGTGGCGGTGCAATATTGATCGATCGCATAGGCAAGCCAGACCGGATCGTCGGAGATGTTGGTGCGAACGCCGGCGCCGCTGTCTGCCAGCCACCAGTGCTGGAAGTCGCCCTCCGGAAACTGACGCCGGCCGGTATTGAGGATCTGCCGGCGCGCGATATCGGGCGAATGCAGCAGGAAGGCCAGCGAATCCTGCAGCTGGTCGCGCAGGTTCCAGGCACCGCTCGACTGGTAGAAGGCCGTGCGGGCCATGATGCGGCAGCCATATGTCTGATAGGGCAGCCAGCTGTTGACCATGAAGTCGAGGCGCTGATCCGGTGTCGAAACGCGCGTCTTGCCGGTAAACTTCTTCCAGAAGTCGCGGGTCCGGCCGAGTATGTCCTCGAACGTGACTGAGCGGATTTCGGCAATCAGGGCCGCCGCGTCCTCCTGCGAGGCAGCGTCGCCCATATAGAAGCAGACTTCGCGTACCTCGCCGGGCTCGATCGTCAGATCGAAGGCCAGTGCGGCTGCAGGATCGCCGTCAAGATCCAAAGCGTTGGAGAGACGCGACCCTGCCGAAACGGTGCGCGGCTGCTGGATCGTCCCGTGCCGGCCGATGAATTCGCGACGGCTCGTCGAAACGCTCGACGGGGTTTCGCTTGCCGCGAATGCCGCGACACGCGTTCCAAAGCTCACGCTGAACGGGTTGCTCGCAAAGACTGCCCCACTTGCGCTGTCGAAGCTGGAGACGATGAAGGGTTTGCTCTTGGTCGGATGGTTGCCGAGGATCCATTCGGCATAACCATAGAGCCGCAGCTTGCGTGCCTCGCCCGCATCGTTGCGAATGCGCAGCCGTGTCAGCTTGACCGACTTTTCCATATGGAGGGTCTGCGTGACCTCCAGGGCGATCTCGTCCTGGACCGTCGAGAAGACCGAGTAACCAAGGCCGTGACGGGCCTCGAAGCGCGTGTCGGAGCGCTGCGCCAGCGAGGCATAGGGGACGATGACCGAACCGCGATCGAGATCCTTGAGGTAGAAAGCTTCACCCGGACGGTTGGTGACCATGTCGTTGGTCCAGGGCGTCAGCTGATGATCGCGCGAGTTCTGGCTCCAGGTAAAGGCCGCGCCTTCCGCCGAGACATAGAAGCCGAAACTGTCATTGGCCACGATATTGACCCAGGGGTGCGGCGTCTGCTCGCCACCGGAAAGGCGCACGACATATTCGCTGCCATCGGCCGCAAAGCCGCCATAGCCGTTCCAGAAGGCGAGATCGCTGCCGTCGGCCGATACGGGCTGAACGGGATCGCGCACCATTCTCGGCACGAGGGTGGAATCCCCCCACTGGCCAAGCAACGCCGGCGAACCGGTCACGGAACGAGCCTTCTGCAGCTGGTCGATGAGGCTGCCGTCCCGGCCTCGCAGCACGACGCGGGAGGCGGCGATGATGGCGTCATAGGCCTCCGGCGATGTCAGGTCCTTGCGCAGCACATAAATATTACGCTGGATGCCGGCAATCTCGCTGGCATGACGTGCCGCGTCGCAAAGCTGGTCGATCGTGCGCTGCATTTCCGCAGCCGCCTCGCCGGTGCGCTCGTTGAAGATGACGAGATCGACCTCGACGCCGCGCGACTGCAGGAGCCCCTGAGCGCGCAGCAGTTCCTTAACGAGATCCGTCCCGAGCTCGTCGGCGATGCGCAGCGTCATCAGCGGCGCATCACCCGACAAAGTCGCACCCCAGAGCACGGACTGGGACTTGAGACCCTCGCGAACCGCCTTGCTGTCGGCGCGCAGCGCCATGTCGGGATAGATGATGTAGCGCGCGAACCTCTGGTAGGCGGCGGCCTCCTTCGAGTTGACGCCGATCTGGCGCAGCTGGCTTTGTGTTCTCGTCCAGGCCTGCACGAGGCCCTGGGCAAAGCTTTCCGGCTGGCGATAATGCTCCAGCGCCGCTTCGAGTTCGGCACGTTCGGCCGCAACGACGGTCCAGAAGGTCACGCTGACCTTCTGGCCGGCCGGGATGCGGAGCGTACGGCGCAGCGATACGCAGGCATCCATGGTGAAACCGTCGGTACCCGACAGCTGTACACCGGCATCGAAGGCGGCGGCTTCGGTCAGGGTGCGTCCGCGGCCGAGGAAACGCATGCGGTCCGTCTCGAATTGCGTCGGGCCGTTTTCGCCCGACGTATCGACGATAAGCTGCGCAATCGCGACATCGGGATCGGTGAGGCCGCGCTTCTGGCGTTCGACGATAACAGCATCGCCGGAAGCCGCGATCTCGGTCTTCAGGAACATGCGGGCAAAGACCGGATGGCCCGTATCGACGATATCGAGTGTCGCGACCGGCTCCATATAGGAGGTCACTTCGATGACGCGATCTTCCGTGCCGGTATTGGTGATCGTGAGACGGCGGCCTTCCGCATCGTGATCGCTGGCGACAAAGACTTCCATCTCGCTCGTCAGTTCGCCGACAGTCTTGATGAACTCGGCCTTGTCGTCGCTGAAGCTGACGCGGACATGTTCATTGGCGATCGAGCGCGGCTCTGCCGTCGCTGACCACCATTCGTTCGACGCCGTATCCCGCAGGAAGATGAAGGAACCCCAGCGATCTTCCGTCGGGTCGGCCCGCCACCGGTTGACAGAGAGGTTCTTCCAGCGGCTGTAGCCGGACCCCGTCGCCGTCAGCATGGTCGAATAACGGCCGTTGGAGAGCAGCAGCAATTCTCGCTCGCGCGACGCCGGATCTTCAAGGCGGCGCACTTCCGGACGCATAAGATCGCCCTGGATGGTCGCAGGCGCATCGGTTTCATGCTTGGCGGCCATAACCGGAATGTCGCGCGGCGCCTTTTCCTGCAGCAGCAGTTCGGCCGCCTCGATGACGGGATCGGCGTGGAAGAGTTCGCGCAGCATGCCGTCGAAGACGACGTTGGCGACGGCTGCGATCGACATGCCGTGATGGTGCGCATAGTAGTTATAGACCACGGCGCACTGCTTGCCTTCCGGCACGCGGTTCGGCGTGAAATCTACGGCATCGTGGAAGCCATACATGCCAAGCGCACCGACGGCCCGCAGCCTGTTGAGGTTTTCGAGTGCGGCGACCGGGTCGTACTGGCTCGCCAGCAGCGAGGCATAAGGGGCGATGACGGCGTTCTGGCCAAGACCACGCTTCAGGCCGAGCGTCGGCACGCCGAAATTGCTGTACTGGTAGTTCATCTGGTGGTCGCGGGCATTGAAGGCCGCTTCCGAGATGCCCCAGGGGGTGCCGAGCTTGCGGGCATAGTTCATCTGCTCGAGAACGATCAGATTGTTGGTCTGGTTGAGAATACCGCCGCTGCGCTCCTGCATGACGAGCGGCGGCATGAGATATTCGAACATCGAGCCGGACCAGGAGACGAGCGCCCCGCGCGAGCCGACAGGCACGACGTGACGGCCGAGCTTGTACCAGTGCTCCGTCGGCAGGTCGCCCTTGGCAACGGAGAAAAGGCTGGTCAGGCGCGCTTCGGAGGCAAGCAGGTCGTAGCAGGCGGCATCGACTTCTTCCGTCTCCACCCGGAAGCCGATCGACAGCAGCCGGCGCTCGGGGCGATAGAGGAAGCTGAAATCCATGTCGAGCGCGGTTTCGCGGGCGCGGTTGCCGACGCGGGT
Source organism: Rhizobium sp. GCM10022189 (assembly GCF_042656325.1). Classification (NCBI taxonomy): domain Bacteria; kingdom Pseudomonadati; phylum Pseudomonadota; class Alphaproteobacteria; order Hyphomicrobiales; family Rhizobiaceae; genus Rhizobium; species Rhizobium sp. GCM10022189. The sequence goes on from NZ_JBHSOR010000039.1 coordinate 150,955, forward strand.
CAGCCTTTCGCTGATGGCGTCCTCCTGTGAGGGATCGAAGGCCTTGTCGGTCTGATGGAGCTCGCAGGTTGCCACGAGCTTCTCGGCCCAATAGACGACTTCGTCGCTCTGTGCCGTCTTCACCTCACGATCGAGGCTGCCGGCAAGTTCGCGAATTTCACGCGCCTGCCCGGCAAACCGCTCGATCAGGCCGGAGGAGAATTCCTTCTCCCGCCTGCCGGTGGCGACCGCCGTTTCGAGATCGGCAATCCGGCCGTCCAGCCGGTCGTGCAGGGACCGGATTGACTTGTCTTCTTCCCGAAGCTCGTTCAGCACCTCGCGAAGAATGGCAGCGACATCGCCGATGCCATCGAGATCGGTGTGAATGTGTGCGAGAGGAGACTGCGCCCAGATACGGCAGGCCGAGGAAACGGCAATCAGATGGCCGGCGAAATTGCCGCTGTCAACCGATGACACATAGCGGCGACCGAGCGGCTTCAGCGTGTCGGTATGATACCAGTTGAAGAGGTGGCCGCGATATTTTTCGAGCCTGTCGACGGTTTCAATCGTCTGTTCGATGCGTTTGACCGCGTCTTCGAAGGAAATCCAGCCGAAACGGCGTGCCGAAATCACCGACAGCAGGTAGACGCCGATATTGGTCGGCGAGGTGCGCATCGCGACGACGGCGTGCGGCGTCTGCTGGACGTTGTCCGGCGGCAGGTAATGCTGGCCGGGTACCACGAAGTGATCGAAATAGCGCCAGGTGCGCCGTGCGATCTTGCGAAGCTCGCTGCGCACGTTATCGGGCACGTCGAGCCGGTCTTCGGTTTCCGCCGTCTGGCTGACCGTCCAGGCGATGGCCGGCGAAAGGATCCAGAGAATGACGAAGGGAAGGCCGACCATCCAGGCGCTGTCGCCGGACGAAATCGTAAAGAGCAGCGCCAGGACGGCCAGCACCGGTGCCCGCCACATGACCTTGTAGTGACCGACAATGGTCGTCTGTGCCATAGCCTGGGCGCTTGCGGCCGTGCGCCATTGCAGCATCAGCTTGCGGCTGACGAAGAGGCGGTAGAGCGAGCGGATGATGGCATCGGCCATGACGCAGGCAATGTCGGCGATGAAGACGATGCGCATCGCCACCTGGGCGTTGGCATTCTCGATGTCTTTCCAGACGGTATGGAGGTGCGCCTGCAGGATGATGTCGCTGGTGCGCGGGATGATACCGTTGATCAGCGACAGGGTCGGCGCGACAAACAGGGAGAAGATCAGCAGGATCTGCCAGATGAGCGCGCCGAGCGGGTCCATCCAGTACCAGCCGAGAACGGATGCCAGGAACCAGGCGATCGGGGTCAGCGAGCGACGCAGGTTGTCGAACATCTTCCAGCAGCCGAGCGCGGTCACACCGCGACGGTCGTCGAAGATGTAAGGCAGAAGCTGCCAGTCGCCGCGTGCCCAGCGATGCTGGCGCGAGACTTCCACTTCGTAGCGAATTGGAAAATCCTCGACCAGTTCGCAGTCCGTCACCAGCGCGCAACGCGCCATCGAACCTTCGAGCAGGTCGTGGCTGAGAACCGAGTTCTCCTTGATCCGTCCCTTCAGCGAAGCTTCGAAAGCGTCGACATGGTAGAGACCCTTGCCGGTGAAGGTGCCTTCGCCGGTAATGTCCTGATAGACGTCGGAAACGGCAAAGACGTAAGGATCAAGGCCGCGGTTGACCGAGAAGACGCGCTGGAAGGTAGAGGCGTCCTTGCCTGTCGTGAGCGACGGCGTCACACGCGGCTGCAGCACGCCATAGCCGTCAACCACGCGCTGTTTCTTCTCGTCGAAGACCGGCCGGTTGATCGGATGATGCAGCTTGCCGACAAGTTTCGTCACGGTGTCGCGGACGACACGCGTGTCGCTGTCGAGCGTCATCACATATTTGACGTCCTGCGGCACGACATCGGCGCCCGGCAGAAAGCTCGTGTTCGGCTCGCCGCGCAAAAGCATGTTGAGTTCATGCAGCTTGCCGCGCTTGCGTTCCCAGCCCATCCAGGCGCCTTCGGCGGGATTGTACTGGCGGCGGCGATGCAGGAGATAAAAGCGCTGCTTGCCGTTTTCGGCATAACGCGCCTCCAGGTTGGCGATCTTGCTCAGCGCATAATCGAGCACTTCGAGATCGCGGGCGTTCTGCTCCTCCTGCGCGTCCGGCCAGTCGCTCAGCAGCGCATAGTAGATTTCACCGCGCGCGTTGGCGAGATAATGGACCTCGAGATTGCGAACGAGCTCATCGACATGTTCCCGCTTGCCGATCAGGCAGGGGATGGTGACGAGCGTACGGGCTTCGGCCGGCAGCCCCTTCTTGAATTCGTAGCCGACAAGGCGATCCGGCGTGATGAAGAAGGTGGCGAAGAAGTTGAAGAGGCCGGTCGCTCCCTCGGAGGCGGGAAGCGCGAACATCGCCAACAGCACGACCGTCGCAAAAAGCGGCATGCCGGCATCGACAAAAATCGCATCGGTGATGACGAGCGCCAGCAGCGTCAGGAGCAGCACCGGCACGGCGATTGCCAGCCAGTTCAACTTGCGGATGACGCGCATGAACCGCAGGCCGAGCGGCGGCCGGAAGCCGATCTCCCTTTCGAGCGCCGGGCGCCCGTTGCCGACGAAATAATAGCCGACATTGCCGGCGGCGGACGACGGATCCTGACGGCCCGCCTTCGCACCCTCGGCCAGACGGACGGCCGCTTCGGCTATATCCATTTCCGTCTTGTCGGAGCGCTTGGCAAGCTTCTCGATCTGGCGGCGATAGCTGTTGCGGGAACCGGAATCGAGTTCGGCATAATCCGTCTGCTGCCAGAGCAGCTTGTCGATCGTACTGACTTCTTCGACCCATTCGGACCAGTCGGTATCGTTGATCTCGCGCAGGCTCTTGATGATGCTGCCCATCAGCGCATTGGCTGCGCCGAGGCGGACCTGTTCGGCCGACATGACGGCCTCGGCGTCCGTTCCCTTCGCCGCAAGCCTGGTCTCAAGCCAGGTCAGTGCGGCTTCGGTCGGCTCAAGCGCGTTGCGCAGCCGGTAATGAAGCTGGGTGACGAAAGTCGTGTCGTCGAGATTGGCGGAAAGCGTTTCGAGGTAGCCTGCGGCCCCGGCATCGCCGAGCGCGATCGCCTGTGTGGCGGCCGCATTGGCGCTCGAGCGCATTTCACGGCTCTTGTCGATGCGGGTCGCGACATGGCGAAGATTGTCGATCAGCACGTAGCGAACGAGCGAAGGCAGCGCCCAGAGTTCGCCGATGCGCAGCGTCTCCCTGTCCTGAAAGCCTTCGGTAACAGCCGCCATGCCGGCATTGCTGATATTGCTGTGCGCATGCGCCATATAGAGCCAGGCGAGCGCCAGCGTGCGCGGCACTTCGGTCCCGTCGAGCGTGATCTTGCGCAATTCCCGATAGAATTTCTTCGGGAAATCGCGGCGTACTTCCTGGATCGCTTCCTCGACGATGTAGTGGTTGTCGAGCAGCCATTCGGCGGCCGGCGTGATGCTCTCGCCCGCATCGACATCCGCTGCAGCCGCGCGATAGACCCTCAGGATCTCCGCCTCGTTTTCCCGATGCCGCTGGAAGAAATCGAATCCCTTGAAACTTGCCACGTCCAGCGCGCGGCTTTCTGCAAACTCCGCGGCCTTGACCCTCAACTGCTCATTCGACAGCAGGGGCGCGCGGATGCCGAAATCGGGATCTGCGGCGGTTGCCTGAACATGCGCGCTCGAAGCGCCCGTAATCTTTTGAGAGGACATAGCGTTTTCTCTTCTACTGGGTTCGTGTCCGGCCAATGCATTCTTGCGGAACTGGATGCGAGAAGGGGCACGAGCGTTTCGAATTGGGCATCTTCATTGCTTTTTAGCGGGAGTTTACATTCAAACTTGGATTGTTCGAAATGGCGGATAGTGGTCAATAGCGGCGGCAAAATGAACGGGCGATTAATCGGGCCGTCAGCCAGGAAAAATGGCCCCCCGGCCTCATGCGGCCACCTCTGTCGACGCCACGCGAAACGCAATCGACCGGCCGGAGCCATCACGGCTCCGGCCGGTCGAATTTTTGTTACGGCAGTGAGTTTTGGCCGCTCAGTCGCGGGCTGTTTCAGGCCGCCAGCAACTCATCCGTCGGGCCGAAGAATTCATAGTGGATGCGATCGCTGGAAACGCCAAGCGCCCGCAGATCACCGACAACCGACCGCAGGAAGGGCTTGGGGCCGCAAATATAGAAGTTTGCCGTTTTGATCGGTGTGTTCGCCTCCAGCCAGCTTCCGGTGATGAAGCCATCCTCGTCATGCGAAAAGCCCGCCACGTCCCTGTCTGACGGATCGCTGTAGAAGGTGCTGACGGCGACGCGGCCATGGCGTTGGGCAAGGGAGCGGACATGCCTGTCCATCGCGTGCGTCGAGCTATTGAGCGCACCGTGAACGAAATGCGCTTCGACGTCAGGATAGTCGGCCGCGATCGCTTCCAGCATGCTGACCATGGGTGTCAGACCGACACCACCGGACAGCAGGATTACTTCGCTGTTCGGTTCCTCGGGCAGGAAGAAGTCTCCGGCAGGCGGAGTGACCCTCAAGATCGTCCCCACCTCGACGTGATCATGCAGGTAGCGCGACGCGCCCTTGCCGTTTTCTTCCCGCTTGACCGATATGCGGTAGAAGTCCTGGTTCGGGCCGGACGAGATGGAATAATTCCGCTTCATCCTGATGCCGTCGGGAAGGCTGAAGTCGAAGGTCAGATATTGGCCGGCGCGATGCAGGGCCACGGCTTGTCCGTCAACGGGGCGCAGGACGAAGGAAGTAACGACATCGCTTTCCTTGATTTTTTCGGCCACCCTGAATTCGCGCCAGCCATTCCAGCCGCCGGCCCGCTTTTCAAGCTCTGCCCGTATCTGTTCCTCTCTTTCGATCAGGGTATCGGCCAGAAACCAATAGGCTTCTCCCCAGGCGTCCATCAGCTCCTCGGATGCCGCGTCGCCCAGGACTTCACGGATTGCTGCCAGCAACGATTTGGCGACATAGGGATAATGTTCCGACAGGATATGAAAACCGATGTGCTTGTGCGCGATCCGTTCGATGACGGGAACGAGGGGCGCGAGGTTGTCGATATTCTGGGCATAACCGACAATCGCTGCCGCCAGCGCGTGAACCTGGGAGCCGTTCTCGCCGTGGTTGGCCTGATTGAAGAGTGCCTTGATATGCTCGTCTTTAAACAGCAGCCCATACATGGTCTTGGTAATATCGCTCGCATGGGCGGCGACCGCCGGAGCACTCTGCTTCACCAGTTCAATGGTGCGTGCCGAAAGCGGATTAGGCATGTTCTTTCCTTTCACTACTATCAACATGGAGGGGATCGCGATCGAAGAATTCGATCTGAAACTGTACCGGGCCGTGAAGCTCGAGATGATGCTCCACCTCAGGCAGGATCCGGCCGATACAATCGGGGTTTAAGGGGCTCACGGTCTGCCCTGTCACCAGACGCATGCTGCCCGTCAGGACGCGGATGAGCGCCCAGGCACCGGGTTTGACCCGGTGGCTTTCGAGAAGGGCCGCTGGCACGGTCGCTTCGTCGAAGATCTTCGTCGTCCTGTATGGCTTCGGCACCGGCGCAGGCTTTTCAGCCCGCAGCTCGAGCATCTCTCCGGTCAGTGCCAGGTTCAGCCGCGAGGCAATTCGCCCCGCCTTGACCTGCATCTCCTGCGCGACCTTGAGCGGCAGCATCTCGTTCGTCGTCTCACGCCAGATCGCAAGCCAACGCTCAAACATTGCCGGCTCTATCCTGTCGGCGTGGATCAGGTGCATGGCAACGGGATTGCCCTTGTATTTGCCCGATGTCAGCATCAGCGATGACCAGAATTCGGTCAGTCGCTGCAAATGCTCCGGCCAATCGGAGACCACGGCGAAAACCGGGCCGAGCATCGGATCGCGCCGAACCCTCTCGTAAAATCGCTCCAGCAGGGGGAGGATCTGTTCCTCTTCCAACCTCGTCGCATCCATCGCATCGCTCCATAATCATGCATTTGGGATGCATGTATACGTAGCCAGAAAAAGATGCTATTTAAATGCATGATTTCTCTTTGGGCGTTTTGACGCAGGTGCCATGAAGCTTACACGGTACACCGACTATGCAATCCGCGTGATGATTTACCTCGGCTCACACGAGGGAGAAATCCGCTCGATCAAGGAGGTCGCCGACGCCTACGCCATCTCCCAGAACCATCTGATGAAGGTGGTTCAGGATCTGGCGAAAGCCGGTTTCGTGGAATCGATCCGGGGCAGGCACGGTGGCATTCGGCTTGGCCGCCCGGCCGCCGCTACCAACCTCGGCAAGCTGCTGCGGCATACGGAAGGCCTCGACGACATTCTCGAGTGCTCCTCCTGTGCCATCAGGGGCGGCTGCGGCATGCCGCCTATCCTGCGAGAGGCGACCGAGGCTTTTGTCGGCGTCTTCGACCGCTACAGCGTCGCCGATATCATAGAACGGAAAGACGTGCTGAAGGCGTTCTTTGCCGCCGCATGACTGACGGCCGTCCGCCCCCTGCCCTTCAGGTACTTCCGCGCATTTCGACATGCGGTTCGATCAGCAGGTGCCGGGCCTCCTCGCGACCATCGATCCTGCCGAGCAATACCTCGGCTGCGGTTCTGCCCAGGCCGGCGGCGTTCTGGTCCACGCTCGTCAGGCCGACGAGCGGTATGGCCGCCATGGGCGAATTGTCGTAGCCGATAATCGCAAGATCTTCCGGCACCCGCACGCCGCTCATGCGCGCAGCATTGATGAGCGGAACGGCATCGAGATCCGACCAGACGAAGACAGCGCGGGGGCGATCCTTCAAAGCCAGGAAATCATTGATTGCGGGCCTGCGATCCACGCCGACGGGCGGCAGGCGGATGATGCGGCCCTCCAGACCGGCGGCCTTCGTGGCCGCCAGATAACCCTTCTCGCGCTGGAGCGCGACGACGGTCTGCGGTGAATCGCCAAGCTCATAACCGAGCATCGCGATGGACTCGTAACCGGATCGCAATGCCGCCTCCACCGCCAGAGCAGCTCCCCTGCGGTCATCGGAATTGACCGTGTCGTAGGTCTGAGCGTGCGGTTCGTGATGGGCAATGACGACGATCGGGATCTGACGCGCGTAACGCTCCAGCACCCTGCCCGATATCCTGGGAGCGATGATCAGCACACCGTCCATGCGATTATCAATCATCGATTCGATCATCGACGCCTCGATCGGGCTCGTGGAACGGCCGATGCCGATCAGCGCCTTGAAGCCGCTCTCCGCCAGCGTGGCGTTCGCCTCCTCGATGACGCCGGCCAGGAACGGGTTCGACAATTCGATGACGAGGACGCCGACCGTCTGCGTACGGCCGCGCATGGCGCGCGCGGCCACGGAAGGCCGGTAATTCAGCTTCTCGATCGAGGTCTCGACCTTCGTTCGCAAGACGTCGCTGACGCCGTAGGCATTGCGCAGAACCTTCGATACCGCAGCGACGGAGACGCCGGCATCCTGAGCCACGTCACGGATCGTGATCCTGTCTCTTGTCGCGTTAACGGCCTGATTTTTCATTCCAAATTGCCTCACTCTCACGTGTCCCGAAAATTATAGGCACAAAAGCTCTTGCGCGGCAATCGATAGTGTAGAATGATATACATAGAACGATACACACGAGCGACCGCCGGAGGAATTGGCGGTTGGGGAGGTTCTGAATGAAGACTGTTTCGGCCCAGGGCATCACTGGGGAGGACGGCCTTGCCGGTTCTGCTTTCCAGTTTACAGCGTCGATGATCGGCCCGTCCTGCGACGGCGGCCAGGCAACACCAGGCACGTTCGTTTCGCGGGAGTTCACGCTGGAGGCCGTTCCCGCCGAAGCAACGCTGCGTATCTCGGCCCTCGGCCTCTATCGTGCCTTCCTCAACGGAAAGCGCGTGGGCAACGATCTTCTGACACCCGGCTGGACCTGCTACGACGACCGGATCGCCTATCAGACCTACTATGTCGCAAAGCTCCTGCAACCCGGCAGCAACCGCATCGAGATCTGGCTGGGTGACGGCTGGTATCGCAGCCAGCTGATGTGGGCCGCCAATCCGATCGTCAATTGCTGGGGCGAGCGGACGGCGGCCATTGCCGAATTGCACGCCGGCGGCGAGCTGCTGCTGAAGACGGACGGCAGCTGGAAAAGCGGCTTCACTCCCGTCCTGCGCAACGGCATCTATTATGGCGAGGATTATGACGCCCGCATCCGCCCGCAGGACAGCCACGGTATCGATGTGCTCCCGTTCGACAGGGCTCTGCTGGTTCCGCACGAGACCGGCGCGGTCAAGGAACTGGACGCTCTCTCGCCGACCGAAAGCTGGACCGAGGCGGATGGCCGAACCGTCTATGATTTCGGACAGAATGCCGGCGCCTATATAAGGCTGCGCGTCAAGGGCGCTGCCGGCGCGCAGGTGCGCGTCGAACATTCCGAAGTGCTCGGCCCCGAGCGCTTCTTCGACAACCGCAACTATCGCAGCGCGCGCGCCGAACTGATCTATACGCTTTCGGGGCAAGGCGAAGAGGAATACGCGCCGCTCTTCACCTTCATGGGTTTCCGCTTTGCGCGCGTTACCATTACCGGACAGGCCGAGCTTGTCGCGATTGCCATGGTGCCTGTTACTTCAGTGCCGACACGCGCCGGCGGCTTCACGTCGGGCATCGCCGCCGTCAACAGGCTTGTCGACAACACGATCTGGTCGCAACGCTCCAACTTCATTGAAGTGCCGACCGATTGCCCGCAGCGCGACGAACGCCTCGGCTGGACGGGCGATGCCCAGGTATTCGCCGGTACGGCCTGCTGGCTCGCAGACAGCCACACCTTCCTCAGGAAATATCTCCGCGACGTGATCCACGACCAGCGTGCCAATGGCGCGGTCTCGCATTTTTCGCCGGACCCGACGCGACTGCACCCGATCGACGGCCGCGGCGAGTGGGCAGGATCGACCGGCTGGGGCGACGCAATCGTCATCATTCCCTGGCAGCTCTACCTGCATTACGGCGACAGCGCGGCGCTGGAGGAGTGCTTTCCCGCGATGCTTCGCTGGCTCGACTATCTCTGGGGAATCTCGAACGGACCGATCATCCGGCCGGCCGCCCTCTGGGGCGCGCACGGCTTCACCTTCGGCGACTGGCTGCAGCCGGTCGGAGACAACAGAAAGCCACGCCCGACCGTGGCAGACGATTGCGCAGCCACCCTCTATCACTTTATTTCGACGCAGCTCACGGCAAAGATTGCCCGCATCCTCGGCGAAACCGTTGAAGCCGTACGGCTCGAAAGACGTGCGGAAGAGATCAGGGCGGCGTTCAAGCACGAATTCTTTTCACCCTCCGGCCGCATTGCCCATAACGACCAGACTTCATGGTCTCTCGCATTCCTCTACGGCCTTGTTCCGCCCGAATACGAAGAGGCCGCTCGGGTTTATTTCCGTCGGGTGGCGGAGGAGACCGAGGGCGTCATCGGCACGGGGTTCATCGGCACCCCTGCCCTGCTGCCAGCCCTGACCCGGCTCGGCATGCTGGACCTTGCCGAGAAGATGTTCCTCAACCGGAAGGTCCCCGGCTGGCTCTATCAGGTCGAACGCGGTGCGACATCGATATGGGAACGATGGGATGCGCTTGCCGAAGACGGGACGATCTACGATCCCGACATGAACAGCTATAATCATTATGCCTACGGCGCCGTGTGCCAGTGGCTCTTTGAGGACGTTGCGGGCATCAAGCCGCGGGAAGACAAGCCCGGTTTCGAGGAAGTGAGCTTCGATCCCGCGATCCTGCCCGCGCTCTCGCCGGTTTCGGCCTGGCACGACACGCGTTTTGGCCGCATCGAAGCGGGATGGACCCTGGAGGAGGGAACCGTCACATGCCGCCTTGTGCTGCCGCTGGGCGTAACGGCGCGCCTGCAGGCCAGGGGCGATCGCAAGTCGCTGAAGGCAGACGGCATTCCGGTCGAGCAAGGTGAGGAGACGAAGCTCGAAGCAGGAGAACACACGATTACGTTTTCCATCTGATGCGGCGCTCGCGGGTCTTTGATCCGCGAACAGCCAGCCCAACGCATTCCGGTCTTCAAGAGGAGGAAGTGACTATGCGAATGACGAAGTGCAGCATCCTTGCAGCCAGCATCATGGCTCTTGCCGCTGGAGTGGCACATGCGGATGTGACCCTCAGCGTCCTGATCGATACCAATCCGGAATCCATTGCCTCGTTCGATGCGGTTTCCAAAGCCTACATGGAGAAGCATCCGGACGTTACGTTCGATGTCGAGCAGCGCGCCGGTGGGTCCGAGGGTGACAATATCGTCAAGACCCGGCTCGCCACGGGCGAAATGGCCGATATTTTTCAGTATAACAGCGGCTCGCTCTTCCAGGCTTTGAAGCCGCAGGAGACGATTGCAGATCTATCCGACCTTCCGTCGGAAGCCGGCATTCTCGACAGTTTCAAAAAGGTCGTCACCAGTCCCGACGGCCATGTTCGCGGCCTTCCTTTCGGTCCCGCCATGGGCGGCGGCATCTTCTACAACAGAAAGATCTACGCCGATCTCGGGCTCACACCGCCGAAGACCTGGGCGGAGTTCATGAGCAACAACGAGAAGATCAAGGCAGCCGGCAAGGTGGCCGTGGCACAGACCTACGGCACGACCTGGACATCCCAGCTTTTTGTGCTCGCCGACTTCTATAACGTCCAGACCGAGGTTCCGAACTTCGCGAGCGACTATACCGCCAACAAAATCAAATATGCCACGACGCCTGCCGCACTGCGCGGTTTCGAACATCTCGAGGAAGTGGCAAAGGGCGGTTTCCTCAACGCAGACTTCGGTGCGGCGACCTTTGACGACGGCATGCGGATGGTGGCCACCGGCGAGGCCGCGCACTATCCGAACCTCACCTTCGGCATCGGCAACGTTCAGCAGAACTTTCCGGACAATCTGAAGGACCTGGGCTTCTTCGCCCAACCCGGCACGGATGCCGCCAAGAACGGCCTGACGGTCTGGATGCCCTCCGCGCTCTATGCTTCCGCAAAGTCCGAAAACCTCGAAGAGGCCAAGAAATTCCTTGATTTCGTCGGCTCCAAGGAAGCCTGCGATCTGATGGCGAAGGCCGTCCCGTCGGGTCCCTATCTCGTCAAGGGATGCGAACTTCCGAAGGATGTTCCGCCGGTCGTTTCCGACATGCTGCCCTATTTCAACACCGACGGGCATAACGGTCCCGCCCTCGAATTCCTCTCGCCCGTCAAGGGACCGGCGCTCGAGCAGATCACGGTCGAGGTCGGGACCGGCATCCGGTCGGCCAAGGATGCCGCCGCCCTCTACGATCAGGATGTCGAGAAGCAGGCCAAGCAGCTCGGCCTGCCGAACTGGTAACCTTTCAGCCGATCCCCCATCCAGGCCGCAGCCTGGATGGGGGACGCTTCACGGTGTCCGTATGAGAACACGCAAGTCACCCTATCCCTACTGGTTCGTCCTGCCGGCGGCGGTGATATTCACCGTCCTCTTCCTGGCGCCGACGGTCGCCTCCTTCTGGTTCAGCCTCACGCGCTGGGACCTGTTCACCACCCAGTTCATCGGCCTGGAAAACTACCGGCAGTTCTTCCGCGAACCCTTTCTCATCCAGGGACTGGTGAATACGATCATCTATGCCGTCCTGACCTCGGGCACGAAAACCGTCCTCGGCCTGCTGCTCGCCGTATTGCTGACCTCGGGCCTCTGGGGCCAGGGCCTGTTGCGCACCGTGATCTTCTTTCCGGTTCTCGTGTCGACGATCGGCGTCGGCATCACCTTTTCGGTGCTCATGCATCCGACACGCGGATTGATCAACGTGGCGCTCGCCGCCATCGGCATTCACGGCCCCGGCTGGCTGACCGACCCGGCGCTTGCACTTTACTCCATCGTTTTCGTCGATCTCTGGAAGGGCATCGGCCTTGCGACCGTGATCTATATCGCCGGCCTCGCGTCAATCAGCCCCGACTATTACGAGGCCGCCCGCATTGACGGCGCGACCCGCACGCAGATGTTCTTCCGTGTCACGGTCCCGCTGGTCAGGCCCGCGACGGTGACGGTCGTCACACTCTCGCTGATCGGGGGGCTTAGAAGCTTCGACCTGATCTGGGCAATGACGCGCGGCGGCCCGGGCTTTTCGTCGGACGTGCTCGCAAGCGTCATCTACAAGCAGTATCAGGCGGGTTTCTACGGCCTGTCGACAGCCGGCAACGTGATCCTTTTCCTGCTGATCGGCCTCATCGTTCTGCCATTGACGGCCTGGTTCAACCGCAAGGAGGTGGACCTATGAGCCGCCGCCAGTTCTACACCGGGATTGCTGCACTGGCCGCCTGCGGCGTGATTTTCGTCATGCCTTTCCTCTTCATCTTCATTACCGCCGCCAAGACGAAACAGGATGCGGCCGCGCTGAAATTCAGCTGGCCGGTCGAATGGCAGCTCTGGCAGAATTTCATGGAGGTTGTGCAGACCCGCAACTACATGCTGCTGCTCGCCTATTTCAATTCGACCGTCATCACGGTAGCCGCCGTCACCCTCCTGGTGCTGTTCGGCGCCATGGTCGGCTATGTGCTGCAACGCCGCCCGTCGCGCTGGAACACACTCATCTACGGCTGCGTGCTCGCCGGCCTGATGATCCCGCCGGCCGTGGTGCCGACCATCTGGGTGCTGCAGGTGCTCGGCCTCTTCAAGAGCCTGTCCGGCATGGTGCTGATCCAGGTCGCCTATGGCCTCGGCTTCACTGTTCTGCTGTTTCGCAGCTTCATCGCAACCATTCCGCGGGATCTCGACGAGGCTGCCATCATCGACGGCGCAAAGCCGTTCCAGATCTTCTTTCGCGTCATCCTGCCGCTTCTGAAGCCTGTCACCGTCACTGTCATCGTCGTCCAGTCGATTGCCATCTTCAACGATTTCACCAACCCGCTCTACTATCTGCCGGGCCGGGAAAACGTCACGGTGCAGCTGACGCTCTACAATTTTCAGGGCCAGTTCCAGACCCAGTTCAACCTGCTGTTCATGAACATTCTTCTGGTGACTATTCCGCCCCTGATCGTCTTCATCTTCTTCAACCGGCAGATCGTTGCAGGCATGACCGCCGGTGCAGTCAAGGGATAGGCCATGACATCAGTTGTTCTCGAGAGTGTCCGCAAGAGCTTTGGCAGCCTGGAGGTCATGAAGGGTATCGACCTCACCGTCGAGCCGGGCGAGTTCTGCGTCTTCGTCGGCCCGTCCGGCTGCGGGAAATCGACCCTGCTGCGCATCATCTCCGGATTGGAGACGACGACATCCGGGCAGGTTTTCATCGACGGCAAGGACGTCACCGATGCAGAGCCCTCCGAGCGCGGCATCGCCATGGTTTTCCAGTCCTATGCGCTTTATCCGCATCTCACCGTCGCAGAAAACATCGGCTTCGGCCTGTCGCTCGCCAGACGCCCCAAGGCCGAAATCACCGAGAGGGTGAAGCAGACCGCCGATATCCTGCAGCTTTCGCACCTGCTCGACCGCAAGCCGAAGGCACTGTCGGGCGGCCAGCGCCAGCGCGTCGCAATCGGCCGGGCCATCATCCGCAACCCGAAAGTCTTCCTGTTCGACGAGCCGCTGTCGAACCTCGATGCGTCTCTGCGCTCGCAGATGCGCATCGAATTGACCGACCTTCATGCCAAGCTCGGCGCCACCATGATCTACGTCACCCACGACCAGGTGGAAGCGATGACGATGGCCGACAAGATCGTCGTTCTGAACGGCGGAGCAATCGAGCAGGTCGGCTCGCCGATGGCGCTTTACAACAATCCCACCACCCCATTCGTCGCCGGCTTCATTGGTTCGCCGAAGATGAACCTGTTCGAGGGAGAGATTGCCGCGCGGGAAGGCTGCCGGATCTATGGCATCCGGCCGGAACATGTCGCGCTCTCGTCGAGCGAAGGAAAATGGCAGGGCAAGATACGACATATCGAGCGGCTCGGCGCCGATACGGTAGTCTATCTCGACGTACCGGAATTGCAGACGCTCGTCGTTCGCACGGACGGCGATCGGCCGGTCAGGATCGGCGAAACGCAATTCGCCTCACCGCTTGCGGGTAAGGAACACAGGTTCACCTGATCTCTATCGGACGATGCGAAAATCGCCCGGCACCTCGTCGACAGTGGCCTCCTCCGCCTTCACGTCCGACACCGAAGAGCCGGCGGGTCCGCTCCAGAAACGCTCGAGCATGGAGCCGGTGGCGCTTTGAGAACCGACGATCAGGGCGCTGACCGAGCCGTCGGCTTCATTGCGCACCCAGCCCGTCAGGCCAAGCTGCAGCGCCTGGCCGCGGGTCCAGGCGCGATAGCCGACGCCCTGCACCCCACCGGTGATACGCACACGAAAAGCATCCTGGGTTTCGGTCATCTGAATCCGTCTCCGACAACCAATGATGATGGTGCTGCCAGCGCTGATTGCAAGGGTCATGTTGTGCCGCCGGCCATGCCGAGCGTCGCCAGACGTTTTCATCGGCAGATTCGGAGCTGTCTCAACCCGTGGCGGAGATAGTGCCGATCACAGAGCGCATATCCCGCCGAAAGTCGGATGGCGACATGCCGGCAATGTTGCGGAAGGACTTGTTGAAGGCACTGATCGAGCCGAAGCCGCTATCCATCGCGATCTGGAGCACATTCGCCCCCTCGCCCATCAACTGCGCCTGGGCATGCGAAAGACGCAGCAGATTGATATATTTGCTGATCGTCATGCCCGTCGTCTTCTTGAACAGGTTCATCGCATATTTCGGATGAAGATCGACCGCGCGGGCGATTTCGGCCGTATCGATATCCTGCAGGAAGTTGCTCGCGATAAAATCGCACATGCGCGCGACACTGCGGGAAAGATGCGAATTGGGCTGTTCGAGCTCTTCGACGCTGGTGCCCGGCACCATGAGATATGACTCGAGCGCTATGCGTTCGATGCGCAGAAGCAATTCGTCGACGGCGTGCTGCGTCTTCCTGACATCATTGGATCTGGCGTAGTCATACCAGCGCGGGAAATTTGCCTCGTCGGCCGCATCGGTGGCCGATGTCAGCAAGATTTCTCCCTTCATCAGACGTGTGCCTATGGCCGGAGGCAGGCGCATCCTGAAGAAATAGACGAGCGGCAGGTGCGCGCCGGCATAAAGAGAATCATCCGAGGATTCGTCCATCTGATGCGGCTGCCCTCCCCAGAAAAGGCACATCTGGCCGGCCTTGAGGGTAATGTCATGGTCATTCATGCGGTAGTGAACGCTGCCGCGCATGATGTAATTGACCTCCACCTGCGCATGCCAGTGCGGCATCGCCATGACCGGAGGATGGGCATAGAACATCTGCAGCGCCATCGGCATGCCTTCAATCGTGCTGGCACCGGGCTGGTAAACAGGTTTGCCGACGACCTTACTTTCCGCCAATTCCATATTCCCTTTTTATGAGACAGCCGTTCCCTCCGCGCTAGATTAGCCATGTTCGCTCAGCGACGGCAATTGAAAAGGGAGGATTTTCATGCGCTCTAAACTCATCACCGCAACGACAGTGCTCGTGCTGCTTGCATCCGGATCTGCCTATGCGCAATCCGCTACGCTAACCGTCTGGAGCTGGAACGTCGCAGCTTCCGCTCTCAAATCAACGCTCGAAGGCTTCAACAAACAGTTCCCCGACATCAAGGTCGATGTCCAGGATCTCGGCAATCAGCAGGTCTTCGACAAGACGCTTGCCGCCTGCGCCGCCGGCGGCGACGGACTTCCCGATATCGTAACGATCGAGAATTTCGAGGCGGAAATCTTCTGGAGCCGCTTCCCGGATTGCTTCGCCAATCTGAAGGACCTTGGCTATACCGCCGACATGCAGGCCAAATTCCCCGATTTCAAGCGCACCGAACTTGAGATCGGCGACGTCGCCTATGCCATGCCCTGGGATTCCGGCCCGGTCGCCGTCTTCTATCGTCGCGACTACTATGAAAAGGCGGGCGTCGATCCGAAGTCGATCGCAACCTGGGACGATTTTATTGCCGCCGGCAAGAAGGTATCGGAAGCCAATCCCGGTGTCGTGATGGGCCAGGCCGATTTCAACGGCGACAGCGAATGGTTCCGCATGCTCGCCAATGAACAGGGCTGCGGCTACTTCTCGACCGACGGCCAATCGATCACCATCAACCAGCCTGCCTGCGTCCAGACGCTGGAGAAGGTCAAGGCGATGAAGGATGCCGGCACGCTGACGGCGGCAAACTGGGACGAGAAGATCTCCTCCAACACCGCCGGCAAGGTCGCAAGCCAGGTCTACGGCGGCTGGTACGAAGGCACGATCCGCTCCGGCTCGCCCGATCTGTCCGGCAAGTGGGGCGTTTACCCCATGCCCGGCATGACGGCAGACAGCCCGCATGCGGCCAATCTCGGCGGCTCTTCGCTTGCCATCAACGCCAATTCGCAGAACAAGGAAGCGGCCTTCAAATATCTGACCTATGCGCTCACCACCAATGAGGGCCAGGTCACGATGCTGAAATCGTTCGGCCTCGTGCCGTCACTGCTGTCGGCCGTGCAGGATCCCTTCGTCAACGAGCCGCAGCCCTATTGGGACGGCCAGAAGATCTGGGCCGACATCCTCGCCACCCTGCCGAAGATCGTGCCGAGCCGCGGCACGGCCTTCCAGACGGATGCCGATGCCATCTACAAGACGACGCAGACGAAATACCTCGCCGGCGGTTATCCCGATGCGAAGGCGGCTCTCGACGATGCCGCCAACCAGATCGCCTCGGCAACCGGTCTTCCGATCGCACAGTGAATGACAGGCCGGGCGCCAAAGCGCCCGGCTTCGCTTGCCGCGGGAGGCGGCCGGCACATTCGTTTTGGTAAGGAGGTACCATGCCGATCAGAAACCGGAGCGCCTATGCGTTCCTTGCGCCCTATCTTCTGGTCTTCGCCGCCTTCTGGGTCTGGCCAATCATCAATTCGTTCCTGATTTCGTTCCAGAATACGCGCATCAATCCGTGGAAATTCAGCCTTCAGGCCAATTGGGGGCGCCTTTTTTCCGACCCTGCCTTCTACAACGCCGTCTATAACACGCTCATCATCCTGGTCATCCAGGTTCCCGTCATGATCGCCCTTGCGACTGTCATGGCGGTGCTGCTGAACTCGCCGCTTCTGAAAGCGCGCGCGCTGTTCCGCTTTGCCTTCTTCGCGCCTGTCGTCGTTGGCGAGGTTGCCTATGCCGCCGTCTTCCGGCTGATGTTCAATCTCGATTTCGGCATCGTCAACAAGCTGATCGGCGCAGCCGGCCTGGCACCCGTTTCCTGGTTCGACAATGCCAATGCCGCCATGGTCGTCATCATCATCGCCGTTACCTGGCGATGGGCGGGCTACAATGCCATCATCATCCTGGCAGGCCTGCAATCGATCCCTGAAGACGTCTATGAGGCAGCAACTCTCGACCGTGTCAGCAAGCTGCAACAGTTCTTCCACATCACCCTGCCGCTGCTGAAACCGATCATCCTCTTCTGTGTGGTTCTATCCGTCATCGGCACGATGCAGCTCTTCGCCGAGCCCTTCCTGATCACCAATCGCGGCGGACCGGGCGGCGGTACGGAGACACTTGGCCTGCTTCTCTATCGCCAGGGCTTTACATCCTTGAATTTCGGCTACGCCTCGGCGATCGCCTACACGATGGCAGCACTGGCGGTGGCAATCTCGCTTCTCAATCTCTGGGTCGGGAGGGAACCGAAATGAGATCCAAGTCGCAATCCCTTCTCGTCCGCCAGATCGCCCTGCACGCCTTCCTGCTGCCGCTCGCCATCATCTGGCTCTTTCCGCTCTGGATGATGTTCGTCTTCTCGACCATGCCCGACTACGGCATCTTCAGCCCGCAAATCGTTCTCTGGCCCTCGACCAACTTCATCGCGAATTTCCAGAACCTGCAGGCAGACACGAATTTCGTCGGTGCGATGGTGATCTCCATCGTCGTCGCCACCGTCTATACCACGCTGTCCGTGCTGCTGACCTCCATGGCCGGCTGGGCGCTCGCCCGCTATCGCTTCGTCGGCCGCTCCTTGGTCATTGCCATCATTCTCGGCACGATCACCCTGCCCTATTTCGTCGTCGTCATTCCGCAGTTCATCATGGTGGCGCGCGAGTTCAAGCTCGCCAATACCTGGGTTGCCCTCATCGTGCCGCCGCTTTTCAATTCGCTCGGCGTGCTCTTCATGCGCCAGTCCTTTTCCATGATGCCGAACGACCTTTTCGACGCAGCCCGCGTCGAAGGCGTCAAGGAATGGCAGATCTTCCTGCGGATTGCCTTGCCGCTCGCCCGGCCAACCATGGCGGCGCTGGCGATCATCCTCTTCCTCGCCTCCTGGAACAATTACCTCTGGCCGCTGCTGATCAATTCCAAGCCCGGCATGATGACCGCCCCGGTAGCGCTTGGCGTGCTGATCGGCCTCACCAAAGTATCCTGGGGCGGCATCATGGCCGGGGCGGTGCTTCTGACCGCACCGATCCTCGTCGTCTTCGTGGCCCTGCAGCGTCACTTCATCGCCGGCATTGCGGCCGGCGCAATCAAATAATCGGGGAGCCCATGGCAGAGCTTTCACTCAACAATATCGTCAAACGCTACGGCGCATTCGAGATCATCCACGGCGCCAATCTGGACGTGAAGGACGGCGAGTTCGTCGTCTTCGTCGGCCCTTCGGGCTGCGGCAAGTCCACGCTTCTGCGCATGATCGCCGGCCTCGAGGATATTACCGGCGGCGAATTGAAGATCGGCGGCCGCGTCGTCAACGATGTCGAGCCGGCCGATCGCGGCATCGCCATGGTCTTTCAGTCCTATGCGCTCTACCCGCATCTGACGGTGGAGGAGAACCTGAGTTTCGGCCTGCGCATGAACGGCAATCCGAAGGCCGATACCGAACGGCGCGTGCGCCACGTCGCCGAGATCCTGCAGATCACCGAATTGATGAAACGCCGCCCGAAACAGCTGTCCGGCGGCCAGCGCCAGCGTGTCGCGATCGGCCGGGCCATCGTGCGCGAACCGCAGGTCTTCCTGTTCGACGAGCCGTTGTCGAATCTCGACGCGGAATTGCGCGTGCAGATGCGCGTCGAGATTTCCCGGCTGCACAAGCAGCTTGGTACGACGATGATCTATGTCACCCACGACCAGACAGAAGCGATGACGCTTGCCGACAAGATCGTCGTCCTGCGGGCCGGCAATATCGAACAGATCGGCGCGCCGCTCGACCTTTACGACGATCCGGCCAACCAGTTCGTCGCCGGCTTCGTCGGTTCGCCGAAGATGAATTTCCTGAAGGCCGAAGTGACAGATGTGCAGGCTGGCAAGACAACGGTCGTGCTGGCCAGCGACAAGACGGTGCGCCTTCAGCTGCCGCTTTCCGATCCGTCTGTCACATCGGGCATGGCTGTGACGCTCGGCATCCGACCCGAACATTTCGGTGAACCCGGCGAAGGCGAAGCCGACCTGGAGGTCGCCGTCGACGTTGCCGAACACCTCGGCAATACCAGCTATATCTATGCCAATCTCGGCGGCGACCAGCTCATCATCGAGCGGCCGGAATCCCGCAGCCTCGGCAAGGCCGAGACATTGACGGTCTCGCTGCCTGCGGCCCGCACCTTCCTGTTCGATGCCGCCGGCAGGCGGCTCCGCTAACGTGATCCCAGGACTGAAAGACGAAAGAGGACAATTATGACGTCAGATAATCCGATCCGCTGGGGCATTATCGGCCCCGGCACCATCGCCCGCACCTTTGCCGACGGTGTCGCGCATTCGCGCACCGGCAAACTCGTGGCGATCGCCACCCGCAATCCCGACAAGCCTGGCCTTGCCGACGGCTTTCCGGGCGCACGCATCGTCAACGGCTATGAGGCGCTGCTGACGGACAAGGAGGTCGATGCGATCTATATCGCCACGCCCCATACCGGCCATGCGGAATGGGCGATCAAGGCAATCCGCGCCGGCAAGCATGTGCTGGTGGAAAAGCCGATCGCCCTGTCCGCCTATGATGCCGAGGCAATCTATTACGAGGCCAAGAAGGCCGGCGTCTTTGCCGGCGAGGCCTTCATGTACCGAGTGCATCCGCAGACCGAGAAGCTGGTCGAACTCATCAGGAGCGGCACGATCGGCGAAATCCGCATCATCCGCTCCAGCTTCGGTTTCAGCATGGGCAGCTACAGACCGGAACACCGCCTGTTTGCGAATGAGACGGCCGGCGGCGGCATCCTCGATGTCGGCGGCTATCCCGTTTCCATGGCCCGGCTGATTGCCGGCACGGCTGCCGGAAAGCCGTTCCTTGAGCCGGAAAAGGTCGCTGGCGTGGCGCATCTCGGCCAGTCCGGCGTCGATGAATGGGCCTCTGCCGTCCTGAAATTCCCGAACGAGATCATAGCGGAGGTCTCGTGCTCGATCATGGCGCAGCAGGACAACGTGCTGCGCATCATCGGCTCTCAGGGCCGCATCGAGGTCAAGGATTTCTGGTTCGCCTCCGGCCACAAGGGCGGCGTCGGCAAGATCGAAATCTTCAAGGGCGGCGAACAGCAGACGGTCGAGGTCAAGGAGGATCGCTGGCTTTATTCCTTCGAAGCGGATGCGGCCGGTGACGCGATCCGCGCCGGCGAGCAGGAATTCCGCTCGCCCGGCATGAGCTGGACGGATTCGATCAACAACCTCAAGGTGCTCGACCAGTGGCGCGCCTCGGTCGGCCTCGAATATGGCGTCGAGAAGGCCGCCGGGCGTACCCTGAACATCGCCGGCGGCACTGTCCGGCGCGGCAACTCCATTCCCCAGCGTCGGATCCCCGGCATTTCCAAGCCGGCTTCGGTCGTCACCCTCGGCTTCGAATTCTTCCCGAATTTCGCGTCCGCCTCGCTGACGCTCGATACTTTCTATGAAGCCGGCGGCAATGTCTTCGATACGGCCTTCGTCTATGGCGGCGGCAAGACGGAAAGCATCTTTGGCGACTGGCATACGAGCCGAAAGGTGCCCCGCGAAGAGATCGTGCTGATCGGCAAGGGCGCCCATTCGCCGCTCTGCTATCCCGACATTATCGGCAAGCAGCTCGACCAGTCTCTCAATCGCCTCAAGACCGACTACGTCGATATCTATTTCATGCATCGTGACAATACCGACGTGCCGGTCGGCGAATTCGTCGATGCCATGGATGCGGAAGTCAAACGCGGCCGCATTCGCGGCATCTTCGGTGGCTCCAACTGGACGCGGGCGCGCTTCGACGAGGCGATCGCCTATGCGAAGAAGAACGGCAGGGCGGCGCCTGCCGCCCTTTCCAACAACTTCTCGCTCGCCGAAATGCTCGATCCGATCTGGGCCGGCTGCGTTGCCGCCTCGGACGACGAGTGGAAGAAGTGGCTGAACGAAAAGCAGATCCCGAACTTCGCCTGGTCGAGCCAGGGCCGCGGCTTCTTCACCGACCGGGCCGGCCGCGACAAGCGCGACGACGAGGAGATTGTGCGTTGCTGGTATTCGGATCGCAATTTCGAGCGGCGTGACAGGGCGATCGAACTCGCCAGGAAACTCGGCCGGCATCCGATCCATATCGCGCTGGCCTATGTCGTTGCTCAGCCCTTCCCTGTCATTCCGCTGATCGGGCCGCGCACGATCGCCGAACTGGAAGACAGCCTTTCGGCATTGGACATCAAGCTCACGCCCGAACAGGTGAAGTGGCTGGAGGCCTGATCGCCCTTCCCGGAGAGCCCATGACGACAAGCGGCGGGCCTGAGTGCCTGCCGCTCTTCTTTTGCGCGACAGCGCGGCGGCCGGCGGCAACTAATCGGTCGGTGTTGCATTCCGGCCATTGCCCTCAACCATAGGTCATCTAGTGTAGGATCGCACCAGGGGAGAAAGGCGATGACAAGAACGGTTTGGCCGAAGGAAGCGCTGACCTCGGAGACGATGAATTTTCTCGACGGCCTTCACCGGGAGTGGTGCTCGGCCGCGCGTTGCAGGCGTGACAGCGATCTCGGGATGGCAAAGGCGAAAGCGCTGGTCGACTGGTTCGAATTCGGCGTGCGGGATCGCGAGGAATTGCTGGGCCTGTTATCGGACGATTTTTCCGGCGCCGCCTGAGGCGCCCCACTTGTTTTTGCCGTATTGGCTCTACCTCATTCTGGACGATATCAGGAGGAGACGCCCTTGCGTAAACATTTAGTATTATTCGGTATTATCCTGTTTCCGACGGCAGGTTTCGCGCAATCCCCGGATCTGGAGGCGACATGCCAATCGGTCGCCAAGGGCTTCTTCATGAGCGATCAGATTTCGATCGGCATGGTTCAATCCTTCCCAGAGCTCAAGCCGCCGGGTGTTCGCATGACCTATTCGACCCGACCGGGAACCGCGCCGGGCGAGATGACCGATACGTTCGAATGCGAGTTCGACAAGGTCGAGAAGCCGCATCAGCTTGTGCGGTTTTGCGTTTCGAGCACCTGCTATTCGTCGAGCGAAGATGACGCCGATCGGAAGCGCCGTTTTGAGGAAGCCCGAATTCTGCTGGAGCGGGCCGAGAAGTAATCTACCTATACGCGACTAGCGGCGCCGGGAATGTCACCGCTCTCGCCGGTTCCCTACAGAAGGGCCACATCGTCACGATCGTCGTCGTCCACCAACTCCTGCATGGTCTCGTGTTCGTCATCCTCGCTGCACTCGTCGGATGCCCGCAGCCAGTGCCGAAGTGCGGCGCCTTGCGGGCCGCGCTCCTCCGCGATCAGAACTTCTCGGTCGTATCGGCCTTGCCCTTGACCCAGTAGCCCGAGGCCTTGATCCAGCTCAGCGGATAGGCGCGTTCTTCGACAAGATAGGCACGGATCGCCCGCACCACCGACGCTTCTGCGGCAATCCACACGAATGTCTGTGGAATGATGTCGATCCCTGCCAGGGCAGCAATCAGCGGTTCGGCATTCGTCGCATCGGCGAGAGGGCGGTAGACCCAACGCGTTGTAAGCGCTGCAGCCGTCTGGAAGGATTGTTCTTCCTGCGGGCCGGCGACCGCGGCGATCGCCACAATGGTCGTATCGGGCGCGCTCTCCTCGATCCGGCGGCCGATGGCGGGCAAAGCCGTTTCATCGCCGATCAGAAGCCATCTCTTCACGCTGCCTGCGACCACGGCTGAGCCGCGCGGGCCGCCGATCTCAAGAGAGGCTCCGGGCCGGGCGGCGATCGCCCATTGCGTGACCGGGCCGGCCTCGTGCAGGGCAAAGTCGATCGTCAGGCTGCAGGTGGCGTTGTCGTAGCGGCGCGGCGTGTAGTCCCGACGCTCCTCAACGCCATCGATGCCAGGCACGATGACCTTGATGTGGTCGTCAGGCGCAAGGCTGGTGAAGTCGGCAAGGTCCCTGCCCGCAAGCACGATGCGCCGCATGCCGGGCGTGATGTCGGTAACGCTTTCGACCGTCAGCGATCGGCGGCGCAATTCATGGCGTACCCGTTCGATGGCAGGTGCAGCAAGCTGGTGATGTGTGGATTGGCTGTTATCCATCATGTCCTTCCCGGGCTTCGGGAAACGATCCGCAGGACACAGCCGCGCAGATCGAAGCCGCAAAGCCGTTCGATCATACGCGTTGGGTGACGTTAACGCTTACGTGGCCGGATCGCTCCGGCCAATGACGATCCTTCTTATCGAAGGACGGAAAAGGACGCAATAGAAACTTGAGTATTTATATCCATTTTGAAACATTGTTCGAACGCTGCAATCGACCCGCAACCCGCAAGTTGTCGGATGCACGATTTTCACACGCGGTCGGTATGGTTCTTGCACCGTTACCAATATCCTTACGTTGGGGAGACCAAGTGTAATGGAATGGAACACATACGAACGCTTTCCTCCTCTGGTGCTAATGCTGGGTGGTCGGGAAAAATACAGGGTCCTCAGGACGCTGAGAGACGCCGCCGAGGTTTTGATAGCGGACTGGCCGTCCGAGGACGGCGAGGAATATGTCGTGGCCGTCAAGGCCTGCGTCGATGCGATCAGCGGACAGATCGATGTCGAGGAACTGCAGGACGCCATTCGCCGTGCGGCAGCCGAAGCCGGCATTGCGATCTTGACGGTTGTGCACTGAAGAAAGCCCGTCACCCTGCGCAGGATCCGCGGGTGACGAAGGATGCTTGCCGTCCTGCCCGAAAACCGCGACGATGTCGCCGGGCAAGGTTTGGCGATGATGAGATGCGGCATAGGCTTGTTGGCTGCGGCGCTGGTTTCTGCAGCGTGGGTTAGCGCGGCGACCGCGGCGAGCGCCGCCGAGCCGTCTGCGCCGGAAGCGGCTTGCCTTTACCAGGGGCAGGCTGACGACGGGCAAACTCTCTGCATTCGAAAAGATCATTTCAATGCCGATCTCTGCGCGGTCATGGACCGTTTCGCCGCGATCCATAACATTCCGCCCGCCTTTTTCGCTCGCCTAATCTGGCGCGAAAGCCTGTTCCGTCCGGAAGCGGTCAGTCCGAAGGGTGCGGAGGGCATCGCGCAATTCATGCCGGGCACCGCCCGATTGCGAGTGCTGGAAAACAGCTTCGATGTCATTCAGGCACTCAAAGCGTCGTCCGCCTATCTCGACGAACTCAGGCTTCGCTTCGGCAATCTCGGACTTGCGGCCGCTGCCTACAACGCCGGTGAATCCGGCCTCAGCCGGTTCCTCTCCTCCGGTCGCCTGCCGATCGAAACACGCGACTACGTATTCGCGATTACCGGGCAGACAGTCGAAACCTGGCGGGACAGCCCGCCGGAAAAAGCGGCGCCGGAGCTGCGGGCCGCGATGCCTTTCCGTGAGGCATGTGTGGCGCTCGCAGAGACGCGGCAGATGAACGAGCCCGTATTGACCGGGTCCGCCGACTGGGCGCCATGGGGCGTGCAGCTTGCCGCTCACTATAATCCGTCCGTGGCGGACCGCCTGTTCACCATGTCGCTGGCAAAACTTCCCGAACCGTTGAACGCCGAGCGCGCCCTGATCGTGCGGCAGAGGGGCGGAAACTTCGGCTACCGCCCGCGTTATGCCGCCAGAATCGGCCGGGAGAGCCGTGCCGAAGCGACCAAACTTTGCAGCACGATCCGCGCTGCCGGCGTTGCCTGCACAGTCTTCCGAAACCGCTGATTTGAAGCGCAACGCAGCCCGACCTATCCGACAGTTTAGTGCCGAAGCGCCGCCAGGCTTGTTACGTTCGCGATGTCAACCAGCAAGGGGATTGAGATGACGAAAGCCGGCGGAACCACCGACAAACCTGACGAAACCGACAATTCCGAACAGGAGCAGGACGACTTTCTGGAGGAAGCCCTCGAGGAAACATTTCCGGCAAGCGATCCGATCGCGCCCGGTCGCCCGACACGAGAACGGTCAAAAGATAGGTCTTCCATCTGACAGATTGCGACCGACGACCGGTTGCGCAGGCCTAATCCGGTTCCCGCTCCCAATACCAGGCGACATACATGTTCCTCCTGTCGTGCCGGCGAGCCTTCAGGAAAGCCCGCATCGCGCGCACATCCTCCTTCTCGCAGGCAAACCAGACGAAGGTCTCGCCGTCGGCGGCGGCGACCGCCAGTTTTGCTTCCTCCAGAAGGACGCCCTTCGCGCCATCGGCATAGTCTTTTCGATGCAGCCAGCGTACATCCATCAAACCCGATGTCGACAAGGGCTGCTCTTCCGTCTCGTCGGCGACCTCGATGATTGCCTGCAGCCGGGTTCCGGCAGGCATTTCCTCGGCGATGCGGGCAATGGCAGGAAGCGCACTTTCATCACCTGCAAGCAGGACGGACTGCGCCGCCGGAAGGCTGCCGCCGCCGGGGCCAAGAAGGGCAACCTGTTGGCCCGGTTCGGCATCACGGGCAAAATCGGCGCCGGGCGTCCTGATGCCGGGCGCCGGGTGCTGCAGGAAATCGATCCAGACTTCGCGCCTTTCGACATCGACCGCGCGGATCGTGTAGACGCGCACCAGAAGCTCGTCCTCGCCTTCGGGCCAGGCAACGCGGCCATCCGCCCGCAGGCCCGGCCAAACCGGCATCCTGCCCTTCGGCGGCACAAGCAGGCGCACATGCATGTCGCCGCCGATGAACGTGGCAACGTCGGCACAGGCAAATTTCACTCGTCGCATATGCGGCGTCACATCCTCGGCCGAGATCACTGTCGCCTCATGGATATTCGGCAGAACGGCGAGTGCCGTAGGATCGGACCACGTCAACTCCAGCGGATCCTCGCCGGCGAAGTAGAAAAGATGCTCGGCAAGCATGGTCCGGCTCATCTGCAGCGCCTTTTCCGAAGGGCAGGAAAGCTCGATCAGCAACTTGCTGTCCTGAATGCGGATTGCGGCCGCGCCGGCCTTGCTCTTCAGAAGGGCGAGGCCATGACTGCGATGCACCTCGGCATGCTCCACGAAATGCTCGCAGATCTCCCCAAGCATGGCCGCGGCATCCCTGGGAAGCGCGATCCCCGAGAGCTTGAATTCCTGAGCCGTGGTCATCTGTCCTCCTTATGGAATTCACGTTGCAGTTCGCGTTCGCTCGCCACCATTCGGTGCCGGCCGATCGGCAGCATGATGGGCCGGCCGGACGTGGGATCGGCGATGATACGGCTTTCCAGACCGAAGACCTGTCGCACGTTGTCTTCCGTCAGCACCTGCTGCGGCGGACCAGAGACGTGCACGCGGCCATCCGTCATGGCGACAAGGTGGTCCGCATAGCGCGCCGCGAGATTGAGGTCGTGCAGTACCATGACGACGGTAGTGCCCCGCTCGTGGTTGAGATCGGTCAGGAGATCCAGCACCTCGACCTGATGGCTGATGTCGAGGAAGGTCGTCGGTTCGTCGAGCAGCAGCACTTGCGTCTCCTGCGCCAGCGCCATGGCGATCCACACGCGCTGGCGCTGCCCTCCAGAGAGTTCATCGACCGGCCGCTCGGCAAGATCCGCGGTTCGGGTCGCATTGAGCGCAGCGTCGACCGCCTCGTCATCCCTGCGGGTCCAGCGGGAAAACAGGCTCTGGTGGGGATGGCGGCCACGGCTGACAAGATCGGCAACGGTGATGCCTTCCGGCGCGATCGGTGATTGCGGCAGCAGGCCGAGCGTACGGGCAAGCTCCCGCGACGCCGTGTGGTGGATCGACTTGCCGTCGAGCAGCACCTGTCCCCGGCGAGGCGCAAGCAGCCGCGACATGGCACGCAGCAGCGTAGACTTGCCGCAGGCGTTCGCCCCGACGATGACGGTGATCTTGCCGGGCGGCACGGCAAGGTCGAGGCCATGCAGGATCTCGTCTTCGCCGTAACCGGCCGAAAGGCCGCTGGCCGCAAGAGTATGGATGGTCATGGTGAACCTCCGGTCCTGTTGACGCGCACGATCAGGTAAATCAAGTAGGGAGCGCCGAGCGCACCCGTGACGACGCCGACCGGGTATCGGCTGGGCAACAGGAACTGGCCGACATAGTCGCCTGCCAGCACCAGCACGGCGCCGACAAGGGCTGCCGGAATGAGGATGGAACCCGCATTTCCGACGATGCGGGCGGCAATCGGCCCCGAGAGGAAGGCGACGAAGGCGACCGGGCCAGTCACTGCCGTTGCCGAGGCGATCATGCCGACGGCTGCGACGATGATCATGATACGGGTGCGCGACACGCCGACGCCGAGCGCGGCCGCGGTGTCATCCCCCAACCGCAACGCTTCAAGATCGCGTGCACGGCCCAGAAGCAGCCCGCCGAAAATGCCAAGCGCCAGAAGGAGCGGCGCCGCCTGACCAAGCTGCGCGCCGTTGACGCTGCCCGTCAGCCACCGGATCGCCTCCTGCAGGCTCCAGGCCGGCGCCTGCGACAGGACATAGGCGATGATGCTTTCCAGCATCGCGGACACGCCGATGCCGACGAGGATGAGCCGCGTGCCGGCCACGCCGTTGCGAGACGACAGCCCGTAGACCATGAGGGCTACTGCGAGCCCGGCGGCGACCGCGACGACGGAAACGATCGGCCCCTTCAGCGACAGGACGACGATGGCGAAGACGGCGGCCGCACTCGCGCCCGAACTGATGCCGATAATATCGGGGCTTGCGAGCGGATTGCGCAACATGATCTGGAAGGCGACGCCGCCGAGCCCGAAACTCAGGCCCGCAAGCACCGAAAGCACCGCTCGCGGCAGCCTGAGCTGACCGACGGTGAAGGCCGCACCCGGCACGTTTTCGCCCAGCAGCACCCGGATCACGTCTCCGGCGGGCGTGAAGGATTGTCCGAGCGACAGGGTAAGTGCGAAGATCGCCACGACGAGGCAGAGCAGCATGGCGACGAGGAGCCTATGCCGGCGCGCCCTGCGGCGACGGTTGCCGGCAATGCGATTAAGGGAGGAGACAAGCACGGTCATAATTCTCGCACCCGCTGGCGCCGAACGATGGCGATGAAGAAGGGCGCGCCGATGAGTGCCGTCACGATGCCGACATCGAGTTCGGCGGGGCGGGCGACGATGCGGCCGATCACATCGGCTGCCAGCAGCAGGCAGGCGCCGCCCAGAGCGGAAAAGGGCAGGAGCCAGCGGTAGTCTACGCCAACCAGCAGGCGGCAGAGATGCGGAACCACGAGGCCGAGAAAGCCGATCGGCCCGCAGACCGCGGTCGTGGCGCCGCAGAGCAGGATGGCCCCCAGCGCTGCGACACCGCGCGCCAGCGCCACGCGTTCGCCGAGCCCGGCGGCCAGATCATCGCCAAGCGCAAGCGAATTCAGCTTGCGCGCCGACAGCAGGCTGATGAGGAAGCCGGCCGCCAGAAAGGGCAGAACGGGCAAGATGCGTTCGAACGTTGCCCCGCCAACGCCGCCGATCTGCCAGGACCGGATGCCGCCGGCGATATCGTTGCGTGGCAGGACGACAGCGATGACCATGGAGGCGAAGGCGACCGAGGTTGCGGCACCGGCGAGCGCCAGTTTCAAGGGCGTTGCGCCGCCGCGTCCGAGCGAACCGATCGTATAGACGAAAGCCGCCGAACATCCCGCCCCGAGGATGGCTGTCCAGATATAGGCTTCGTTCGAAGAAATATCGAACCAGGCAACCGCAACGACGACAGCGAGCGACGCACCCATATTAACGCCGAGAATACCGGGATCGGCGAGCGGATTGCGTGTCACCCCCTGCATGACGGACCCGGCAAGGCCGAGTGCCGCGCCGGCGATCAAAGCGAGCAGCGTGCGCGGAATGCGCACCGTCACCGCGGCCTGGCCGATCGTATCAGCACGACCGGCAAGAGCCGCCGAAATATCTACCCAGTCGACATCGCGCGTGCCGACCGTGACCGAAAGCGCGCAGAGGCCGGCAAGAGCCGCGGCGAGCCCGAATAGCCAGAGGCCGCGGGTCCGGTTCGACCGGGCTGATAGGGGCCGCCGGGGCGACAATTTTGGACTGCGTGCAATCATCGGGGTTTGCTGGGGGATTTTCTGGCGGCATCCGCAAGCAGCGCCACGTAGTCCTTGAGGACCCAGGAGATCGACAGCGGCGTCGGATTGGCGGCGGTGCCGACCGGATTGCGGCCGAGCGTCACCAGCGCGCCCCTGGAAACTGCCGGCATTCTCGCCGTCAGCGGGTTCTTCTCCAGCGCTTCGAGCAGCTGCTGGTTCCCGTAGGTGACGACAATATCCACATCGTCAAAGGAATCGATGCGTTCGGCACTGATCGAGCCTGCGAATTTGCCAGGTGCGGAGGCTTCGACGACGCTTCTTGGGGATTTCAGCCCGAGATCGGCGAAGAATTTCACGCGTGTATCGTTGGTCGTGTAGAAGTTGACCGTGCTGAGATCGGTGGCGTTGAGATGCGTGATGAACATCGCCGACTTGTCATGCAGTTCGGGATGGCCTGCGACCGTCTCCGATATTTCACCCTCGATCTTCCTGATCAGGGCCTCGCCTTCCGCAGCCATGCCAAGTCCGGCACTGTCCAGGCGGATCATGTCGCGCCAGTCGGTCGACCAGGGCGCATCCGGATAGGCGACAACAGGGGCGATCTGGCTCAGCGTATCGTAGTCGGACTGGCTGAGGCCCGAATAGGCCGCCAGAATCACGTCCGGCCGGGTGGCAGCGACCGCCTCGAAATCGATGCCGTCGCCTTCATCGAACAGGACGGGTTTTCCCGCATGCAGCTGCTTCAGCCTGTCAGCGACCCAGGGCAGCAATCCGTCACCGTCATCATCGCCGAAATTGGCGGCAGCGAAACCGACGGGAACGATACCGAGCGCCAGCGGCACTTCGTGATTGGCCCAGGCGACCGTTGCGACCCGCTCCGGCTTCTTTGTGATGACCGTCGTGCCGAACGCATGTCTGATGGTAACGGGATAGGACGTGCTCTCGTCAGCCCAGACGCTGCCGGACGCCGCTGCGATCAGCCAGCCATAGATCACCGCCAGTTTTGCGGCCAGACGTAAAAAGCGCAGCATCGTGCAAACTCCGCCAGTTTTAAGTTGACCTCCACTTTCAGGTTAATCTACCTGCGTCAACGGTCAGGCCGGCGCTTCGAGGCTGCAGCGTTGAGATTTCCGTGGGATCCTACAAAACCCGGGAAATTTACAATACTGGACAAGCGCGCTCAAGTTAGTAGCCGTCGCAGGGGACATCGAGCAGCCATCATGGCGTCCAGTCCGGGGCAAATCTCTCGTTGGCACCGGCGGTCGGCATGCCGCTCAGCTCGATCCTCAAAACGGCATTCCATTCGGCATCCCCTGCCGAAGAGCCGTAACGGCGATATCAACTTCTGGAACGTGAACATGGACATCGAAAGAACAGGCGCTCACTCGCGACAGAGCCTCCTCCGCTACAGGAATGCGGTCCTTCTCGGTTGCACGGCGCTTGTCGCCCTCGCACCTGGCGCGGTGCTCGGCCAGGACGGCGCGAATTCCGATACGGTCACACCTCTCGCACCCATCGTGATCCAGGGCAGCGGCCTCGATACGGACAATGACTCGAAATCGATCGTTGCGACCAAGACCATCAGCGGCAACGGCATGGCGACCGATCTTCTCGACACGCCTGCTTCCGTCTCCGTCATCACGTCGAAGGAAATCCAGGAGCGCGGCGCCCAGGACACCGAACAGGTTCTGCAATATACATCCGGTGTCACGACCGATTTCTACGGCTCGGACGACCGCTTCGACTATTTCAAGATCCGCGGCTTCGATGCCTACACCTATCGCGACGGCCTGACGCTCGGCGATCCCTTCGGCGGCATCCGCGAAGAGCCCTTCGCCTTTGAGCGCGTCGAAGTGCTGAAGGGAGCCAATTCCACCACTTTCGGCGTTTCCGATCCCGGCGGCGCCGTCAACTTCGTCACCAAGCGGCCGAAGAGCGGGCGCTTCGGCGAGGCCTATGTCACCGGCGGCTCCTTCGACCATCGGGAGACCGGCGTCGATTTCGGCGACAATATCACCGAGGACGATACGTTCTCCTATCGCATCACCGGCAAGGTGAGGCGTGCCGACGACGAATATGACTATTCGCAGGACGACGAAAACTTCGTCATGGGCGGCCTGACCTGGCGCCCTAGCGCCGATACCAATTTGACCGTGGTCTATGACCATCTGGACAAGAACGGCGTTCCAGGCGGCGGCGGTCATCCGGTCGGTTCGGACTTCGCGCGAAGCCGCTTCTTCGGCGAGCCTGATTTCAACTACCGCGACATCAACAGAAACACGCTGAGCGTCATGTTCGACCACGACTTCGGTTCGGGCCTGACCTTGAGCTCGAATGCACGCTACAGCAATACCAAGAGCAATTTCGGCTACGCCTATATCTCGGCGACACCGACGAACGGCTCGACCATCGCCGATCGCGCCTTCTTCGCCAACGACCAGGCGGCAGAGAACTTCATCATCGATACCCGCCTGCAATATGAGACGAATTTCGAGGATATCGACAGCCGCAGCCTTGTCGGTCTGCAGTACAATAACCTGCAATCCGACAATGACGGTTATTTCGGCGGCGCCCCCGGCATTGACTGGACAAACCCCGTCTATACCGGCGCGCCGGCCTCGGTTCCGCTCTACCAGAGCCTGACAAACGACCAGAAGACGACGGCCCTCTATCTGCAGCAGGATCTCACTTTCTTCGACAGGCTGACCGCCTCCGTCGGACTGCGCAACGACTGGCTGGACCTGCAGCAGCAGGACAACATGGCGGGCTCGACGACCGACGCCGATCTCAGCGAATTCACCAAACGCGCCGCATTGAGCTACAAGATTACCGATCAGGTCGCGACCTATGTCAGCTACGCGGAATCGGTGCTTCCGGCCTCGCTGACGCTCGATCCCGAGCGCGGCGAACAATGGGAAGTCGGCGTCAAATACCGGCCTGACGAATTCCCTGCTCTCTTCAGCGCCGCAGTCTACGATCTGACCAAAAACAACATCACCCGCACCAACCCGGCAACCGGCTTCCAGGAGACGATCGGCGAGGTTCGCGTGCGCGGTATCGACCTCGAGGCGAAGGCGGAGATTACCGACAATATCAGCCTGACGGCCGCCTATTCCTACATGGTTTCCGACATTGTCGAGAACGGCACGCTGGGCAACGAGGGCAACGAGATGTCGTTCGTGCCCAACCACATCGCCTCGCTCTGGGTCAATTACGGCATTCCCGGCAACGGCTTGCGCGGCGACATGAACTTCGGCCTCGGTGCGCGCTACACAGGCTCCTATTATTTCAACGACGCCAACACCCAGTCGACGGGCAGCAGCATCATCTTCGATGCCGCCTTCAGCTACAAGATCCAGGAAAACACGTCCTTCGACGTCAACGTCAGCAATCTCTTTGATGAGAAGCATGTCGCCTATGGCGGCTTTGGTGCGGATTTTTACAATCCGGGTCGCGCCATCTACGCAACACTGCGCCAGACCTGGTAGCCGGCTGGTCCCGTTCGCCTCCCTGCGGACGGGACGACCTCCCCCTCAGAGCTAACGGATCTGCCGCATCCGCCGCCAGGCAGCCGGCGTATCGCCGGCGATCTGACGGAAGACCTTGGTCAGATGCGCCTGATCGGAAAAACCGAGCTGGGCGGCGATATCGGCGACGGCGATATCGCTTTCGACGAGCAGCCGCTTGGCATGATCGATGCGTTTTCCAAGCTGCCACTGCAGCGGCGTTTTGCCGGTCGTCTGTTTGAAAACGTTGGAAAACCAGCTTTCCGACAGGCCGACGATCTCTGCCATCTCGGCAACGGTCAGGCGGCAATCGCTCGGCCTGTCGATACGAGCGATCAGCTTGTTCATCTGCGCCTGCGTCAGCCTTCCGTTCGGCTGCTCGCCACCCTGGCGGGGAATATCCAGGAGACCGCTGACGATGCTGCCGACAAGGCTCTCGCCATAAATCTCGGGTCTCGACGGGCTGGAGACCTCGTCGACGACAAGGCGGGCAAGCGTTTCGATGGCTCGGGTGTCCTGCATCTCGACCGGATTGCGCAGCGCCGTCATCGCCGCCGAATTGCCGACCGACGGCGCGAGGTATCGCAGCAGCCGGTCCTTGTGCATATGCAGATTGAGGTGGGAGAAGCGGTGCGTCGTGCCGCTCGTCGTCCACATGGGCATGCCGGGCGGAACATAGACGGCTCGCGTCATCGGCCGGTAATGCTGCGGAAAATCGCCATCCCGGTTCGACATGCGGATCTGGGACGAGACATCGCTGAAGAAAATCATGATGCGCGGATCGTCAGAGAGGTAATAGCCCCTCGCCCCGGACTGGCTTTCGGCTTCCCAGAAGACGCTGACGAGACCGTCGAACTGGCGCCATTTGGCCGGCGCCATGACCCGGATGCCTTCGGTGTGCCAGACCATGGAATGGCAGAAACTCAATATTGGGATCCATCCTTGCTCGGCATGATCGCGCCCGTCCGAAAGGCGGAGACGCCCGCTGCAGCCATTATCCCGACGGCCTTCCGAGCGCGATATCACGCTTTTTCTATCGCCTTCTAAGGCAAAAATAACATGAGTTCAATCATCATGTTTATCAATGTCCCGGGGCATCAGCGTTCAGTGCGAGCGACACCCGCAGAACCCGAGAAGAGCCGACTGAGATTGATGGAGACTGTGGCTACCGCCGAAAACGAACAAGGCGTCTGCCGGGGGAGGAGATCCAGCAGACGCCTTCTATGAGGCATGGCGACGGGAGGAGGATGTCGCCACGTAGACGCCGGCCCGGGAGGAGGTAGGCCGCGTCTGAGACGAGGCGACGAGGGAGGAGTTTCATCGCTTCGTTGACCTGGAATGTAGGCCGATGGCTGCCAGTCTGCTAGGCACATATTTGCAAGGGTGCTATGCGCTATGCGTTGAGCGAAGAGCTCGGCGGACACAAAAAACGCGCCCGCCTTCCTCAGGCGAGCGCGTTTTGCATTCATAAAGAGCCGCTCTTAGCGGCCGATGGCAGCGCGTGCGACGTCGCGGATATCACCACGAGCAATGCCCAGGTCGTTCAGTTCGCGGCTCGACATGCGGCCAAGCTCAGTAACGGTTTGACGGTACTTGCGCCAGTTGTTGAAAGTGCGTGCGATGTTCATTGCAATCCCCTTTCCGTGGGTCCAGCGACAGCTGCCAGTTAGCGGCGCTTCGTTCGCTTTGATGAGAAATATATAATATGGCTCGGTGGAAATGAGTAGCGTTCAGACCACAGCGCACCTATGCATTTTACGCATGGCGTGATGATGAAGTGGCATCTTCGGAGGCAGGCGCCTATCCGTGAGTATAGTTGAAGGAGGCGAGCCGAAATCCCAGGTGAAGACTGCGATCCTCCAAAGCCGATCAGGGGTACATTCGATGTCCAGCTCAGTCTGCGAAACCTATCCTGGAATATGCAGCAAATCCCGCCTCGCTCACCCTCGCCCCGTCCGCCTCTTCCATCCCGCAAACGACAACAGACAGAATGCGACCCGGCCAGCCATCGTCGATCTGCCTGCCAGTCTTCCGCTGCCCGAGGCCAATCCGATATCTGTCGTGGAAGTCGGATCGGCGGTTTCCCTGCTGGGGCTGCTCATCTTCGCAGCCCATGAGGAAATCACGGCCGTCGCCCCCGCGATCGCCTCCGCTTTCCAACGGTTTCTCGCAAACGCGCCGGCCGCCCTCTGGTAGGGCAGCATCTCATCCTATTGCAAAGCTTGCCCGGATGCCCCAAGTGCAAGTGGGCAGCGCTGGACATGACTGATGATCTTCAACGATTCACGGCTGACGATCGGTGTCGTTCTCCCGATACAGGAGCGACAGCGGCACGATATCGACTTCGGCCTTCAGCTGGAGCTTGCGCACCGCGCCGATGAGTTCGGCTTCTCGGCAATATGGGTCCGCGACGTTCCCCTGAACAACGCCGCCTATCCGGACCCCGTCGGGCATTCCGACCCATGGGTGCTGCTCGGCGCATTGGCGGCATCCACCCGCTCGATCGCATTGGCGACTGGCGCAATCGTTCTGCCCCTGCGC
The DNA here is from genome assembly GCF_042656325.1 of Rhizobium sp. GCM10022189. Classification (NCBI taxonomy): domain Bacteria; kingdom Pseudomonadati; phylum Pseudomonadota; class Alphaproteobacteria; order Hyphomicrobiales; family Rhizobiaceae; genus Rhizobium; species Rhizobium sp. GCM10022189. The sequence goes on from NZ_JBHSOR010000039.1 coordinate 186,361, forward strand.
CATCCGCTTCATGTGGCCAAAGCCGCCCTGTCGATGGATGTCTTGTCATCGGGCAGGTTCGTGCTCGGCCTCGGTTCCGGCGACCGTCCGTCGGAATTCGCTGCCTTCGACCGCAATGTCGACGACCGCCGGGAATTGTTTCGGTCAAACTGGGCCGCACTCGCCAGTGCGCTGGAGGGACGTCTCGGCCAGACAGGCGAGAACCAGTTCGATATCCGCCCGCGCAGCGGGCGCAGCGTTCCACTGGTCGCCGTCGGTTCATCCTCGCAGTCGCTCGAATGGATCGCCAGAAACGCCGGCGCCTGGATGACGTACCACCGGCCCCTTGCCGCCCAGAAGGACCGGATAGCCCTGTGGCACGGGGCTGTGCAGCGCACCACCACCGAGTTCCGCGGCATGGGGCAGGCCATGGCTCTCGATCTTCTGGATACGCCATCCGACCGTATCGACGATATCAATCTTGGATATCGAGCCGGACCGGAAGGATTGTTTGCCGCTCTCACCGCCCTGCGCAATCTCGGCGTTCACCACGTTGCCTTCAACCTGCTCGTCGATGGGCGCAAGGCCTTTAGCGATCTCGAGATCATCGCACGAGAGGTTTTGCCGCGACTGGAGCAGGCCACCGAATTGCAGGTATCGCGATAGCCTGCGGGCTGACGAGCTAGCGATCGAAGAAATTCTGCCAAAGCTTCTCACCGACAAGGCAGTCCGTCGTCGGCTGGTTCATCGCAATTTCGCGGATCTGTTCCGGCTCTTCGAGCCCGCTGATCTCCCAGACCAGCTTCCTGCGCACGGCCACGGCGAAATCCTCGATCTTGTGGACCGGCAAAACGAAGGAGCCGGGCCCGCCGATCACGCAATCGCCGTAATATTTGTCGAGCCCCTCGGGCACATCGGACGGCCGCAACATGATGGCAAGGCCGTTGATGATGATGCCCGCCTCCAAAGCGGCATCGCGCGCCGGAGTGACGGGGTCGCCGGAATTGTTGGGGCCATCACCGGAGACGTCGATCACTTCGCGATTGCCCCTATAGGGACTGGCGGCAAGCATTGACGCACCTTGAACGATCGCGGCGGATATGGACGTGCGCCGCTGGGTGGCGATCGGTCGGGCTTCCAGTTTGTCGGCAAAATCCTGCGCATCCTTTTCCGTCTCGATCACCTGCCAATCGAGCACGGAACCGGGCACGACATAGCCGGCCCACTCAAAATAACTGATGGCGATCCGTCCGGTCAGCCCGCCTTTCACGGCATCGAGGAACTCCTTGTGCCGCAACGCCTCGACATAGCCTTCTCGCTGGATGCGAACCTCTTCATAATCCATCGAGCGAGAGGTATCGACGGCCAGCACCAGTTCGACATCGACTTCGTTTTGGCCTGATTGTGCGAGCGTGGCGGCAGCGCCGGACAGGCTCGCGAGCATCGCAAGTGTTGTCAGCATCATCACTTCCCATCACTGCGTCATGCCTGGAACTCTAACACAGCTTGGCGCGACGGCGACTGTTGCCGGAAAGCATTCTGTCAAATTTCGGTGATGTGGGGTGCCGTCGAAGGAACGGGCGGCATTTGAGCAGGCGTGCCTCGCGACCGGCTTCACCACTTGTGAAGAACTCATAGCCATTCTGCGGGACACTTGGCGATTCGCCCAGCAATGACGGAGATAGCATGCCGCTTCTGCAGTTTCCCGCCGACCGACGCACAGCCGATATCAGGCGCTGCGCCGAGGCCCTTCAGAACCTTCACGGCGAGGCCGCCAACCGCTTCTGGCGGTCGGAGATGGCCGGGTTCGCAGCCAATTTAAGAGAACAGGGCTGCAGCGATGCCGAGCTTTCGCGGCAGGCCGCCCTGTTCATGGATGCGGTACAGATGGAGCTTCAGGTCGTCTACGCCGCAGCAGCAGAGCGGTAAGAAGCATTACTTGGGAAAGCGGTTGTAGAAGGATTGCGGGTCGTAAACGCACTCGTAGTTCAAAACGCACATTTCCCCGTTGGCCGCGCGCACCCTGGCGATATCGTATTTGTCGCCCAGCCGGCACCGCGCCGGCGGGTAGCGGAAGCTCCGCCCCCCAATACCCATGCGGACAAAGACCGCCTTCCTCTGCTGGATAATCTGAGCGAGTTCACGGCAGGAATGGTCACGCGCATTCACTTCCACCGCCTCGACGGCAAGGGCGCCCGTCGGGAGCAAGAAGGCTGCGGCTAAAATCAAACTTCTCATAGGACCTCCGAATGCGGGGCGGGTTAGCCGCAGGACCTGCAGCTTTCGTACGCGATGGCGGCATTGTTGTCGCACGGCAAAGGTAGGACTTAGGCGGATCGTAAACCAGAGCGACCCATCCGCATTGAGGGCCGGCTGGCATCAGATCTTGCCGCACGTGGCAAAGACCAGCTTTTTCAGTTTCTCTCCGTCATGCCTGCCCTGACGATAAAACCCGATGACGATCGACGTTGATCGATAGCAGCCGTTCGGTGCCGGCTCAATTCTCAAGCCGTCCGGGTGGGCACTGATCCGCCCGATGGCGACAGGTTTTGCCTATCCCCCAATCTGGGGGTTCATTCGAATCGCCACATATACTATGTTTGCGGCGTGATATTCACACGAGACAGGTACTGATGCCCCCAGAAATGTCCGGCTTTGAATGCACCCGCGGCAATGCCGTTTCCGGCAAGCTCAAGCTTTCAAGCAAACTGCCCTACTTTATCGTCGCAGGACTTGCTGTGGCCGTTTGGGCAAATTCCAGCGAACAACCGCACGATACAGAGGTCGCAGCCAAGCAAGCTGCGCCGGCTTCGCTCGCGCGATAACGCGAGGCCTCGGCCGACGACCATTCCGGCCGAGAATATGGCAATGGGATCCGTCGATCAAAAATGACGGTCGAGCGGCTGCCTGTTACGGCAACCGATCAGCCTGAAACCATCTCTCAAATTCTGACGCCGCTCGCCTCGTCAAAGAGATGTACCTGTGCCGGATCGACGGTAACGCCGATCGTCTGGCCCGGCTGAACCGATCCCCTGCCCGTTTCAACGATCGTCATTTCGGGCGTCGTCGCCGCAGTGATGAAGGTCGAGGACCCTGTGGATTCCACGACCGCGACCGGCACGTCAAAACTTCCCCGCCCCTGATCGGTAATACCGATATGCTCCGGCCTGATGCCGGCAATAACCTTGCGGCCGGGCTGGATCTGATGGTCGATGGCAACTTGCTGACGAACCGTGCCGAGATCGAGTGTCAGGCTTTTCCCGTCCTCGCCCGCAATTGCGGGGATGAAGTTCATCGCAGGCGAACCGATAAAGCCGGCAACGAACTTGTTGGCGGGCTTGTCGTAGAGGTCGAGCGGCCGGCCCTGCTGCTCGATGACGCCTTCGCGCATGACGACGACATGATCGGCCATGGTCATGGCCTCGATCTGGTCATGCGTGACATAGACAGAGGTCGCGTGCAGGCGGTCGTGCAGGGCGCGGATTTCCTTGCGCATGTGCACACGCAGCGCCGCATCGAGGTTCGACAACGGCTCGTCGAACAGGAAGGCCTTCGGATGACGGATGATGGCGCGGCTCATGGCGACACGCTGGCGCTGGCCGCCCGAAAGTTCACGCGGATAGCGCTTCAAAAGATGTGAGAGGCCGGTCGTGGCCGCAACCTCTTCGGCAGCCTTCTTCGCTTCGGCCTTGGCGACCCCGCGCATGCGCAGGCTGTAGGTGAGATTTTCCTCCACGGTCATATGCGGATAAAGCGCATATGACTGAAACACCATGGCGACGTCGCGCTTGCGCGGCGGCACGCCGTTCATCAGGTCGCCGGCAATCTTCAAGCTCCCGTCGGAGATCGTTTCCAGGCCGGCCAGCGAGCGCAACAGCGTCGACTTGCCGCAACCCGAAGGGCCGACGAGCGCGACGAAAGTGCCCTTCGCGATGGAGAGATCGATGTTCTTCAGCGCATGGAAAGCGCCGTAATATTTGTTGACGCCGGCAAGCTCGATCTGAGGGGTCATTTGAGGGCTCCCGAGGTAAGGCCGGACACAATGCGGCGCTGCAAGAGAACGAAGATGGCAAGGATCGGCGTTACATACATCGTGGCGTAGGCCATGATGTTGTTCCATTCATTGGTGTTTGGCCCCATGAAGGAATTGAGCCCGACACTTGCCGGCTGAAGCTCGGCCGCCTGGATCATCGACTTGGAATAGACGAACTCACCGAAGGCCTGCATGAAGATGAGGATGGCGCTGACCAGGATACCGTTGCGGGCAAGCGGCAGGACGATGTTGAAGAAGGCGCCGACGCGCGAATTGCCGTCCACGAGGGCCGCCTCTTCAAGTTCCATCGGCACCGCCATGAAGGTGGCGCGCACCAGCACGACGAAGAAGGGCATGCTCTTGGCGGCAATCGCGATGATGACGGCAAGCCGCGGATAGTTCAGCATGCCGATCTGCGAGAAGCCGACGAAGATCGGCGTGATCATCAGCGAGGCCGGCAGGACCTGCAGCATGAGAATGAGGAAGAGGCCGATATCCACCCAGATATTGCGGTAGCGGGCCAGCACATAGGCGCAGCCGACACCCAATACCGTGATGATGACGACCGCACCGATCGCGATCATCAGCGAATTCCAGAGGTAGAGGCCCATGTTTCGGCTTTCCCAGACATAGGCAAAGGTTCCCCATTGCGGCGAGGCCGGCCAGAAGCTCGGCGGTGTCGCAAACATCTCCGACCCGCTCTTCAGTGCGGTGATGTACATCCAGTAGAGTGGAAAGAGATAGACGGCCGCCATGATGATGGCGATGGCGAGCATCAGGCGGTTGCGTGCGGTCTCGCTCATCCGCGCACCTCATGCCGGGTCGAGCGGACGTAGACCACGGAGGCGAACATCACGAAGACGATCATGATGACGGAGATGGTCGCGCCCTTGGCGAAATCATATTGGCGGAAAGACAAATCCCAGGCCCAGTATTGCGTGACGTTGGAGGAATTGTTCGGCCCGCCCGAGGTGATGGCGGCAAAGAGGTCGAACTGCTGCAGCGTGAAGATCAGACCGAGTGCGATGATGGCCCCGATCGTCGAACGCATCATCGGCAAGGTAATCGTCCAGAAGCGCTGCCAAGCCGTGGCACCATCGAGTTCGGCGGCCTCATAGAGATCGCCCGGAATGCCGGATAGACCAACCGAGAGCAGGATCATGTTGAAGGACGTACCGAGCCAGATATTGGCGATGATGACGGCGTAGAGCGAATAGTGCGGGTCCGAGCGCCAGAAGATGTTGCTGGAGATGATGCCGCTTTCCTTCAGGATGAAATTCAGCATGCCGAAATCGCCAGAGAGAATCCAGTTCCAGATCGCGCCGACGACGAGACCGGGCATGACCCAGGAGACGAGAAAAAGGCCGCGCAGCCAGGAAGCGCCCGGGAAGTTGACCCAGAAGAACAGCGCCAGTCCGAAGCCGATCAGGAATTGCCCGGCAATCGAGCCGGTGACGAAGATCGCCGTGTTGTAGAGGATCGGCAGCGTTTCCGGCTGCGCGAAAAGGTCCACGTAGTTCTTGAAGCCCACCCATGGACGCGAGAAGGTGCCGAGGCTGAACATGTCAACCTCCTGAAAACTCATCACCACATTGTAGATGAGCGGCAGGCCGGCCATCAGGAACAGAAAGCCGAGCGGAAAGGCGACGAGCACAATATCGAAACCGTGGCCGTCCCTGACGCTGGAAAGGATCCTTCTCATGGGTCCTCCATTGCTCCGAACGGGGCTGCCTGGCGCTTTCGCGGGAGACAGCCCCTGCCGGGAGGAAAAGATGGGATGGCCGACGGCCATCCGGTGATGGTGATGTTAGCCGAGGACTGCCTTGATCTTGTCGGCAGCCTGGTCAAGCGCATCCTTCGGGCTCATCTGGCCGGTGAGCGCCGCCTGGATGGCGTCCTGGATCGCCTTGGAGATCTTCGGCCACTGCGGATGAGGGCCGCGGGGCTTCGCATATTTCAGCTGCTCAAGGAAGACCTTGAGGGCCGCATCCTTCAGCGGCTGGCCGGTTTCCGGGATCGAGATGTCGGAACGAGCCGGAAGCTGGCCGAAATTCTTGAACATCTTGTCGTCCTGAGAGGCGAAATATTCGAGCGCCTTGAAGGCTTCGGCAGGATGTTTGGTGGTCGAGAAGATCGCCCAGTTGAAGTCACCCATGGCCGAGGAGCGCTCGGCGCCTTCCTTCGGAACCGGCAGCAACGTGACGCCCCAGTCGAACTTGGCTTCCTGCACCATGCGGTCCAGTTCCCAAGGGCCGGAAATCGCCATGGCGGCATTGCCGGAATTGAAGGTACCGGTCGAATCCCACTGGTCGCGCGTCAGCGTATCGGGCGAAGCGAGCTTTTCGTCGATGATCGTCTTCCAGACTTCGAGCGCCTTGACCGCGCCGTCGGCATTGATGTTCTCATAGCTGCCACCGCCCATCTGCGCCCAGGGCAGGAACTGGAAGGTGCCTTCCTCGTTCGCCTTTGCCGAGAAGGCAAGGCCGTAGACGTTCTTGGCCGGATCGGTCAGCTTGCGGGCGTCCTCGACCAGCTCATCCCAGGTCTGCGGCGGCTTGTTCGGAGCGAGGCCCTTCGCCTTGAACATGTCCTTGTTGTAGTAGAGGGCGATCGTGTTCGTCGCCTTCGGCACGCCGAAATATTTGCCGTCCCATTCGACCGACTTCAGCGGTCCGGGGAAGTAGTTCTCGGGCTTGATGACCTTCGAGTTCTTGATCATGTCGGTCAGATCAAGGAAGGCTCCGCGCGACGAAAAAAGCGCGTGTTCCGGATTGTCGACGGCGATGATATCGGGCGCCTGGCCGGTCGCATAGGCGCGCATCGCTTCGGTGACGACATCATCGAACTGGATCAGGCGGTACTCGATGGTGATGCCGTTGTGCTGGTCGTTGAATTCCTTGACCAGGTTCGGCGCCGGCTGAATGTCCTTGTCCAGCGACCAGAGCGTCAGCTTGACGTCTTCGGCCTTGGCGGACACGCCGAAGAGCGAAACGCCTGCGAGCGCCAGTGCGCCCAGAACTGCAAATTTGCGGATAGCCATGTTCTCCTCCTTTGTGGTTATCCATTCGGAATGGCCGGCATGTCCTCGCTGCCGGCCATATTCACTCAGACCGGATCCACGACGAAATCGCCGCCCCGGGCATGTTTGAGATGGTTGAGCGCGTAGACCTGGCCGGTCATTTCCAGCGCATCGCGGTAGACTGGATCATGCCAGCCTTCGATGTCGATAGAGCCGGACCAGCCGGCGAGCCGCAGCTCGGAAATGATGTCGGTCCAATTGCTGTCGCCGAAGCCCGGCGTGCGCATGAAGACGAACTTCTCCTTGCCGAAAATACCGTGCTCCCTGATGACGTCCCAGCGGATGGTCGCGTCCTTGCCATGGACATGGAAGATTTTCTTCGCCCATTTGCGGATCTGCGGCAACGGCTCGATCAGGTAGACCATCTGATGGCACGGTTCCCATTCGAGGCCGATATTGTCGTCCGGCGTTTCGTTGAAGATGAGTTCCCAGGCATCCGGATTATGGGCGATGTTCCAGTCGCCGGTTGCCCAGTTGCCGTCCATGGCGCAATTTTCGAAGGCGATCCTGATGCCCTTGTCGGCCGCACGCTTGGCAAGCTCGCTCCACACCTGCTTGTAGCGCGGCAGGCTGTCGGTCAGCGGCTTGTTGCGGATGCGGCCGGTGAAACCCGCCACACAGGTGGCGCCGAAATGGTGGGCGTTGTCGATGCAATCTTTCCAGCCCTGCAGGGTCTGCAGGTCGATGTCGGTTTCCTCCAGCGGATTGCCGAACATGCCGAGCGTTGAAATGGTAATGTCGCGATCGCCGATGGCGTCAACACTGCGCTTGCCGAGTTCGGCGAGATCCTGGCCGTTGGTCGTCTGCCAGAAGAAAGGCTCGAAGCTTTCGAAACCCATATCGGCGATCTGGGCAATGCGCTTGTCGGCGCCGCCCTTCGAGGCGCTGACCATGGTACCGATGCGAATGGCTTTGGCGGGGTTGCTCACGTCATCTATCCTTATGCTGAAATTTCAACGCGACGCCCGGTCCTGGCGCTCTCGATCGCACCGAAGACCATGGCGAGGCTTCTTATATTGTCGGAACTGACTGTCTCCGGCCGCTTGCCGGTGCGGATCGCCTCGACGAAGCTTGCGATCACGCTGGCATGGCCATGCGTCTCTTCCTCGCGTTCAGGCGCGGGAACTTCGACAGGCGAAAAACCGTGAAGCAGGCCCGGCTCATTGCCGGAAACCGCTGCCTTGAAGCCATCGGCGCCATCCCAGGTCAGCATTCCCTTCGAGCCGACGATGCGCCACTGGCTTTCCCAGCTCGTGCGCTCACCTTCGGCGCACCAGGAGCCGCGATAGGTGAAGACCACGTCGTCGGAGAATTCGAAAGTCGCGTTGGCCGAAGCGCCATGCCGATACCACGATCCTTTAGGATTGCGCTCGACGCAGTAGACGGCGAGCGGCTTCTTGTCCGCCACATAACGAGCGGCATCGAACGTATGGATCGCCATGTCGAGCAGCAGGACATTGTCCATCTCTTCGCGGAAGCCGCCGAAATGCGGGGCAATGAAGAAATCGCAGTGAATGCCGGTCAGCTCGCCGATCGCTCCGCTTTCGACAAGGCGGCGCATGCGGCGTACACCGGAAATGAAGCGGCGGTTCTGAATGATCGCATGGATCTTGCCGGTTTCGGCCGCGAGATCGATCAGTGCCGCACCTTCCGCGAGCGAGGTCGCCATCGGCTTTTCGCTCAGCACGTGGCAGCCGGCCTTCATGGCCGTCGACACAACATTAAAACGTGCCGTCGGGACGACGACGTCAAAGACGATGTCTGCCTTGGTTGCAGCGATGACGGCGGCAAGATCGGCACCGATGCGAGCCTCGCTCAAGCCGAATTCCGCGGCGAGCGTCTCGGCGGCAGCCGGATTGACGTCAACGAGACCGACAACCTCGATTGCCTCGGCAAGATCAGGCGTTTCCTTGATAGCACGCAGCCAGCCTTTGGACATAGCTCCGCACCCGCACAAAACGGCATTCAATTTCACGATTTCCTCCAGCGGTGCGCTTCAGAATCCTCCCGAAACGCCTTCCGTAAACGTTTACGATACTAAGCGGAAACGTTTACTGCTGTCAATGCCAGCGCCTTTCGACAAAATGCTGCGAAAAATCTCAATGTGATCGGGCGCTTAGGCAAAAATCTTCGGCAATGCAGCAGAAGATTTTTTCGGATCGAGCAAAAATACATTTTCCCCTGCCCCAAATGCTTTCCGTAAACGTTTTCCCATGGCAATAAGGTACGATACTCGCGCATACCGGAAGAAAGATCGCTCATATGAAGGGTATCCGTCAGCTTGCAGAACATCTCGACATTTCGATCGGGACGGTTTCGCGCGCGCTGAACGGCAAGGCCGATGTCAACGAGGAAACACGCAAGCGGGTGCTGGCTGCCGCCGAAGAATTCGGCTACGTCGCCAATCAGTCCGGCCGCAGCCTTCGTCAGGGAACGACCAACGTCATCGGCCTGATGATCGAATCCAGCAAGGAGACGGTCGAAAACAGCGACAACTTCTTCCTTGGCGTCACCGGCGGCCTCCAAAGCGTGTTGTCGCGCCATAAACTCGATCTCGTCATGCTCCCCTGCCCTAGCGACGAGGACCCTTACGAATATCTGAAGCGCATGGTGGCGCGCCGTGTCGTCGATGCCATGATCATCTCCGCAACTCAACGCATCGACAAGCGCATCGACCTGCTGATCAAGGCGAAGATTCCCTTCGTCGCACTCGGCCGCAGCTCTTCCGGCGGCAACAACTTCACCTGGATCGACCTTGATTTCGAAGGTGTCGCGACCTGCGCCGTGGACCGGCTCGTCGCCAAGGGCCATCGCCGTATCGCGATCGCCGCGCCGTCAGGCGAGATAAATCTCGGTTATGTCTTTGTCGATGCCTATCGGAAGGCTCTGGAAAAACATGGGATCAAGTATGATCCGAAGCTGGTGATCCGCGTGAAATCCAGCGAACAGGGCGGCTATCAGGCGGGCGAAGAACTGTTGCGGATCGACAACAGGCCGACGGCGATCATCCTGATCTACGAACTGATGGCGATCGGCCTCTACCGCCGCCTCGTTGAAGCCGGTGTCGTCCCCGGCCGCGATCTCGCCGTCATCGGCTTCCGCGAGGAACCCCGCGCCAGATTCCTGCAGCCGACGCTGACATGCTTCCGCATGTCTCTGCCAGACCTCGGCGCAGCACTCGCCGAAACCCTGCTTGCGAGCATGCCCGCCTATTCGGAGATCTATCGCAACGATGTCCGCAACCGTATCTGGCCGCTGGAGCTTGCTCCCGGTGAGAGCGATGCTTTCAGTCTGGCGGCCGAATAAATCGCGCTGAATGGCGATAAGGCAGACATGCCGCCTCTGTGGCGGCATGTCTCCGGGTCTTGGTCAGACCGTTATACGGTGAACCAGGTATGAATGTCCGAGGCGATATTGCCCTTCAAGACAATTGATTCGCCTTCATGACCTGCCGTCGAGCCGGTGTAGGAAATGACGGTGTCGCCCAGAAAATGCGAGACGCTCCAGTCGTCGGCGGTCGTGCCTTCAACCTTGATCTTGTCGACGGCAGCATTGAAGCCTTCGATAACGTCCGTCGCAAGCGAGGCGGCCATGTCGCCAAGCTTGAATACAAACGTATCCGCACCGCCGCTGGCGATCATGTGATCGACGCCCGTGCCGCCGGTGACGGTCGAGGACTTCAGGTTGACGCCGTGCAGATCGATCGTGTCGTCGCCGGCACCGGCGTTGATGACGACGGACGAATTGCTGCCGTCGGTAACACCATTGCCACCGTTGACGGCGGATGCGCCGCTGATGCCGCCGATAGCGTTCAGGCTCTGGCCGGCCTTGATCGTGACCGTGTCGTTGCCAGCGCCCGTATCGACGGTAGCGGCATTTACCCAGTTCTTGTCGTTTGACAGCAGGGAGATAGTGACAGTGTCGTTGCCCGAGCCCGTCGATACGTTCGCGCGCTTGACGTTGAGAATTTCGACGGCCGAAGAAGTCGTGCCGCCGAGATGGACGTCAGCCTGAACGAAATCCTTGAGATAGACGTTTTCCGCGCTGTCGGAGACGGCCAGAACGTTCTTGACCGAATTCCACTTGCCGACAACGTCAAAGTTGAAGGAATTGGTGTCGGCGTCAAAGTTGACGGCGACCTCGCCACCCGTGCCAGAACCGCTGACGGGTGCTACGCCCACATTGACGGAGCCGGATTGAAGAATGGAGCCGTTTTCGTCGGTTACTTCCTGCTTCTGGGTGCTGTTATCAAGCGCACTGTTGCTCTGGGCATCGATGCTCTGAAGATCGAAAACGGTGGAGGCACCACCGTTACCGAACGTGACTGTCAAACCTGCCATGAATGTTCTCCATTGCTTTCTTTGAATAAAGCTTTTTCGTTGCGACGCCCGATACACTACTCAACAGCGACAAACGTCTAGCTTTACTAATAGATAAGCATAAAATTTTGGCAAGTCTGTAACAGTGATGAAAGAGATATTTAGTTGGACCCTTTTTGGGACAATATCCCTTTCATTATCATTCTTCTCTGAACGCCAGACGCAACCTATCTTTGAAAGGCTTAGTGAAATACGATATTACCGTGCGGTCTGCGATCTTGATAAATATTTCTGCGGGCATTCCCGGATAGAGGGAGCCTTCGGACAGATTCTTCGACTTGGCCAAGTCAGGCGTTATCCGCAGCGTATAAAAGGCCGCTCCCGTGCGCGGGTCCGTCTGAAGGTCGGGCGAGATGACGGAAACTCGCCCTGCAATGTCGGGCGTCGTTGTCTGGTTGAATGCGGTAAAGCGAATGTCGACCGGCTGCCCCTTGTAGATCTGATCAATGTCCTTCGGCGTGATGGTTGCCTCAACCTGCAGTTCGTCATGCTCTGGGACGATGAGCATCAGGACCTCACCCGGCTGGACCACTGCGTTGATGTTGTGGACGCCGAGCTGATAGATTCGGCCGGCAATCGGTGCGCGAATCTCCAGGCGGGCGAGTTGGTCCTTCGTGGCGGCCAGCCGTTCCTCATACTCGGCGATACTGGCCTCGACGGAGGTCAGATCCTTGGAGACCTCCGACTGCCTGTCTTCGTCAAGTTGCAGAAGCTGCAGATCAAGCTCGCCGATTTTGCCCTCGGTCTGTGCACGAGCGGCAATGCCCTGGCCCATCTGCCCTTCGAGTTCAGACTTGCGGCGCTTATAGTCATTCAGCCGCTGTTGCGTCGTCAGGCCCTTTTGATAGAGCGTATTAACCTTCTCAAGGTCCTGATCGACAAGCTCGACCTGATCGCGTATCGCGTCGATCTGAACCGTCAGACCGTCGACTTCGTCCGTCAACTGCTGTTTGCGTGTTGCGACCTGCCTCTTCATGCCCTCGAGCGCGTTCTTGCGGCTGACAAACAGGTTCTGTTCGCTTGCAACCAGGGTCGCGGCCGATTTGGACGTGGTAAGCTCGGACAATTTCTCGGGGACCGTTAGCTCGGATGCGTGCGATGCCTCGGCCTGCAGCCTGGCGCGGCGCGCATAGAGTTGTGCGAGCGTATTTTCAGCGATGGAGAGGTTGGCTTGTACGACGGTTCCATTGAGCCGGACAAGCACCTGATCCGCATCGACCCTGTCGCCTTCCTTCACGTCGATTTCGCTGACAATCCCGCCTGCCAGGTGCTGTATCTTCTTTGTATTGCCTTCGACGATAACGCGCCCGGACGCGATGACCGCGCTCGAAAGCTCAGTCGTCATCGCCCATCCGAAGATGCCGACGACGAGCCCGAACGCCAAAAGGACGACAGCGGCAATGTGTCTGGCAAGCGGCAATTCTGCTAGATTTCGCAAACGCATGGCAGCCCCATCACATATCCTTGGCGGCCGCCGACGATCCGGCGTCTTCGATTACCCGCGGCTGATGGTCTGACGTGACCGGTCGGATATTCTGGCGCAGGACCTGCCCGAAGATCTCTTCCTTCGTGCCGAATCGCTGCAGTCTGCCGGCGGCGATGACCGCAACAAGATCCACATTCGAAAGCGCGCTCGGCCGATGCGCGATGACGATCACAATGCCGCCCCGCGCCCTGACATTGGCGATCGCGCCGCTGAGGGCGTTTTCACCTTCCGCATCCAGGTTCGAATTGGGCTCGTCCAGTATGACAAGGAAAGGTTCACCATAAAGCGCACGAGCCAGGGCGATGCGCTGTCTCTGGCCGGCCGACAGAGCATCGCCGTTAGGTCCGACCTTGGTCTTGTAGCCTTCCGGCAGGTTCAGAATAAGATCATGAACGTTCGCCGCTTTCGCCGCATCGATGATGGAGGCGGGAGTGGCATCAGGTTGAAACCGGGCGATATTCTGCGCAACCGTGCCGGCCATCAGCTCGACTGTTTGCGGCAGATAACCGAGATGCTGTCCGAGTTCGTCCATGTCCCACTGGTCGAGATTCGCGCCGTCGAACCGCACCTTGCCATAACGTATCGGCCAGGCGCCGACGATAAGCCGCGCAAGCGTGGACTTGCCCGATGCGCTCGGGCCGATAACGCCAAGCGCATTTCCCGCCTGAAGCTCGAAGGAAACGTCAGCCAGGGTGATTGTAGACCCGCCGGGCGGAGCTCCGGTGAGATTCTCAACGGAGAATGTGAAGGCCGGTCGGGGCAGTGAAAGGGCCTTCTCTGTCTCCGGCGCGATCTCAAAGAATTTCTGAAGTCTACTCCAGCCCTGTCGGGCAGAGGTGAAGCTGCGCCAGTTGCCGATCGCCTGTTCCACTGGTGCAAGCGCTTTCGCCGACAGGATCGATCCGGCGATGATGCTGCCCGCCGTGGCATCCCCGCTGACCACCAAAACCGCACCGACAGCCATGACGCCAGACTGAATGATCATCCGAGCCGCACGCGATGCTGCACCGTAGGCACCAATGATATCGGCGCCGCGCCGGCTCTGGTTCTTGTATTCGCCGTGAAGGCGTCGCCATATGGCCATCATCGTGCCCGACATGCCCATGGCCTGGATGGCTTCGGCATTCCGGACGCTGCCGCTTGCAAACATGTTGCGCTGGCCGCGGGCGTTCGCCGCCTTCTCGTTCAATGTCGCTGTGGACCAGTTTGTCAGCAACGCAATGACAACGAGGACAGCCGCGCCGATCAGGACGCTGACGCCAATCCAAGGATGAAGCATGAAGCAAATAAGCAGGTAAAACGGCAGCCACGGAAAATCAAACAGCGCGTTGGGACCGTTGCTCGAAAGAAATCCGCGAATCTGGTCGAGGTCGGAAAGAGCCTGCAAACCATCGCCCCTGACCTCTCCAGAAAAGGGCATCTTGAGAAGAGCCTTGTACATACGCCCTTCCAGCTGCTGATCCAGAATGTCGGCCACCCGCGTCAGCATCTGACCGCGAACCACATCGAACCCTATCTGGAAGCCGTAAAGCAGGAGAACAAGCACACATAGAGCAATCAGGGATGGGATACTCTTGCTCGGCAGAATGCGATCGTAAACTTCGAGCATGAATAAGGAGCCGGTCAAATGCAGCAGGTTAATAAACCCGCTTGCAACCGCAACAGCAAGGAACGCATGCCATGTTCTAGACAGAGACACTTCACTATCGATTTGTTTACTAAGACGAACGTCATCAAGCATATTCTGATGGATAGATCAATCAATGCGTGAAGTTACGGCGCACCATTTTTGGTGTCTCCACGGTTGAAATACAATTATTACTACGCTTTTCGGCAATGAAATTACTGACATATGCAACTTATGCTGCCTGGTTGCTGACAATCCGCTGGTGGCTCTTCTCAAATCGCATACCCCGAGGCGTGCAACTCTACAGAAAGAATACCTTCAGGTTGTCCTTGGCAGCCTTCCGTCACCAAAATTTCACACGGCCTTCAAGAAACTGTCTCCTCTTCCCGCTAATCGTCGCCGCAACGGAATGCAATTTTTTTTGCAGAGGAGAAAATTATGTCAGTTAAATTGCAGAATACGCTTGCAGCCAGCGTTGTCGCCCTGATGTTCATGGTCGGTTCGGCGCATGCCGATACGACGGTGAAATTCTGGCACAGCTTCAGCAAATCCTCCGGCGACGCACTGAACAAGATCATCGCCAATTTCGAAGCGGCCAATCCCGGCATCCATATCGAAGGCGAGTTTGTCGGTGATTATAACGATATCGTCGCCAAGCTGCAGGCGGCCATTCCTGCCAAGCGTGCGCCCGACGCCGTCATCATGGAAGTCACCCGCTACGGCCTCTTTGCCGACCGCGGCGCACTGATCGACCTCACGCCCTATTTCAATGCCGACCCGCTGAAGGACGACCTTTACGACTACGCACGTGAAGTCGGCGTCTACAACGGCAAGAACTATATCGTCCCGTTCAATTCCTCCACGCCGGTCCTCTACTACAACAAGGACATTCTGGCGCGCGCCGGCTTCACGACGGAACCGTCGCTGAAGACTTTCGCAGATATTCTTGCTGTTTCGAAGACAATCACCGAAAAGCTCGGCTCGGAAGGCATCACCGGCATTGCCGCTCCCGGTCAGTTCGCCCGCTGGGGTCTTGTCATGTCCAATGACAGCGAGCTGATCGATTCCAAGACCAACGATATCCTGCTCGACTCGCCGAACACAATCCAGGCCTATCAGTGGATGGCGTCGCTCGTTCACGACCAGAAGGTTGCCTCCCCCGACGGCGTTACCGATGAGGATGTCGGCCGCGACGCTTTCTATGCCGGCAAGGTCGGCATCTCGCTCAACTCGACGGGCGATTACGGCGGCGCCAAGAAGGCGCTCGGTGACAAGCTCGAAGTCCGTCCGATGCCCTGTAACAAGGTCTGCTCGGTTCCGATCGGCGGCGCTGGTATCGGCATTCTCTCGACGTCACCGAAGGACGTCCAGGATGCCGCCTACAAGTTCATCAGCTACGCGGCCTCGCCGGAAGCCAATGCGATCTGGTTTGCCGCAACCGGCTATCTGCCGATCAACAAGAAGAGCGCTGCCCAGCCGGTCGCCGCTGAAGCGCTTGCCAAGAAGCAGGGTATCGACGTTGCCATCAAGCAGCTCGATTTCGCCCATGGCCGTGCCCGTCCGCCCGTCGTCACCTGGATGCGCACGACCGAGTACAAGATGTGGGAAGCCATGGCTCTCGGCCAGCGCGACGTCACGAAAACGATGAAGGACTTCGCCGCGCAGACGCGCGAGGAAGCCAAGCGCTCCAGCAACTGAACCTCTCCCTTCAGCGGGACGGCGGGCCTTAACCGGCCCGTCGGCTCAACCGTTTCGGTCCCATGCTGCGCAAACTCACACCCTATCTTCTCGTTGCACCGCTGATGATCTTCATCACGGTCTTCACCTATATTCCGGTCGTTACCAGCGTGAACCTCAGCTTCCGGCACTGGGACTTCCTGTCGCCAACCATGCCATTCGTCGGTTTCGACAATTACCGGCTGTTGCTGAATTCCCGCGATTTCTGGAACTCGCTGCAGGTCACGGCCGTCTTTGCGCTGATCTCAGTACCGATCCGGCTGGCGCTGGCGCTCGCCGTCGCAAGTTATCTGGTCCGCGAAACCTTGCCTTCGCGGCTGCTGCGCGGCGCGCTGTTTCTTCCCTCCGTCACCTCCACCGTCTCGATCGCCGTCGTCTTCTCCTGGGTCTTCGCTACCGATTACGGCATGGTCAATGCGGCGTTGACCTCGCTTGGCCTCGGCAAGGTGCAATGGCTGCAAGATCCGCAGCTTGCGCTCTGGGTGTTGATTGTCGTCAATACGTGGAAGCAACTCGGCTACGATATCGTCATCTATATTGCCGGCCTGCAGGCCGTGCCGCAGGAACTCTATGATGCCGCCGCCGTCGATGGCGGCCGGCGTTTCCATGTGTTCCGCCGGGTCACCGTGCCGCTCGTCATGCCGACCACCTATTTCCTGCTCGTGATTTCCGTCATCGAAGCCTTCCAGGTGTTCACCATCGTCAACATCATGACCCATGGCGGGCCTGCAGGCGCGACCGACATGCTGGTCAACCTGCTCTATCGTGTCGGTTTTACCCTTTTCGATATCGGCAGAGGCTCGGCGCTCGCCGTCCTGCTCTTCATCTTCCTGATCGTACTGGCGCTGATCAAATCCTTCGTCATCGGCCGGAGGGTCCATTATGAAGCTTGAAAACCCCGTCGTGACCGGGCTTACGCTTGCCGCCGGCCTGATCTTCCTTTCACCGGTGCTCTATTCCATCTGGATGTCCTTCGAGACGGCGCAGTCCTATTATACCGGCAGATACGAATTCACGCTGGACAACTACGTCCGTGCTGTCGCCGAATACAATTTCGCCCGCTATCTTCTCAACAGCATCATCGTGTCCGGTCTCGTCACGCTGCTCGGTATCACCGTTGCGACCATGGCCGCATTCGCTTTCGCGCGCTACCGGTTTCGGGGCGGCAACCTGCTTTTCGGCGCCACTGTCGCCACGCTGATGATTCCCAGCCATATCAGCCTGATCCCAAATTATCTGACGCTTGCCAAGGCTGGCTTGCTCGACACCTATGCCGGCCTCATCCTGCCCGCGATATCGAACGGCTTTGCCGCGTTTTTCCTGCGTCAATATATCAAGGGCATTCCAAAGGCACTGGACGAGGCTGCCTATATGGACGGCGCGACACCGCTGCAGGTGCTCTGGCGGGTGATCGTGCCGATCGCAAGACCCGCAATCTTCTCGATGGGTCTCTACATCTTCATCACGGAATGGAACAACTACATCTGGCCGCTTGTCGCCGTCGGCAAGGAAGACCTCTACACGCTGCAGATCGGCCTTGCCCGCCTCTATCGCATAAACCCCGGCGAAGGCCTCGTCGATTGGCCGCTCGTCATGGCAGCCTGCACTCTCAGCATGTTGCCCGTGCTGCTCGGATTCCTGCTCGTCGAACGCCATCTCGTGCGCGGCATCACCCTTGGCGCGGTCAAATAAATCATGAAGAAGGACAGATATAGAATGACACGCATCGCTTCGCACCGCGGCGGCACCCTGGAATATGGCGACAGCACGCCGCAAGGTTTTGCTGCAACGGCAAATATGCCCCTCGAAGAAGTGGAATTCGACGTCCATCCGACAGCTGACGGCGCGATCATTGTCCATCACGACGCAACACTTGACGGCACGACGGACCGCAGCGGCGCGATCGCCGCCATGAGCGAGGCGGAGGTTCGCGCCGCCGTCATCAACTACGGTGCCGGCGCGCATCCGATCTCGCTGACCGAACTCTGTGCGATCTATGCCGATAGCGCGGTCGATTTTCGCTGCGAGATCAAGCCGGGGGTCGATGGCCGGCCCTACGAAAATTTCGTGCCGCGCGTCGTCGAGACCCTCGCCCGCCACGGCATGCTCGAAAGGACGACCTTTTCCTCTTTTCTGGTGGAATCGCAAAACGCGCTTTCGGCCGCCACCAGCCGGCCGAGACTCTGGCTCGTCAGCCCGCCCGTATTGCGCCAGCTCGGACCTGCTGCCGTGATCGAGCTCGCAAAGTCCCGCGGCATCCCGGAAATTGGCGTGCATGTGGATACGGCGGATTCCGTGTTGATGGCTGAGGTCGAAGCCGCCGGGCTCGATTTCGGCTGCTGGGCCGCGCATTCGGCCCGGCAGATCGAAAAGCTGCTGGCGCTCGGCGTAAAGGTCTTCACGACGGACCGGCCCAGTCTCGCCATCGCCATTCGCAACCGTTTCCGGGCTGAGGCAGAACTATGAGCGGGATCACTCTTCGGAACATCAGAAAATCCTATCCCGGCGGGCCGGAAGTCCTGCACGGCGTCTCCATGGATATCAGGTCAGGTGAATTCGTTGTCATCGTCGGCCCGTCCGGCTGCGGCAAGTCCACCCTCTTGCGCCTCGTTGCAGGGCTTGAGCGCTGGGAAGAGGGCGATATCGAAATCGGTGGCCGGCGTGCCAACGATCTTGCTCCGCAGGACCGCGACATCGCCATGATCTTCCAGAACTACGCGCTCTATCCGCACATGACGGTGCGCCAGAACATCGCCTTCGGCCTGGAATTGCGGGGCATGCCGAAAGCCGAGCGCAATGCTCGCGCCGAAAGCGTTGCCGCGACGCTCCAGCTCGAGGCCTATCTCGATCGCAAGCCGGGTGCGCTTTCCGGCGGCCAGCGTCAGCGCGTGGCGATGGGTCGCGCAATGGCGCGCAACAGTTCCATCTTCCTGATGGACGAGCCACTGTCGAACCTCGACAATGCGCTGCGCGTTGCCATGCGCACTGAGATCAAGGAGTTGCATCGCCAGCTTGGTGCCACCATCGTCTATGTCACGCATGACCAGACCGAGGCGCTCTCGCTGGCCGACAGGATTGCTGTGATGAAGGACGGCGATCTCCTGCAGTTCGACACACCCGAAGCCATTTATGACGCGCCGCAGAACCGCTTTGTCGCGGGCTTTCTGGGCGTTCCCGCAATGAATTTCCTGCCTGTCGAACATATCCCCGGCTGGCAGGGCCGGAACGGGCTGACGGCGGGACTGAGGCCCGAGTCCATGGCAATCAGCGCCACCGAGCCGCGCGAGCCTGCCCTGCCCGCCCGGCTCATGCTGTCGGAGATGACGGGTTCTGATATTATTCTGCATTGTGACAGTCCGGCTGGACGCATCACGCTGACCAGCCCGCGCAAGGACGTGCCGCGGCATGCGGACAACTTCTGGGTCATGTGCGACCTTGACCGCGCCGTGTTTTTCGATAACCAAAGCGGGAAGCGCGTCGATCTTTCAGCCGAGGATCGTGATATCTAGACGCCCCTGGCCGCGGTTGAAGAAAAGTGCCCCGCAAGAAGTGACGCAATGGAAAGACAGAACGAAATTCCGCAACTTCTCGGCGATCTCATCAGTCGCAATTCGACCAAGCTCACGGAGGCCGATACTCGCCTTCTCGACGTGATGATGCAGGACCCGATCCGCGCGGCGATGGAAAACGGCAAGGCCGTCTCCTTTCGTGCCGGAGTGCACCCCGCCTCAGCCGTACGGTTGGCGCGCCGCCTCGGCTTCAAGGGTTATCCTGAATTCCGGACA
This sequence comes from Rhizobium sp. GCM10022189, assembly GCF_042656325.1. Classification (NCBI taxonomy): domain Bacteria; kingdom Pseudomonadati; phylum Pseudomonadota; class Alphaproteobacteria; order Hyphomicrobiales; family Rhizobiaceae; genus Rhizobium; species Rhizobium sp. GCM10022189. Next base: position 206,466 of record NZ_JBHSOR010000039.1, read on the forward strand.
TTCCTGCAGGCGAACCTTATCGAAGGCGGCGGCGACTTTGAAAGCCCGGCTGCCCGCATGGCCGCCCGACTCGTCCGAGCGGAAGATGGCGGCGTGCTTTCCTCCGTCCTCGACAGCGAGATAGCCGCCCTCCAGCAGGTGCGAAACGCCGTTGCCGACGCCGATATCAGAGGCTTTTCGGAGATCCTTCGTGATTGCCGGCGGGTCTTCGTCTTCGGGCGCGGCCATTCTGCCGCGCTCGCCTCGCTGATCGCGCTGAGGCTCAGCCGCTCGGGCTATCCGGCAGTCGATCTCGCGAGCCAGATGCATCTGATCGCCGAGGCGCTGGCAACCCTGGGGCCGGGCGACGTCGTCTGGCTGCTTGCCTTCCGCAAAGCCTCGCCGCTCATTCATCAGATCAGGGAGATCGCCGCCGAAAGGGGCGCAAAAACGCTGGCGCTGACCGATCTTCTCAGCGCCCGCATCGACCCCGCGCCCGACCGGCAGATCTCGGTCTCCCGCGGGGAAGCGGGCGAATCGCAGTCGCTCGTCGTTCCCATGACGATCGCCAACGCCGTCATTCTCGACCTTGCCGCGATCGACGATGGACGCTCGCTACGCGCCCTCAGTGCTTTCAAGGCTTTCCGCGCGGATTGCGGCCTGTCCCCGGTGATCCTGTAACGGCAAAACCGCCCTCCACGATCGTTCAAAGACCAGGAGCCTCATCCGAGAGACATTCAGCCTCCCGGAGAGATCTATTCGGACTTCAGGCCGCCCGGGCGGCCTTGGCGGGGATCTCCACGTCGATTTCGAGAATCGAGACGTTCTCGCCGCGATCGATCCTTATCTGCAGGCGATCGCCTTCGATTTCGACATGCTTGGCGATAACCGCAAGAATCTCCTCCCTGAGAAGAGACACGAGATCCGAGCCGGGGGACATGCGTTCGTGCGCCAGGAGCACTTGCAGGCGTTCGCGCGCGATCGGCGCAGTTTTTTTCTTCTGGAAGAAATCGAACACGCTCATGCTGCCCTCCGTCCGAAGATCTTGTCGAACAGGCCGCGCTTTTCGCCGGGGATCGTGACCGGGAGAACCTCGCCGTTGAGGCGTCGAACCGCTTCGAAATAGGCCTTTGCCGGGGCACTGTTCTGATCTGCAAGCGTGACCGGGGCGCCGAGATTGGAAGCACGCAGCACATCCATGCTTTCCGGAATGATGCCAAGCAGCGGGATCGACAGGATCTCCAGCACGTCATCCACCTTCAGCATGTCGCCACGCTCAGCGCGGGTAACGTCGTAGCGGGTGAGAAGCAGGTGCTTTTCAATGCGCTCGCCTCGTTCCGCCTTTTCCGTCTTGGCATCCAGAAGACCGATGATGCGGTCGGAATCGCGTACCGAGGAGACTTCCGGGTTGGTCACGACGACGGCGATGTCGGCATGCCGCATCGCCAGCGTTGCGCCGCGCTCGATGCCCGCAGGACTGTCGCAAATGACCCAGTCGAAGTGCTTCTTGAGTTCGTTGATGACGCGCTCGACACCTTCAGCCGTGAGGCAATCCTTGTCGCGCGTCTGGGATGCCGGCAGGAGGAACAACGTCTCCAGCCGCTTGTCGCGGATCAGCGCCTGGGTCAGCTTCGCATCACCCTGAATGACATTGATCATGTCATAGACGACCCTTCGCTCCGCGCCCATGACGAGATCGAGGTTGCGGAGGCCGACGTCGAAATCGACGACGACAACCTTCTCGTTCCTTTGCGCCAGCGCCGCCCCCAATGCCGCAGTCGAGGTTGTCTTGCCAACGCCACCTTTACCCGAGGTTACAACAATGACCTTTCCCATATCCCTCTCCTGTTTAAACCATTCACCCTGTTAAATCAGTCGCGACGCCATGATCGCATCGTTCTCGAGCCATAATTGCGCGGGTTGGCCACGCAGTTCCGCCGGCAGATCGTCGGCGGTCTTGTATATCCCGTCGATAGCCAGAAGCTCAGCTTCGAGCTTGCGGCAGAAAATTCGCGCTGCCGAATTACCGACCGATCCAGCAAGCGCCCGTCCACGAAGCGCGCCGTAGACGTGGATCGAACCACCCGCGATAACTTCGGCACCCGAAGCGATGGATCCGATGACCGTTACGTCCCCTTCCGGGAAAACGATGGACTGGCCCGAGCGCACCGGTTCCTGCAGCACGAGCGAGGACGGAGCCGCACGAACAACCGGCGCAACGACTTCCCGCACGTCGGCTGGCTGCGCCTTGTTCGGCCTTTGTACTTCGGCCTGCGCGCCAGCTGCGGGCATCTCAACGTCAGCAGCCGGTCGCCCGCCAACCATGCCCGGCGGCATGCTAGCATCGAGCTGCGATGGTCGCGCGCCTTCAATACCCATCACCCTGACGCCGCGCTCGCCGAGAGCTGCAACCATTCCCTTGAGGGCGGCACGATCCAGCGCGAGTTCACTGACATCCAGAACAACCGGCCTTCCGAGGAAAAAGCCAGCCGATCGCGCAGCAAGGTCGTCGAGACGTACAAGCCAATCGTCGAACGGCAGATCGGGCGTGAGTACGACCGCAAGAAACGATCGACCCTTGATGCGAATGGAGCGTGCGTCGGTTAACACGTTAGTAAACTTGGTTAATTTCGATTTAAAAGCTTTAGCTGCTTCATGGTTAACAAATCGTTAACAGCAAGCCAAAGCTGTCAAGAAATCACCCGGACGGCGCAGCCAGATCAGGCGATCAGCTCAGCCAGATTGCTCGCACTCGTCCAATCTGACACTTCGGCGGCCGGAAAAGCACGCGCACGAATCGCCGCGAGCGTCAGCCCTGCCGCGTTATAACTGTCTGAGCTGCACACGATTCGAGATCGGGAATCGAGGAAGCGCTTCACGTCGGCCCTGGGACGGCCCGCTGCCCAACTGGGGAAGAGTTTGAAAATTCCGAGCGAGAGGCCAATCTCGCACTCTCATTTCGCTCGATACAGACGCTCAAGGTGCAGGCAAGCCTTCGCATGCGGCGCTACCATGAACCGAAGGGAACGGCACTTAATTAGGAGCGCCCTATTTCGAACACGGCATCCATTCACATACTCAGGAGGTGATCGCTCGGCACGAGCTCGACCGCTTCGACCAATAGTCAAACTCTTACAGTTCGTACCAGACCCGCGGATCATCTCCGGACTGAATCATCAGCCACTTCAGATCGGTCTTGTCCCAAACCTTGATAGCGTTCGTGCGATTATCGAGAACCAGGTCGCCAACGTTGGTTTTCACCACCAGCACCGCATGACCTTCACCGTAGGGCGTTCTTGCTACGGCGATCCGGAGCGCCTTCGACGACCATCCCATAGCGATGAGATGGTCACGCTTGGTCAAGGCAAAGTCCTCGCAATCGCCGCTTTTGACATTCACTTCCCAGACGTCGTCAGCGACCTTTCCGCTGGCATCATTGCGCGGAGCGATCGAGCGATTGACCGATGCGTTGACTGAGCGCAGCTGCTTGTCGGCATAGGTGCTGAGGGCCACGACGGCTGCTCCGCCTTTGGCCTCGCATTCCTGCGGCCTGCGGGCGCAAAACATCACATGCGCAAAGGGCGCCATGGTCCTCTTTCTCGCCTGAATGTACTTGACCGACGGAGTTTCGTGCAGATCACGCGTGAGGCCGGACAGCGCGCCCGCCTGTAGATTCTGAGTTCCGGCCAAAGAAACCAGGACGAGTGCAGCCAGAAATTTACGCGCCGACATGTTGCCCCTATTTGGTGTACGACAAACCGCCAATTCGGATGCAACCAACTGACATCGCGCTGGAATTTGTCTTGCTTGCGACGGCCCCAGACTTACGGAACAAGACTGTTCATCGGCTTAAATCGGCAATTACAATTTTAGCGATCGGACTTTTATCTATCGGCATGCCAATTACTTTGGCGTTGCAGTAAAAAATTCTTGAAAATGACCACCGGTTCGTGCAGGCATGGCTCAGACCCGCCACATTCCTATTTCCTTATGACAACGCCCCGAATTGCTTCCGCTCTTCTGCTTTATGTTTATTGCGGCCTGATTGTTCTGTCGGTCGTGCCGTTCGGCTTGGTCGATATATTGCCTCAAACCCTGATCGTGATTGTTATGTCTGTATTGGGGGGAGCTGCCGTCATTGTCCACGGTCCACCCCAGCGCGGACGATGGGTTTTCGGCGCCACTATCGCCGTCTTTTCGCTTACGGCACTTTGGATTGTCGTTCAGACTGTCGAACTTCCCTTTGCGCTCATCGATGACCCGATATGGGCAGATGCAAGAGCGATGGCCTCTGCCCGCAGGACGATCTCTGTCGAACCTGCCGACACGCTTGCGACATTGTTACAGATTGCTCTGCCGGTCGTGACGTTTTTGACCGGCCTCATCATTGCTGAACGCTGCAAGGATGATCAGACGATCATCCGGTTCCTGGCCTCAGTTGTCGGGATCCTGGCGCTATACGGTCTTTATCAGTTTCTGTTCTTGCCCGACACACTTTTGGGAGTGGCAAAGAAGGCCTATCAAGACAGTCTGACAGCAACCTTCGTGAACAGGAATACCAACGCCACGTTTTTCGGCGTGGGATTGCTGATGCAGCTTACGCTCGTGTTCGATTCTTTTTTCGTCAGAACAGACAGAGCATCGCATGAACCGCAAAACAGCACGATGCTGTTATCACGCCTCTATTATTGTGCGCTCTTCCTTTTCACTTTCGTGGCCCTGATGCTGACGCAATCACGCGCCGGAGTTTTTCTGACAGGACTTGCACTGCTGGTCTACGTTCCATTCCTGACGAGCCAGTGGCTGAAGACGTTCCCCAATTCCCTCAAGAGACTGGGCTCGAGACTATTTCGGGTGGCTGGCATTGTCGCCGCCGCCGGCCTGGGCATTGGGGTCTTTTTTCTCTTTGCCTCGAAAGCGGTGTTGCGCGCGAATATTCAGGGGCTTGATGACGCTCGATTCTGCATCTGGCCGGATGTTGTCAGGGCGACGTCCAACAATTGGCTTCTAGGCACCGGGCTCGGCACCTTCAGAACGGTTTTTTCTGGCTACCGGGATTCCCGTTGCGGCATATTCAATATCTTTGATCGCGCCCACAATACTTATCTCGAGGGTTTTTTGACGCTTGGTATCATCTTTCCAGTCGTCCTATTGCTTGTCTTGGCTGCCCTCCTTTTCATTTTCTGGCGCGGCTATCACAACAGAAAACGCAACAGGCACTACGCAGCCTTGGGTCTGGCAGCGACTATTCTGGTTTGGGGACACGCACTTGTCGATTTTTCCATCCAGATTCCCGGCTTTTCGGTTTTTTATGCGGCCTTCCTTTCTGGTGCCATATGCGTGTGCTACAAGCGCACACTCAAGCCGGCGATCAGCAAAAATGCTGCAGCGCACAAGTATAATAACGATGAAATTGAACCGAGCCTAATATATTAACAGTAAATATATTAAGAAACTCGCAACAATATATCGGAGACTTTCGAGATGTATTTGAATTGGTTAATTAGCAATACGGCATGGATCCTTGAAAATTAACCATAACTCCACTAGTGGGATGTTGCGACATTGCCACATTAACGATTTATTGGCTATCATGGACCTCGTTCTTGCAGATATTGCTGGCGTTTTATGCTTTGCATAAGCGCCAACCTGCGGGACAGAAAACTTAACAGGGATAAGATGAGCATCAACTTTCGACGCACCTCTATCGTCGCTGCGACGCTAATCGCGCTGTCGAGCTGCACCTCGTTGCCTCGATCCGGCCCTGACCACACCGATATCGACAAGAGCGCTTCGGTGAAGGTCACGACGAAAGACCGGAAGGTTGGCATCGACTACGTGCTGATTGATCTGAACAAGGCAATTCTTCCCTTCTTTAACGAAGTTCAGTCCAGCTCGCTGGGTGGTTTTGGCGGCGGCAAGGGTGGCGCGCCGGATATTCCGCTCGGTGCTGGCGACGTCGTTCAGATTTCAATTTTCGAAGCGCAGGCCGGTGGTCTTTTTATCCCGTCTGACGCTGGCAGCCGCCCGGGTAACTTCATTACGCTCCCGGCACAGACCATCGATAAGAATGGAACGATCAGCGTCCCCTACGCAGGGCGCGTGCCCGCCTCCGGAAGGCTGAAAGAAGAGGTCGAGCGGGATATCGAGGACCGGCTTGCCAGCCGCGCGATCGAACCGCAGGTGGTCCTGACTACGACCACCAGCAAGTCCGCCGAGGTGGCCGTGGTCGGCGATGTCAACGATCCCCAGAAAGTGCAGCTGACTCCGGCCGGCGATCGCATCCTGGACGTGATCTCGACAGCAGGCGGCCTGACGACCCCCAACATCGAAACGAATGTGACGTTGCAAAGGCGAGGCAGGACTGCGACGGTTCCCTATGAGACCCTCTTGCGCAATCCGGCCGAAAACATCTACGTTGCACCGGGCGACACTGTTTCTGTTGAGCACGAACGCCGCACTTATATCGCGCTCGGCGCGACAGGGCAGCAGAACCGTATCGAGTTCGAGGATTCGAACTTGACGCTTGGCGAAGGTATCGCCAAGGCCGGCGGCGTCCTGGACAACCGCGCGGATCCCCGCGAAGTCGTCCTCTATCGTCAGGTCGACAGGAAAACCCTGCAAAAGTTGAACATCGATGTCTCTCGGTTCGCCGGAACGCAAGTTCCGGTTATCTTCCGGGCGAATATGCGTGACCCGGCAACGATGTTTGCAATTCAGCAATTCCTGTTGAAAGACAAGGATGTCATTTATATCTCGAACGCCGACTCGGTCGAACTGGTCAAGTTCCTCGATATCCTGAACTCGATAACCTCTACGGCGTCGGGTGTATCTTCGGATGTTGTTGACACCCGTGACGCGGTGAGAGAATTGGACTAAGACCGAGACGATGGACAGAATATTAATTCTGCCTATGCGGCTTGGAAAACGAAGGACTAAGTAGAATGGCAAATAAATATCTTATGACGGCTGCCGGCGCCGCGACTATGATCGTTGCCAGCCTTTCTTTTTCATCGGTTTCCTTTGCAGGAAATTGCCTGACCGGACCGGGGATGGCATCGCCGGAAATGGTGAGCGCGTTTAACGCATCTCCGGAAGCATTTCTGTTTGCAAACGCGTCGGTTATTGGCCTTGCTGATCAGGTGAGGTCTTATACTGCAACGGAAACGGATCTCACGGCGAAGATGATTGGCCTTGCAAAGGCGGGGACACCCGCGCAGATGGCGGCGATCGGTGCCGGTCTTGGACGGGCTGCAAACGTATGCCGTCCTCAGCACCCGGAGCTGGCGGACGCCATTACGAAGGCGATTGCGGACGCATTGCTGGCCGATACCACGCTTAGCGGCCTCCAGACAGCCTTCGCTCAGGCGCTTAACGGGCAGACTGCAACCGCTGCATTGGGTTCGCCGGGTTCTGCCGCAGCGGCAGCCGGCGATATCACCAACGGCCCCGCCGGTGCCATTCTTGGTGGCGGTGAAGGCAATGGATCGACGGATGGCTCCCAGAATTCTACTGCCAACCTGCTGAGGACTTCGGCAAGTGGCGGCGGCAATTTTACCACCACCACCACCCAGTCCGTCAGCCCGAGCGGTATCTGACAGCACGCGCAGAAGAATTTGAGCTAGTGGGCGAATTGTGCTGACCAGAGGAGAAATTCGCGGCACTCAAAAGGGCTCGAAAAGAAAAATAAGGGCGGCGGCAATCTCTTCAGGGGTGCGTCGCGCGCCCTTTTTGTCTTGCTGCTTCCTTCTGGTCATTGGTGCCTTTCTGACGCTCGCCGTCAGCGAACTCCATCGCTCGGTTGAGTTTGCTGATATGTTTGTCGTGGCCAAGCAGATCGAACAGGATGGTGCGGTCAGCGCCAATAGCCTTTCTCGGGTCGCCAGCATGCCCGCGAAAGTTGTTGCCGGAGGCTACTGCCGCTCCGATATCGTCATGGCTGCTGCGACCATCGTGTTGACACAGATAGACACCGAAAACCAGGCCAATGACTACGAAGGCTGGCTTTCAGCCGTCACTGTGGCCGATAAATTCCTGCAGCATGCACTGAGTTGCATGCCTACCGACAGTAACCTCTGGCTTCGCCTCGCAGTCGTACGAGCGGTGATTGCGGAAGATCCGCAGGCTACTGCGCAGTTGATGGCACAGTCCGTGAAGCTTGCACCAGCCGATCAGATAGCTCTGCTTGCTCGTCTCTATTTTTGGAACAGGTTCAGCGAGGCGACATTGAAAAATTCGGAACCAATGGTCGAGCAGGATCTCGGCCTTCTCTTCCGATTTGGCGATCCTTCCCAGATCGCACAGGAAATTCCGAATGTTGGACCGGCCTTGATACCCTACATCAAACGCGCCTCGACTTCCCTGTCTGATGCTCGCAAGAGACTTTTCGCCAGAAGCGGCCTGGACATCGCCAAGCTGCCTTGACGGCGCTACAGCAAGCGCAGCTAGGAAAGAATTCTTGCTGTGCCGCTGGCAATTTTCACCACTGTCAGCCGGCCAGTAGCGAAACAACCCGTGTCAATCCCAATTCGACCATTACCAAGATGGGGCTGGACTTGAGGGGTGTGCCCATGGACCACAATGATCGGAAGCTCAGGCCCCCGTGTCAGGAAGGGCTCCCTGATCCACATCAGATCCGCATCGCTTTGATCCTCGAGCGACAATCCGTTGCGTATCCCCGCATGAACAAAAACGAGATTTCCGACCTGCAACATGGACGGTAGCGTTTCCAGCAAAATTCGATGGCTGGCAGGAACCGCCTGATCCACAGCCTTTCGCAATGCCGCCGTATCGCCAATGCGCAGTATATGCGCAGCGTCGACACCATAGGAGGTCAGCGTCTGATACCCGGCAAAGCGTAGCCACGTTTCGCTAGAAAGCTCATTGTTCAAGAATTTGAAGAACCAATCATCGTGATTGCCGCAAAGAGCAATCCTGCGAATGTTCGGCCGCGAAGGTTGGCAAAGATGCTCCAGGACATCACAGGAGCGTGCGCCTCGATCGACGTAGTCGCCCACCAACACGACCAGGCCATGCGCATCACCTAAATCTTCGGAAATACGCCTTTCAGCAGCCACCAGCTGATCATAGCAGCCGTGCACATCCCCGATAGCGTATATAACGGGCCAATCGGCCGGATTCAGGACCATCCGCGGACGCTCAGGGGTGACACCTGCAGACGAATCCTTGGACAGCTGTCCGACAAATCTACGGATAGTGCGTATCAAGGCCACTCGCCTCCCGCTGTTGCAGGGGAAAAGCCAACGGCTGAAACCGGATCATAACCGCTGAGCATTTCGGCAGCGATATCTTTTGCTGTGCGGTCTCCGTCACTTTCACTGAAGACCGAGATTCCAGTCGCCATTTTCAATCATCGCCAATCGACAAACGCTGTCGACAATATTCGGTCGCGATCCGATCACGCCCAGCAATTCCGACGGCCTGAAACAATACATTGCGCACTTCACACTATTCTGATTAAGGAAGGCAAAATGCTTTAGATGTTTTTGGATAGAACCGTGTTTTTCCGTCCGGACGGTCTGATTTTAGACAGCATTAGCACCCGCAGACGGCGCCAAAACTGCCGACAAAAGCGTAAGTTGCACATCTTAAATGTCGGAAACCTTAACATTATACAGCACGCCCGTCGGCGCGCGCCATTCAACTTTGATCATTTCCAGGATGAGGATAACGACCTGTCAAAAGCCGGTCGCGTTGATGCCGTGTCACACCAACCACTTGAGCGACAGCTACTGTCACTCAGCAGGCGCGCATGCCTATCGACAATAGGCCCCGCCACCGCCAGATGACACTTCCCATCACGAGGAGCGTGTCAACTTTGTACAATGGAATCAATTGTCTCGCAAACACCGCCATCGCTGGCAGGCAGCCCCAGCCTCGACCAAAGATCGACACCCAAACGTCGCTCAAAAATACCGCATATAACACTGCAACCGATAGCAAAAACCATCAGAGGCAGCATCAAAGCAGCCAAAAGAAACGCACGAAAGAAATTGATTCTCTGACTATCCATCGAGCCGCCGCGCTCCATTCAGCAGGGAATTCATGTTCTAGAATGAAGCGAGTCTATGTTAAAAACTTAATCAAATCAAACCAAATCGGCATGCTTGTTTTGTTTTGCAACATAGAATGCAGCAAAACGCGCCCGGCCATAATTATCGGCGATGCGGCCAGTGGCGGCACTCCACCGTCCCAGCATTCGCAAGCAGGATCCCATTATTGCGATATGTCTGCGATCCGGACCTGGCCGCAATAGCAAATCAGACCAGATACCGACACTGATCGTTTGTGCGGACACTGCTGTCGCTTCGTCGGCCGATACTCTCGGCTGACGAAGCAAGATTAAAATATTACCAGCGGCTTCAAAGCCTCAGTTCTCTTGATAATAGTTGGAATAGCGACTGTAATAATACTCGCTCGAACCATGCGAGCGGTAGAGCTTGATCTTATCGAGATCAACCTTGTTCAGAATGACGCCAGCGCACCGTTTCCTTATCTCCGGCTGTTCGGTCATTATCGACTGCACGATCCTGCGCGAGGTTTTACCCCATTCCACTACCAGCAACACCGTATCGAGCAGATGGCTGACTGCGCGCGCATCGACCACAGGCCCGAGTGGGGGCAGATCGACGATCACGTAGTCGAATCTCTTCGCGGCCTCGTTCAAGAGATTTACCATTGCAGCCGAGGCCAGCACATCCGAGGAGTGCGGCACCCGGTATCGGACAACAGCCGGCAGAAACGAAAGAGCCGTCACCGGGTCGCGCAAAATGAGTTCGTCGAGCGGCCTGTCCTGCAGAAGAGCCTCCAACAAACCGTTTGCTGCATGCTGTCCAAGAGCTCTCGTAGCACCAGGATTTCGGAGGTCGCCATCAATGAGGAGCGTACGCGCTCCCTGGTTGGAAAGGAGCTGTGCGAAATTGATTGCAAGCGTCGATTTTCCTTCGGACGGCAAGCAAGAGACCACGCCGATGATCTTTGTCTGTCGCATGGGATTCTCGATATCCGCAGCCACTTTTGCATTGCGGAGCGTTTCAGCAAAAGCGGACAAGGGATGCCCGACGACATATTCGTGGAGCTCACTGATCTTTCGCACATTTTGAGCAGACTGCTCTGCGGAAATCTTGAATTCTTCGGCATCCACCTTCGGGACGTGCCCCAAATATTCAAGTCCCAGGATCTCTCGGACCTGGTCTCCTGTGCGGAAGAAGCGATCGCGAAATTCGCGAAAGGCTGCGATCGTGCTTCCCGCCGCAAGCCCAAGGAAAATGGCGACAGCAAGAACCAACGGTTTCTTTGGCGCGCTCGGCCTGTCTGGCGTCTGCGCGCGGGTAATCACTCTGGCATCTGTTATAGGAAATGACTGCTGCTGTACCGCCTCCTGGAAGCGGGTCAGGAAGCTCTGATATAGGTTCCGATAGGAATCGGCCTTGCGCTCAAGCTCGCGCAATTCGACCTGAGTTTCCCCGGCCGCAGCACTAACCTGGGTTGCTCTTGTGACGCTATCCTCCAAAGACTTCTGTCTGGTCTGTGCAACGTCCAGATCACTTTTGTAGCTTTCGGCGATACGATTAAGTTCGTCGAACATCTGGCGCTTATATTCGTCCATTTCGGCCCTGAGCCGCACAACCTGCTCATGATCTGGCCCAAGACGAGCCGAAATCTCTGCCGCGAGCTTCGAGTCCTCGAGATACTTCCGACGAATGTCGTTCGATGGAGAATTATCGAGCACGTCGGTCACGATTGCATCCATCTGACCGGAATCTATGATCTTGCGGATGCGATCAAACTTCGCCTGAGCGCGCGCAGTGTCTGCCTGCGCCTTGATCAGATTGCTGCTCAGCTCGGAGAGCTGCTGGTCTGTCAACAAGTTTCCGTCTGTCGCAACAAGATTGTGATCTGTCCTGAATTTCTGTACTGCCAGATCCGATTCGAGAGCTTTTTGCTTGAGCTCATCGATGCGTTCCTGCAGCCAGCCGCTTGCACGGCTTGTCGCTTCAAATTTTGAATTTAGCTTGTCTACCAGATACGCATCGGCAAGGGCATTCGCGATATCCGCCGCCTGGTCCGGCGAACGAGACGTATAACCAATCGAAAGCGCATACGACTTTCCAACGCGCTCGACATCCATATTGGCATTAAGCCGGGCCGCCGCATCCTGCCGCCGATCTTCAGCATCCGTCACCAGGTCCGAGCTGGCGAACCAGGAATTGAAGTTCAAAAATGACTTTAAGAGCTGCGTGAACGAAAAATCCGAAGCCATGAAGTCCGGATCGTCGGCAAGCTTGAGGTTGTCAACCACTGCGAGCGCGATTGTATCGGATTGAAAAAGCTGAATTTCGCTCAACAGCGCAGTTTCATCGTCGATCGGCGCACCCAGCGAAGACAGTTGATTTATCAGTTCCGAATTGCCCCGATCGATCAGAACGCTGGTCGATGCAGTAAAATATGGAGCAGTGGTCAAAAGGTAGACGACTGCCAATACAGCAAAAAATGCAACACAGATCCCAACGACACGCCATTGGCGACGCGCTATCGCGAAAAGCTTCTCAAAATCGATCCTTTCGGATTGGTCATCGGTTTGCGCTACCGCCAACACGGTAGGTGAATTCGGCGAAAGCATCCAGCCTCCTGTACGGCAATGTCGGTAACAAACTTAGTGTCGGTGCATCTTAAAGGCAGCGGTATCTACGGCGTACGACAAATCTGGTGAACAACCAATGGCTTTTCTGATCCCTTCTGACGGTATCCAAACGATCTCAGTCCGCATTTGGCTATCCGATAACGGAACGAAGATAGTCTACGAGTTTCGCCGCCGGCGCAGCAGCCGTGCCCGCTTCAGTCATTTCGGCTGGAGGCTGAGCGATGAGTTCGCCCAACTGCGCCTCGGTATAGGCGACACGTATTCCCGGCCTCCCGTCAAGTTGGCCAGCCGTTGCCAGCTGGTGGTCGTTTCTGTGTTCGCCGAACGCAGCACGCCGAGGAAACAAGATAATTGGCTTCTTGAATCTCTTGGCTGCAAGAACCGTTCCGGTGCCCGCGTGGGATACGATCAATGATGTCCTGGCGAATACGCCATCCATTTCCAATGGCGCAATCGTCTCCACCCATTCGAGATTGCTGGGCTTATATTCACCCTTCCCGATCTGAGCGAACATAGGAACAGAGATATTCGGGGCCATTTCATCCAACGCCTTAACAAGGCGATCGAACGGCAATTGCGTGCCGACCGTAATCAAAATCAAAGTACCGCTCCCGCAAAATGAGGTCCGGACGGGCGAGCCAAATGCTGCCATTGCGTAAGCCACGTTGTCGCTACGAAACCGGCCAATTTTCCGGACATCGACAGCTCTTCGGCGTTGGCGATGCTGTCTATCCAGATTGTTTTCTTGCCCATTATCCGCGCGGCTAACAAACAGAACAATCCGGGAGCAGCCCCTGTCGAGATCACGACATCTGCGCCGGATCGGAACACGAGACTGAACGCCGAAAAAAAGCAGCGGACAGACATCCAGAGATCGTTTCTGTTGCAATCCGGGAGACAATATCCGCCGGTGATGGCGTATTTCTGCAAGAGCTCCGGAATAGTTGTCGCAAATACGACGTCCGCTTGATCAAAGGCCCCACGCAGAGTGATCAACTCATCCCAATGCCCGCCCCCCGAGGAGACAGCAAGAATCTTACGATTTTGTTTAGGTTTACCTGTGCTCGCGTCCATCGTTATCGCCTTTTCGTTTTTGGGATGATCGGAGCGCAAGTGAGCGGTAGAGCAGCGACCATAATCGGCCACACCAGCGAAGGAGACAGCATCATCGCGGCCTCCGTGAGCCCGCCAATAGCGATAAGAAGCAGGATCACAGCCTCCTTCGACTGGGCCGTTCTCATCTGCACCGAACTCTGCGTCATGACAGTCTTCAGGTAGACACGCGACAACACATAGACTGTCCACAACACCATTGCCGGGACCCCGATACTCAGAGCAAGTTCCAGGTACGAATTATGCGTGGATTTTGCTTCAAAGGTAACGTGGACATATTCCTTCACGATGTCCGGCTGCCGAAATGTTGAAAACCCATAGCCGAGAAAGGGACGCTCATAAACAAGTGGCAAAAGCTGATCCCAAATATTCGAGCGGCCGGAGAAAGTCAGATCCTTGCCAAAAGCGCTTGCGACAGCTTCGGCAACGCCGAGATAAGCCAACGATCCAAGCAGGCCAAGCAAGATACAAAAAAGAAGGACAAAAAGAGACTTTACAGTGATATTTCCGACTGCACTCACTATTCTCAAGCCAACGAGCATCGATGTTCCGACGCCAATCATGACGATTGCCGTCGAGGATCGCGCCAATATGACGAGAAGGATCGTCAAGAGGAGGGCCGCGTTACGAATTAGCATCTCGTAACTTAACCTCCTAAGCGGCGATCGCATATCCAGTATGATTATAAATGCGATAGCGCAGAACTGTCCCAGCTCGTTCTTGTGATAAAAAAGCCCTTTTACCATACCATCATAGTCATTTCCCGCCATTACTGCGAACTGGGGAAATGCAAAAGTGTAAAGGATGTTGGCAAAGATCGCCACAATACAAAAGTTTCTGGCCAATCTCAGTGTTTCAACGCTGCCATACCTTAGGCGAAACAGAAGTGGGGGCAGAGTGAGCACTACTACCGCCACCATCCCCTTCAAAGATGCGGTCAGCTGAACGGATTGAGCCGCGGATGCAAGACACAGAACGATGATTATCGTCAATAACGGCGGGATGCGCCGGAGATAGGCGACAAACCGGTGCGGTTCGATAAGAGAATAAATCGCCGTCAGGGGAATCAGACTGTAAAGAATGATCTGTTGCGGCAAAATATTACCCGTACTGCCGTCGTCAAAGTTCGCAGGAAGGCCATACCACATCCCTGTCCCTCGCCATAAGGCGATGTAAAACATTGCAGACAGAAGGATATAGACAAAAAGCTCCTTTCTGATCGCAAATCGCGAGACGCCGGCGCCTCGTCGGGCGATCGTCTGCGAGCCTTTGTGGTACAGCGTATGTGTATTCATTACATTGTCGCCTAGTTAGCGGCCGAGGATTGGGCCTCTTTGGGCGGCTGATATTCCTGATAAAAATGGCCAAACAACCCAGTCACAACGCCCGCACCTCGCAACAAATGCGTGAGGGCTCGCATTCCGAGATAGGGCGATACGGCAAGCGCCGGCAACATGACCACGCCTAGTCCCGTCCGCGTGATGCCATACATGAGGCGGTAAAGCCGCTGCTTGCGATTACCGTGCAACACTTCGCTCACCGCAAAGGTATTGCCAAGCCGGTACTGTCGCTGAAGCACCCACTTCCACGTCATCCGTTTCAGCGGGATGATATCATAGACCATTGCGCGCTCGGTCCAAACGATTTTCATTCCGAGCTTTACTGCCTGATTGAAGAAAAGGTAGTCTGTACCGCCGGTATTCAGCATCTTTTCTTCGAAGCGAAGGTTCCACGATTTCACCAGTTTATAGTCGAACATGACATTGTTGGACGCGGCATAATCGATACGTCCGCCTTCCTGGTTCCGGGCGCTTTCGAATACGCGCGCCTTGACCCAATATTCCGGTGCGTTGTCCGGATAGACCGGCACGACGTGGCCATAAACGCAATCAGCTTGACGCCCAAGGCAGAGGTCAAGCATTGCATCCATCCACCCCTCAGTTGCCCACTCGTCGTCATCGAGGAAGCAAAAATAATCGGGCTCCAACAACTCTCCCGTTTCCGGCAGAACCTGCGGCGCCTTGTCCAAAGCATGGTTGCGTGCGACCGGGATACCTTGGCGGGGCTCAACGGCATATACGAGATCAAAGGCCCCTTTCGTATCGAAGCCTTCTACGATGCCGCGGCTGCTCTCGGTCGCATCGTTATCTATGACCAGAACCGTCATGTGATAGGGCCGGGCGGGATGCTGTTTCTGACGCGTGAGCGAATCCAGAAGCTTTACAATACCCTCCGGCCGCCGGTAGGTCAGCACGGCAACGGTTATACGCCAGATCTTGTTGTCAGCTGACTGCATTGCGTCCACCTCATGTCCGGTTATCATTGCGGTAGCCTTTCAATTTTCTGATCAAACGCTTACGGGCCGCGGCTATTGCGATCTGCGATACTGCGGCGCGCTCAAACGGACCATCTGCCAAGGCCCGCCGAGCCTCAGTCCTGAGCTGAGTGAATGGTGTGTCGGCTTCGGCAATGCCGCCGGCGATCAAGCCTTTGCCAAGGGCCTGAAGTCCGCTGTAACGACGAGCCAATTCCAGGCCGGTGGCAATCATGATCTTGGGACGCAGACTGCTTGCCCTTGATGTGCCGGTGTACCGGTTTGCCTCATGAATCCTCTGAAAAGTGAGTGGCGTCGAGGCGATGGCACCCCGGCCGAGATAAACGGCTGCAAATTTCAGGTAGTTATCGCTCAGTACAACGTCCTTGGCCGTCTTCATCGGCAGAATCTGCGCAAGGAGACCCCGTCGAAAGCTCAAACCGGACGTCGGCACCGGGATTGAAGGATAATGTCCTCGACGGATCGCGTCACGCTGATCGTACATTTCGACCTCGACACTTTGTGCAGGCTCTTCTCCCTCCACGGTCGTCACCCGATCGAAGCACCAATCCAAAGGCTCTCGATCGTAGAGCCTGGCAATCTTCCGAAGTTTCCCAGGGAGAAATGCATCATCGGAATCGAGCAGAAAGATAATCTCGCCAGTCGCAACGGCAAAACCTGCATTGAAGCTTGAGGCTTGGCCACCATTCTCTTTCAAGACGGGCACAATTTGCGAACCATACGAAGCGATGATCTCCCGCGAATTATCTGTCGAACCGTCATCGACCACGATTACTTCGTATTCAGGATAATCCTGCTTAAGGACACTATCGATGCACGCCCGCAGGAAGGGAGCGTAGTTATAATTGTTTACCAGTATCGACAACTTAAGCCGCTTCTCTTCCATAGGATTACCGCTCATGGTTGAGAAATCGTCTTTGGTGCAAAGCGTCGAATTCCCGCTCTATACCCACGCATGTAGTAATACTTCCAAATCGCCCAGAACCGCCATTTGGAGCGTGGCAGGTAGTAGAACAATGCAGCCCTTAGAGACCAGTGAATGCTCTCAAGCCACGTAGCTAAGGGAACACCCCGGAGCTTGGGGCCGGATGGGATCTCATTGGGAAAAAGTGCGGGAACTCCATAACCTAGTCGTTCACCGCGACGTTGCACCCACTCTTCCTTTACGTTGGACGCAGGTATCCAATGGTGCACGATTGCTTCCGCACAATAGTATGCTTTTAGACCGTGTTTCGATAACCGCATTATGAACTCTTGGTCTTGGCCCATTGGATAGATGCCACCGGCCAATGGGCCGATATCCTCTCGAAAGCGAGTGCCGGCTGGGATGGATTGGCGCCGGATCATCGTGTTTGGCCCCCAGACCATGTTTGCCTCACATGGTTGGCTTTGATGTTCGTCGATGATCGCAAAAGTCGAGCCCATAGGGATCCACTTCATCAAGGGATCACCTTCAGGGTAACTCTCCCATTCAGGGATGATTCTCCCGCCAAAAATCGAATAGTCAGGGTTGAGGTCGGCACAATGGCAAAACCTCCTCAGCCAATCCCTCTCGGCTCGGACATCATCGTCTGTCAATACAAGAAGTCTTCCGCGCACGCGCTCGAGGCCCGCGTTCAAGGCACGAGACTTGCCTGGCGCGGCATGCTGCATTGCAATAATCGGTAGCCGGTCACGATAATCCTGAAGAATTGCAAACGTGTTATCATTGCTATTGTTATCGACCGCGATAAGTTCCCATCGGTCGAAAGGGAAATCCTGAGCCGCAAATGAATCGAGAGTGCGTCTCAACCTCTTTTCACCGTTGTGGCATGCGAAAAGCACGGAAATAACAATTTCATTCGTCATGCATCGCCTCGTTCCGTTAAAGCGGTCAAGCAAATTTCCCGCGACGATTTTGAACAACGTGAAGCATTCGCTTCAAGATTTTTACGACTTCGGATTCAATTCCTATCGAAGACTTCCCGCCAAGTATCCACAATACAGCATGCACCGCACAATAAACGATCGCGCCCAGAAGACACATGACGACAAGAGCGATTGATGCTTGCATGGTGGATTTGATCGGCCCCATGAAACTGTCGGCCGCCAGAACAATTCCGACCATTGCCGCACCGCTTAGCCATGAGCGCCAAGTCACCGTCAACTGCTGCCAAGTACTCAACCCGGTGAGCGAACGGATAAGATAAAAATTTGCCATGGATAGAAATATGCCGCCAGAAATGGTGCGAGCAACAAGAAGCCCGGTAAGCCCGTAGAAATAAAGGCCCAATATGACGATCGGCACACGCAGCAACAGAAGGACCATGCCGCGATTAAACAATTGCCGCGTGGCACCCACAGCGTACGCGAGCGCGTTCGCGGGTCCAAATACGATCTGGATGCCGAGAACGGGCGCAATAAATCGTATCACTTCAACCGCCACGGTCCAATTCGGGCCGAGCATCAGATAAACGAAAGGATCAGCGACAAGTGCCAGGCCCACACCGAG
The DNA here is from genome assembly GCF_042656325.1 of Rhizobium sp. GCM10022189. Classification (NCBI taxonomy): domain Bacteria; kingdom Pseudomonadati; phylum Pseudomonadota; class Alphaproteobacteria; order Hyphomicrobiales; family Rhizobiaceae; genus Rhizobium; species Rhizobium sp. GCM10022189. The sequence continues at coordinate 225,048 of NZ_JBHSOR010000039.1, forward strand.
AGGCATTCCAATAGCAAAAAGGGACGCCTGACTCTTTTGATAGGCCTCTGCAAGACGCCTCTTATCGCCGGTCATCTTAGCGAAACTGGGAAACAGCACCCGCTCCAACGGTTGTGTCGCGGATTGAGTAATCATCTGAGAGATGTTGTTTCCGACGGAATAGGCACCAAAAGTTGCCACGCCGAGAACTCCGCCGGCAATGAAGTTATCAAACCGATTGCCGACAATCGAGACAAACTGATTAAATGTCAGCCATATAGAAAAACCGATAATCTTTCGCCAAGATGCGACAGAAAAACCGGGCCTATAGGGCGAATAATAATATGACGTTATTATTCCCGACACTGATGCAGCTACAGCCCCAGCAACAATTGCCCAGTAACTCTGGGTAACAAATGCAACTGCGACCGACACTATGAGCTGAGCTGTATATTCCAGCGCTTCTGATATCGAAATCGTCTTGAAGTCCAAGTCGATGGCGTAGCGAACGAAGTTGGGGCTGCGTAAGCCGTTTAACAGAGGTCTGGTGGACAGACCTGCACATACACCAATTAACCGCGGATCCTGGTATATATCAGCCATCACAAAGCCGCTGACAATCATGATCAGCGCCAAAATCGCTCCGCGAATGCCACTTAGCGTAAAAGCAGTATCGAAATCCGCCTTTGTTGGTTCCTTGTGGTGAATCAAAGCGTTAGCAAGTGACAGATCGGTGACTGCCAGCAGGATCGTTAGCAACGTCGTACCGAGCGCAACGAGACCGAAGTCGGCCGGGACTAGTATGCGTGCAAGAATGATGATCATCGCCAGATTGGCGAGGCGGCTGTAGAAAACACCCGTCAGAAGCCATATCGATGCCTTGACAGTCTTTTTTCCGACAGTGCCGGATTTTGCTTCCAACGGATCGCCCATCACACCACAGACCTTTTTTGTTCCTTGGCTTTCTGTGATGCACCGATACCGGCGGCAATCAGACCGCCGGCCGACCGGGCAGAACGGGACTGCTCGATGATGTATGGCGCGACCTTTGCATAAAAGTCGCTCAGACTATTGCTGAAGCGGCGTACAAGGGCGACGAAAGATTCCCGGTCGATATGCGATATATCTGTCACCCACTCCCCCTGCGAGAGCGAGTTATAAAGCTCGGTGGTCTTGAATTCATAAGCGATCGGCAGCACGGGGACCCCTGCGCAAAGCGACAGGATCGCCATATGCATTCGGGTTGAAATGACGAAATCGAAGCCCTTCAGTTGAGTGAGCAATTCGTCAGGTTCATGGAACGCGCGATCGACACTGACGGACTTGCGCGTTTCGTCATCCAGCCGTTCAAAGATGCGCTGGCCGACGGCGGAATCGTCATATCGATACTCGGGGATGCCTTGGCATGTCGAAAGAAACACGACTTCGGCATTGTCATCGCGCACCAGCGCAGTCACCGCCCCGGCAACGGCGTCAAGATAACGCTCCATACCTTCCGCAGGGCTTCGTCCTTCAAAATGCGACCAATCTCGAACAGAGACTGCCACACGCAACCTTTCGCCGACCCGCGATCGCAATGGGGCGGAAAGACGCTCAATATCCGCGAGCGCAAAAACGCTGTCAGCCACGACCTGTAGTCGATCGTGCGTGATGTCGATGTCGCGCAAATATTGCTCCGACCTGGCATCCCGGAGAAGGACCAGATGCGCCTGATCGAGGACCTTTTTGACAGCAATCTTGTTCTTCGGCTGATTAAACGGACCAAGCGATTGCGTGAACAGCACAAGCGGCTTTTTGAGGGCCAAGTCCTTTTCGAACTCTTCGATACGTTCATCGAGACCGTAGCGCTCGACCAGATAAGTGCCGCCAGTCGAGATCACCATATCGGCTTTGGAATAAATCTCGATGTTGCGAGCGATTTGCGGATCCAACAGAAGACCTCCGCCCGGCTTGCGCCCGCTGGACATGGCGGCAAGCAGACGTCGAAACTCCCGCCGCTTGATCCGGTCGATATTGCGGCGGAGCCTGATGCTCCATTGCTGGCCGAGAAACGTCAGCACCGGCTTCGTTGCCAGCAGCGATGTCGTCAACGGATAAAAATCGATCCCAGAATAGTACCGCCGCGAGATCTCGGGATCGCTGTCAAACACCGAAAACTGAACGTCGTCCCCAAAGGTTTCGCGAATTATCTTCATAATCGCGATCAGGATGGCAGCGTCGCCTGCATTCAGGCATACGGTATTTTCTATGACCACATGCATCAATCGACCTATTGTTTTGACGAGATTTGGGAAAGTGCGTTCATCAGAACGCGAGCTTGTGTCCGCTCATTATATTCACGCTCGATGATCGCACGGCCTGCCTTGCCCATCGTCAACAGAAGTTCCGGCTGAGATCCGAGCCGTTCCATAGCCGCCGACAGCGCATCAGCATCGCGCTCGCCGACGAGGATGCCTGACAAGCCGTCCTCAACAAGCTCGGGAATTCCGCTATGATGCGTGCTGATCACCGGCAGCCCCATAGCCATGGCTTCCATGATGGAGACGGGAATACCTTCCATGTCGCCATTGGCGGCAACGACACTTGGCAGCACAAAGATATGCGATTGATCCAACATTGCCCGGACGTCTTGATGCGCAAGCGCGCCGTGCAAGGTAATCCGGGCATTGGATTGCCATCCGGCAGTGATCGCTCGAATTTCCTGTAGATCCGGCCCATCTCCGATGACGTCGAGACAAATGTTGAGATCAGGCCGACGTTCGGCCAAAGCCTTGAAAGCCTCGATCGTGTAACGATGGCCTTTCTTTTCCGTCATCCGACCGATCGTGATGAACCGCATCGGTTCGCCGGGGACCACAACGCGGCGCTTATATGCGAAAGCATTGCAATCGACGCCAAGGCGGATGGTGTGAATCTTGTCGGAAGGAGCATCGAGTTCAGCAAGGCGGCGATGCCAGAAATCGCTGATCGGGATGAGCAGATCCGCCTCGGCGAACAAAGTCTTATACGCGTCCCTCGATTCAACGATATATTGGGTAATGTCGTAGCCGTGAAACACGGTCGTCATCGGCGACCTGACCAAACCGTGTCTCTTCAAGTCCGCTATAACCTTGCCGGCAGGCCCGAAGTGACAATGAACTATACTATCGGGCTGCGACTGCAATCTGGCCGCAATCGCGAGCTTCAACGAGAAAGGCACGACAGAATCCCCGCTGCGAGCAGCCGACAGGACGTTCGGGAGTAAGCCCGGATTCCGGATCAGAAGCGCCGATGCCGCTTTGGCAGCCGCCCAAAATCGTCGCATCCGGCTGGGCCGGGAAGTTCCGTCGGCAATGGTATCGACTCGATCTTCATAGCCATAAACCTTCGGCAGGTTCGAGCGGTTATCTAAAGGCGATTTGCAGGCAAGGACCCGAATATCACCGCCAAGTTCGGCAATGCTGCGGATTTCATTAAATACGAATGTCTGGCTGAGCTCCGGAAAAGACAGCGAGAAATAAACGACAGGGAGAGCTTCAAACTCCTTCGTCGCTTCTTCTGCATTAATTCTGTGTGGATAGTTCATGTTTTTCGCTCACCCTGCTCCGTCTCAGGCGTCAACTGCCAGAGGTTCTGGACGAAATCATTCCGCAGGTTCATCGACAGCCATACGGCCGTAACGTGAAATAATCTTGATATCGCTTCGAATAATCTTTGCTGGATTGCCGACCACAAGTGACCGAGGAGGCACGCTCTTCGTAACGACCGCACCCGAGCCGATGACGCATTCGTCTCCGATCTCGACACCCGGCAGAATAATGCTTCTCGCACCGATAAAGCACCTTTTGCCAATCCGTGTGTCAAGAAAAAGGCCGCGTGTAAGATCGTGGGTCAGTATTGCCGCCTCAAAGGCGACGTAAGTCTCCTCGCCGATATGCATGCCCTTGGGATTCGTCTTGTCGAATCGCACACTCAGGGAGAAGCTGGCGGTCGGATGAATATCCATTCCCCAGAATTTCGTGTAATAGAGCCACTTCAATTTCACGATCGCATTGCGCCATCGACGAAATGAATAGAGGCCCCACTTAGGTTGCTTTCCATTCTTCCGCATTACGAACGCCTCGCTGCCGCAAACTCCGCAAGAACGGAGTCATAATAGTCTTCGAGCAACCGCGTCTGACGGAGAATATCAAATTTTTCCGCAACCATTGCCGAAGCGCGGGTGCTGAAGGCACCCCACATATCCGCATTGTTCAAGAGGCGTCCTATCGCGTTTGACATGCCGGTGGTGTCCCGTTCGGAAAGCAGGAAACCTGTTGCACCGTCCTCGACAGCCTCCCCGACCCCGCCTGAACGAAAGGCAACGACTGGGGTCCCCACAGCCTGAGCTTCCAAATTTGCGAGACCGAAAGCCTCTGCATGACCATTTTCCAAAGTCACACTCCCGTGTAGATAGAGTTCGGCTTCGGCAAGCAGATTTTTTATGTGCAACTGCGAAAGGTTTTCATAAATCGTCACCTTTGGCAAGCTTTTGCGCGCCAAAGCCTCGATTTCCCCCCTTAAAGGGCCGTCTCCGACCATGACAAACTCGATCGGATTACCTTGCGCTGCAGCATGAGAGAGCGCCTCGATCATGTAGCGGTGGCCCTTGTACTCGATGAAGCGCGCCACCGAGACAACCAGGCCCTTACGCCGCTTTGTGGTCGAGCCCTTGAACATCGTCAGATCCAAGCCGATGTAGTGGCGCAATATCCGTTGTTCCGGAAAGCCGATTTCCCGCAGCCGCTCGTGAATGAAGTCGGAAACCGCAATGTTCCAGCCGTTCCAGCCGGCCATCTCTTTGCGACCATGCGCAAAAAAACGCACCTGATTGAAGCCACCCGGACCTTTGGGATCGCCTGTGTAAGTTGCGTCAAAGCCGTGAAAGGTGGTGACGAGCGGCAGCCCTGCCGCTTGCGCAAGCGGCCCGATCACATAGCCATTCTTGCCGAAGTGGGCGTGTATAAGGTCCGCCTTTCGGGTGACAGGAAAAAGTGCCGGAATACCGATACGCGGAATCTTCAAGAGCAATTCGCCCGCACGCATGCGAGGTGAGCTTCTGATATCCTCGACGTCTATCTTCGCCTGCTGGGTATGAGCGGAAGCAACCCGCATGCCGGCGAGAATTGTCGCGTTATATTTCTGAAAGGATTGCGCCTGGTTGATAATGAACGACTGGCTTGGGGGCAAAAAAGTTTCAATGTAGATGGCGACATTTTTCACGATAGACTTCCGGATGTTGCTTTTGACGGGCTTATAGACTGTTCAGGGCAGCCACAAGACCCTCTACTGTACTTCTCGGCTCATTATAATCGTCGTAAAGGTTAATGTACTTGCGGCATGCACCGACCGGTTTTGGCTCCAGCTCTCCATACTTTTCGGCCAGGCCCCACACCGTCACACCTTTCAAATTGCCACTTTCGGCGACGGTCGTGACAAACGATTCGAAGATCTTTCCGTAGTCGGCCTCGCTGAATTTCTTGTCCGCATAGGTGAAGCGACAGGAAGCATCGAGTTCCGTGATAAAGACGGAAAGACCCATATCCTTCAGCTCGCCACAGAACCTCGCGACGGCCGCTTCGTCGAGCCTGTCGAGACCCGGGCGAAAGTGCCCTTGGAGCCCGACCGCATGGATCGGTGCGCCCTTCGCGAGTTGCGCCTCAATCAATTTCAGCAGCAAGCTGCGCCGTTGCTCGTAGTTGGCGCCAGCCTTTTCCAGATGAGCTTCATTGAGAACAAGGACTGCATCGGGGTCGCTCTCGTGAGCTGCCAGAAAGCTCTCGGCCACATAGTCGTCTCCGAGCAGGTTTTGAATTGCCCAGGATCGCATCTCAGCGGCGTCATATTCCATTGGCTCATTGACCACGTCCCAGGCATCGACCCGCCCCTTGAAATGGCCGACCACGGTGCGCACATGGCGCAGCATGACCCTGCGGGCTTCCGCTGCATTTTTAATTCGTGAAACCCAGCCGGGAACGTTTTTCCACACAAGAGTATGGCCATAACTTTTCATGCCCTCGGCTTCCGCGAAGGCGATAATCGCATCTGCTTCATCGAAGCCAAATTTGCCTGGCGAGCGTTCAGTTCCGACCCATTTCAATGCATTGCGGGCGGTCAGCGAATTGCAATGCCTCCTGTAGAGGTCCTTGAGCCATTCGTCCTTCAAATTCTGATAGTCGATGGCACTGCCGAATCGAAAGCCTTTCTTGTCCGCGAGGCTTCTCAGCGAAACTTCGGTCTGCGCAGACGCCGCATTGAAATATCCGGTGCCGACCAGGCCAACGGCCGCGCCGGCAGCAGCTTTCAGAAGCTCGCGTCTCTGCATTTACAATATCTCCAATGACTGCAACTTGCTTCAGATTGCCGGTGATCGAGGGAATTCACGTCTCCGACAAGTGATCGTTCGAACGATGGCGGCTATTGCTTGCATGCCGAGCCAGAAATGCGACTGACGAGCTCAGGCACAATAATCCGCGCTGCGGCCTCTGGTTTTGGATGCACACCATCAGGTATTGCCTGCCCGCGCTCCGCAGGTGCAAGCTGCATCCAGAGGCCGCGAAAATCTACAAACTCCAGGTGTCTCTTTTGCGCCTCCTGCTTGTGCGCCTCGATGTAATCGTCGACGAACGGTCGGATGGCGCCGCGAATACCCGAGAACGGGTTCATCGCCATTGCAATGATCCGAGCATCAGGAAGTCTCCTGCGCAATTCGTCCAGTATGTAGGCTATGTTCTCCCGACTGGCGGCGACCGACACAAAACGATGGATCGTTGCGTCATTTGCATAAAATTCGATCAAAATGATGTCCGGTTTCTGCGCCGCAACATTGTCGAGGTGGTCCTTCGCCCAGTACGAGGTGGCACCGCTCATCGCGACTTTTGCCACTTTGACCTCGCGCTCGAGGCAGGACGACAACTTCGTTTGCAGCAATGGTTGCCAGCCGCCAACATCCGTCAGAGACGTTCCGAAGCTTACGATCTTCAGTTCCGACGCGGACGCCATCACGTCATGAGCACCGAACATCATTGCGACACCTAACAATATGCTGCGCATCGACCCACCGACCTAGCGGTCCAATCATCCGATTTTTCTCTCACCAAGTCCGATGAGACATGCCTTGTGTCATCGACCGGGTGGCTGCGACTGCCTGTTTTCATAATTCAACAGGTTAACGTGTCAGGAACGCGAAACAATGGCAGGTCGGGATTTTTTTGCACTGCACACAAGCGAGTTGCTGTTCAAAATCCGATATCCACACCGTGGAAGACTTGCGACATCCGAAAGTAACCATTTGAATTTCTGAAATATTTAACAAGCGCGCATCGTACTGCATGCTAGCAACCGAGCGCGAATACGAAAGAATCTCCGGAATGGCGGATTCCGCCGATGTATTGAAAATGCAAAGTGTGTCGTGTAGCTGTTGCGCTGCACGACGAATTTTTTCCTCAAAGGGGCGATACGGTTTGAAATAGTGCCATGGTTGCTCAGATGGAGGTAGGATTGCTCTCGCCAGAAAAAGCGATTCCAAACAGCGATTACGAGTCGGTCGGCGATAGCCAGGAAGAGTTTATCGATTTTGAGAAACTGTTCTCGATCGCGAGGCGGCAATGGCTTGTCGTGGCGGTTTCGATATTCGTCTTCCTGCTGCTTAGCATCGCCTATCTTCTCACGGCCGTCCCGCAGTTCACTGCAACGACGAGCGTGCTGATCGATCGCGGCAACAGCGAGATTCTCAATCAGCTGGCCAATATGGGCGTTCAAGTTGACGACGATGGCGCGATTCTGAGTGAAGTCGAGCTTTTTAAATCCGACACGGTCGGTTTGGCCGTTGTTGATAAGCTCAACTTGCTCGACAATCCGGTATTTATGTCGGCCCCACCGTCGATTTCACGCATGATAAGATCGGCCGTTGATTTTCGGCGATGGTTTTCGGACGGCAGCAATGGCGCTGTCGATCAAGACCTGCGGCGCATAAAGGCTGCCACCAACGTTGCAAACAACATGGATGTTGAAAGGACGGGCAAATCCTACGCCCTGTCGATCAGCTATACGTCCACGTCACCGGAACTCGCCGCCAATATCGCTGATGCGATTGCCAATGCTTACCTTCTCGACAAGCTGAACTCGAAGTATGACGCAACCAGAAGGGCCAGCGATTGGCTTCAGAAAAGAATAGACGAACTCAGACAAAAAGCTCTGGATTCGGATCTGGCAGTTCAGAAGTTTCGGTCCGAGCATGGACTTGTCGCGGTATCGACAAACGGCAGTTCGCTGCTTCTCAGCGACCAACAGCTGTCCGAACTCAACAGCGCTCTCATAACGGCGCAATCGGATACTGCTAAGGCGCAGGCAAAGTATGATCGCGTGAAGGCCATCATCGATTCCGGCAAAACAGACGCAATTGTCACCGATGTGCTGGATAGCTCGATTTCGAACGACCTACGCAAGAAGTACCTTGAAGCTTCCAAGTTCGAATCGGAACTGGAGGCGCGCCTCGGGCCGGATCATATCCAGGCGGTAAGGTTGCGTGGTGAGATGGCCGAATACAAGCGGCTGATGTTCGAAGAACTGAACCGTATTGCCGAAAGCTACCAAAGCGAACTGGAAGTGGCTCAGACACGCGAGAAATCGCTGGCCGACAGTGTGGCGCATGCGACGGGTATTTCCAGCGCAGCGAACGAAACGCAAGTGCAGTTGCGTGAACTCGAGCGTAATGCGGATACCTACAAGAATCTCTACCAGACATTCCTGACGCGCTTCCAGGAAGCAAGTCAGCAACAGTCGTTTCCCATTACTGAATCTCGCATTATCACAAAGGCGCAGATCCCTACGCGCCCAAGCTCTCCTAAGAAGCCTTTGATCATCGCATTGGCAATCTTCGCCGGCGCGATGTTCGGGGGCAGCATCGGAGCCTATAGGGAGTTCCGAGACCGGTTCTTCCGCACGGGCGAGCAGGTCAGAGATGAGCTGGGCATGGAGTATATAGGTCATGTCCCGCTCATGTCCGAAGCGGAACTCGCCCCTCCTCCGGCCGCTTCCGGCTCGGCGCGCGACCTGAACGATGTGAGTTTGGCCACGCGCTACGTGGTCAATCACCCGCTTTCGGCCTTTGCCGAAACGCTCAGAAGCGCCAAGCTTGCTGTCGATATGGCCAACCCGGGAAAACGGTGCAAAATCATCGGCATCATTTCGAGCTTGCCGGGCGAGGGAAAATCGACCGTGTCGATCAATTTCGCGCAACTCCTGGCGATGCAGGGATCTCGCACCCTTCTGATTGACGGCGACCTGCGCAATCCCGGCGCGACGCGAGCGATAGGCAGGCATGCCGAAAACGGGATCATCGAAACGCTTCTCGATAAAAGGCCGGTGAAGGATTCAGTGCTTGTCGACAGCAAGACAAAGCTCGCCTTCGTCGCAGCGGTCGTCAAACGCCGCATTCCTCACTCGTCAGACCTTCTGTCGTCGCCATTGATGGCAAACCTGCTCGAAGAGATGAGCGGCTTTTTCGATTACATCGTGATCGATCTGCCGCCACTTGGCCCGGTCGTCGATGCCAAGGCTGTAGGGCCGATGCTTGACGCATCGCTCGCCGTCATCGAATGGGGCCATACGTCCCGACGGGTCGTTCGGTCAACCTTTGGCAGCCATCCCGAATTGATTCAGAAGTGCCTCGGCGTCATCCTGAACAAGGTCGATACGGCAAAATTGAAACTCTACCATTCCTACGGTTCGGGCGAGTACTATTACAGCCGTTACTCCGCCTACTATCACGAAGCGTAGGACCCGCCCTAAGGCGCGATCTGAGAGACGGTATGCGGCGAAACTCGCCGCATATTTTTTGGTCAGGCATAATCTGCAAAGAACTTGCCGATCGCATCTATTTCATTCGGCCGGATATCATGGCCGCCCGGATGCCATTCCAACAGCGCATCGGCCTTCTGGGCCTCGAAATAGCCGAAGAGCGCTTCCGTCAGCGCGACCGGCGAGATCGGATCGCGCTGGCCTGCCGTAATCAGGACCCGTCGTTCCCGAAGATCGGGATTGGCGCGCGGGTGAAAGGGGATAAGCGGATGGAGCAGCGCCGACGCATCGAACAGACCCTTTTCGATGAGCACATTCGCCAGAATGTTGGCGCCATTCGAAAAGCCCAGCCCGAGGATTTTCGAGGCGCCGTGCGCTGCCGCCAGGTCCTGGACATAGCGCGCCATCTTTGCAGTCGCCCGCGCGAGGTCGTCCATGTCATAGACCCCCTCCCCCGTGCGCTTGAAGAACCGTGCCGCACCGTATTCGGAAACATCGCCGCGCGGCGAAACGACCGTTGCGTCCGGTAGCAATCGGCTGCCGAAATCGAAGAACTGGTTCTCGTCCCCGCCTGTGCCATGAAGCACGAAGAGGATAGGTTTTCCCGGTGCGCCGGCACGCAGCCGGTGCACATAGTGATTGTCGGTCATCGTCCTGCCTCCGTCTAGGCTTCCAGCGGCTGCAGATGCTGCTCGAGGAGCGCGCGCAGATGGGCGTGCTGCTGCGGCAGCTTGAGCGCTTCGCCGAGGTGAGCCGTATCCTCATCGCGGTCGAAACCGGGTTCGTTGGTGGCAACCTCGAACAATACGCCGCCGGGCGTGCGGAAATAGATCGCCCAGAAATAATCGCGATCGATGACCGGTGTTACCTGATAGCCCGTATCCATCAGCGCCTTGCGCACTTCGAGCTGCTTTTCGCGGTTTTCAACGGCGAAGGCGACATGGTGGACGGAACCGGCACCCGGGAGCGCGCGCGCAATGTTCGGCATGGTTTCGAGATCGATGAGATGCGCACCGTTGCCGCCAGGAATGACGAGACGCTTGACGCCGTCATGCTCTTCCTGAACCTCATAGCCCATGAACTTCAGAAGTTCGGACGTGGCGCCATCATCCCTCAGCCGCAAGGCAACGGAATGGAAGCCCCGGATGGCGTGATCCTCGCTGACGCCGCCATGCGTCCAGGGAGCGCGGGCGTCGTCCCTGGTCTCGACGAGCGCGAAGCCGTCGCCATCCGGGCCGGCAAAATTGAGGCGCTTTTCGCCAAAAGATTCTTCCGTCTTCAGGCCGGCGACGTTGAGCTTGGCCAGGCGATCACTCCAGAAGCCGAGCGAGCCCTGCGGAACCGAGTAGACCGTGGTACCGACTTCGCCGGTGCCCGGACGCCCCTGCGGCATCTTCGGGAACGGGAAGTAGGTCATGATCGTGCCAGGGGAGCCGGTTTCGTCACCGTAATAGAGGTGATAGACGTCGGGAGCGTCGAAATTGACGGTCTTCTTGACGCGGCGCAGGCCAAGCGCGTTGGTGAAGAACTGGTTGTTGGTCCGGGCGTCCTCCGCCATCGATGTGACGTGGTGCAGACCCTTGATCTGATCGAGCATTTGAGACCCCTTTCTGCCCGCATCGGCGGGCTTTCGATAGGCCATAGATGAGCCTTTCGGGCCGGTTCTGATAGTCTGGCAAGTCGACACGCATTGTCTCCGCTTTGTGAACGACCGCGCCGGAGCGTTCAAGGGTTGGCGGGAAGTTGCCAATCGATGGGTTCACGTCCATGCGACTGCAGAAACGCATTCGCCTTAGAGAAATGTCGGGAGCCGAAAAAACCGTTATGGGCCGAAAGCGGCGACGGATGCGGCGCCTTCAGGACGAGATGACGCCTTGCGTCAACAAAAGCGGCCTTCTTCTGCGCGTAGGAACCCCAGAGCATGAAAACTGCCGCTTCGCACTCATCGTTCACCTTGCGGATAACGGCGTCGGTGAACCGTTCCCAGCCCTTGCCTTGGTGCGAGGCGGCCTGCGCCTCTTCCACCGTCAGCACGCTGTTGAGCAACAGCACGCCCTGCCTGGCCCAATGTTCCAGGAAGCCATGCCGCGCCGGCGGGATGCCGAGGTCCGTCTCCATTTCCTTGTAAATGTTGACGAGTGATGGTGGAATGCGCACGCCCGGCCGGACGCTGAAACACAAGCCATGTGCCTGCCCCACGCCGTGATAGGGATCCTGCCCGAGGATCACGACCTTGACTTTCGCAAGCGGGGTCAGGTCGAGGGCGCGAAAATATTCGCTGCCCTTGGGGAAAATCCGGCGGCCGAGTTCCTTCTGCTCCAGCAGGAAGGTCTTGAGCTGCTGCATGTAGGGACTTGCGAACTCGCCGGCGAGAGCCGCCTTCCAGCTCGCTTCTAGAGTGACTGACGTCTCGCTCACGACGCAAACCTCCGGGATCAACACAGCTGATGTAGATCAGCCGTTCTAGCAAAAATGCCTGAACCCGCAATACGCAACTGTGACGGCAGATATTTCTATCTCGCAAAGGCGAACAACTGTCATAAATCGGAAATTTATTAATATTAGCAAAATCTCTAGCAACAATACTGAAATGATGGCAATACTTCGCTTATGCCGTCCGCCGGTTTAACTATGTCCTGATTTTTGCTGTTTACCCAAGCAAATCAGCACAGTAGAAACGGTTGTTCACAGCGCGAGGGTGTTTCGCATGAAGTTTGGGACAAGCGGCCTTCGTGGTCTGTCGGCGGATCTCAAAGGGCGCCCGTCGGCGCTCTATGCAACGGCTTTCGGCAGGCATTTGCTGCAGAGCAAGAAGGTGGATGCAGGCGATGTCGTTCTGATCGGGCGCGACTACCGCGATTCCAGCCCAGAGATCGCGGCCAATTGTGCCGGCGCACTGGCAAGCCTCGGCTTCAAGATTCTCGACTGCGGCACCGTCCCGACACCGGCTCTCGCGCTCTATGGCCTCGAAAGAAAGGCCGCTTGCCTGATGATAACGGGTTCGCACATTCCCGCGGACCGCAACGGCATCAAGTTCTATCGTCCTGACGGTGAGATCGACAAGGCCGACGAAGCCGCCATTACCCGCCTGGCAGCCGAAATCGAGGCCTCGGGAGAAACAGTAAACTATGCGCCCACGGCCGCGGAGGATCATTCTGCACCGTGCCGTCAACTCTTCTTCGAGCGCAATAGCACCCTCTTGCCTGAGGCCGCCTTCGCCGGCATGAAGATCGGCGTCTATCAGCACAGCACGGTGGCACGCGACCTGATGGTTGATATTCTCGCCCACTATGGCGCCGAGGTTGTCGCCCTCGGTCGGTCCGAAACCTTTATTCCCGTCGATACCGAAGCCGTTTCCGAAGAGACGATTGCCCTTCTGAAAAGCTGGGCCTCGACGCATGGCCTCGACGCGATTGTTTCCACCGATGGCGATGGAGACCGCCCCCTGGTGGCCGACGAGACCGGAATACCGCTGCGCGGTGATCTTCTCGGGTTGATCGCGGCCAACTTCCTGGGCGCCGGCACAGTCGTGACGCCGGTGACGTCCAATTCCGGCATCGAGGCAGCCGGGCCATTCAGCGTCATTCGCACCCGCGTCGGCTCCCCTTTCGTGATTGCCGGCATGGAAGAAGCGGTTGCCGCCGGCAAGGATCTCGTTATGGGCTTCGAGGCGAATGGTGGATTGCTGACAGCAACGTCGTTCGACATCAATGGCCGCAGCATACGCGCCTTGCCGACACGTGATTGCTTCCTGCCGATGCTGGCAACACTCTCGCTGGCCGCAATCCGCAAGACGCCGCTTTCGGCTGTTGCGGCTTCCTACAAGCTGCCCTTCGCAGCCGCAGACCGTATCGAGAATTTCCCGGTCGAAACCAGCGCAGCCTTGATGGCCTACCTGCGCGCCTCCGACGCCAATCTCGCGGAATTCCTGCAACCCATCGGCACCATTGGTTCGAAAAGCGATATTGATGGCCTGCGCATCACGCTCCGCGATGGCCGCATCATCCATTTGCGCCCTTCCGGCAATGCACCGGAAATGCGCTGTTACGTTGAAGCTGAAAATGAGGCAGCCGCCTTGCAACTCCTGAATGCGGGATTGACCCGAATTAAGCACTGGGCAGAAGCCCAGTAAGCATGCGACAAATCTGGCCGTTCATTTCGAGGAAAAACACCCCATGACACAGAAAATCGTCCCCGTCATCATGGCCGGCGGCAAGGGCACGCGCCTGTGGCCGCTCTCGCGCGCAACCGCGCCGAAGCAGTTCATTCAGTTCGTCGGGGACAAGACGCTGTTTCAGGAAACCCTGGCCCGCGTCGCCGACCCGGCGCTTTACGAGGCGCCCATCGTCGTAACGAACGAGGACTTTCGCTTCCTCGTTGCAGAACAGGCCCGCGAACTCGAAATTCCGCTCACCGCCGTTCTGCTGGAGCCTGTTGCCCGCAACACCGCTGCCGCAGTGGCAGCGGCCGCAACCCTGGTTTCCGAAAAATTCGGCAAGGACGCCATCATTCAGATGCTGGCTTCCGACCACGAAATCGTTGCCGACGAAGCCTATTTCGACGCCATCAATACCGCGCGGAATGCCGCGGCCAAAGGTAAACTCGTGACCTTCGGCATCACGCCGACCGAGCCGGCCACCGGTTATGGCTACATAGAAATCGGCAAGCAGCTTTCAGGCGGCGCGCATGAGGTCAAGCGCTTCGTTGAAAAACCGGTTCGCGAAAAGGCCGAGGAAATGCTGGCAACCGGCGGTTTCTACTGGAATTCCGGTATATTCATGTTCCCGGTCGCCGAATTGCTTTCGGAAATGCAGGACTTTGCACCGGATGTTCTGAAGGCGGCCAGCAAGGCTGTTTCCAAAGCAACGCGTGATCTGGACTTCACGCGTCTCGATGCCGAACAATTCGCAAAAAGCCCGGATATCTCCATCGACTACGCAATCATGGAAAAAACTTCCAAGGCGGCGGTCGTTCCCTCGGCCTTCAAGTGGTCGGATCTGGGCAGCTGGGATGCCATATGGAAAACCGGCACCCAGGATGAAAACGGCAACATTGCCGCCGCCAACACGACTGTGGTCAACACCCGCAACTCCCTCGTCATGACCCATGGCGTGCATCTCGCCGTACAGGGCATGGACAATGTTGCGGTCATTGCCAGCGAAGACGCCGTCTATGTCGGCCCGCTGACGGAAAGCCAGCAGGTGGGCAGCCTCGTCAAGCTGCTGGCCGGCCAGAAGAAGACATCGAAGCTGACGGAGACGCATCCGACCTCCTATCGCCCGTGGGGAGGTTACACCTCGATCTTCAATGGCGATCGTTTCCAGGTGAAGCGCATCTTCGTGACGCCCGGCAAGAAACTGTCGCTGCAGAAACACCATCACCGCTCCGAGCACTGGATCGTCGTAAAGGGAACGGCCGAAGTTACGATCGGCGACAATGTGCAGATGCTGCGTGAAAACGAGTCGGTCTACATCCCGCTCGGCGAGATTCATCGTCTCGCAAATCCTGGCAAGATCCTGCTGGAACTCATCGAGGTTCAGACCGGCTCCTACCTCGGCGAAGACGATATCATTCGCATCGTCGACGAGTTCGGCCGTTCTTAACATTCCCTTAAAAAGCCATTTAGGCTTGATTTGTTGCGTTGCAGCATATAGCCCAGGTGGAGTTATTTTTTAACTTGGAGATCGCTTCATGCGTATCGTTATGATTGGTTCTGGCTATGTCGGTCTTGTTTCAGGTGCCTGCTTTGCCGACTTTGGTCATCACGTGACTTGCGTCGACAAGTCCGAAGCAAAAATCGCAGCGCTGGAAGCCGGTGAAGTGCCGATTTTTGAGCCCGGGCTCGAGGCCATCATTCAGCAGAACCGTGAAGCTGGACGCCTTGATTTCTCGAAAGATCTCGCCCCTTCGGTCGGCGAAGCCGACGTCGTCTTCATCGCCGTCGGTACGCCCTCGCGCCGCGGCGACGGCCATGCCGACCTGACCTATGTCTATGCCGCCGCTCGCGAGATCGCCGCTGCCGTCAAGGGCTTCACGGTTGTCGTGACAAAATCGACCGTCCCGGTCGGAACCGGTGACGAAATCGAGCGCATCTTCCGCGAAGAGTTTCCGGAAAAGGATATTGCGGTCGTTTCCAATCCCGAATTCCTGCGGGAAGGCGCTGCCATCACCGACTTCAAGCGTCCCGACCGTATCGTGATCGGCACGGAGGATGCCCGCGCCATCGAGGTCATGCGCGAGGTTTATCGCCCGCTTTATCTCAACGAAGCACCGCTCTATTTCTGCGAACGCCGGACGTCGGAACTCATCAAATACGCCGCCAATGCCTTCCTTGCGATGAAGATCACCTTCATCAACGAGATTGCGGACCTTTCCGAAAAGATCGGTGCCGACGTCCAGAAGGTCGCCAAGGGTATCGGCATGGATAAGCGCATCGGTGACAAGTTCCTGCATGCCGGTCCTGGTTACGGCGGCTCGTGCTTCCCGAAGGATACGCTCGCGCTCGTCAAGACCGCACAGGATTTCGACAGCCCGATACGCCTCATCGAGACGACCGTCGCGATCAACGACAACCGCAAGCGCGCAATGGGCCGCAAGGTCATCGCTGCCTGCGACGGTGACGTGCGCGGCAAGAAGATCGCGATCCTTGGCCTGACCTTCAAGCCGAACACCGACGACATGCGCGATGCACCGTCGATCACCATCGTTCAGGCCTTGCTGGATGGCGGCGCGGCAGTCCATGCGTTCGATCCGGAAGGCATGGAAGCGGCAAAGAGCATGCTCGGCCCCATTACTTACGGCAAGGACCCTTACGAGATCGCGGTAGATGCCGATGCGATCGTGATCGTCACCGAATGGGAAGAGTTCCGTGCGCTTGATTTGAAGCGCCTCAAGACGGTCATGAAAACTCCTGTGATCGTTGATTTGAGAAACATCTATTCGCTGAGCGACGTCACCAAACACGGTTTCAGCTATTTCGCTATCGGCAGGAAGCCCGAGAAGAAGTAGGAATAGGCTCCTTTTCCGCAAAGGCGGCGCGGTCATTGCTTTCCATATGGCCCGCCGCAATTTCCAGACCGGCATCGGCTGACCGGCTACTACGGCCCCCGCACTTGCATCTTGGCAGACAGGGCAATGTCGAAAGCCATTTTCTTCTCGGGCCGGATCCTCGCACATCTTGCCTGGCAATCATATTGAGTGACTAGCTGCCGCCGAGAGATCCTCGAGCCTCAAGCCTGATCGTGCCAGCCCCTGCCACGACTTCGCTGCTCCAGCAACCGCCTGAAATCGTTGCGTTCCGGATATTCCGACCAATCAATGCTTGAAAGATCGGAACGAGCATCGAGCCGTCGGCAGACGGCCGACGTAAGAATTGCACCTCCGGTAGAATATTGTTTCTGCAGCAGTAAATGCGGCAAACAGGTTTATCACTAGTCTATTTTTCCCCACACCCGGCCCTTTACTTGCCTTAATTCCTATATAACTAATACATAATGTAGTCGAAATATGCGGGTACTCTCCTTGCGTAGCGCAGATGACAATGCTGACGATTACATCCACGAAAACCCGAACCTTTCGCAGGACTATATCTATCCTGCCGTCCTTCAAGAGCTTGAACGCAACACCTCCGTTCATACGATCTTCGAGATCGGCGTTGGCACCGGTGATGTATTGCAGCGTTTGTCTGATCACGGCTTCAAGGTCTTCGGCATCGATCCATCGATACACGGCATCAGCCAGGCGAGAGCAAAATACCCGACACTTCCCGTCGATATTGCGTCCGCCTACGATCCGCTCGTTGACAAATACGGTACGTGGGATGCGGTTTTGTCGCTTGAGGTCATCGAGCATCTTTATCGCCCCCACACCTTTGCCAAAACTGCCTTTGACCTTCTGCGTCCCGGAGGCCTGTTCGTCTTATCGACACCGTTTCACGGCTATTGGAAGAATCTCGCCCTTGCCGCAACCGGAATGATGGACCAGCATTTTATGGCTCTTCGAGAACATGGACATATAAAGTTCTGGTCGGCAAAGACTATCCACGTGCTCCTTGCGGATACCGGGTTCGACCAGATAAAGATCGTGAGGACGGGCCGAATACCGGTCTTTGCAAAGTCAATGGTGGTATTCGCAACCAAGCCGCACGGATGACAAGCTTTCTCATCACAGGACCGGAAACGGCAAGCTTCACGATCCTCCTGGCGCATGGCGCAGGCGGGGCGATGGATTCGGCATCGATGAGCGATTTGTCGAAGGCGCTCGCCGACGGCGGCTTCAGGGTGGCGCGCTTCGAGTTTGCCTATATGGCGCAGCGTCGCCTGAGCGGAGCGGTCAAGCCTCCGCCACGCGCCGACCAACTCCTTGACGAATACCGTGTCGCGATCGGCGAATTGGGCGCCGGCAACCTGATCATCGGCGGCAAGTCGATGGGCGGCCGTGTGGCGAGCATGATCGCAGACGAGACTTTTGCGGCGAAGAAAATCCGGGGCCTGCTTTGCCTCGGATATCCGTTTCACCCGCCCGGCAAGCCGGAACAGCTTCGCACGGCACATCTCCAAGACCTGCGCACGCCCACACTGATCTGCCAGGGAACACGCGATCCGTTCGGATCAAGGCAAGAGGTCGAGTCCTATACGCTCTCCGATCAGATCGAGCTCCTGTGGCTTGAAGATGGCGACCATGATCTCAAGCCGCGAAAGAAGATCTCGGGATATTCCGTTGCCGACCATATGCGGCAATTGTCGGAATATACGACGGCATGGGCAGAGAGGTTGTGACGAACGGATCAGCGCTCGCCACACGCGATAATGCTGTTCATATCAACCGTTTACTCGATATTTGAGCTTATTCAGTAAACACTTTTAAAAGGTTTGCTTGATCGAATGGCGCCTTCGCGCATCGACGCGGAAATCAGTTCCTGAACAAAGCGGCTCTCAATTGAATACGCTTTGTCATCCGGCGGGAAATCAGTCATGGGCGCGATCGAAGGCAGGAAGATTGACGGTAATCTTTCCATCTATCTTGATCTGTTGCGGTTGAGCGCCGCCGTTGTCGTCTTTCTATCCCATGCGCATGTCTTCCTGCTCCCCTCCATCAAGATCGGGCCTCTGGGCTGGGGACGCGAAGCCGTCGCCGTCTTCTTCGTTCTTTCGGGATTCGTCATCAGCTATGTCGGCCAGGTGAGCGAAAGGGAATGGCGCATATATCTCGTCGCCCGCCTCGCCCGGATCATGCCGGTCGCCCTGCTGGCGATTGCGGTCATCTTCGTGGCCGACAGTATCGGGATGCGCGCAAACGCGTTTTATTATGATTTCATCAACACCGGATTTTTCACTCCGGTATCGGTCGAAGCCGCGCTGGCCTATATCACCTTCACCAATCAGTTGTGGTTTGCACATGCGGTTTTTGGCAGCGGCGAACCATACTGGTCGCTGGGCTTCGAGGTTCAGTATTACCTGTTTTTCGGGCTGTTCGCCTTTTCGCCGCGGCGCACGAAAATACCGCTACTGTGCCTCTGGGCGGCGGTCACCGGCCCGAAGATCCTGATGTATATGCCGCTGTGGCTCATGGGATGGCTGACGATGAGATGCGTCATCGAACGCCCGCCGTTCGAGCGCCGCATCTCCGTTGCGATGATCATCGCCTCGCTTGTGCTGTTCTTCAGCCTGAAACTCTTCGGCGACCGGGCGGCGACAAACATGTACGAAACCTGGTCGGCGTCGCGGGAAGCGATCAATTTCGTATATTTCAATCTCATCGGCGTTGCGGTCGCCCTTCACCTCGTTGGTGCGGCGTCGCTGCTATATCGGGCACGGCCGCAGTTCGAAAAGACAGGCCGGGCGATCAGATGGATGGCAGGTGGGAGTTTCACACTCTATCTTGTCCACCAGCCTCTTATCCTCATGTTTGCGTCCTTCCTGCATCCGGTGGAGGAGCATGTCCCGATGGCGGCAGCCCTGCTGGTTGCCTGCTTCATACTTTGCTTCCTGCTGGCCGAAGTTGCCGAACGCCGAAAGAAGCTCTTCGCCAAACTCATTGTGAGCCTGCTGCCGGTGTTGTCGCGAACGGGCCAGAAAGTACCTGCCAACATTGCTGCTGACGCTGCCCCCGCAGACGATACGACGCCGGCAACCGCGCAACTCATTCGGGTTCTCGAGGAGATGCAGAACGCTCTCGATGGGGAGAAAAAAGCCGATGGCGGCCATGAGGCGCCGCGGGACCGCGTATCACGCGCTTGAATGACCGGATCTCCGACAGCTCGTCGGATCGGGCTGATCGAGCGCTCGCGCACTCATTTTCCGATCTTCCGCCTCAGTGAACGCTCGGGAGCTTCACAGCCGAGGCAAAATCCTCCGCCACCAGTTCGCTGATTGCGATCAATGTTTCCTCGATCGTAAAACCGGAGGCGACAGCCGCGTCGATCAGATCCTGCAGATCCGGTCCGATAGCCTCCCGGCAATCGTCGAGCCGATCATCGGAAACGGTCAGGCTACGCAATTCTTCCATGATGTCCCTTTCCAGAATAGAGGGCCAGAATAAGGAGCCGCCGGCAGATTGCGGCGACGCCTCGCTTATCAGCGCGCGGACCCGCGGCGTCTTGCGACCGGCAGAAGCCCCTCGCGCTGCATTCTCTTGCGGGCAGCCTTGCGCTGCCGGGAAATAGCCTGGGCTTTTTCGCGGACACGCCGCTCGGAGGGCTTCTCATACGACCGGCGCTCCTTCATTTCGCGAAACAGCCCTTCGCGCTGCATCTTCTTCTTCAGTACACGAAGAGCCTGTTCAACGTTGTTGTCTCTGACGACGACCTGCATGTTGTCTCCTTTCGGATGATGGTGCCGAGCCCGCTCGCCTGGCAATCCAGCGGCATTCGCTCTGCGTGAAATAGCCTTGGATGCGACAATCAGAGGATTGCGCTTTGCTGCCGCGCATCAACGCGGGCTGAGTTCGCCAATGGTCTGCGCTTGCGAAAGTCTTGGCCGCACCGCGCATCCTCTCCTCACGCGGAGATTTGGTCGCTCTTTGGGTTCCTGCCCAGACGATACGGGTGATGCCACCTAGGTAAGAACGGCCTCACGCTATTGCAAGACAGACCCGCCCTGCCTCAATGACGGGCCATTGGGAACCTTCCGAGATCGCGCAACAAGTCCCTTCGCAATGGGCGGGCATTCGCCCCGATATCGCTGACCTTCGCTCTACCAGCATCCGGCGCAATCCGCGCGGCGGGAAACATTGGAGCGATCATACGCCCGTCATGATTGCACCTAGCCAGCCTTATGCGACCGGCGGGATGCGCTGATCCTGCACGTATAAAGTGCCGGCGAAACCTCTTCGTCCGCCCGGTCAGGAAAGAGTTGACGGCGCATGCGATCGAGGGCCTCGGCCTCCTTGCGTGTTCTTGCCAGCAGATCGGT
Organism: Rhizobium sp. GCM10022189; assembly: GCF_042656325.1. Taxonomy (NCBI): domain Bacteria; kingdom Pseudomonadati; phylum Pseudomonadota; class Alphaproteobacteria; order Hyphomicrobiales; family Rhizobiaceae; genus Rhizobium; species Rhizobium sp. GCM10022189. Next base: position 246,257 of record NZ_JBHSOR010000039.1, read on the forward strand.
GGTGATATCGCCGTAGCGCGAGCCGTCCGCTGAAGCGACGCCGACAGTGCCGCCGCTCGACAGGAATTCGCAGAAGGATCGCACCGATCGAAGACGCGTGGTGATCTCGATATAGTAGCTATCGTGCCCGGCCATGCTCATCTCCCTTTATTGCCAAGGTTAACGCGCACTGCGTCAATATGATGGCACCCTCTGCGCTGCCCGGCGCCGCGATGCCGAAAGTACCGTGGCATGACCGCAGCCGTCGGCCTTCGTCGGGCTCGATGCCGCCGAGGGACGGTCGCCACTCATTCCATGTGCCGACATCCTGACCATGAGTGGCATGATCCATCCGTTCTGGCGTCACGGCAGGCAGGTGGCCCGAGGCGGGCTGCTGAAGATCAGAATCTGACGAAACAGTGCCACAGGCCGACGACCACGGGCATCCGGCCACAATCTGGGACCGGATGTCACCGGCGGGGGCCGGGTCTTGCCGGCCTCATACCCATGCGCCGCTATCGCGCACCCGTCACGCGGTTAAGTTCCGCCATCAAGGCGCGACCGCTGGACCACGCGACGACAAGATAGGCAAGGCCTCCCACCGCGACTCCCATGAACAAATCCGCCAGGGGAAGGTGCAGGCTGCCGCCTGCCATATGGAGAGCCAGGCCGACAGCAGCGACCATGACACAAGCACCCAGCCCGGCGGGAAGGATCCTGCGCAGCAGGGTAGGCCAGCGGAAACCCGTACCGCGCTGCAGAAAGTAGAGAGACACCGCTGTCGTCAGTGCCGCAGCCACGACCTGCGCAACCGCGATATTGACGAGATCCGGACGGGTCCAACCGGCAATCGCAAGGCAGGCGAGGCTCGTTGCCGTAAACAGCATGTTCAGCCGCGGCAGAAGGGCAACCCGGCCGATGATGCTCAATACGGGCTCATTGAGCATCTGGATAACGGCCATGCCGCGCGCGGCCGCCAGCAGGATGAGAACCGGCGCGGCTGCGAGCCATTGCGCACCGAGCAGCACGCTGACCAGTTGTTCCGATATGACGGCAAGCCCCATGAAGACGGGAAGAGCAGCAAAAGCGGTGGCCGCCATGATCAATCCTGTGAGCCGGCTTAACCCTTCCGCCCCGCCGCCCGTCTCGCCCTGCTGGCGGGAAAAGTAGCTCCAGGCCAGCATCCGAACAGGTTCGGATATCAGCTCCGTGACAGCCCCGACGATCCGGCTTGCCATTCTGTAGAGGCCCACTTCCGTTGCACCGATGAAGAATACGATCAGGAATTCCGCACCGTAGCTTTGGGCAAATTGCATGAGACGTGACGCCAGGAGCCGGGTGGAATAGGCAAGCGCCTCGCGCGCGGTGGCGAGCCTGAATTCGAAACGCGGAAGCCAGCGCGCAAAGCCCGTGCACATCAGGAGCGCGACAAGCACGACACAACAGCGTCCTGCCGCAAGGGCGACGATGCCCCAACCGAGCAACAGTCCCCCTGTCGTCACGAGAAGGCCCGAAAATTCCGAGGCCGCCTGATAGGTGGCAAGCTCGCGCAGGCGTCGCCCCCTGACCAAGACACCGCTTTGGCAGATGATGAAGGTGCCCGGAACGATGGTCGCCATCAGCAGCAGGAGCGTGACGAAGATCGACCCTGTCGGCGCTAGCCAGACGAGGGAAACAGCAAGCCCAAGCAGGCCGAGAATGGTGAAGGCCAAGCCACTTGCAAGCGCGCAATAAAGGACTGTTGCAGGCAATTCCCTATCGTGCGGTGCAGCAATCAGATATTCGCTCCACCCGGCCTCAGCAATCTTTGATTGCAGCAACACAGTCGACGAGACCATGGCAAAAACGCCGACCTCAGCCGGCGAGAGCACCCGGGCTGCGACCAGCAACGTGCCGATACCGCAGAGCTGACTGACCAGACGAGCGCCCGAAACCCATAGAGCGTCCCGCGAGGTAGAGGCGCCACGCGACCCCTGACCTTCCTCTTCGCCAGACAATTGAGCTGATACCATACTAGATGTGCCCATGGTCACATGTTTCTTCGAGTTTATCTGGATATCATCTTGGCATTTTCGCACGCAATGTATGTGTTACCAAAGTAACAACTTTGATGTATATTTGATATTGACGATTTATACTCACATCTTCATAGTTAATATGAAATTACAATCATGCATATGAAGTTTGGTCGGCAGATGCATGGATTCCATCCGGCTATTTGCGACAACACAAAATCGTTTGTTGGCCGATTGGGCCGGAGGGTCATAGTGATGAAGATACTCGCACATCGTGGCTGGTGGCTTGCGCCCCATGAGCGGAACACTTTAGGCGCATTCGACAAGGCATTTGCGTCAGGGCATGGCGTTGAACTGGACGTTCGCGACCTGAATGGCGAACTCGTAATTTCGCACGATCCGCCCACAACCGGAGCTTTGCCATTCGCGCGTGTTCTTGAATGCTATGCAGCAAAAGGTGCCCCCGGACTGCTCGCCATCAACATCAAGGCGGACGGTCTCTGCCCTGCCCTGGTGCCGATGCTGGACCAGTATGGGGTCACGAGGCGCTCCTTCGTGTTCGACGCATCGGTTCCCGATCTCAGGCCCTATCTCGATAGCGATGTCCCGGTCTTCACGCGCTACAGCGAAGTCGAGCTCTACCCATCCTTCTACGACCGCTGTGAGGGCGTATGGGTGGATTCCTTCACTGAGAAGCCGGCTTCGATCGAACGTGCCATCGACGACCTGAGGCGCGGCAAATATGTCGCGATGGTTTCGCCGGAATTGCACAAGCGCCCGCATGAGGCGGTCTGGGCCGCCTGGTCTGCCGCATTGCGGCAGGCTGCCAAGAGCGGCCTTCCGTTCGAGCGGCTGATGATTTGTACCGATCTGCCCGATGCGGCGGAGCAGAGCTTTGCCTGGATGGTCGAGGAGGAAGTCACATGATCCGTGCTGTTTTGTTCGACATGGACGGCGTGCTGATCGATGCCAAGGAATGGCATTATGAGGCACTGAACCGGGCGCTCGATCTTTTCGGCATGCCGATCGACCGCCAGGCGCACCTGACCACGTTCGATGGCCTGCCGACGCGCCGCAAGCTGGAGATCCTCTCCCGTACCAATGGCCTGCCTAAGGGGCTCAACGAGCTGATCCACGAACTGAAGCAGGACTATACGATGGAGCTGATCTATACCCGCTGCAAGCCGGTGTTTGCCCATCAATATGCGCTGAGCCGCCTGAAGCACGATGGCTACAAGATCGCCGTCTGCTCGAACTCGATCCGCGTCACCATCGAGTCCATGATGCGGCGCGCCGGATTGATGGAATATATCGACCTCATCGTCTCCAACGAGGATGTCACCCACGCCAAGCCGGACCCGGAAATGTACGTGACGACGATGGAGCGCTTCGGCCTCAGACCGGCTGAGTGCCTGATCCTTGAGGACAATGAATATGGCCTGAAGGCCGCGCGCGACAGCGGCGCTTACGTCATGCAGATCGGAACACCGGCCGATGTCGTCTACGGCCGGATCGTGTCGGAGATCAAGCGCGTATCGGAGGTAATGGCATGATCGTCCTGTTCCCCACCACGGGCACGAGCCCGCATTTCAGCCCGGAAAACTACGCCTATCCGCGCCCGCTCATCGAAGTGGCCGGAAAGCCGATGATCCTGTGGGCCATCGAAAACATGAAATCGCTCGGCGGCGATACGCGTTTCCTCTTCCTCGTCGACCAGCAGGATGCCGTCAAATATTCCTACGAGAGGATCTTCGACCTCAGCACCAACGGCCGCTCAGAGGTGGTCATGCTGAAAGGCCCGACGGCCGGCGCGCTCTGCACCTGCCTGATGGCGGTCGACAGGATCGATCCCACCGAACCGCTCGTCATCGCCAATAGCGACCAGATTATCGACACCCGTCTTGCATCCGTGATTGCGGAATTCGAGGCAGCCAAGGCGGATGCCGGCGTCATCACCTTCGAAACGATCCATCCGCGCTGGTCCTATGTGACGCTTGGCGACGACGGTCTCGTCAACCGCACGTCCGAGAAGGATGTGATCAGCAACAAGGCGATCGCCGGGTTCTACTACTTCCGCGAGGCCCAGATCTTCTTCAAGGCCGCGACCGCCGCCTTGCGGCACGGGGTGACGGTGGACAATCGCTACTATGTCAGCTCATCGCTCAACGAGGTGATCCTGGATGGCGGCCGCGTCGTTTCCGCAGGCATTCCGGCAGACCGCTACCACAGCTTCTACAACCCGAAAATGATTGAGAATTTCGAGGTGAACGGGGTCCGCCGCCTGTCCTCCGCACAGGCCGCACGACCCGTGCAGCTCGTGGTGCCGGCCGCCGGCAGAGGCAGCCGCTTCGCCAAGGTCGGCTTCACCCGTCCGAAACCTTTCATCGACGTGCTTGGCCGGCCGATGATTCAACATGTACTGGAAAACACCCTGCCACCCGGCGGCCAGCCGACGGTCCTGCTGCTGCGCGAACATCTGGACAGCCAGGCGGACGCGGTGGCCGAACTTCGCTCGCAGGGCGTCGGCATCGTCTCGGTCGACCAGCTGACCGAGGGCACCGCCTGCACCGTTCTGCTGGCGCGCCAGCACCTCGACGAGGAAGCGCCTCTTCTCATCGCCAATTCCGACCAGGTTGTGGACATGCATATCGTCGATTTCATCGACGACTGCATGTCGCGCGATCTCGACGGGTCGATCCTCGTTTTCCGAGATCCGAAGCGCGATCCGAAATGGTCCTTTGCCGAAACCGATGCGGCAGGCTTTGTGCTCAGGGTTGCCGAAAAGCAGCCGATTTCAGAGCTTGCCACTGTCGGCATCTACTTCTTCCGCCGCGCCGGCGATTTCATGAAGGGCGCGCTCGACATGATGGTGCACAACGACCGCACCAACAACGAGTTCTATGTCTGCCCGGCCTATAATTATGCCATCCGCAATGGTGCGCGTATCGGGGTTTACGAGATCGACGTCAGAAACATGCACGGGCTTGGCACGCCCGAGGATCTGGCCGAGTATCTGCAGGGCCGCGAGCCTGCCTATGCATGACATCGAAACCAGCCCGGAGGCGAGAGCGCCGCTGAATATCATCATTCCCATGGCCGGGAATGATTTTGAGCGGCCCGACGGCTTGGTGAAGGCGCAAATGCCGGTTGGAAAGACGACCTTGCTCGGCGCCACGCTGGAGACGCGTCCCTGGTGGAGCGATGCGGCCGTGCCTGTTTTTGTCCTGCGGGACAGGCCCGTATCACGGCGCTACGCACGCGAGACGTTGCTGGCGCGTTATCCGACGGCCCGAACCGTCTTTCTGTCCGAGACGAGTGGCGGCGCTGCCTGGAGCGCTGCGGCCGGTACGGCGCTCGTCGCGTTTCCGGATGCGCCCGTTATCGTCGATCTCTGCGACATCATCTTCGACAGCGATGCGGATATTGCCGCAATCTTTGCCGCCGACCCCGATCTCGGCGGCCTTGCGCTCACATTCGGCTCCCGCCATCCGCAATACAGCTATATCAGGCTTGGAGACGACGGCCGGATGCTGGAGGCAAGGGAGAAGCTTGTCATTTCCGAGAACGCATCGGCGGGCGTCTATGCTTTCCGTAGCGTCGCCGTCTTCCATCTGGCCCTGGCCCACAGCCTGCAGAACCGGGCGAGCCTCTCGCACAATGGACTGCTTTTTGTCTGCCCCATGCTGAACGGCGTGATCGCACACGGTCTCGATGTCCGCACGCTGCCGGCGCGGGACGTGTTCGATGTCAAGATTGCGGACGTGCCCCTTGCGGGGTGAAGGAGATACTGGCGCCATTCTGTTTCGACAGAGGCATGCAGAGCGTTGCCGACGATCCCCGGACACATGTTCGCAGGATCAGGAGACCTAGCAAAACGGGAGTTTACCATGACAGCCGGGACATCGAGCAAACTACCCTCTCTCGCCATCATCATACCCTGCTTCAACAATGCCGAGACACTTGCCGAAGCGCTCGACAGCGCCCTGGCACAGGATTATCCGGACTTCGAGGTGCATGTCTGCGACAACGGCTCGACGGACGGCAGCCGGGAAATGATCGCGTCCTACTCGTCCCCCCTTTTGAAACCAGCCCTGCACCGGGACACAGTGCCACGCACGGATAACTGGAATCGCGCCTATACCGCCGGCGCCAACGCGGATTACCTCGTCACCCTGCATGCCGACGACCGCCTCGCGCCCGGGGCACTTCGCGCCATCGGGCGCGCGGCAATGCGCCACCCCGCCCTGATCCATGGCCGCTTCCGGCAGATCACCTATGAGGGCGATCCCATTCCCGGCCGCCGCTTCGGCTGGAGTTACAGCAACAGCGGCGAGGCGTTTCGGGAATTGCTGCTGCTCAACAATATGGTCGCCATGCCGGGTGCAACGATCCGCACGGATGTTTTCTTCAAGGCCGGACGCTGGGATCCCGCCTGGCAATATCTGCAGGACATGGAGCTCTGGTGGCGCTGCGGCGAACTCGGGGAAGTCGCATTCGTTGCCGACATGCTCGGCGACCACCGCGCCTACAAGCATCCACAGGCGTTGCATCGGCACGCTGAAGAACATTTGCGCTGGGCGACACGCAAGCTCCGCAACGCTCCGACCCGGCGGCTGCGACAAGCCGCGGCGGATGGGCTCAATGCCTATCTCGAACGCCTCGAGGCCGAAGTGGATACCTTGCCGGATGTCGCTGCCAGCCTGGTGGAACCGGTAAGGGATGCCCGGGCGGCGCTTTCGAAGGCACCGGGCACCCGCGTCGACGCTCTACGCCGGCAGAGGCTGTTGCGCATGCGGGCAGCTTCGCTCTCGGCCGTCGCCAACGTCTTCGGAAGACTTGCGCCTTGGCAAGCCCTGTCGCGTTGACGGTCGATCACGTCAGCGCCAACCGGGCCGCCGACGATCGTGCCGGGCACCGCACCGTTGACCGCCGCAGACCGGGCCAGCGCAACGACCGACATGAGAGACGCGGTCATGACCGCGCCGACGACAAGCTTGGAGAGCATTTTCTCCGCCTTTGGCTTTTGAGGCAGCCCCCTTGACCGCTGCCAAAGCACCCGCATACCTCGTTGCCTCCGGACCTCAGTCGAGGCCACCCGGTCCTTGGTCCGATACCGCCCCGACTGAGGTCCCGGGTTCGGTACGCACTGTCTTTCCGCCCGTTCGGCTCCTCACAGAAAAGGAGTTCTCAGCCATGGACGACAGGAACGACATCCCGGAAATTTCCGCCGCCTGGAATGCACCTCTGCTGGCATTCATCGTCATTCTCGCCGTCATGCTTTATGTCTTCGGAACCGCGATGTGCGGTGGTACCGACCAGCTGATCGGCAGCATCCCGCACGCAAGCATGGTCAATGTCCGGTAAACTGGAAAAATCCAGCCGGCGCGATAGTTTGAATGGACCGTAGCAGCTCAGGTTGGAAATGCACTGGCTTACACGCTGGAACGCCCGCTCCCTTGCCTCCCAGTTCTTCATCATGGGAGGGCTCGTCTCACTTGCAGCAATGTTCGTGATCGGGCTCATCGTCACCCATCTCATCGAGGACGCCGTCATTCACAATTCCGGTGCAGCGACCGCGCTCTACGTGGACAGTGTGGTCGCGCCCCTGCTTCCGGACATGCAGACGGAATCGCTGCTCGATGAGGCAAGTGCCCGGGCGCTCGACGAGACACTTGGCCAAGGCGCGCTTGGCCGCCGCCTCGTGTCGTTCAAGCTGTGGCGTCGGGACGGCACAATTCTCTATGCCAATGAAAAAGAACTGGTCGGAAAGAGGTTCCCGGTCAACGGCAAGCTCGCGCAGGCATTTGCGGGCAAGCTGGTCGCACGCTACGAAGTCGCAAGCGACCCGGAAAGCGCCACAGAGCGCGATCTTAGACGGGCACTGATGGAAATCTACAATCCGGTGCTGCAGCCCTGGTCCGGGGAGGCTGTAGCGGTACTCGAATTCTACGAGACGGCGGAAGGACTGGACGACAGTCTCATACGGGCAAGGCTGTGGAGCTGGCTGGCGGTGGCGGGCCTTACCGCCATCTTCTTCCTCGTTCTTTCCATTCTCGTTTTCCGCGGCAGCCGCACGATCGAGGTCCAGCGAAGAGCGCTGAAGTCCAGAGTGGACGAGCTCTCCGCACTTCTTGCCGAAAACCGCGGCCTGCAACGCAGGCTGCGCCTCTCTTCCCAGCGCGCCGCAGCCTTGAACGAAACCTATCTGCGCAGCATCGGCGCGGATCTGCACGATGGCCCCGCCCAATATATCGCCTATGCCTCGTTGCGCCTCGACAGCAATCTGCTCATCGATGCCGCCACCCAGCCGGAGGCACGCGAGAAAGAACTAGCGTGGATCCGCTCGAGCCTCGCAGAGGCGATGAAGGAGATCCGCGACATTTGCAAGGGATTGGTGCTGCCGCAAATCGAGAAAGATTCGATTGCGGAAATCGTCAAACGGGTCGTCGAGGCCCATCAGCAAAAGACCGGCACCGTCGTCGACACGACCATCGACGAAGACGTTTCGGAGCTTGCCCCCGCCCTCAAGATCTGTATCTACCGCTTCGTTCAGGAGGCACTCAACAATGCCTATCGTCACGGGGGCGGCATCCAGCAGGCCGTCAGGGCAACATCCCATGGCGGCGGCGTCCGCATCGAAGTCAGCGACCGTGGCGAGGGTTTTGACCCGGCAGTGGTAGCGCCGGCGAGCCTTGGTCTGGCGGGGCTCAGGGAGCGGATCGATAGCCTTGGCGGCGAATTCGACATAAAAACCGGAGAAGGCGGAACGACTGTCACCATGACCTTCGCGCCCATGGAAGTGGAGGAATAGCATGACACCCATCAAGGTCGCCGTCGTGGATGACCATCCTTTGTTTCGTGAGGGCGTCACCCGCAGCCTCTCGGAAGTCAGCGATTTTGTCGTGGTTGGAGAGGGCGCCAACACAGGTGACGCGACCATGATCGCTTCCAATGCCCGTCCGGATGTATTGCTTCTCGATGTATCAATGCCCGGAAACGGGCTTTCCGTTATCGACGAAATCCTTTCCCTGAGCCCGGATACCAGGATCCTCATTCTCACGGCCTCGGAGGAAGTGGACACGCTGGTCGCAGCACTTCAGCGTGGAGCCAAGGGTTATGTCCTCAAAGGTGTCGGCGCGCGCAGCCTGGCCGAAGCAATCCGAACCGTCTTCAAGGGAACCCGCTACGTGTCGCCGACAATGTCGGCCAAGGTCATGGAATATTCCTTGAGCGGCCAGACATCGGACAAGGACACGCTCACCCCGAGGGAGCGCGAGGTGATGGACCTTGTCGCCCAGGGCCTTTCAAACAAGCATATAGGCTTGCGCCTCGATTTGCAGGAAAAGACGGTCAAGCACCACATGACACAGATCCTGACAAAGCTCGGCGTCACGAACAGGACGGAAGCCGCCTTGCGATGGCACGAAAAACACTAGCGCAGCAGCTGCGTGAGCCGCCGGCTGTCGGATGATGTCGCGCGGCGGTTGACGATTGTGCGCCCTTTCGAATCGCGCATGATGTAGCGTCCGCCACGAAGGGTTTCGGTTATCCCGTTCTTGTGACGGATATCGATGGAGCCGCCGGCATCTTCGGTTGCGCGTGTTCCTGTTCCTGCAGGCGTATTGCCCGTACTGCCGGACCCGCTCGTACCGGATCGGCTGTTCCCGCCGCCACTGTTGCCGTTTCCGCTCCCGCCGCCATTGCCATTGCCGCCGCCGTTGCCGTTACCGCTCCCCTTTCCGTTGCCTCCTCCGTTGCCTTTGCCATTGCCGTTCTCATTCTTGGCGAATGCTGCCTGGCTAGCGATCGAAGGGAACAACCCCGTAATCTCCACCTTCAGCGGCGCAAGCGTCGCAACGGCAAGAACACTTGTGCCGACGCTCTTCAGAAAATTGCGCTTGGAGATTACCATCGTCCTGGCCTTTTACCTCGTCGTCCCGACCTGTCTGCTGAAAAAGGGAAGCACGAGATTGACCGCTTGTTCCGAAATTGCAAGACGGTCGGACATAGGTACCAGGCGGTCTGGGACTTTGGTCCCGGGTCAGACAACAGCCGCACATGGCGCTCGCGTCTCCGGGGGGAATAAAGGGGCGTCTTTCAGATAACAGGAGAAACGCACGGACGTCTCGGCCCGGTGAACGGCTGGTACGTGTTGTCCGAAGCGCGATAGGAACTATAGCGGGCAGCGCACCACGCCATATGCGGGTTGGAGGCTGTACTTGCCGCCGGCAATTCCGCCGAACGCTCCGCCCCTCCGATCACGCAGGGCCTGCGGGGACCGCCGCTATAGGGCTGGTAGGTATTGTCAGACACATTGTAGGAACGGTAGCGCTGCTGGCACAGGCTGAGATGTCGGCCGTCGGCCATCCATTCCTGCTTCGGCTGCTCTATTGCCCCCGTCACGGTCGGATCTGGGGGCGCGATGGCTGCTACGCCAACCAGATTGGCGGGTGTTGAAGGCGAAGCTTCGGTTGCGGCCTGAAGTGGCGGAAGGCGCTCGTGATCCTGCTTCTTGGGATCGACGCGCGTGGGCGTCGTCGTCCAGAGTGGTGCATCAAGATTGGCGAAATGATGTGGCCTGGCTTCGTCGGACCCGCGAGACGCAATTGCGAGACCGCCAGCCACGACGGCCCCCGCCAGAGCCAGGCAGATGGACGGTGCAGCAAGCGACTTCATCACGCGATCTCCCATTCCCGATCCCTATAGAAATCGGGAGCACCGGGTTTCGGTTCCGCGGACGGGACGAAAATCGTGTTTTTTTCTTGTTCGCCTGAAATGGTGGAACGGACTGATAGGATAGGAATTTATTGCCATCGCCCCTATTTTGACGGATAGCTGTTTTGTCCGGCGATCCGGTCGTGCCGCAGATTACAGCCAGAAAGAGGAAGCATGTCGCAGAGAGCAGGCAGCGCCGACCTTCCCCTTCACGGAGGGCGCGTGCCGCCGTGGCTGGGCAACCGCATGACGACGCTCGGCGCACTGATTGCCGAAGCAATCGTCCACCACTACGGACGCGACGAATTCCTGCGCCGGCTCGCCCATCCCTTCTGGTTTCAGTCCTTCGGCGCGGTCATGGGCATGGACTGGCATTCTTCCGGCATCACGACAAGCGTGCTGGGCGCGCTGAAACGGGGACTGAAACCACGTTCGAAGGAACTAGGTCTCCATGTCTGCGGCGGACGCGGCGCGCAATCGCGCAAGACACCGGATGAGCTGGTCGCGATCGGCGATCGCGTCGGGATTGACGGTGCCGGCCTTGCCAAGACGAGCCGCCTGGTCGCCAAGGTGGACAGTGCCGCGGTTCAGGATGGTTTCGACCTCTATCTCCACGGCTTCATCGTCGCTGACGACGGCCATTGGGTGATTGTCCAGCAGGGCATGAATGGCGACAAGCGACAGGCGCGACGCTATCACTGGCTTTCGGAAGGACTGGAAAGTTTCGTCAATTCCCCGCATGCGGCCATCGAAGGCCGCTCGCAGGGCGAGATCGTCAACCTGGCCGATCGGCGCGCGGAGAAATCCCGCCGCGATCAACTCGATCTTCTCGCAACGCTTGGGCCGGACCGCATTATCCGCGAGGCGGCCGCTCTGGCTCTGGCCACCGATCCGGCACCCGCGCCGGAGCCGGCAGAACAGCCGATGTTGCCGCATCTCATCATGCCCGCACATCACGATGTGCGCGAGAGCGATATCAATATGAAGCGGCTGCACGGCAATCTTGCCGCGGCCGCCGATCGCGGGCCGGTCGATTTCGAAGATCTGCTTCTCGTGCCCGGTATGGGCGCCCGTACGGTCAAGGCACTGGCGCTCGTTGCCGAGGTCGTGCACGGGGCGCCCTGTCGCTTTTCCGATCCCGCCCGGTTTTCCATCGCCCACGGCGGCAAGGACAGGCATCCCTTCCCCGTGCCACTGAAAGTCTATGACGAAACCATCAGCGTGATGAAATCGGCCGTCTTGAAGGGTAAGCTTGGCCGCGAGGAAGAATTGCAGGCATTGCGCCGGCTCGACGATCAGTCTCGCTCCATGGAGCGCTATGTCACCGGCCCGGACCTTAAGGAAATCGTCGCCGGCGAATTTCGGCAATCCTCCGATTTCGGCGGCCGCAGCGTCTTCGGCTGGGAGCTTCCGCCGGAGCCGACAAAGCGACGAGACAACTAGCCGATCAGCAGCTTGACCCAGGCCTCGACGTCGTCGTCGCTGCTCATCTCCGGACGCACCAACCCGTCAATCATGAATGTCGGCGAGACATGAATGCCGTTCTGACGGGCATACTTGCAGTGCCATTTGATTTCGCGGTCGAGATCGGCAATGGCGAAGGCTTCTTTCAGCGCGACACCGCTGTAGCGTTCCAGGCGTTCGATGAGCTGGTTCGGCGTAACATCCATGTTGGGACCGCCCGCGTGCCGTTCGAACTCGAACTCCTCGCGATGGGCAGCGACGGCCGCCATGACCTTCTTCGCAGTCTCCTTGCCGCCTTCCAGCGTGGATGCTGCCAGGATGCAGCGCACGACGACGCCGGAAAACAAGTGCCAAGGCTGGGATTGCAGGCGGATTTTGACGGTGATCTTGTCTTCACCGGCCAGTTCCAGCAGCGTGCCCAGCTTGTTGAACGTCCGGACGGAATAGGGACAGGTCGGCTCCAGGAAAGCCTCGAACACGCGCGCTCCCACACCCCAAACGAGCGGATCTGCGTGCCAGGAAGTGGTCGTCATGTTTGCATCCTTCTGTTCCGGAGCTTGTCGTCAGCCAGCTTTACCAGCGATGCAGGTGATACGGCTTTCCTATTGCAAATGAAAGACGGGATCGGCAGCTCGCTTGCATTGCCTCTCACAGGGTCGCCGCCGATCTCGCGGCCTGCTCATAGTAACCCGACAGAGCCCTCAAATGGGAAGCTATTCCGGAGAGATCGTCCTGAGAAAGGCCGGAGACTTTCGTCGCCTCCACCAGCAGCCGTTCGCGGATTTCCGAATAGCGGGCCAGCGCTTCCAGGCCCCTGTCAGTGACCTGGATCACTTTCTCCTTGCCGGATTTCCCTGTATTGACCAGCCCGGCCGCATCGAGCTTCTTCACCGCATAATTGGCGACATGCGTGTCTTCGATGTCGAGCACGAGGCAGAGATCGGACAATGTTTTCGGCCGGTCGCGATGGCGCACCGAGTGGATGATCAAGATCTCGATCGGCGACAGGCTTGGCACGCCGGCCGCCGCCATGCAGCGCACGATCCAGCGATTGAAGGCGTGAGAGAAGAGGATCGATCCGTATTCGAGCTCCGAGAGAGCCGGCGAACTGCCGAGCGCCAGATGGGCAGACGACACGATCAGATCGCGGCCCGCCCTTTGTTCTTTTGCCTTGTCCATCGAACTCTCCCAATCCCGATTCTCAAGCGTTTCGCGGCCCGTATCCGCCCCCTGTGGGGGTGACGACCGTGAAGGCTTCGCCGGCTTCCAGCACAGTATGGGCAGCACCGATCAGTTCATCGATCGTGCCGTCATTGCGGCGCACATAGTTGCGGCCGGTCTGCCCGTCTTCGCCTCCCTTCAGCCCGAAGGGGGCGATGCGGCGATGACCGGACAGAATGGCAAATTCCAATCTCTCAAGCGCGCGGATCGTGCGCTGCGTGCCATTGCCGGCGTGCCACTGACCCCGCCCACCGGAATTCGGCCGGATATGGAAATCCTCGAGCACGACAGGGAAACGGCTCTCCAGGATTTCCGGATCGGTGAGGCGCGAATTGGTCATGTGCGTATGCACGGCATCGGCGCCATTGAAGCCGGGGCCTGCCGGCGCACCGGAGCAGATGGTTTCGTAGTATTGATACTTTTCGTTGCCGAAGGTCAGGTTGTTCATCGTGCCCTGAGCTGCGGCCATGGCGCCGACGGCGCCGATCAGGCAATTGGTCACGGCCTGGCTGACCTCGACATTGCCGGCGACGACGGCTGCCGGATAGGCCGGCGTCAGCATGGTGCCATCGGGAATGACGATGCGGATCGGCCGCAGGCAGCCGGCATTCATCGGAATATCCGCTTCGACGAGCACGCGGAAAACATAGAGGACCGCAGCGCGCGTCACCGGCGCCGGCGCATTGAAATTGTCGGGTCGCTGGGTAGACGTGCCGGTAAAATCGACCGTCGCTTCGCGCTTTTCGCGGTCGATGGAGATCTTGACCACGATCTTGCAGCCCTGATCCATCTCATAGGAGAACTCGCCGTCCGGCAGGCGGTCGAGCACGCGGCGCACGCTTTCGGCAGCATTGTCCTGCACATGGCCCATATAGGCATCGACCACGTCCTCGCCGAAGAGCGCTATCATCTTCTTCAGTTCCGCCACGCCCTTTTCATTGGCGGCAACTTGCGCCTTCAGGTCGTTGACGTTCTGTGCCAGGGTGCGCACCGGATAGCGCGCACCGGTCAAGAGATCGGCAAGGGCGTCCTCGCGGAACGTGCCGCGATCGAGCAGCTTGAAATTGTCGATATAGACGCCTTCCTCCTCGATATGCGTCGCGAGCGGCGACATCGAGCCCGGCGAGATGCCGCCAATATCGGCATGGTGGCCGCGGCTTGCCACCCAGAAACGGATGCGCGTGCCGGCATCGTCGAAGACGGGCGTGCAGACGGTCAGGTCAGGCAGATGCGTGCCGCCATTGTAGGGCGCATTGATCAGGAAGACGTCGCCCGGATGAATGACCGGATTTTCGCGGATGGCGGTCGCAACAGACGCATCCATGGAACCGAGATGAACCGGCATATGCGGCGCATTGGCGACGAGATTGCCGCCCGCATCGAAGACCGCGCAGGAGAAATCGAGCCGTTCCTTGATGTTGACGGAATAGGCGGTGTTCTGCAGCGTCACGCCCATCTGTTCGGCAATCGACATGAAGAGATTGTTGAAGATCTCCAGCATGACGGGATCGGCCTTGGTGCCGATCGCCGCGCGTTCCGGCAGCGCCTTGATGCGGGTGAGCACGATATGATCGCGCGCCGTCAGCTTCGCCTGCCAGCCGTCTTCCACGACGATGGTCTGGTTCGGCTCGATAATGATGGCCGGCCCGGTCACGGTCTGGCCGGGAAGGATGCGATCGCGCAGGACGACTGCCGCATCATGGCTTTCGCCCTGCGAATGGAACTGGGTTCGCCGGACGGGCGAAGCCTCGCCCTCCCCCGCTTCGCCGCGATCGACGTCGATTTCGGCGGCCGCGCCGCCGATGCACTCGACCTCGACGGCCTCGACAACCAGCGGCTTGTTCTCGGCAACAAAGCCGAAGCGGCGCCTGTGCAGCAGCTCGAATTCCCGGCGAAGGCGCGTAGCATCGTCGTCCTGAGGGAACAATGCCTCGACGGCCAGCAGCGTATCGGTGCCGGCATAGCGGATATGGGCGCGCAATACCGTCTTGATCTTCCCGGCCTCGACGCCCTGCGCCGCCAGCTCTGGCTGGCATTCGCCCTGCAATTCCCTGCCAAGCGCGGCAATCGCGGCCGGTGCAGCCACGTCGAGCGGCACGCCGAGCGCTTTCTGGCGGGTGGAGCGGATATCGGCAAGGCCCATGCCGTAAGCCGACAGCAGGCCGGACATCGGATGCAGGAGGATGCTTTTCATACCGAGCGCATCTGCCACGAGGCACGCATGCTGGCCTCCGGCGCCACCGAAGCAGTTCAGCGCATAACGCGTCACGTCATAACCGCGCTGAACGGAAATCTTCTTGATCGCCTCGACCATGTTGGCGACGGCAATGCGGATGAACCCGTCAGCCACTTCTTCCGGGCGGCGGCCGTCACCGATCTCGGCTGCCAGTTCGGCAAATTTCTGCCGCACCGTTTCGACATCGAGCGGCTGATCCTGGTTCGGGCCAAAGATCGCCGGAAAGAAATCGGGCAGCAGCTTGCCGGCCATGACGTTGGCATCGGTCACCGCAAGCGGTCCGCCGTTGCGATAGCAGGCAGGACCTGGATAAGCGCCGGCGGAATCGGGGCCGACTCGGAAACGGCCGCTCTCGAAATGCAGGATGGAACCGCCGCCGGCAGCCACCGTGTGGATCAGCATCATCGGCGCACGAACGCGCACGCCGGCAACCTCCGTTTCGAAGGCGCGTTCATACTCCCCGTCGAAATGCGCGACATCGGTCGAGGTGCCGCCCATGTCAAAGCCGATCACATGGCCGAAGCCCGCCTGCTCGCCGGTCTTGGCAAGGCCGACGACACCGCCGGCGGGGCCGGAGAGGATGGCATCCTTGCCCTGAAACATATCGGCTGCCGTCAGGCCGCCCGAGGACATCATGAACATGACGCGGGCACCGGTCCTTGCAACATCGAGTTCATCCGAGACCTGGCGCACATAACGGCCGAGCACCGGCGAAAGATAAGCATCGACAACGGTCGTATCGCCACGGCCGACCAGCTTGATCAGCGGCGAGACTTCGTGGCTGACGGAAACCTGTTCGAAGCCGATCGCGCGGGCAATGCGCGCAGCCGCTGCCTCATGCTCGGGATATTTATAGGCATGCATGAAGACGATGGCGACGGCGCGGTAGCCCTTCGCGCGCAGATCGCGCAACGCTGCCCCGGTCGCGGTTTCGTCAAGCATTGTCTCGACCGTACCGTCAGCCAGAACACGCTCGTCAAGCTCGACCACATCCTGATAGAGCGCTTCAGGCTTGATGATCTCGGTCGCAAAGATCTTTTTACGTTCCTGATAGCCGATGCGCAGAGCGTCGCGGAAACCCTTCGTCGTTACCAGCGCCAGACGCTCACCCTTGCGCTCCAGAAGCGCGTTGGTGGCGACGGTCGTGCCCATGCGCACCTCACCGATCAGTCCGGCGGGGATCGCCTCACCTGCGGTCAGGCCGAGATGCAGACGAATGCCCTGAACGGCAGCATCGCGATAGGCTTCCGGGTTTTCGGACAGCACCTTGCGCGCGTGAAGTGCACCGGAGGGATCGCGCCCGACAATGTCGGTGAAAGTACCCCCACGGTCGATCCAGAAGTCCCAGCTACCAGCCGCAATGCCCGACAAAATCGCCTCCGCCGTTCGTTTCCGATATCACTAAGAAATTATCGATAAATCGTCAACGTTTTGTAGAAGACGGAGCCGCCACCGTTGATCGCTGGCAGCGCAGCAAAGGTCCAACATTGGAACGCAGAAAATCGAACGCCGCGGCCCTCAAGCCGCGGCGACAGACCTGCAGAAATAGCCAATGGCTGATGCCCGGCGCGCCCGGCGCCGGCAGCCCGGTCCGATCAGCGCAAGGTCAGATCGTCGGGCAGTTCGGCATTGTGATACTTGCGATAGATATCCCGCAGCACCTTGTTGTCGAAATTGGTCTTCACCCACTGGTCGAGCCAGGTCTTGAGACCGGTTTCGCCCTTCGGGATGCCGATGCCGAGAACCGTCTCCTTCTGCGTGAACTTCACCTGCAGCGGATGATCGGCCATCTTCCTGTTGATGCCGTTGATGACGGCAGACTGGCTGGAAACCGTATCGACCTGGCCGGAAACGACCGAGGTGATCAGCGTCGCATCATCCTCGAAGCGGACGATATTGGCGCCCTTCGCGTTGGCGGTAATGTCCTGGTCGTTCGTCGTGGCACGGGTGACGCCGATGCGCTTGCCGTCAAGATCGGCATATCCCTTGATCTCAGTGCTCGGCGGAGCGGCGACGACAAGGGCGAGCGTTGCATAGGGAACGGAATAATCGATCGCCTTCTTTCGCTCTTCGGTGATGCCGAGCGAGGAGACGACCATGTCGGTCTTACCGGTCTGGACCGACGGAACGCGGGCCGCATTGGTGATTTCCACCAGTTCGAGCTGGACGCCGAGATCCTTGGCGATCAGCTTGGCCGTCTCGATATCGGAACCCGACGGCTGCAGGTTTTCGTCGACGAAGGAATATTCCGGAATGCCCATCGCGACCGCGATACGCACCTTGCCGGCCTTCTTGATATTGTCGAGCACATCGGCATGGGCAACGCTTGCCAGCGCCAGCAGGCCCGCACCCGCCAACAGTGCCAGTTTCGAAATCATTGTCTTCGGCATACTCCAAGTCTCCTCTACCTGATTGCCTCTGCCCGCTCTCTGCCGGGCCTCCACTCAAACCTGCGCCGGCTCATCCGGGACAGGCAATTTCCTCCCACGATGACGGGGTCTAAAGCTCTGCGGCCATGAATTCTTTGAGTTCAGGCGTCTGCGGATTGCTCAGGATACCGGCGTCACCGGTCTCCCAGACTTTGCCGGTGTGCATGTAGATGACACGGTTGGCGGCGCGCTTGGCAAAGCCCATCTCGTGGGTGACGACGATCATCGTCATGCCGCCGCGCGCGAGATCCTCCATCACGCGCAGCACTTCGCCCGTCAGCTTCGGGTCGAGGGCGGACGTGACCTCGTCGAACAGCATCACCTTCGGCTGCATGGCAAGCGATCGGGCAATTGCCACGCGCTGCTGCTGGCCGCCGGACAGCTGCTCCGGATAGGCATCGATCTTTTCCGAGAGGCCGACCTTGGCGAGCACCTGCTCGGCGATTTCGAAGGCCTGATCCCTGCGCATGCCCTTCACGCGGCGCAAAGCCAGCATGATGTTTTCGGCAACGGTCATATGCGGGAAGAGATTATAGCTCTGGAACACCATGCCGATATCGCGGCGCAATGTCCTGAGATCGAGCGTCGGATCTTCGACACGATGGCCGCAGACCTCGATCGAGCCGTCCTGGATCGTCTCCAGCCGGTTGATGCAGCGCAGCGCCGTGCTCTTGCCGGAGCCGGACTGGCCGATCAGCGCCACCACTTCGCCAGCGTTGATCTCGAAAGAGACGCCCTTCAGCACTTCCAGCGCGCCGAAGCGCTTGACGACATTGGCGAGTTTAACGGCGACCGACATTGAGCTTCCTCTCGAGAGAGCGGCTCCAGACCGACAGCGGATAGCAGACAGCGAAGTAGAGAAGCGCTGCGATGCCGAAGACCAGGAAGGGCTGGAACAGGGAGTTGTTGATGACCTGCGCCGCACGCGTCAGCTCCAGGAAGCCGACGACCGAGGCGAGCGAGGTGTTCTTGACGAGCTGGACGAGGAAACCGACCGTCGGCGGCGTGGCGATCCTCAGCGCCTGCGGCAGGATCACGTCGCGCAACGCCTGCCAGCGCGTCAGGCCGAGGCATTCGGCGGCCTCGAACTGGGTACGCGAGATGGATTCGACAGAGCCGCGCCAGATCTCGCCGAGATAGGAGCTCGAATAGATCATCATGCCGAGACCGGCCGCCACCAGCGGCGGTACCGAGATGTTCACCACCCCGAGACCGAAATAGAGGATGAACATCTGGATCAGGAGGGGCGTGCCCTGGACGATCTGGATGTAGATGAGGGCTGCGCGCCGCAGCCACGGGAAGCGCGAGATGCGGCAGAGCATGACGAAGAAGCCGGCAATGCCGCCGAGCAGGAAGGCGAGCGCTGATAGAACGACCGTCCAGACAAGGCCGTCCAGCAGATAGATCAGGTGATTGAAGGAAAACCCACCGAGCATGGCAATCTCTAGAGCGACGTGCCGAGCCGGCGGCGGCGCGGGAAGGCGATGAGACCGAGGCCGTAGAAGCCCGCCCTCATCAGATAGGTGATGGCGATGTAGAGGACCGCGACGACGACATAGGTCTCCAGCGACCGGAACGTGTTGGACTGGATGTCGTTGGCGACACCCGTCAGTTCCTCGGCAGAAATCTGCGAAGCGATCGAGGTCGACAGCATCATCAGGATGAACTGGCTGGAAAGTGCCGGATAGACACGTTCGATCGCCGGCAGGAGAATGATGTCGCGATAGATCTGCAGCTTCGAAAGGCCGAGCGCTTCAGCCGCCTCGATCTGGCTCGGATGGATCGAATCCATGCCGGCACGAACGATCTCCGCCGTATAGGCGCCGACATTGATGACCATGGCGAAGACGGCGGCCGCGATGATCGGCAGGCGGATGCCGACGGAGGACAGGCCGAAGAAGATGAAGAAGATCTGCACGATGAAGGGCGTGTTGCGCACGGTCTCGACATAGATGCCGACGAGGGTCCGCAGCGGGCCGATGTTCGAGCGGCGGGCGATGGCGCAGGCAACGCCGATCACCAGACCGATGACGACCGAAAAGACGGTGATCTCGATCGTAACGAACGCACCCGAGAGGAAATCGCTCCAATAGGGCAGCAAGGCCGCAAAATCGAACTGGTACTGCATGTCCTCCTCCATTCCGGCCACGCCAATCCGATGACGCGACCTCGCCTTCCCTTGAGGAAGGCGTCATGTCTCCTTCCGGCTGTCGCGTCAGCGCGCCAGCCAGCCTCCATCGACGGGTAGAACCGTGCCGTGCACGTAGTCGGACGCAGCCGACGCCAGGAACACGGCAGCACCGCCGATGTCGCCGGGCTTACCCCAGCGGCCCGCCGGGATACGGGCCAGAATGCTCGCGTTGCGATCCGGATCTTCGCGCAGCGCCGTCGTGTTGTTGGTCACGAAATAGCCGGGTGCGATGGCGTTGACGTTCACACCCTTGCCCGCCCATTCGCAGGCAAGCAGGCGGGTAAGCCCGGCAAGGCCGCTCTTCGAGGCCGTATAGGACGGGATACGGATGCCGCCCTGGAACGAGAGCAGCGAAGCGATGTTGATGATCTTGCCGCGCCCGTTTTCGAGCATGTGGCGGGCAGCCGCCTGCGACAGGAAAAAGGCTGTCTTCAGGTTGACGTTCATCACCGCGTCCCAATCTTCTTCCGTGAAGTCGATCGCGTCGGCACGGCGGATGATGCCGGCATTGTTGACGAGGATGTCGAGCGCCCCGAAACGCTCCAGCGCCTCGGAAACGATCGGCTTGACCGGCTCGATCGTGCCGAGATCGGCCTTGATGACATGGAATTTCACGCCCGCCTTCGCGACAGGGGCCTCCGTCTCGTCCATGGACGAGCGGCCGACAGCCACGATCGAGGCGCCGGCTTCGGCAAGCGCGACGGCAATGCCCTGCCCGATGCCGGTATTGGCGCCGGTGACGACGGCGGTCTTTCCCGAGAGATCGAAAAGAGCCTGCATCGCCATCACCTGAGATCCCCGATGGCGATATGATCCATATCGGTGAAGCTCTTGTTGTCGCCGGCCATGGCCCAGATGAAACTGTAGTTCTTGGTGCCGGCACCGGAATGGATCGACCACGGGGGCGAGATGATCGCCTGCTCGTTGGCAACGAGCATGTGACGCGTCTGCTGCGGTTCGCCCATGAAATGGAAGACGCGCTGGTCGGCGTCGAGGTCGAAATAGAGATAGGCTTCCATGCGCCGGTCATGCGTGTGGCTCGGCATGGTGTTCCAGACGCTGCCGGTCTCCAGGCTGGTGAAGCCCATGGTCAACTGGCAGGACTGGCAAACCTCCGGATGAATATACTGGTAGATCGAGCGCTTGTTGGCGGTGGCAGCCTCGCCCGGCGTCAGATGTCGTGCCTTGTCGCGGGTCAGAAGCACCGTCGGGTGGCTCGCATGAGCAGGCGTCGAGACGAGGTAGAATTTTGCGGGATTGCCGGCATCGGCACTTTCGAAAGCGACATTGACGGCGCCTCTGCCGATATAGAGGCAATCATATTTCGCCAGCGTGTAGCTGGAGCCGTCAACCGTCACGCGGCCGGAACCGCCGACATTCAGCACACCGAGTTCACGCTCCGCGAGAAACGTGTCCTGACCGATCGCCTTGGGCGCCGTCAGCGCCAGACCGGTGCCGAGCGGCGCAGCACCGCCGATCACCATCCGGTCGTAATGCGAATAGGTCAGCCTGATGTCACCCGGCGAAAACACCGTTTCGACCAGGAAGTGACGGCGCAGCGTTTCCGTATCGAAGCCGCGGACCGCTTCGGGGTGGGAGGCGTGTCGTACGTCAATCTGCATTGGAATTGTCCTTCTCTCCTCCGGATGCCCCCATCTGCGGGGCATCCTCAATGAAATAGGCTGGGTCGAGCATCTCGGCCTTTTCGACTTCATGCAGCAGCTTGCCGAGATGGAACTCCATGGCGGCCTTCGCCCCGTCCTTGTCGCCGGCTCGCATGCAATCGATGACGGCGGCGTGCTCCTCGATGACACGCGCCAGGCGGCCCTGCTGCGGCAGCGTCAGCAGGCGATAGCGGTCGCTGTGAACCTTGACCTGCTGGATGATCGCCCAGATGCCGGGAAAGCCCGCGATGCTGCTGATAAGCTGGTGGAAATCATTGTCGACGACGTGGAATTTCGCGACATCGCCTTCACGGTGACACGCATCGAGATCCGAGAGATTGCGCTCCAGAGCTCTCAAGCCGGCCGGCGTCATCTTCTCGACCGCGATCGAAACCGTCGTGTCTTCCAGCGCCTTGCGCACAAGGATCGCTTCGTAGAGCGCACGGCGCGGAATGCGCGAAACGAACGTGCCCGATTGCGGGAAGACATCGACGAGCCCGTCATCGGCAAGCCGGATGATCGCCTCGCGGATCGGCGTGCGGCTGACCCCGAACTGCGCTTCCAGCTCCTTTTCGTTCAGGAGCTCCATCGGCTTGCGGCGCAGCGAAACGATGTCGTCGAGAAGCGCATTATAGACGAGCGTTGCTGCCCTCGGAGCCGCCGCCCGCTGGTGCGAAAGTACCGTCACGCCCTGCAGGGAGCGCTTCTTGCGCGTGATGCCGGAAAGCGAACTCATCGCGCGCGCTCGCCTGAAAGGATCGAAAATCTGGCGCTTGATGTCATCGGAAACCGCCTCCCTTCGGCCTGATGAAAGAAGTAATATATTAGTATCCAACTTCTGGCAAGCGGCTTTCACGACTTGAACCGAACTTGACGGAAATGGGGATATCGCCCGGACCGGCTCGCTTCCTGATCGTATTTAATTTATACTTTTCAATGTTTTACAGAGACGTACATCGACAGCGCGTTGCCGCCGCCGCGCGACCGCTGGCCGAAAGAGCCAGCTTGCGACCGATCGAAGCCTGTCGCCGAACTTTCTGGTGGCAGGACGCCTGCAGATCGATAGGATCATCGCGCATCCGCCTCCCGGGACCCTCTTTCGGCCTTCAATCTGGAGAGCCAGCTTCACGAGAATTCCGGAGTTGCGGCTTTGGAGGAGGTACATTTGAAACGTGGCGGAGGAGAGCGCTTCATGAATTCCATCGACTTGAAAGACAGGGTCGCCGTCATCACCGGTGGCGCGCAGGGGATCGGTTACGCGATCGCCGAGAGGGTAATTCAGTCCGGCGGAAAGGTCGCCCTCTGGGATTCAAACGGCAGCCGCTCGACGGACAGTGCCGCCGCACTCGGTCCGAATGCCCGCGCATTCGAGGTCGACGTGACGGATTTCGATCTCGTCGGCCAGGTCGCTTCGGCAACAGAGGAGATTTTCGGGCGGATCGATTGCCTGGTGAATTCTGCAGGAATTACGGGAAAGGTAAAACCGACGATCGAATATGACGCCACGGAATGGAGGAACGTCATCGACGTCTGCCTGACAGGAACCTTCAACTGCTGCCGCCATGTCGTTCCGGTGATGCTGAAGCGCGACTATGGCCGGATCGTCAACATTTCGTCGGTAGCCGGAAAAGAGGGCAACCCCAACATCGCAGCCTATAGTGCTGCGAAAGCAGGCGTGCTCGGCTTCACCAAATCCTTGGGTAAAGAGCTTGCAAAGACGGGAATCGCCGTCAACGCCATCACTCCCACAACGGCGAAGACGCCGATACTCGACGGCCTGACACCCGAATTCATCGAATACATGCGGGTCAGAATTCCGCGGGATCGTTTCGCGGAACTGTCGGAAATCGCGGCGATGGTCGCCTGGCTCCTGTCGGAGGAGAATTCTTTCACGACTGCATCGACCTTCGACCTAAGCGGCGGACGAACAACCTACTGAAGAAGGCCCATACTCACCGCCCCTCCAACGATGACGACATGTGAATGCACGGCGTTATGCGAGCGAAACACTGCGCGTTTCGGCATCAACGAACAAAGCGGCGATGGCTGCCAATAACAGCAGGCCGGCAAAAATGCCGATGGTCAGAACGAAGCTCTGCGTTACAAACAGCGCAATCAGCGATGGAGCGAGCAGGCCGCCAAGCCGCGCCATCGCCCCTGCCGCACCCATGCCAGTCGCCCTTGAAGTCGTCGGATAGAGTTCAGGCGTATAGGCGTAGAGCGCGCCCCATGTTCCAAGCAAAGCAAAACTCATGATCAGCAACGAGGCTCCGATCACGAGGCCGGACGATCCGAAGACGAAGAGAAGGCACCCGATCATCGACAGGATGCAGAATGCCACCAGCGTCGGACGACGCCCCCATGCCTCGACGCCATAGGCAGCCAATGCATAGCCGGGTATTTGAGCCAGCGCTATAAGCACCAGAAAGCCGTATCCGCGAACAAAGCCGAAGCCGTCACCGGCAAGTTTGGGCGGCATCCACGTGAATATCCCGTAATAGGATATGGACACCAGAAACCAGATCGCGAGCATCAGAATGGTGCGCCGCCTCAACTCGCCGGAGAAAATGCCGGCACCTTTCACGGAAGGTGTTGACGAGACATCGACTCCTTCACCGAGCGGATTGCGGCCGTTGACAGCCGCGATCCGTTCAACGATCGCCTTTGCTTCGTCGTTCCGTCCGGTGCGAAGGAGAAAGAGCGGTGATTCCGGCACGAAAAACCGGAGGCCGAAACCGATCAACGCCGGAACCGCAGTCACGGCAAAAATGAACCGCCAGGCTTCGGCAACGCCCGACAGGCTGAGTATCCAGGCGGCGAACGCCACGACGAGTGTTCCCACCGCCCAGAAGCCCTCCAGCAGGACGAGCCATCTGCCACGGTTCTTTGCCGGCAGAAACTCAGCCATCATTGCATAATCCACCGGCAACGTTCCACCGACGGCAGCGCCTGTCAGGAACCGCAAAACCAGGAGTATCGCGAAGCTGGGGGCAAAGATCGACAGCGTGCCGAAGACGGCGTCGCTGAGGACGGTGGCAATCAACACCCGGCGTCGCCCGATCCGGTCCGCGAGCTTGCCGAATCCCAGAGCCCCGAGAAACATTCCCAGGAAGAAAGCCGTCCCGGTCTGAAGCGCCTGCGGCACGGTCAGTTCAAAACTCGCCGCGATCGACGTCGCCGTAAATCCGACCGCGATAACCTGCATCGCGTCGGCGGCCCACACCAATCCGAAGATGCCCATCAACCGGACCTGAAATCGGCCGGCACCCGCCTGGTCGAGCGCCTCATCAATCGTAATGGTGGCCATTCTTCTCCCCGCTCAGCCAAGGCATCAAGCCTGTCGGGTCCATACTCACGATCGTCGCGAATAAGGCAAGTCAATGCGCCGCCCTTTTGCTTCCATAGCCGATGCCGATGTGGCGGACGAATTGGAAAACCCGCGAGCCGGTCGTCCATTTGCGGTATCGGCGGGCATCTCGCTATCCATCGGCTCCTGGTGAAAACCGTTTCAAGACGGGATCGAGGAGGCATCGCGCGAAACGTCCTGCGCCAATGTCGGCCCTGCCTCGGTCCTGTCAAAGGAGGGACTGCCGGTGGCGTATCGCTGCGGCAATTGCCGATGTTCCTTTTGCAGCAGGCATGACAATCCTAAGAAATCATGCGGCATGAACCTCACATCCCTGCCGTTTGTTTAAACATGGTTAATTTTTTCATTATAAACGTCTTATAGAAGGAACAGAGCGACACGTCCGCGTGTTGGCAGCACGCTGTGGAGGACCCTGAAAATGTTCAAGTTTTTCTCGATCAAGCCGTCGACCGAAGATTTCGGCGCCGATACCGGCACCTATGCCGATGGCATGACCGACCGCTACTACCGCGATCTGACCGGCCGCACCGAACATCGCTTCCGCTCCGCGCACGAACGCGACTACGGCGCAGCCCGCGAGATCGCCGAACATGCGCCGCATGGCATCGTCGGCAACTGACCGGCCTATCGCTTCCCGGTCGATTTCAGGCGTGCAGCGTTTCCTGCGGCGGCCTGCTCAGACTGCTTGCAAGAACAGTTTTGTTGCGGCCCGTTGCCTTGGCGTCGAGAAGGGCCGCGTCGGCGCGGCTGACAAGCGTATCGACGGTGCCTCCCGCAGGTGATGTCGCCACACCGATCGATACCGACACCGCTCCGATGATCTGACCGGAGTGCGAAAGTGCCGCCCCGCCGATCTGTGCCCGCACCTTTTCGGCGAATTCGAATCCGTCCCTTTCGCTGCAGTCAGGCAAAAGAACGGTGAATTCTTCCCCGCCGAAACGGAACGCGCTGCCGAAACCGGCAACTGTGCTGCGCAGCACCTGCCCGACATGTTGCATGACCATGTCGCCGGCGTCGTGACCGAACTGGTCGTTGAACCGCTTGAAATGGTCGATATCGATCATCAGGCAGGCGAGCGGCTCTTGACCATTGTCGCGCCCGCTTCGATGCAGCGTGTCATCGAGAAAACGACGGTTGAAGAGCGCGGTCAGCGGATCGCGAATGGCAAGTTCGGTCAGCTTCTCACGAAACTGCAGATTGGCGACCGCCAATCCGACGTTCTCGGCGATCAGTTCCAGATAGAGACGGGCATTGTCCAGCACGGGCGTCTGCCCGTGGCGTTCCTCGAGATAGAGAAGACCGATCATATCGCCCTGTGCTGTCAAAGGGAGGCAGGAGGCCGCAACGCCACTCCCCTCGACATGCTGGCAGGGCACGTCGCCGTCGCCCGCGCCGCTCATATGCGGTCGGCCGCGCCGCAGACCCCAGCAGGCATTGGCCGGAAAGGCCGTCTGCGCGTTGACAGGCTCCAGCCATGTGCCGGCCTGCGCGAGTGCGGACTTATCCTCGTTGAGAATATAGAGACTTCCGGCAATGCCCGGAAAGATCTGCGGCGCGAAGCGCGCGACCACTCCGGCCAGTTCCTGTTGATTTTCACAGGCCTGAAGGCGATGCATCATTTGAAGGATGAGGTCCTTGGTATGCTGGTCAGCCCGTCGCTCCGCATCCAGGCGCTCACGCTCAAGTCCGTTTTCCCGAAAGATCTGGATTGCCTCGTTCATCTCGCCGATTTCGTCGCGACGGCGGTCGTCAGGGACCTCGACCGCATAATCCTGCCTGGCGAGCCGGGTCACGATGCCGGTCATGCGGACCAGAGGCACAGCCACGCGACGCCGCAGGATAAAGTAGAGGACGGCAAGGAAGAGCAGGCCGGTCATCGCCAGCATGACCTTGGCAACAAAACTCCACTGATCGCTGCGCCGGCGCGCATCGTCGAGGGCCGCTCCCGTGCGCGTCGCCGTGATATCGCGCAAATAACCGGCCGATTCCAGCAGGGCCGTTTGCAGCCGTTCGTGCTCCGGTCCGAAAAGCACCTGTTGCGCCGCCTGCCGGTCGCCCTTCTGGAAGGTATCGACAGCGGCAGCCTCGACCGCATTGAGCGCCTCGGCCTGCCTGTCTATATCCGCAAGAATGTTCCGTTCCACGACGGATATGTCTCTTGCCGCAATCTGCTTGGCCGCCGTTTCGCGCTGCCGTTCGCTCTCCGTCTCCGCCTTGAAGGCATCGAGATGGCGCTGCTCGCCGCGCATGACGTAGAGCCGCGCCTCATCGCTGGAAACCTCGGCGCCTGTCTCAAGCTGTTCGGTCAGCGTATCGAGCGCGAGATGTTCCTCAACCGCGCGCCGCTCGTCCTCGGCACTGCGCGACGACATGATGAAGGCGGCAGCCGAAAGCGCCGTGAGGATCACGGTAATGCCGTAAGCCCAGTTGGTGATCGTCCTTATTCTCATGGCGCCATGCTAACGAAATCGGGTTGAAGGACAACTAAAGGCATCTCTGACACACCGCTGTTGCTATGGCCGTTTGCGAGTAACAGCTGATGTTATTAGCGGGAAATCACTACCGAGAGGTATCGGGGCCGCAACCCGGTGGTCAATCACGGCAAACCAAAGCCGTTGCCGGGGAACGCGTCGATGCCGGGATTGGTTTCAGTCAGGATGATCGAAGAGCCGGGGCTGCGAATTCGAAGGGCTCGATTCGCCCGGTTGGCAGCTTACAGATATGCGGATTGCAATGATGGCCGGAACGCAATGCGATCCGGCCGGAAATCCGACCGCAGTCTATGTCTGGACGCGGCGAGGATGCCGCGTCCAGACAGAATTCCGATCAGACGAGATCGAAGCGATCCGCGTTCATGACCTTGTTCCAGGCTGCAACGAAGTCTTTCACGAACTTGGCCTTGGCATCGGACTGGCCATAGACTTCCGCGAGCGCGCGAAGCTGCGAGTGCGAGCCGAAGATCAGATCGACACGAGTGCCGGTCCACTTGAGTTCGTTCGTCTTGCGGTCACGCCCCTCGTAAACGCCTTCCTTGCCGGCAACGGGCGCCCAGACGGTACCCATGTCCAGCAGATTGACGAAGAAATCGTTCGTCAGCGTTTCCGGACGCGAGGTAAAGACGCCATGCTCCGGCTTGCCCACCGTCAGCACACGCAGGCCGCCGATGAGCACGGTCATTTCAGGCGCGGTCAGCGTGAGCAGCTGGGCACGATCGACGAGCGCTTCTTCCTGCTTCATGAACTGCAGGCGCTTGCCGTTCACATAGTTGCGGAAGCCGTCGCTGCGCGGCTCGAGCGCGGCGAAGGAAGCTGCATCCGTCTGCTCCTGCGAAGCGTCCATACGGCCGGGGGTGAACGGCACGACGATATCGTGACCGCCGGCCTTCGCAGCCTTTTCGACACCGGCTGCACCGGCTAGCACGATCAGGTCGGCGAGCGACACTTTCTTGCCGCCGGTCTGTGCCGCGTTGAAGTCCTTCTGGATGCCTTCAAGAACGCCGAGAACCTTGGCAAGCTGCGCCGGTTCGTTGACTTCCCAGTCCTTCTGCGGCGCAAGGCGGATGCGAGCGCCGTTGGCGCCGCCGCGCTTGTCGGAGCCGCGGAAGGTCGACGCGGACGCCCATGCGGTCGAAACCAGTTCCTGCACCGTCAGGCCGGAAGCAGCGACTTTAACCTTGAGATCGGCAATATCCTTGTCGTCGATCAGAGGATGATCGACGGCCGGGATGACGTCCTGCCAGATCAGGTCTTCTGCCGGGACTTCCTTGCCGAGATAACGGGCCTTTGGCCCCATATCGCGGTGGGTCAGCTTGAACCAGGCACGGGCGAAAGCGTCGGCGAATTGATCCGGGTTTTCGAGGAAGCGGCGCGAGATCTTCTCGTAGATCGGGTCGACGCGTAGCGCAAGGTCGGAGGTGAGCATCCGCGGCAGGTGCTTCTTCGAGGAATCGAAGGCGTCCGGGATAGTGGCGCCGGCGCCCTTTGCGACCCACTGATGGGCACCCCCCGGGCTCTTTTCCAACTCCCATTCATAGCCGAACAGGTTCCAGAAGAAATTATTGCTCCACTTGGTCGGGGTCGTCGTCCAGGTGACTTCCAGGCCGCTGCCGATGGCATCACGACCGACGCCGCTGTTGAACTTGCTCGCCCAGCCGAGGCCCTGGGCCTCGAGCTCGCTGCCTTCCGGATCGACACCGACAAAGGACGGATCGCCGGCGCCGTGGGTTTTGCCGAAGGTATGGCCGCCGGCGATCAGCGCCACGGTTTCTTCGTCATTCATTGCCATGCGCGCGAAGGTCTCGCGAATGTCGCGCGCGGAAGCCAGCGGATCGGGCGTGCCGTTCGGGCCTTCCGGATTGACATAGATGAGGCCCATCTGCACGGCGCCGAGCGGCTCCGCCAGCTCGCGTTCGCCGCTATAGCGCTCGTCGCCGAGCCAGGTGCCTTCCGGACCCCAATAGAGTTCTTCCGGCTCCCAGACATCGGCACGGCCGCCAGCGAAGCCGAAGGTCTTGAAGCCCATCGATTCGAGCGCGACGTTGCCGGTGAGGATCAAAAGGTCGGCCCAGGAAATGCTGTTGCCGTATTTCTGCTTGATCGGCCAGAGAAGGCGGCGGGCCTTGTCGAGGTTGACGTTGTCAGGCCAGCTGTTGAGCGGTGCAAAGCGCTGCTGACCCTGACCGGCGCCACCACGACCGTCGGTGATGCGATAGGTGCCGGCGCTGTGCCAGGCCATGCGGATGAAGAGACCGCCGTAATGGCCGAAGTCTGCCGGCCACCAGTCCTGCGAATCGGTCATCAGCGCATGAAGATCCTTCTTCAGCGCATCGAGATCGAGCTTCTTGAACTCCTCGGCATAATTGAAATCCTTGCCCATCGGATTGGAAAGGGCGGAATGATGGTGAAGCACCTGCAGGTCGAGCTGGTTCGGCCACCAGTCGCGATTGCGCCTGCCGCGCGCTCCGGAATGATCGACGGGACATTTGCCCGTGCTGTCAGGTTTCTGGTCCATAGTTTTCTCCTGTTGCTCCAGACGACCGTTCGACAGCCGCCCTATCCGTTGAACTATTGGGCCTGATTGCGTGCCCGGGCTTTGCCCGGTTCGATCGGGGTCGGCACGCATCCTCCCTCTTGTTCCTTTTTATCGGATGCGTGTGATAATTTTAAGTTGGATTTACTGATGGCCGCGATAAGCTTGTCTTATGACCAATGTGACACTCAAACAGCTTCGGTATTTTGAAGCCCTGGCGCGCCATGGCCGCTTCCGGCATGCGGCCGATGCCTGTGCAATTTCCCAGCCCGCCCTGTCGATGCAGATCAAGGAACTGGAGGAAGAGTTGGGCGGAGATCTCTTCGAGCGCGGCGCACGCGAGGTCAGGCTGACCGCCTTCGGGCAGCTGTTTGCCCTTCGGGTCCGCGACATTCTCCGGGCCGTGGATGAACTCGGCGACCTTGCCCGCGCATCGCAGGACCGGCTGCTGACACGGTTGAGGATCGGCATTATCCCGACCATCGCCCCCTATCTTCTGCCGGCAATCATCAGCGATCTGAACAGAACCTTCGACAATATCGAAATTCAGGTCCGCGAGACGCTGACGGCGCGGTTGGTCCACGAAGTGGCGCAGGGCGAGCTGGATCTGGCGGTCGTGGCATTGCCGATATCAGAACCGTCGCTGACCGAGATCAAGCTGTTCGAAGAAGAGTTCCTGCTTGTCCGCAGACGCGAAGACGAGGGCAAACCGGTGCCGGAACCGGAGGCCCTGCGGGAAATGCGCTTGCTGCTGCTGGAGGAAGGGCATTGCTTTCGCGATCAGGCGCTATCCTTCTGCGGCATCGAATCCACACGTCCGCGGGAAATTATGGAAGGCAGTTCGCTGTCTACGCTGGTGCAGATGGTCAGCGCCGGCATCGGTATCACCCTCATCCCCGAAATGGCCGTGCCCGTGGAAACGCGTTCGGCTGATGTGTCCATCTCCCGGTTCCGCACCCCGCAGCCGCTGCGGACGATCGGGATCATCTGGCGTAACTCAACGCCCCTGGTCAAACAGCTCCTGCAGATATCGGAAGTCATCCGCCATTCGGCCGCGGGCCTGCGTCAGTCCTCACTTCCCGCACAAGCCGGTTTCGACGGCTGATTCCGGCTGTTCCACTGGCCAGTCCGCAGGCTGCGCTCTAGCTTCCCGCACTTGAACCGATCGCAGGTAAGATAAGGGGAGCGGCCGAATTGGATCTGGTAGACCTGATGCCGATAACACCCGGATGGGTGGACATTGCCGTTCGTCTGGCCGCAACGGTCATAGCCGGAGCATTCATCGGCCTCGACAGGGAGCGAGGGGGACATTCCGCAGGATTGCGCACGACCATCCTTGTCGGACTCGCCGCCTGTCTCTCGATGATCCAGGCGAATATTCTCCTGGCGACGAGTCAGAGCGCAGAGGGATCGATGGATATTCTGCGCTTTCCCCTCGGCGTCCTGACCGGTGTCGGCTTCATCGGCGGTGGCGCCATCCTGCGGCGTGGCGATATCACGACAGGTATTACGACGGCGGCGACCTTGTGGCTCATCACCGCAATCGGTCTCTGCTTCGGCGGCGGACAGATCGTCATCGGCGCCATCGTCACAATCCTCGCCGTGCTGATCCTCTCTCCCCTCAAGCATGTGGATCGCTGGATTTCAGGCGATCAGAGGGGCACCGTAGCGATCAGGCTGGAAAGGGGCGCAGGAATTCCCGATGTGAAGGCTGCGGCGCCGGATCTTTCCGAGGCGATTTTCACGGGCTTGAGGGATATTGAAGACGGGCATCGCGAACTGGTCTACGAGATCAGGTGGAAGTCCGTTCGTGGCGTCCCTGGCGCCGATCAGATTGCCGGATCCCTGGAAAAGAGCTTCCATGTGATGCGGTTCGAACATCGCGCCACAGCGACATAGGCTACCCGCTCGAGCCCCCCCCGTGACGGCCGTCGCTCAGCTTGCGCGTCGCGGCGGCCAATCCTTGACCAGGTCCCGCCGGCCTCAACCGTTGGGCAGCCGGTAACCGGGCGGCAGATGTCCGATCTTGACGTGAAAGAGCTTGGTCATGCCTTCGCGCATTTCGGCTTGATCGACATAGCCCTTGTTGTTCGGATCGATGACGGACCAGCGATTTTCGGCGCCGATGGCATCAAAGGCATGGCCGTTCTGATCTGCAAAGCGCGCCTGGCCTGCCAGATATTCGTCCCTCGTGACCTTGCCGTCCTTGTCGATGTCGGCCCATTGCATCTGCGAGCTGGCAAGGCCGTCGTAGAATTGCGCGATACGCTCCTCCTCGCTCGGCAGCGACGATTCATCGACCGTCCTTTTGGGCGCAACCTCGATGTTCTCGTCGTTGACGGAAGGCGCCTTGCGGGGCTTCGGTACGAAGAGGCTATAAACTGAATTATCCGATCCTACTCTCATCGCTATAATATCCTTTCTGGCTGCGGAACGGGGCCAGAAAAGGCAGCGGGGCTTATCCAGACCTTGCCAAAACAACGAATTGGCGTGTTGTGTTACAATTGAAATCAAAAGCTGCGCGCTTCATGTCCGGAAAGCGCCGCAGGCACGCCCCTGGGCCAATCGACGAGCCAAACGATCGTTTGCGTTGACCCGACAGCCGGATGGCGGGAGGCTGGTGCGCCGATAGAATGGAGAATGATCTTGCCGTTTCTTGTCCAGAACAACAGCCGGATGCAGCGCTACGAACTGCCGATCAACGGCGATGCGATGGCGATGGCCTATTACAGGATGGAGGGCGACAAGATCGTGCTCACGCATACCGAAGTTCCGTTCGAATATTCCGGCGCCGGAATCGGGACGAAACTCGCTGACGGTGTCTTTTCGCTGATCCGGAAAAGCGGTCTGAAGGTCGTTCCGCAATGCGAATTCATGGCGCATTATGCTGCAAAGCACCCCGAATATAACGATCTGATCACCGGCTGATCGCTGATCCCTTCGGCATCCGGACATCGCTGCGGCCGCATCCAGTGCGGCCGCAACCTCACCGATTTGAAGTTATTGCAGCCCGGCCTTGTCGAGACCGTAGAGCTTGTCGGCCGAACCCGGTACGGCCTTGACCGCTACGCTGATGCGGTTCCATGCGTTGATTGCCATGATCTGGAAAGTCAGGTCGGACACTTCCTTCTCGGAAAGCTGGCCGCGAACCTTCTCGTAGAGTTCGTCCGGAACGCCGGTGTCGGACAGCTTGGTAACGGCTTCCGTCCAGGCAAGCGCTGCACGCTCACGCGGGCTGAAGAGCGTCGATTCACGCCATGCCGCGACGTGATAGAGGCGAAGTTCGCGTTCGCCGTGGATCTTTGCTTCCTTGGAATGCATGTCCACGCAGAAGCTGCAGCCATTGATCTGCGATGCGCGGATTTCGACCAGATCGCGGATTGTCTGCTCGATGGAACTGTCTTTCAGCTCCATCGTGAAGGCGGTGAGCTTCTTAACGAGTTCCGGCGAAAGTTGCGCGTAATTCAGTCTTTGCGTCATGTCATCCTCGTCCTTCGAAAATGCTGATGTTGGGGGCGGACCGCCAAGGCAAACGCCCACGCGCGGTCGTATGATGAGTAACAAGCGCGGTAAAAAGCGGTAGCTAACCATCGGTTGGGGTATAGGCGCGCCATGTCCGCCGCCCTCTCACCCCTTCGCAGCCGACTCCCCGAACTATTTCGTTATGGTTGTAACAGAAGGCCAGCCTGCGGACGGGCCGGCACGGTGAAACCGTTGCAGCGGATTTTCAACCAAGTATCTGATATACAATTAGTTATTTGAACATTGACGTGCAGCGTCCACCTCGAACGGCGCAACAATTTTTGATTGATAGCGCCAGTTTCAAGCAAGTTACCACCCATAGCCCGGGAGCAGTAACAACAGTCTAAGACGGCTGTATTTGCAGAGCGATATTGCGACAACCCGAGCAACGTTCGGGAATTCCTGAAGGCTGCCAATGAATGGCAATGGGCCGGGAGCAATGCCTATTCAAACCCTCTCATATCACCAAGGAAAAAAGACATGGTTTCTCCAGTTGGCCTCACGCGTTACTACAGCGCCCGAATTGCACTGGGTGTTCTCAAGGATGGAAGTTCGTCATCCGATGAGGGCAATTCCAACAGCACCGCGGGGCGACTTCTGGATTCGCTCGGCATCTCGTCCGGGGGTGCCGGCGGGCTCGATTCCAGGAGCTTGATGCAGCTCATGTCGATGCTTCAGAACCAGCAGAACAATCCCTATGGCAGTGACGAGTACCCACCGGCGGAACCCCCGTTCACAACGATGGGCTCCAAGGATTTCATGACGGCGCTGAAGGACAAGCTCTCTCAAGCCGGCGACGATCCTGCCAGCTACATCAATTCGCAGGACATGCTGCAGGCGCTTAAGGACGGCACCCTGAAGATCACCGACCCGGTCAATGGCGAAACCATCACCGGCTGGGATCCGTCCGCGAAGGGAGCGACCGCCAACAAGCCGGAAACGGCCGACAAGGATGAGTGGAGCGCCTTTCTGAACGAGCACCTGAAGCGCGGCCCCGATGGATCTTTCGAACGATCGAAGAACGGCGCCTATATCGACGCGAAAACCGGCGAGAATGCCTATTTCGGCAAGGTGAACGGGAAATACTACTACTTCACCTGGCCCGCCGAGGGCGCGGCTGGGGCAGACAAGCCGGCAACAAACTAAGCGACGAACGAGCAGGCGGGGGACCGCCGGGTATCCGACGGTCCAGAGAATTCTCACGTCAATGCGTGCTTCTGCATCTCGGCTTCAATGAAGTCGGAGAAGAGCCGCAGGCGGTAGGTCGGCATCCGTCCGAAGGCATGCACGGCCTGGAACGGCGGGCTTTCCAGTTTGGCACCGGGCAGCAGCTGGACCAGCTCGCCACGATCCAGCTCGTCCTGAACGATGCATTTCATCAGATAGGCCGCACCCACGCCGCCCACCGCCGCCATGCGGATCGCAGTACCCGTATCGAGATCCACCTGGCCCGCCGGCATCATCGTCGCGCCATCGGCAAAGCGGATCGGATACGCATTGCCGTCGATCGCATAGCGCGCGAAAGGAATGTCGCGCAGCCTGTCCGCATGGTCGATCGGCCCCCATGTCTTGACGAAGGACGGCGAAGCGACCAGGGCCATCTCCAGATGCACGAGCGTTCGCATCATCAGATCGCTTCCTTCGACCTTGCCGACGCGGAAGGCGATGTCGTAATTTTCGCGGATCAGATCCACGTGCCGATCAGTCGTTCCGATATCGAGCGTGATTCCAGGATGCTGCGGCACGAAACGCGTGAAAATCGCCGGCAGGAGCAGTCTTGCGAGTTCGCTCGGCAGACTGACGCGGAGATGGCCCGTCGCCCCATGTTCCGGCTGAAAGATATCGCCGGAATCCTCGATTTGCCGCAGAAGCGGTGAAATCCTCGCATAGAAGTTTTCGCCGTCGGGCGTGAGCGTCAGGACGCGCGTCGAGCGCCGAAGGAGCTTCAGTCCAAGCAGGCTCTCCAGCCGGGAAATGCTCTTCGACACGCCCGACGGCGTCGTCCGAAGGTTCCTCGCCGCGGCACTGAAGGAGCCTGTTTCCACGGTCTTCACAAAGGCGACCAGCCCCGCCGTCTCGCCCAACAAACTACGCATCTATCTATTCGTCCCCGATTCCAGAATTGACAAACGATGCATCGGCACAGGGCTGCATCAGTGTGTCGGCAGCGGCCTATATACGGTCACGAAAATCAACCGGCGAGCGGACGGCGGGCAGAATGCCGTCCGACAAGGGCGCCTTCATCCGGGCATCCGCCGCCATCAAGCCTGCAATCATCTGGCGCAGCGCGCTGCCAAATTCCTCACGGCCGCGGTGGCGGCGCAAGGATCAGCCATGCGCATGATTGCGGAATACCGCTCGAATGGCCTGCAGCAGGTAGAATCGCCGGTGGTCATGCTGCATGGCATGATTGCCGACATTCCCGCTCAATGCCTCCCGATGGGCGAGATTGGCCGCAAGATCTTCAGCGAGTTCGGGGCGCTCGTGGAGGAGTGGTGCAAAAGCCTCCTTGCCGATTTCATAGACCGTCACCCGTGTTATCGCCCGCAGCGCATGGCTCTCCCCTATGCCCGCAAGAAAGCCTCCTTCGCCGAAAAAGTCGCCCGGCGCCAGCCGCGCCGTCTCCCTGTCGTCCTTTCGCATCGAAACGATGCCCGCCTTGATGATCATAAGGCTGGAGAGGGCGTCTCCCTCCTTTGCGATCTCTTCACCGGGAGAGAAGGTGCGCTTGACCGCCGATGCCGCAAGCACCGTTATTTCGTCGGCGGTGAGCACCGAAAATACCGGTATCGCTTCGATGAGACATTGCGCCGGGGCAGCGCCGGCGGCGGATAGATTCTGCGCGGAATCCTCGTTTGCCGTGATGACCTTGCTGAGCGGCATTGCAAGCTGAAGTCCGCTGGACTTGCAATGACGGTAGACAAGATCGATCACCTCGCTGCGGGCGACGCCTCGCTGAAGCGGGCTGGTGACCTGAAAATAGAGTTCGACATGAACCGCGCTGGCATCGATGCCGACGAGCGAAACGGCCGGCGGCGGATCCTTGATGATGGAATTGCAGCTATCCAGCACCGTCTGCATGATACCAAGAATGACATGCGGCATACGTGTCGGGACAATCCGGATCGAGAGCGTGATCAGGTGGTTTTCGTCGGGCTGGCTGATATTGGTCAGCCCGAGTTTGGCAAGCACGCTGTTCGGCAGGACGACGATATTGTGAGCGGCCGTCAGCAGATGCGTCGAGCGCCAGTCGCTTGCAACGACACGTCCTTCCGTGCCGTCGCTGAGCAAGATCCAATCGCCGATGACATAGGGACGTCCGAGCGTCAGAGCAATCCCGGAAAACACGTCGCCCAGCGTGTTCTGCAAGGCGAGACCGAGGATGATGGCAATAACACCCGATGTCGCCAGCAAGGTGCCGATCGGGACACCGAAGACGAACGCCATGACCGACAGGGCGACGCCGAGATAGACGACCGCGACCAACAGGTCCTGAATAAGCCTTGCCTCTCTCGGCCTGCCGTCCAGCACGATGTAGATGCGCAGGAAGCCGACGACGGCCCAGGAGAGATGAACCCACCAGAGGATCTTGGCGGAGACAAAGAGCGCACTCATGCTTTCCAGATGCGGCGGGTCGAAGCGAAACGGGACAATCCGCGCGAGAATCAGAACGATCGTCATCGCGGCAAAAAACAGGATCTGGACGATGAGGCGCGCGTTTGGCCGAGAGCGCCCCTGCAGATGCCATACGACGATGCCCGCCACGCCCAGGACGTTCAGCAAGATAACAAACGAGACGATTTCCTGCGGCATGCGGTTTTCTCATCGATAAAAGCACGGGGAAAGATGCGCTTCCGCCGTCTGGAACGTGGCGACCGGACAGTCGCAAGGCGATCGTTTTCGAGTTCGCGCTCCTGTCGGCTTATGCCAGAGCATGGTCAGGCCTTGGCGATAAGCGCACGAAGCGAAGCATAGTCATTGGTCCGTCTGCCCAGCTACTAAAACAAAAGTGGGCTTGACAGGGCTGTCAGGCTTCCGTGGGGCATGAATCTGTTCGGAATCTCGATCGGCAGGAAACCATTGATCGACTCCGCCGGGTTTAAATTGCCAGCGAGGGGCAAACTTCGGTTTAGTTGAAAGGCAGGCGCCATCTGTTACCATAGGCTGCAGACTGGGTTCATCATGGAAAACAGGCAATTGCTCGGGCCGCTATTGGCAGCAACGAGGTCGGGGCCTGAAGAATGGAGCGTGCACGCCCTGGGAGCGGACGTGTTTTCATTTTCCGTGATGCCAGCGATTTGCAGGGCGTACCGATAATCTCGAAATGCCGGATGAACCGGCGCAATGGTCAGAGGTCTTATGCAACCCGGGCAAAAAACGACGATCGCGATCATAGACGACGACCAGTG
Source organism: Rhizobium sp. GCM10022189 (assembly GCF_042656325.1). Classification (NCBI taxonomy): domain Bacteria; kingdom Pseudomonadati; phylum Pseudomonadota; class Alphaproteobacteria; order Hyphomicrobiales; family Rhizobiaceae; genus Rhizobium; species Rhizobium sp. GCM10022189. The sequence continues at coordinate 284,497 of NZ_JBHSOR010000039.1, forward strand.
TCTGTTGGAATCGCTCAAGGATCTGTTCGAAACCACAGGCGTTGAAAGCCGGACCTATACGTCCGCGGACGCTTTCCTCAGGTCCGGCGACATGCATCATGTGAAATGTATATTGGCGGATGTAAGAATGCCCGGAACCAGCGGCCTCGAGCTGCTCTCTGCCGTCGTCAGGGATGGTGGCCCGCCGGTGTGCATCATGACGTCCTTTGCCGATAGCCGCACGGAAGCTGCCGCGAGATCTTCCGGTGCGGCTGCGTTTCTTGAAAAACCGCTGAACTCCAAAGACCTGATGGAATTCGTGGCCTCTGCTGCAAAGCCCTAACCCCAATCATGGAATATACGTCGCCAATTTCCTTCGGGACTGCGAAGCCGTTGGTCACTATGCTCACCATCTGCGCAGCAACGACAACCGGGGGCTCGAGCTTGAGCCCGGACGGGGGCGCTGGCGATGAATGAGGAACAAATGCGTAATCTTGACGGCGCGAACCGCCGCTCGCTCGTGAACTGGCTGATATCGGGCATTCGAGACGAGCAGCAGATCGAGCCCATATTTCTGCAATTCTGCGACCGTCTCGTTTGCTGCGGCGTCTCTCTCAGCCGCGCCAGTCTTCATCTTCGCGTTCATCATCCCCAGTGGCTCGGAACACGGGTGGTCTGGGTCAAGGATCACAGGCAGGCAGATATCACGACGATCGGTTACGACGTCGAGGCGACCGACGCTTTTCTCAGAAGCCCCTTTCGCGTCGTCATCAGGAGCGGCGTCGAACTGCGGCAGCGGCTTCAGATCCACGGACCGCATCAATTTCCCGTCTTCGAAGAGCTGAAAGCGGAAGGCCATACCGACTACACCGCATGGCCGCTCGACCATACCCAGGGCAAGAGGCACCTCGCGACGTTTTCGACGAGCGAGCCCGGCGGATTCACGGACGAGGAAATAGCGCTTTTTCGGGAAATCCTTCCGCTGTTTTCATTGGTCAGCGAAATCCGCCTCAAGAACCAGCTGGCACTGACGCTGCTGCAGACCTATGTCGGACCGCATGCCGGCGAACAGATTCTGGATGGAGCGACGACGCGCGGAAGCGGCATGTCGGTCAATGCCGCCATCATGATCTGCGATCTGAGGAACTTTACGAAGCTTTCCGACCGCCGGCCGCGCGACGAGGTGATTTCCATCCTGAACCAGTATTTCGACGCCATCGCCGATCCGATCGAAAGGCATGGCGGAGAAATCCTCAAATTCATGGGCGATGGGCTGCTTGCGGTCTTTCCGCTTGAACAGGCCGGCGCCTGCAGCGATCTGCTGCAGGCCGTCTTCGAGGCGCAGGAAGCGATCGCGAGGCTCCGGGGAACAGCTCGCGGATACGAGGTGCGCTACGGCACGGGCATTCATCTCGGAGAGGTGATGTACGGCAATATCGGCTCCAGGAAACGCCTGGATTTCACCGTGATCGGTCCCGCCGTGAACATCGCCTCTCGTCTTGAGGCCCTGACGAAGGAACTGCATCGCCCTGTCCTGATATCGGCGGACTTCGTGCGGATTGCGGGCTGTGCGGATCAGACGGAATGCCTGGGGGCCTACAATCTCAGAGGCTTCGAGCAGCCGGTCGAGGTCCATGCGCTTCGCCTGTCATAGACCGGGCCCTGACATCGCATCGCGAAGCTTCGTTCATCGCCTGAGCCTCGGGCGCTCGTCCACTGTCACGTTGCAATCCAGAATATAGCCGGTTCCGCGCGCCGTCCTGATCAGACTCGGGTTTGAGGGGTCTGTCTCCAGCTTCCGTCGCAGTCGCAGGACCAGCGCATCGATGCTTCGGTCGAAGACCTCCTCCGAATGGACACGGCTCGCCGCGAGCAACCGTTCACGCGACAGGACCTGTTTCGGTGCATTGAGGAATGCGACAAGGAGATTGAACTCGGTGGCGGTCAGCTTCGTTTCGCCGAGACCCGGTCTCGCAAGTGTCCGCTGGCGCATGGAAAGCGTCCAGTCGCCAAACATATAGGCGCGGCGCTCGCGCCCGGCCTCGGGCACGAGCCTGCCGCGCATGGCCGCCTTCAGCCGCGCGAGGAATTCTCGCAGGCCGAATGGCTTGGTGATGTAGTCGCTTGCGCCGAGCTCAAGCCCGAGCACCTTGTCGGCCTCCTCGATGCGGTCGGCGCTGGTGACGATGACAGGCGCGGTCGAGAGCGCCGCCAGCCGCTGCACGATCTCAAGGGCGTCCTCTCCCTTGAGATTGAGGTCGATGACGAATGCATCGGCCATTTCCATCGAGAGCGTGTTCTGCAGTTCCTCACTGCTGCTGACAGCGGTAACGCGAAACGCCTGCTGCGCGAGAAAATCACTGATGAGACTACGTGCGGCGTGATCGTCATCGGCAACGAGGACATGCTGCATGGGCTTCTCCATCCGGCAATGCGAGGAGGCACAGCTCAGCCAGATATAACAATGACTTGCGACCAGTGTGTCGTGAATGGCGCCTCTCCCCGTTCATAGTCGAAGAGGACCCGCCGGACGATCAAACGTCCGTTTAGGTTTAACCGGGAATTCTGCAGATTTACGGTGATCCTGAACGCCATTCGTCAAATCCTCTGACGATCGGACCGGGGGCCCGGGCTACGGACAATCGCAGATGAAACTCACGTATAGCTTCCCACAAATTGCATAACAGATAGCGTTATCCCGCCTGACTCGACGGCAATATTCCTCCCAAGACGAAATTTCGCGGCGCCCATCAAGCATCGCGGAACAAGGAGACGTATATGGATCCGCAACAATATCGGCCGACGCGCCGAGATACGATGACGGGGGCGATTACACTTGCCGTCGCTGCCGCAACATTAAAATTTTCTCCGCCTGCAATGGCCGACCAGCCGAAGAAATCGAAGGAAGAACATGCCATGAGCAACGAATACGTCACCACGAAAGACGGCGTCCAGATCTTCTACAAGGATTGGGGTCCGAAGGACGCGCAACCGATCGTCTTCCACCATGGCTGGCCGCTCAGCTCCGACGACTGGGATAACCAGATGCTTTTCTTCCTCGGCAAGGGTTATCGCGTCATTGCGCATGACCGCCGCGGGCACGGTCGCTCCAGCCAGGTCAGTGACGGTCACGACATGGACCATTATGCCGCCGACGCCGCAGCTGTCGTGCAGCACCTCGACCTCCGCAACGCGATCCATGTCGGCCATTCGACCGGCGGCGGCGAGGCAACCCACTATGTCGCGCGTCACGGCAAGGGCCGTGTCGCCAAGCTCGTCCTCATTGGCGCCGTCCCGCCGATCATGGTCAAGACGCCGGCCAATCCGGGCGGCCTGCCGATCGAGGTCTTTGACGGCCTGCGCGCGGCTCTGGCCGCAAACAGGTCGCAGTTCTACACCGATCTCGCCAGCGGCCCGTTCTACAGCTTCAATCGTCCGGGCGCCCAGGTCTCGCAGGCCATTGTCCAGAACTGGTGGCGCCAGGGCATGGCCGGCGGCGCCAAGCCCCACTATGACGGCATCAAGGCTTTTTCGGAAACGGACTTCACCGAGGATCTCAAGTCGATCGAGGTTCCGACCCTCGTCATGCACGGCGACGACGACCAGATCGTCCCGATCGCCGATTCCGCCCTGCTTTCGGCCAAGCTGCTCAAGAATGCCACGCTGAAGGTCTACAAGGGCCTGCCGCACGGCATGGCGACGACGCATGCCGACATCGTCAATGCGGATCTGCTGAGCTTCTTCCAGGCCTGATGGTTTGGGGCGCCGTCCAGGCGCCCCTTTCAGGCTGCATGAGGATGAGCTTCAATCCTGCCCCGTCCGAAAACTGCGGGCTGGCAATATACCCCAAGACGATCAAAGCCCCTTGCGGGGCTTTGACTATTCCTTGCGGCTTTCGTGGTGGTCAATGACCCGGAGGCGGGGTAGCCGTCTTGACCCACTCGGAGTAGCGCGTCCGGCCAATCCGCGCCTGGCTGCCGGGCATAAGAGAACCTTCCTTCAGCAGAGCACCGAAATAGCGGGTCTGATCATCGGAGATGACCTCGCGCTTGTCGCCGATCTGCCGCATATAACGGGTGACGGCATCCGCAATCGTGATCGGTTCCGGACCGGCGATTTCGACGGTGGCGTTCAGCGGATTGCCGAGGACGACATCGACCAGCGCGTCGGCAACATCGTCCGAGAAGATCGGCTGCATCATGGCCGGCGAAAGGTGGACCTTGTCGCCCTGCACGCCGGATTGGGCAATGCCGAACATGAATTCGAAAAACTGCGTCGAATGAACCAGGGAATAAGGGATCCCGGATTCCTTGATGATCTTCTCCTGGGCCAGCTTGGCGCGCATATATCCGCTGTCAGGAAGCCGTTCGGTGCCGACAACGGAGAGCGCAACATGATGTTTCACGCCGGCGGCTGCTTCAGCGGAGGCGATGTTGCGGCCCGCGGTCTGGAAGAATTCCATCACTGCCTTGTCTTCGAAAGACGGCGAGTTGGAGAGGTCGACCACGACCTGTGCGCCCTTGAGAACGTTTGCGAGCCCTTCGCCGGTAATCGTATTGACACCGGTTGCCGGAGAGGCGGCAATTGTCTCGTGGCCCTTGGCCTGGAGGCGTTTGACGAGCTTCGAACCGATCAATCCGGTTCCGCCGATAACGACGATTTTCATAATCTGCTCCTTCTTGCTGTACCAAAGTGTTGAAAATGCGCTTCGCCACACAGGCGAGACGGGGCAGCCGCCAGTTCAGGCCGGCTTGTCCGGACCGGACGATGCGCGAGTGGTGACAAGACCGATGCGCGCCTCGAGAAATTCAGGCGATTTCTCTGTAGAATGAACAGGTTGCGCCATCGCTTCGGTCCTGGGTTCTAGTGCATGGATGCTGCCGTCTCGGATCGGCTACCCGGATCTAAACCTAAGCGATTGCTGTCGGACGCATAGCCAAACATACGTTGGGGATCTGTCGGCGGCCTATGCGGTTGACCGGGGTTCAGCAGGAAATGCCCGGCCAGTAACCGGCAGCCATGCCAGCTTTCCGCAAGGCGTTTAACCCCGCTGCAGCTGCTCGACCTTGCGCACCAGATCCGCAAGCGATCGGCACTGCATCTTGCGCATGAGGCTCATGCGATGAAGCTTGACCGTCATTTCGCTGATGCCGAGCTGATAGGCGACCTGCTTGTTCATCAAACCGCTCGCCACCGCATGCATGACCTCCTGCTCCCGCGGGGTGAGGCTATCGGCAAGCGTCTGAACACGTTTCAATTCTTCGTTCGACTTGCGGCGTTCGTCATCCAACCTGATGGCGTGATCGACGGCATCGAGGAGAACCTGGTTGATGAAGGGCTTGGTGATGAAATCGGTCGCCCCTGCCTTCATTGCCCTGACGCTCGTGGGAACGTCCGCGTGGGCCGTAAGGAATATGAGCGGCAGCTTGCTGCCAAGCGCCAGAAGCTGGCTTTGAAGATCGAGGCCCGAGCCCCCCGGCATTCGCATGTCGACGACAATGCAGCCGGGCGCGTTTACATCAGCCCATTTGAGAAATTCGTGGCCGCTTGAAAAGGCTGATGCGCGCTTGTTCGTAACCGTGAAGAGATCGACGAGGGCGCTGCGCATCTCTGCATCGTCGTCGATGACGTAAACGATCGGCTCGGCACTCCTGTCCGTCTTTACCTGAGCGTTCTGCATCGAATTACCTCTTTGGTATCTGGGAGATCCCGGCCGTGACTGCGCCTGTATCCCTCTCGCCACCCTTGTCGGCTCCCGGCGGCAGACCATGCCAGCCGCCCGAGCAAATAGATCGCCGCGCCGGCCTGCGTGGTGCCAACCTGCTCAACGAGACGCCAATTGATACCATAGGACAGGCGACGGCGGACGGTACACCTTGGTTTACCATCGCCTGCCGCCGCAAGGAGAACTGCTTGGCCGCCAAAGCCAAACAAGACCGGCAGCAGAGGCTGCCGGTCTTGCCTGCTCGACGACGCAAGCCGGATGGGTTGGACGCTCGACTGCCATTTCGTTGGCCACAGGATGAAACCGGAAAAACCCTGCGTTCATCATCCCCATCGTGCCCGGTTAACACGGCTCACGGGACTTCAGATACCGATCGATGCCGTGGCTGGCATCCCTAACATTGGTTTTGCCAAACCTTGGTTTGGGCCGACCCTATCCCGCCGGACATTCAACCTTTTCTCGCTGGGAAATAGCAACGCGCGCGCTACCCTTTCTGGGGGTCAACCTAAAACTTCGTTTTATCGATCCGATCCCGCAAACAGTTATCCTTACCGGCATGTCGGTCACTTCCCAGGGGCGTGAGATGAAGATTACGGTTGTCGGTGCGAGCGGGATAATGGGGTCCAAGATCGTTCGCGAACTGGAGCGGGCGGGGCAGACCGTCAATGGAGTATCGACCAGCACCGGCGTCGATGCCTATAGCGGCGATGGAGTGCAGGCGGCGCTTGCCGAGGCGGACGTGGTGATCGACGTCACCAATTCCGGCTCATTCGGCGATTCAAACGCGCTCGACTTCTTCAAGCAGGCGGGCAAGAACCTGCTGGCAGCCGCGAAGCATGCCGGCGTCGGGCACTACCTTGCCCTGTCCGTTGTTGCGACGGACCGGCTGGTGGAGAACGACTATTTCCGCGCCAAGATGGTTCAGGAAAATCTCATAAGGGCTTCGGGCCTGCCTTACACCATCGTCAGGTCGGCCCAATTCTTTGAATTTTTCGACGGCATCATCAATCTGGCAGGTGACGGCAATGATCTGCGCCTGTCCCCCTCCCTGGTAAGACCGATCTCAGCGGATGAAGCCTCAACCTTGATTGCCAGGATCATGGTCGGCGCGCCCCGCAACGACATCGTCGAGATCGCCGGTCCGGAAGCCATCCAGCTGGATCAATTGGCCCGCGAGATCCTGACGGCAACCGAAGATCCGCGATCGATCGCGATCGATCCAGACGCGCCGTTCTTCGGTGTCGAGCTTGCAAGAACGACACTGCTTCCGGGAACAAATGCCGTTGCCGGAACCGTCACGTTCCACGACTGGCTTTCCCGATCGATGATGGCCGCCTAGCGGCGACGCTTCTGCGGAGGGCAGCAACCGGGAGCGAAAAAGGAGGCACTGAGAAGCGCCTCCTTTTCTTGTGGCCGGAATATGCGCTCTACGCCCGGATGCCTGCAACTCCCTGCCGGCTCGATGAGGCAGCCGCCTGCTGAACCGCCCATAGCGTTGCAAGGATCCCGAATATCGCGGGCAGGCTCACGGCCGGGAAGTCACGCAGGATCACCGACGAAGAGCAGATCCCGACAGCGACTTCCCAAAGATGGAACGCTGCATGCGCGATGAGCCAGAGCGTCGCTCCGGCCCACATCTCGACCCGACGGTTCGGCTTCCAGGCGCCAAAGGCAAAGGCAAGCGCAATGAAGCCCTGGATGATGCCGATATCACGAATGAAATGCTGGTTGAACATCCCGGTATCGGTGACGCCGGGGATAAAATAGTACCAGCTTTCGGGATCGTAGAGCATGTAAAGGGCGAGCCAGCCGGCAAGCAATATGTTGAAACCGACCATGCCATAGACAATGAATTTCGTGACCTGCATCGCAACCTCCTTGGATAAGCGGACCTCAAAATTAACATTCGAGGCCAGGGCTTACTTCCCAAACCAAGGTTGGGGCGGACTGCGATGCGGCAGCGAAGAGCCGTGCGGCGATCACCATCCGCACGTCGTTTTCGGCAGAAAGTCGCCGACCCGGCCCTCGTGGGCTGCACATTCATCGAAACGCTGCCGTGGGCTGCGCCAATCGGCGGAGCCCACGCAAGAACAGGACGAAGTTTCGACCCTACTTGGCAGAAGCCGCATCCTCGATGATCTTCGCAACCTTGTCGGGATGAGAAACCATCACGACATGCGACGCGCCCTTGACCACGACAGTTTCCCTGGAATGGGCGCGTTCGGCCATCCAGCCGAGGGCCTTGGCGGGAATGTTCTTGTCCGCATCGCCATAGATGAACCAGGAAGGAATAGTCTGCCACGCTGCGCCGGGCGCACCTTCGGTCAGGGCCGCTTCAGTGATCGGACGCTGCGTCGCGGCCATCAGCTTTGCCGCCTTTGCCGGAACGTCGGCGGCAAACTGGTCATGAAACTTGTCCTGCCGGATATAGAGATCCTTTCCGCCATTCGCCAAGGCCACGGGCTCGGCAAGCGTCGGTGCGAGCGTGCTGCCGGGGAACTTGCCCGAGAGGTCAGCGGCAGACTCGCCCTTCTCAGGGGCAAAGGCAGCGACATAGACCAGCGCCTCGACATTCTTTGTCTCCACAGCGGCCTCGCTGATGACCGACCCGCCATAGGAGTGGCCGACAAGGACGACCGGGGTCTTGATGCCGGCGACGATGCGGCCGACATAATCACCATCGGATTTCACGCCGCGCAGCGGATTGGCGACGGCAACAACCGGATAACCATCCTTTTCCAAACGAGCGACAACCTCATTCCAGCTCGACGCATCGGCAAAGGCGCCGTGCACGAGCACCACCGTCGGCTTTGCCGCGGGTTCTGCGGCTGCGGGAACGGCAAGAACCGCCAGTGCGCCAAGTGCGAATACGGATTTCAGGATTCTATGCATGGGTTGGTCTCCTTTATTGAATTGCGCACAATTTAATATGGCGCAATTATATGTCGACTCACGTTTTGTTCAACTGATCGCGAGCAACTGGTGAAGGAGCGCTCCGGATGCCGGGTCAGGCGCTGCGATCACCACCGTGAGCAGCCGTATGGTTGTATTGGCCAGCCCTCTGCCGCAAGCCAAACCTCTGTTTTAGATGCGAGATCTCAGAGCGGCACTGACGCGGGAACTGCGCCCGCGAACCACTTTCCGGGCGGTTTTTGCCGGAGCTCTGCCGGGCTATGAGATTTGCTTGTCCGGCCGGCGAGAGAGCCGGCCGGACAAAGATTTGGCGGGCCTGGGTCAGGCCACGCACATGCCGCCATCGACATGAAGCTCGATTCCGTTCACGAATGTGCCTGCGGACGCGAGGAAGAGTGCTGCCTGAGCCAGTTCTTCGGGGCGTCCGAGACGTCCCGCCGGTATCAGATCCGCCATCTGCTGCTCGAACTGCGGGCGGTTGCTTTCGCTGACGCCGAGTTTTCCCAGGATCTCGGTTTCGACAGGACCGGGGCTCAGGATGTTGACCCGGATCCGGCGCGGTTTGAATTCAATCGCCCAATTGCGGGCAAACGCGGCGAGCGCAGCCTTGGTGCCGGCGTAAACGGTGTGGTTCGGCAAGACCTTCGTCCCGGCCAGTGAACTCGTCACGATGATGTTTCCGCCGTCGCGGATATGGGGAGCGATGGTCTGGACGCCAAAGAAGACGCCGCGCGCGTTGACCGCGAAATGCTGGTCGTATTCGGCCTCGCTGACAGTCTCTGAAGCCGCGAGATTGATGACGCCCGCATTGGCCATATAGACATCGATGGCGCCAAAGCGCTCCCTTACCTCGGCCGCGAGCCGGTGATGGAAATCGATGCTGGCGACATCGCCGCAAATTCCGATTGCGCCGCGGCCGATCTCCCGGACCGCTCCATCGACGACATCCTGGCGGCGTCCGGTGATGACGACTGTCGCGCCCTCCTCGGCGAAGAGCCGCGCCGTCGCCTTTCCTATGCCGCTATTGCCACCGGTGATGATGGCCACCTTATCCTTCAGGCTTTGCATCTGAATTCTCCTTGTTGACGCGCAGGAGATAATCGGTCGCACCGGCCTCTATTAGCCGGGCCAGAGGACAAGGAACTTTGCCTGGAACAGACAAATGGGCCGATGAATGCATTCAGTTTGCCGCCCGGCGGCGGCGATCGGCAGGCGGATCGGAGGCGAACGGCTGCCGGAGACGCGTCCTTCCCGCATGAATTGCTTCCGTTTTCCGCTGTATCGTAGGATAAATCCTGCTGCAGGCATGAAGCCTGCAAGACGCGAACGTGTCGCCGGGAGCAGGGGATGATCGTCAGCCGGAGCGTCAGGGCATTGCGCAAACGGGAACGGGCGCTTGCCGAACTCGTCGACAAGGTGCCGTCTCACATCTGGCGGCTGACGGCGGACGGCGAGCCGATCTTCTTCAACAAACGGATGATCGACTACCTCGGTCTGGATATCGCCGATATCCGCCAGCCGGGCATGAGCGGGCTGGACGCAATGATCGAAATGGCGATCCATCCCGATGACGCCGCGCGTTTCAGGAACACGCTCCGGCACTGCTTCGCCTCCGGGGAAAGCTTCTCCACGCGGTACCGCCTGCGTCGTCACGACGGCATCTATCGCTGGATGTCGAGCCGAGCGGATTCGATACACGACCGTCATGGACGCATCAGCCAGTGGTACGGCCTCTGCCACGATATCGACGATCAGATCCGCGCCGAAGAGGCGCTGCAACGCAGCGAGCGGCACCTTCAGCGGCTCATCGACGCCTTGCCCGTGCATATCTGCAGTTGGACGCCGGCAGGTGAGGTCTCCTATGTCAGCCGGCGCTACATGCGGGAACTGGGCCTTTCCAAAGCGAATTTCGAGCAACTCGCGAAGGCAGCGCTGGACCTTGTCCATCCCGAGGACCGGCTGGAGGTACAAGGCAGGGCCGCTCATTGCATCCGAACAGGCGAACCGTTCATGATGCGATACAGACGGCACGGGCCGGACGGCTTGTTCCACTGGACGGAAGGCCGCTTCGAGCCTCTTCGTGACCAGAACGGTGCCATCGTGGAGTGGTACGGCCCGTCCATCGATGTCGAGGATCAGGTTCGTGTCCAGGATGCCCTGCGCCTCGCCCAGCAGAATCTCGCGCGCGCAAGTCAGGCGGCGAGCCTTGCAGAGCTTTCCGCCTCGATCGCCCATGAGATCAGTCAGCCGCTCGCAGCCGTCATATCAAGCTCGGATGTCAGCCAGCGCTGGCTTTCGGAGCAGCCGCCCAATATCGAACGGGCGCAGAAAGCAGTCGAGCGCATCTCGGAAAGCGCCCATTCCGCCGTCGAGGTCGTCGGTCGCATCCGCGCTTTGTTCAAACGCTCCGAAACGACGAGAGATTACACCGCCCTCGACAGCGTGGTGAGAGAAGCCCGCGACCTCATGGCCGAGGAGGCGCTGCGGCGGCGGGTGCGCATGGATGTCGAGCTCGAACGTGACCTGCCGCCGATCGCCTTCGACCGGGTTCAGGTTCAGCAGGTTCTGATCAATCTTATCCGCAACGGCCTGGAAGCCATGGATTCTGCCGGCGACGACCGCGTTTTGCGCATCCGCGCCCGTCGTGCGACCAATGCGGTGCAGATCGAAATCAGCGACCGCGGGCCGGGCGTCGAATTTCCCGACAGGATATTCGAGCCCTTCTTCACCACCAAAGGACAGGGGATGGGCATGGGACTGGCAATCAGCCGCTCCATCGTCGAATCTCACGGCGGACGATTGAGCGTCGAGCAGGCCGACCCGCACGGCGCGACATTTATCTTCACCCTGCCGGTCGACGTCGGACAGGCCGTTCACGCCTGACACGTAAAACTGCTGCACATTCCTGCAGGAATTGCTTCAGCTGCCGCGGTATTTGCTGATCGCGCGCTCCAGCCACGACATGAGCAAATCGGCATTGACGGGCTTTTTCAGAAAGGCGATCGCACCGGCCTGAAAAACGGCGGCCTCGACGTCCTTGTCCCCATGCGCAGTCATGATGATGACAGGCGGATGCGATGGCATTCTGCTCAATGCCTGCAGCATCTCGACGCCGGACATTCCCGGCATTCTCACGTCGGCGAGGATACAATCGACAAGCGAATAACCTCTTCCTGTGAGGAATGTCTCGGCGGACTCGTAGAGCTCGCATTCGTAACCGGCCGCCTCGAGCAGATCCTTGAGGGATTCCCTGAGGTAGCGATGGTCATCGATGACGGCGACAATCTTGTTGGGGGAACTTGCCATTGCGTCAGCACAATTCTTCTTTTTCGGGCAATGAGCTAGGCGCCACGCAGGTTACTGATACAGTTTGAGATCCGGTTGCAACATGTCAAATTTGCGAACAAGCTCCGCCAGGGAGCTCGCCTGCATCTTTTTCATCATTCTTCCCCGATGCAGTTTCACCATGATTTCGCTGATCTGCATTTCATGCGCAATCTGCTTGTTCATCAGCCCGGCTGCAACATGGTGCAAGACCTCCCGCTCACGCGGGGTAAGCCTGGCCTCGCAGTTCTTTACCTCGGCGCGGACGGCGGCCTCTTTGCGGTTCTCCGCATCCCGCCTGATCGCTTCGGCGACTGCGGCAATCACGGCGCTTCCGGCAAATGGCTTGATCAGGAAATCCGTCGCTCCTGCCTTCATCGCCTTTACGGTCAGCGGAATACTTCCATGGCCCGACATGAAGACGATCGGCATGGTGTTGCCGGCTGCGGCGAGCTGGTCCTGGAAGTCTAGGCCGCTGATACCGGGCATCCGCACGTCAAGGAGGATGCAACCCGCCTGCCCCATATCGCAATTCTCCAGGAAATCCGAAGCGCTCTCGAACGCGACGGCCTTCATCGCCACAGACTCGAAGAGGTCCACCAGCGAGGCCCTGACAGGGCCTTCGTCGTCAACGATACAGACAATCGGTTCGTCCTTCGTGCTGACTTGATCGATCGTCATGGCTTTCTGCGCCTCCAAACGACGGCCTTGCATATCTCCCCACTGCCGACACCACGGCCAAGCCCGAATTCGACACTGCCTCGCTCCGCAGCCTCCACGCCGGAATCGCATCCGGCTTCGCGATGGCCTGCCTGCGATATTAGCATGCGGAGCCTATCACAAAAATACGCCAAGGGTTTAGGTTAAGCGACGGGACCGATCCGCGGACCTGCCAGATTCTCTTGTGATTGCAGGCAGATAGTTTCGACAGTCACGGCGGACTGACCAGTTTGGCGCGGCCGCGCGGAACTGCCGCAAGGCACACTTTCGTTGCCCCTGCGCACACCTTCGTATAGCTCGCCAGCCCGCGAACCGCCTGTAAGCTGATCCTGTCGAAAGTCGATCAAAGGCAATGATCATGAGACATGACCCAAGCTCCCAGTACAGGCCCCTCGAGACGCCGAGGTTTCCGCTACTGGTCATTGCCGGCCTGATTGCCGGGATATTGCTTTATCTCGGCTGCGGCGCGACATCGGCGCCGAGGGCAGCCGCGAAAGTCTACGTGCCGCTTGCGACATCCTCATCAGCGCAAGCCGGGCCGGTGAGTGCGTATTTTTCCGTGAATGGCGCAACGTTCGCCTCGTCACCCGATCGTCGGCAGACGCCGCTCAGGCTCGCGTCTCGTTAGCACCCAAAGGCTGGGAACGAAGCTGCAAGACCCAGACGCATAAAATCACGCCCGGCGCCATATATATTTGGTTTAATCGCTCCCTCCTTCAATTTCCTGATCTGCGACTGTATTCTCATGCCGTTCCGGAAAGCGGCATGTCTGCCGGCAATTGGAGGATCATGCATGGGGGTGACCACCTCCAAAGGGTCGAAAACGCCGGTCGCGATTTTGGTTGATGACGATGCGACCGTATGCGCGGCGCTGGAGAACCTGCTGAATTCGGTTGGCATCGACGCAATGACGTTTTTATCGGGCCGGGAATTTCTCGAAGCAAAGCTGCCCGACCGCCCGAGTTGCGTCGTGCTGGATGTCCGCATGCCCGGCATCAGCGGCCTGGATCTGCAGCACCACCTGACGCGCAACGGCGTCGCGACACCCGTCCTGTTTCTCACGGCGCACGGCGATATCGCAATGAGCGTGCAGGCGATGAAGGCCGGTGCGCAGGATTTCCTCACCAAACCCGTGCGGGACCAGACCTTTCTCGATGCCGTATCGAAAGCCATCGCCACCGATATCAGCCGCAGGAACGCATTGTCTGCGGCGGACAAATACGTTTCCCTGTTCGAAACCCTCACCGTACGCGAGCGCCAGGTTCTGAAACTCGTCGTCTCCGGCGAGGTCAACAAGCAGATAGCCTTCTCCCTCGGGATCAGCGAATTTACGGTGAAACTTCACCGCAGCAATATGATGAAGAAAATGCAGGTCAGTTCGGTGGCGCAGCTTTTCAATGTCTGGCAGGCGCTGCCTTCGCATGTTCGAATGAACGATGGCTGAGATGACGCGCCAGCGCCGGCTCACGAGAAGATAACGACAGCAAGAGCAAAGAGGACTTCCATGCAGCTGACATCGTCAAAGGAACGGATCGTCACGGCCATGGCTGTTGGCGGAAGTGGTATCCTGCTGGCAGGGCTTTTCGCCGATCCCTCCGGCATTCTCGTCGCAATGGTCGCAATCTGGCTCTTTACAAGCTGGCGCACCGGTCTGGCCGTGCTGCTCATCGGCTGTTTGCTGACAGCGACAGTCGTTCTCTCCCCTGCCAATTTCGGCAATGACGAACCGGCCCGCGTCGTCATGTTTTCCTGCTCGGCCACCGCTCTGTGGTTTTTTATCAACGTCTTCAAGCCGCAGAGCCTGTTCGACCGCGTCTACAAGAATATTCAGCCCAATATCGAAGATATTCCGGGCTTCGGCTGGTCGGCCTATCCCGACGGTCGCCTGCGCTTCCTGAACCCGAAAGCGCTCGATTTCGTCGGCGTGAGCGCGGAAGAAATGAGCAGGATCGCCAAGCTCGACAATCATTCATGGTGGAGCCTCTTCGTGCATCCCGATGATGTCGAGGGATGCAAGGCAAGGTGGGAGCACAGTCTCAAGACCGGCGAGCCGATCTTCGAGGAACAGCGCGTGCGACGCGCGGACGGGACCTACCGATGGCTTCGCGATTCCGCCATCGCCTCGCGCGACGAACACGGCCGCATCACGGCCTGGTTTGCAACGTCTGTCGATATCGACGATCAGCGAAAGGCGGAAGCGGCCCTGCGGGAAAGCCAGCAGCAGCTGCAGCAGATGATCGACACCGTGCCGGCTCTCATCTGGTGCGCCAGCCCGGCGGGCGAAACCTCCTACATCAACAAGCCCCTCATGCACTGGACAGGGATTTCGCTTGCGGGCAACGATCGCGCCGACACAAGACGGTTCGCGACAGCGATCATCGATGCCATTCATCCCGAAGATCGGACGCTGTTTCAGCAGAGCCTATCGCGGGCCTTCGAGACCGGCGAACGTTTCGCCCTGAAATATCGGCAGCGGCGCTTCGATGGCGCCTATCGCTGGATCGACGGCAAGGCCGAGCCGCTTCGCGATGCCGACGGCCAGATCATTCAGTGGTACGGCGTCTGCCTCGACATCCATGACG
Source organism: Rhizobium sp. GCM10022189 (assembly GCF_042656325.1). Taxonomy (NCBI): domain Bacteria; kingdom Pseudomonadati; phylum Pseudomonadota; class Alphaproteobacteria; order Hyphomicrobiales; family Rhizobiaceae; genus Rhizobium; species Rhizobium sp. GCM10022189. Next base: position 299,740 of record NZ_JBHSOR010000039.1, read on the forward strand.
AAATGGAAGCCCACGAAGCAGCCCGCCAGCGCGAAGCGGAACTGCGCCTGATCGTCGATACGGTGCCGTCCCTGATCTGGCTCATGACCCCCGAAGGGCTTCCCTGCTATCTCAACAAGCGCTTCTCCGAATGGGCCGGGCTCAAGGAGGGCGACATCCATTTGAAGACGACGGAGCATGTCGCCGCGCAGGCGGAACTCGTCCATCCCGACGATCGCGCCGCAGTGACGGAAGCGTTCAGGAATGCCATCGCGACGGGGCAGCCCATCAACCACAAAGGGCGGCTTCGCCACCGGGACGGTCAATACCGGTGGATGGATTCACGTGTCGAACCCCTGCGTGATGAAAGCGGCAAGATCATTCGCTGGTATGGCGTCAATCTCGACATTGACGACGAGGTGCGTGCGCATGAAGCGTTGCGCCAGTCCGACGAGAGGCTGGCAAGGGCGCTGCGCGCCGCCAGCATGTCCGAACTTTCCGTCTCGATCGCCCATGAACTCAACCAGCCACTGCAGGCGGTCGTGGCCAATGCGAATGCGTTCCGCCGCTGGCTCAGCGCGGAACCACCGAACCTCGAACGGGCGCTGCGTTCCGCCGACTGGATCGTGCGCGATGCCGATGCGGCAGCGGAAGTCGTCAGCCGCATCAGGGCGCTGTTCGGCAAGATCGCCTACCCCAGAACCGCCGTGGATCTGAACAAGCTGATCAACGATGCCTGCGAACTGATCGCCGACAAGCTCGCCTTCAACAAGGTGAAGCTCGATATCAATCTCGATCCCTATCTGCCTGCGACCAGCGTCGATCATGTGCAGCTGGAGCAGGTCCTGCTCAACCTCATCCGCAACGGCATCGAAGCGATGCACGATATCGAGCCAACGGCGCGAACCCTGAAGATCGAATCGAGGCTGCGGGCCGACGATACGGTCGAGGTGAAAGTGATCGACCAGGGCAGCGGGATCAGCGACACCGAGAAAATTTTCGAGGCGTTCTACACGACGAAGCAGGATGGGATGGGCATGGGTCTTGCGATCTGCCGTTCCATCATCGAATCCCACGGCGGGCGCTTGTGGGCCGAGAACGGCGCTCACAGCGGTGCATCGATCACGTTCAGCCTGCCCGTACGCGACCTTCAGGCCAAGCCGGCGCCGCGCGAAATCCATGCCAGGCCGGCGGTCAGGGAGCTCGAAGCCCTGTCTGCGTGACCGTCAGGAGGTTCGCATCCCGCCTGGTTTTCGCGGTCGGTAAATCGTAGCGGCAGGGATCCGGACTACCGGATGGCGTCTTGCGAGGCGCTTTGCGTTGCAAGCTGATGGCGCCATTGGCTGGGTGTCGTTCCGACGAAACGCCGGAACAGCCGGCTGAAATGCGCATGGTCCGACAAGCCGCAAGCAAAGGCGATATCACCCATTTCATGCTCGGAGGCGAGCAGCAATGCCCGCGCGCGTTCGATCCGCTGCTGCATGACGAAGGCATAGGGCGACATGCCGAAGCTGATGGAAAAGGCGCGACGGAAATGGCCGGGGCTGAGCCTTGCCGCCGCGGCCAGATCGTCGACGCGGACCGGTCCTTCCAGTCTTGCATCGACATAATCGGTGACGCGCTTGACCTGCCAGCCGGTGAGCCCGGACCTGCGGCGGCTCTTCTCCGGGGTATTTGCCTCCTCCGACGAATGACAATACCTGGATACCACCAAAACAGCCTGCTTCAACCTGATCTCACCATCCATCGGACCACCCCCTGCAACTGGCGGGATCGCCATGTCCAGATGAACTTTGATCGTCCGGGAAATCCATAAGGTGAAGGTCTAGCGCACTAGGCCGAAAGGATAGGTTTCAGGCGTGTTATAGCTCGATGCGCGGGTCGGCGAGCGTCTGCAGGATCTCCACGACAATGCCCACCAGGATGTAGAATGTTCCGAGCACCATAGTGACACCGAGAACCGCCGGAAGGTCGGCGCTGGCCAGGGACTGAACGATATAGAGCCCGAGGCCGGGCCACCCGAACACAAGCTCGACGATCAGCAGGTTGCCGAACAGAAGCCGTATCTGCAGACCGATCATCGCCAGAGCCGGCGAGGCGGCGTTGCGAAGACCATGGCGCAAAACGACTGTGGCCTCACGAAGGCCCTTGCCCCGCGCAGTGGCGATATAGGCGTGCTGCATCACGTCATGCAGCGCGCTGGTGAGGCTGCGCCCCACCGAGACTGCGATCGGCAGCGCCAGACAGCAGGCGGGCAGCAGCAGATGGCGGATCGCATCCAGGCCGAGATCGCCCCTCCGGTCGATCAGCGCATCGATGAGATTGAAGCCGGTTGGACCGCCGACATCGCCATCGCTCATTCTGCCCGATCCGGGCAGCCAGCCGAGCCGGAACCAGAAGACATAGACGATAAGCAAGGCGGACATGAAAATCGGCACAGAGCCCGCCGCTATGAAGAGCAGCCGCAATCCTCCCGCGCCGCCGACAATATGCGGCGATATTGCAAGAATGGCAGCCAGCAGAAGACCGATGCAGAGAGCCGCCAAGGACAATTCGAGCGATGCCGGCAAATATTGCCTGATATCGGCGGCCACCGGCTGACGGGTCCTGACCGATATCGCGAGATCGCCCTGCGCAAGCCGCGACAGGAACCGGCCGTACTGGACGATGACGGGGTCGTCGAGGCCGAGTTGCTGGCGAAGCTCCTGCACATTCGACAGAGGCGTCAGCGGCCCGGCGATGGCGCGCGCCGGGTCGGCTGGAATGATGCTTTGCAGGCAGAATACCGTAAAGCTCATCGCCAGGAGAGCGGCAGCAAGGCCCAGGATTCGCCTGACGAGATAGGCCAGCATCTCCTAGGCCCCTCGCAATGCTGTCCTGAGGCCGTCTCCGGCAAGATTGGCGAAGAGGCAGATGAGAAAAATGACGGCAGCCGGCAATGTCGGCAGCCACCAATAGGCAGAGAGGCTATCGAGCGCCCTGGACGTCATCGACCCCAGTTCGGGTGCGGGCGCCGGCTGGCCGAGGCCGATGAAGGACATGAGCGATATCGTCATGATCACGTTGGCGATGTCCAGCGTCGCGGCGACCAGCAGGGCCGGGACGGCACCGGGGAGAATATAGCGCAGCAGCAGGCGCGGCCCGCGGATACCGGCCGCCCTTGCGGCCTCCACATGCGGGCGGGCGTTCAGCCGGCGCAGCTCGTCGCGCGATATGCGCGCATACCACGGCCACCAGGCAATGCCGATCGCAATCATCGTATTCATCAGCCCCGCGCCGAGCGTCGCGATCACCGCCAGTGCCACCGTTGAGGGCAGGATCAGGAAAAAATCGACGACCCATTGCGCCAGCATGTCGAGCTTGCGGCTGATGAGGCCCGGTATCATGCCGACGCATCCACCGACGACGAGGCTGATGGCAACGAGGGCAATTGCGGGCAGCCAGGTGTACTGGATGCCGAGGATGATGCGGGAAAACAGATCGCGCCCGATCTCGTCCGTCCCGAACCAGTGGTCCCACGACGGCGGCAGATAGGCCGCCGCAACCCGAAGCTGGGGATTGAACGGCGTCAGCAGGGTCGCGAACACGGCAACGATCGTGATGGCGACCACCCCAAACAACCCAATCCGGTCGATCCAGCCGATGCGTCCGAGGACGACGGGCCAGCGAACGAGACGTTCCTCGGGAAGCTGTTCATGAACGTTCATCGCCCTGCCCGCCCGTGTTTGCATGTGTTTTCGATAGCGAAGCAAGAATGGCGGCCATCGGCCGAGGATTGAACCCGGCAGTTACGGTGTCGGGGTCTCCTTCCCGCATTATCCTGCCCCCGTCCAGTACGACGATCCGATCGGCGACTATCCGGGCGGCAGCCAGATCATGGGTCACGAACAGCACAGCGATGCCGAGCCGCCGTCTGAACTCGCCGATCAGGTTCAGCGTGGTGGCGGCAAGCGACACGTCGAGCGCGCTGATCGGCTCGTCGCAAAGCAGAAGTTTCGGAGGCACAACGAGGGCGCGGGCAAAAACGGCACGCTGGCACTGGCCGACCGACAGGCTGGCCGGCAGTGACGACATCAGCTCCTCATCGAGACCGACCAGATCAAGGGCAGCGGAGACTTTGCGGAGACGTTCCGCCTTGTCGAGGCCGAGAGGGCGCAACCGATCGCCGATCTGTTCGCCGATCGGCAGCCAGGGCGTCAGGGAAGAAACCGCATCCTGAAAAACAACCTGCGGCGCCTCTTCGATCCGGATGATTTCGCCGCTATCTGGTGCCAGCAGCCCGGCGGCGAGCCTGAGGATCGTCGATTTGCCCGCGCCGCTTTCGCCGAGCAGGGCGACGCATTCGCCGAGCCCGACCCGGAGGTTGACCGATTCCAATACCCTCCGCGGCCGGCGCCGGCCGAATGGGCCGACGGTCACTGTGAAACTCTTGCTGACATTGGTCAGCTTGAGCGCTTCAGCAGGTTCCGTCACGGCCGCGGTTGGCCAGATTTCCGTAGAACAAAGCTGCCGTGCGCTGGATTGCGCGAGGTCGGGGAAGAAACAGGCGACGGAATGGCGAGCAGCCGAAAGCGGCATCAGTTCGGGCCGACTGGTGATGCACGCGTCCCGGATGGCGGGGCAACGGGAAGCGTAACCGCAGGCATTTTCGGGATCTGCCAGGCGCATCCGTTCGTCCGGCAGGGTCGGGAGAGAGCGCTGACGATCCGTGTCGAAATCGAACTGGGTCGCAAGCAGGCCGGCCAGATAGGGATGGCCGGGCTTGGCCAAGACATCGCGAGTACCGCCGATTTCCAGGACACGCCCCCTGTAGAGCACGAGCATGCGGTCTGCGAGCGAAGCTGCAGCCGTCAGGTTGTGGGTTATGAAAAGAATTGCGGTCTGCTGTTCGCGCGCGATCTTGCGCAACAGTTCGAGAATCTGGCCTTGCAAGGCGAAATCGAGCGCGGTGATCGATTCATCGGCAATCAGCAGCTTCGGTTGAGCCATCAGCGCCATCGCGATCAGGATACGCTGACGCTGGCCGCCCGACAGACGATATGGAAACGTATCGAGGATCGCGTCCGCATCCGGAAGTCCGGCCCGACCCAGCCAATGCCTGATGAAATCATCGTCTCCGCCGGCAGATTCCCGGAGCTGACGGCGGATCGTCATCGTCGGGTTGAGCGCCCCCATCGGATCCTGCGGAATGGCACGAACGAGCCCGTGACGGGCAGCCCGCAACACCCGCGGCCTTGCGCCCACGATCTGCGTGCCGGCGACACGAATGGAGCCGCTGATATCGGGTTGGCCGGACGCCGGCAGCAGGCCCTGGATTGCCGCGCCGAGCGTGGTCTTGCCGGAGCCGCTTTCCCCGACGGCCGCGATGATCTCGCCTGGCATGACCTCGAAGCTGATATCGTCGAGCACCAGGTGATCGCGACCGTTTCGCCAGAGGACGACACGGAGATCAGCGATGGAAAGCACAGCGTCGGTCACAGCGTCAGCAACTCCCTCAGCTTGAACAGCAGCCATGAATCCTGCCGAAAGCCGCCCGTCCGACCATCAGCGCCTCACGCTTGAAAAGTCGATACTGCCTCTCGGGAAGACCGGGCGAAGGCCCAGGTCCTTCAGGCCCCTGCGATGGACGACCACATCGTCGACATCGACGAGCGGAATGAAACGGCCCGCATCGAAATACATGCGCCCTGCCCTCTCATAGAGTGCGTTTCGCGCGGCCACATCCGTCGCCGAGGCACCTTCAGCAACAACGGCGTCGGCCTCCGGAAGCGTGCTGCCGTAAAGGTTGAGCGGCGCATCGCCGGTAAAGAACGCTTTTGCCTGATTGTCCGGATGGGCGGCGTCCGGAGAGGCGATGATCAGCAGCATATCGGGGGCCGCCGGGTCGCCCTTCATGGCATAGGCTGCCCCCGGCGGCATGATACGGGACGTTGCCTCGACGCCAATCATCGACAGCTGCGCGATCATCAGGTCGGCGATACGCCCGTAGCTCGGATTGGCGCTATAGAGCCCGATGGTCAGCGCAATCGGACCATGCTTAACGATGGCAGACTTCGCCGCGTCGAAATCGGTCGGAAACTGCACCGGCTGCGCCGGATCCAGCATGATGTTCGGGTAGAGCGATTTCGAGACATGGGCATATTGGCCAAAGGCATCGTTTGCCCACAAATTCGGGTTGATCGCGGTCAGGACCGCCTTTCGGACCTCGGCGTCATCGAGCGGCGATCCCGGTTTGATGAAGGCTTCGAATTGCGCCATGCTGGGTGCGGACGTTATCTCCAGATCGGCCGGCAGGCTGGCGAGCTGCGCAAACGGGAAATTGGCCGGAACGCTGTCGATTTCGCCGGCCTTCAGCTTGAGAATTTGTTGCCCGATATCTGGAATGACGGGAAATTCCACCTTGCTGAAATAGGGCTTGGCGCCCCAATAATCGTCGTTGCGTGCGAGCACGTAGCGTTCGCCGCGCTTGAATTCGGCAAGCCTGAACGGCCCGGTGCCGACCGCGTGATCGGTCAGCCACCCTGTCGCAAAATCCTTGCCGGCGTGACCGGAAAGTGCGGTCGGGCTGATGATCTTCGGTCCCCACGGGCTCGCAAGGCTGTCGATGAAGGAGGGCTGCGGGTGTCGCAGCGTGATGACGACGGTGGACCTGTCCGTTGCCACGATATCGGCCATGTTGGCGAGCGTATAGTTCTGTACAAACCCGCCGTCGCGGCGACGCTTGAACGAGGTGACGACAGCCTCGGCATCCAAGGCAGTTCCATCATGGAACTTGACGCCCTCGACGAGGTGGAACGTGTATTTGAGGCCATCGCCGGACATCGCCCAATCCCCGGCCAGTGACCCGACAATCCTGGTCGAGCCCGCCTCGTATTTGACGAGACCTTCGTAGATGCTGTCCAGAACGGTCAGTCCGGCGACCTCGAAGCCATTGTCCGGATCGAGGGTGCCGATGTCCGACGAATAGGGAATGCGCAGGACGTCCTGCGCATGAGCGAGGGCAACCGAAGTCAGGAATCCAAGCAAAAACGCGAGCAGGCGAAAGCCGACGAGGCGGTTGAAACGTGAGGATATCGAAGCGGACAGGAATTTCGGCATTGCATGATCCGTGATTGCATCATTTCCGGCGCGGACAGCGGCAGCGCGAGACAGGAATTACCTGCCGCGCCACCCGTTGCCCAACGCCAGCGTCATCGCGATCATAGCGGAACACGACTGAAAAGCTTTGAAGATTCCGCGCCATAAATATCTCTGCTTTGACCGGAGACGCGATGCCGCGGATGCATTCTCACCGCCCGGCCGCCGCCCCGGCCCGCAATCCGACACTCCTCAGATAGGCTTCCAATGCCGTCACCTCCCCTTGCGAGATGATCGCGCCGACATAACCATCCGGACGAACAAGAATCCGGTCGCCCGGCGCAGCCTCGTAGGTGTCGCGGAACCGGTTCTCGCTGTCGGTGTAGTCTCCACCTTGCCCGATGCGGTGGATGTGCAGTGCTTTGAGCGGTTGGACGGCGACCGTCTCTGCTTCAAATTCCAGCAGGGTCCAATGGGGTCCCTTCAAGAGGTCGAACAGCCGTGCAGGTTGACCTGCGGCCCCCTTCAACAGGACGTCGGGCGCGCGATTGCCGGCAAGGACGCGCGCCTGACGCCGGGGAGCGTCAAGGGACAGGCTGGAGCCGATATAGCCGATGTCCAACCGCCAGGTCGCGAAGCTGGAGAACCTCGGCCTCATCCAGCGTCAACCGAGCACGACGGACCGGCGCGTCACCGAAGCGGTGGTCACCGCGAAGGGCAAATCGATGACGGACCGCGTCGATGCAGCGCGCGAGAGGATAGGCATCGAAATATTCAAGACATGGGATCCCGATGATCTGGATAATCTGGTCCGCCTGATGCAGAAGTTTGCCGATGCCGTGAAGGATGATCCGGTCAAGGGCTGACGCATGCCGCGCAGATGAGCAGGGTCGAGCCGCCCTGTCAGATCGACATATCCTGTCGGCGCAGCCGGAAGGCGGCGAGGCGCCGGCGGGACGGCAGGCGCCTCGAGGCTCTCGTTTGAGCCGGTCTACCAGCAGGTGAAGCCGGCATCGACGTTGACGATTGCTCCCGTCATCAGGCTTGCCGCGCCGGACGCAAGAAAGAGAACCGCGCTTGCGACCTCCTCGGGCGCGCCCATGCGCCCCATCGGCGTGTCGGCAAGCCAGATCGGAATCCGCTCGCGATTGGCCTCGACCGCCGCGACCATCGGCGTTTCGATATAGGTCGGGGCAACCGCATTGATCCTTACCCCGTGCTGCGCCCATTCGGCGGCCATGGAACGGGTGAGGTGGTGAACGGCAGCCTTGGAGACGTTATAGGCGGTCTGCGGCTGCGGCCGGTTGCAGATGATGCCCGACATCGAGCCGAGATTGACGATCGCGCCCCGTTTCATCGCCACCATATGGCGGCCGAAGGCGCGCGAGCACCAGAAGACGCCGTTGACGTTGACATCCATCATCCGCAGCCAATCGGCGTCCGTGACGTCCTCTGCGGCAATCCCGTTCTGGCCGATCCCGGCATTGTTGACCAGGATCGTCGCCGGACGACCACCCTCGGCAAGTTCATTGGCAATCGCCTCCATGCGGGCGGAATCGGTCACGTCGCCGACACGAAGTTCGACGTCATATCCTTTGTCCTTGAGCGCCAGCGCCTGTTCTGCATCGGCCTCGTTGCGCTCTATGACGACGACGGCTGCGCCGGCTTCGGCGAGCGCGTGTGCGCAGCAAAGCCCGATGGCGCGCCCGCCGCCGGTGACGACGGCGCGCTCGCCGTCAAGACGGAATTTCTCCTGATAGCTCATGGTTTGCTCCTCAGATATCGAACGCGCTCGGGAGAACGACGATGTCGCGGATCGTCACGTTGCGCGGACGCGTCAGCATGAACATGATGGCGTCGGCCACCTCCTTGGGCTCGATCAGGGCGCCGGCCTCCTTCGCCTTGCGCAGGTTCTCCTCCGGCCAGTCGGCAAGCAGCGCGCTGATGACGGGTCCCGGCGAAACCGAGCCGACACGAATACCGCTTTTCAAAAGCTGACGGCGCATCGTCTGGACGAAGCAGTGCATCGCCCATTTCGACGGCGAATAGACGGGCTCCCACGGGACGGGCGAATGGCCTGCGACCGAGCTTGTGACGACGATGTCGCCGCTGCCGCGTTCGATCATATGCGGAATGACGGTCCGGACGTTCTTGATGACGACATTAACGTTGAGGTTCAGCATCCGGTCGATCGCGTCGAGATTGGCATCCGCAAGGTCGCCGCCGATATAGGTGCCGGCATTGGCATGCAGAATGTCGAGCTGCCCTACCTTCGACAACACGCGGTCGAGAAGCTGGGCACATGCCTGCGCATCCAGCAGGTCCAAAGCGAGAGGTATTGCCCGTTCGCCAAGGCGCTCGCTGGCTGCCGCCAGCGCCTTCTCGTCGCGGTCGACAAGAACGACCGTGGCGCCTGCTGCGATCATCGCCTCCGTCGATGCCATTCCGATACCGGACGCGGCGCCCGTGATCGCGGCGACCTTCCCTTTCAACTCGTTCATTCCTTCCTCCTTGGTTGGGGCGGCCTATCTCGCTCCGCCGCATGCTGCATGATATTCGGCAAGGCTCTTCGTCACCCGCCAGACCAACAACGCCTCCGGGTCGAGCGGCGCATCGGAAAACTGCTCGGCAGCCGGCATGTGCTGCCAGAAGAGCGGGCGCGGTACGGATTTTCCCGCAAGCGCGCCGCAAAGACGTGCGACCGCGGATTGCGCCTGCTCGGATGTCCAATAGTAGCGAATGCGATCGGACAGCGAATAATGCCGAAGCCAGCGCCGCTCGTCCTCGCTGCCGTGATAGTGGCGGCTCCAATTGTCCCGATGCGCCAGCATCAGAGCCTCCATCGCGGCATATAGCGGACGCTCGCCATAATCAGGCACAAGGTCGGATGCGATCAAATCCAGCCCGTAGAGGGCTTCGCGCAGGACGAAGGTCAGTTCCGGCCCGACCTTCAGGATCGGAAAACCGTCTGCGACGAGCGCGGCCAGCGGACCAATGCCCTGATAGTCGGTGGAATGCGCCTCAAACACGAATTGCGGCTCGTCGTCGAGCACCTGCTTCAACGCCTCGATCTTGCTGCGGTCGTAGCTGACGACATTGTGGTTGCCGAATTCGACGCCCGGCTGCACCACAAGGCCGATGGCGCGCGCAAAGGCTTCCGCCAGACCGGCTTCGGCGAAGACACGACGATGGACGTCGATGGTGCGCCTGGCGGCCGAAGCGGCAGTCGGCTCGATCGCAGTCAATGTATGATCCGCGCCGCCAGGAGGAGGAACCTCCGTGCCGATGACATAGACCGGCATGGTGGCCCCTGCCCGCCTTGCCGCGGTCTCCGCGACAGCAGCAAGCCGCGCCGCTCGACGGGCGGTCGCCTCGTCGTCCAATGCGGCGGGTTCCCCCAGGCAGCCCATTGATGCGTCGAGATGGATCTTGCGGAACCCGGCCTCGATATAGGCCGCCACCATCCGCTCGGCTTCAGCCATGGCCTCGTCAGCCGCCCGATCCCGCCAGGGGTTCGGTCCGAGATGATCGCCGCCCAGCACAATGAGGCTTTCCGGGCAGCCCTCCTCTTTGGCAATGCGCAAAACCAGAGCCGCAAAGTCTGCGGGGGTCATCCCGGTATAGCCGCCCAGATGGTTCACCTGGTTGCAGGTGGCTTCGATCAGAACCGTGCTCGAACGGTCGCGCCCGTGACGCAGTGCCGCCCGCAAGACGACCGGATGGGCCGAGCAGACGGAGGTAATGCCGGCCGGACGACCCTCAGCCCTGAGCGCAGCCAGTTCGGTGAGCGCAATCTGCATCAGGAGCGCCTTTGCGTTGAGGCGATGAACGCGTCGAGTTCCTGGCGGGTGCCGGCACCCTCCATCGGGCCGCGGACCGTCACGTTGCGCGCACCAGCGGCCGAACCGTAGGTGAGTGCCTCGCCTGGTGACATTCCGAGCCGCCGGCAGGTGAGGTAGGCCCCGCCGAAACAGTCGCCGGCGCCGGTCGGATCGACCTCCTCGACGAGGAAGGCAGGAGCATCGATACGGTCCCCCTCTCTGCCGAAATAGGTCGCGCCCTCTGCACCGCGCTTCAGCACGATCTCCTTCACGCCGATGTCGAACAGACGCCGGATCGCATCGGCCCCGCCCGCGATGCCTGCGGCGCGCTCGAGTTCTTCCCCCGACGGCAAGAGCAGATCGGCCGTGGCGACAAGCCGGGAAAACCGGCGTTCGGTATCCTCGTCGAGCTGCAATTCCTTGCGGAGATTCGGATCGACCGAGAGTGTACCGCCGCGCGCCTTCACGATGTCGACCGCCTTGTCGATGACCTCCCGTGCGCTGGGAACGGAGAGAGCCGAACCCATGACATGAAGATGCCCGCTGCGGCTCACGAGATCGCTGACACTCGCGGACCAGCCGAAGCGCGCGGCGGCCGATCTGGCGATATTGTAGACGAAGTCGCGGGAGCCGTCCTTGCGGTAGCGGACGAAGGCGCTTCCCGTCGGATAGTCGGGATCGACGGTGATGGCGGACACATCGACACCATCGCGCTTGAGGCGGTCGATATTGACGCGGCCGAAATCGTCGTTGCCGACCGCCCCCACCATTGCTGCCGCTCCGCCGAGCCGGCCGCATTGCGAGATGAAGATTGCCGGCGCCCCGCTTGCGAACGGCCCGACAAGCGGCTGGGCTTCAAGGAACCCCTCTCCGAACGTCGTGGCGACGATCTCCACCAGGATCTCGCCGACGCAAACCGTGGGGCCGAGTTGGTCCGGAGCCAGCACTGAAGCCATTGCAATCCCGCTTTCGATAGATGCCGCTAAATCGCAGTTGATCGTTGTATTGCACCGTCTTCGCCACCGAATTCCTCGTTTTCGAGGGAAAGGAAGCGCCCGTGCAGCATGCATGCCGCCCCAAAGGCGGAACCGAATTCCGCGTCGCCATCGACGACGATCGCGGGTGTCGGAAAAGGAATATTCTGGCCCTCCGACATGTGGACCGCCACGCGGGCCGCCACCATCGGATAAAGCGAGGCGACGGAACCGCCCAGAACGATCCGGTCCGGATCGAGCAGGCGGCAGGCCTGCAGCAGCGCATAGGCCAGATGCCGCGACCAGATCTCCGCTATGTTTACCGCGTCCGGAACGCGATCGCGAACGTCGGTGAGAAATTCCTGCAGGTCGGCGTCGGCGCGGCCGGTCGCTTCCCTGTACTGCCGGATCAGCACCTCGCGGCCGATCAGCTGCTCGAATTTCTGCCCGCCGCTTCCCGGCACGAGGGTATGGCCGATCTCACCCGCGAGGCCATGGCCGCCGCGAAACAGCTTTCCATCGATCATGATCCCGCCGCCGACACCGGTCTCCATGAGCAGGAAGAGCGTTACGCCGGCAACGCCGTGACGATAGCTGTCGCCGATCGCGAAAGCGTTGGCGTCGTTTTCGACCGCGATCGGCACCTCGGCCGGAAAGGCGCTGCGGCCGATCTCCTTCAACGGCACGTCCCGCCAGCCGATGATCGGCGCAAGCGTGACAATTCCGTCCGGCCGGATATGGGCCGGCACGGATATGCCGAGCCCCTTGCAACGCTCGATCATCTGCTTCGGCATGGCGTCCGTGATGAGATCGACCCCGCGCGCCACGGCCTCCTCCACGCTTGAGGACTGGGCGTGGAAGGCGAGCCTGCGGCAGACCCGGACATCTGCCGAAAAATCCACGACAACGGCAGATATATGCTCGACGCCGAGTTCGATCCCGGCAAAGAACGCGGCATCCGGCACCAGTTCGAGCATGATTCCCGGACGGCCGGCGCGGGATTGCTCCGAGCGCTGCTTGCTGCTCTCCTCCGATTCCTGGACCAGGCCGCTTTCCGTCAGTTCGGCAACGATCTCCCCTGACGACGAACGGTTCATGCCGAGCTTCCGCGCCAGATCGGCCCGGCTCAGGCGGCGATGGCTGTAGATCGTCTGCAGGGCGGCAACGATGTTGTTCTGCCGGATCCTGCGCGGCGAGCTTCCGATGGAGACAGTGTCATTCATATTCATTTCTCTTCAAATCGACTGCTCCAGCCTATACGTGCGAAGCAGATCGGCAGAAGGATTATCACGGGCGCGCGTTCGTGACGCGCCGCCGCTTGGCTTCCTCGTATTTCAGTTCGATATAGCGCTTGGCATGAGCGGCCAGCGGATCGTTGTCGGTCCAGGTATCGCGCCAGATTGCGCAGGCGAGCGAGAGGCCTTCGTCGACCACGGCGGTCGAAAAACTCTCGAACACGATGTCGCGCCTGTAATCGATATCGAGCAGCGCATCGAAAATAAGGTCGAAATTGATGACGCCGTCGCCGAGGTAGCCGCGATTGCTTTCGCCAATGTGGAAATAGCCGATCTTGTCGCCGGCAAGCCGGATCGCGGCCGCCGGATTTGCTTCCTCGATATTCATGTGGAACGTGTCGAGATGCAGCCGGACATGGTCCGACCCGGTTTCGGAGATGAACTTCAATCCCTGGGCCGTGGTGTTCAGAAGGTTCGTCTCGAAACGGTTCACGATCTCCAGGACGAGATCGACCCTCGCATCCCGCGCGATATCCGCAGTCGCGGCGATCCCGGCGACGCTGTTGTCCCAGCCCTTCTTCGTCGGCTGCCGGTTATATTTGGTATGCGCGGAATAAAGGATGCCGCCGAGCTTGTTTCCACCGATGTCACGAACCGCCCGCACGGCATCGGCCAGCATCTGCCTGCCGGCGGCAACGGCTGCCATATCCTCGCTTGAAATATCCTTGTCGACAGGAAGGCCCATCGTCACGCCGATCTCGACATCGAGCGACTGGGCGAGCTTCGCCAGACGATCGAGATTGAATTTCTCGGGGCGCAGATAGGCAAATTCGATCGTACGATATCCGTGCTCGGCCGTCTTGTTGAGAGCCATTTCGAGCCCCTCCTGCGTTTGGCCGCCTGTCCATACAAATGAATGGATACCCAATCGACGCATAGCCGTTTCCCTCCGCTGGATGCCTATCGCTGCGCCACAGCTATGCCATTTAGTATGGCAAAGCAACAAATAAATTTGCAGATCGTAATTTTGCTTCCGCGAGAAATCTGATTGCTATGCAGCAATTTCCGTCGCATCTGCGTCGCCATGGATTTTATGCGAAAATTACTTTCTACCGAAATCAACGACATAGCCCGCATATTTGCAGGTTTAGACAACAAATATTGCGCGGACACCGATTTTCATCTACACAATGACCCGGCGAAATGATCTCGCTGCTATCTGGGAGGATTGAAATGAACTACGCTTTGAAAGCCAGCGCGCTTGCGCTGACGCTCAGCCTCGCCACCGCCGCGTCGCCGGCCTGGGCAGACTTCTGGTCGGACGCCGGCGCCAAATTCAAGGGCGTGACCCTGCACGGCGTGACCGAAAGCACGCCGCCGTCCAATTACATCAAGGATGTGCTCGCACCCGAATTCGAGAAGAAGACCGGCATCAAGGTCGAAATCGAGACGACGTCCTGGGATCAGATGTACGACAAGGCCATCAAGGACATGGAGGCCAAGACCGGCATCTACGACATGGTCTACATCGAGCAGGACATCATCTACTCGTATCTGGCGCGCAATTTCCTGGTCGACATCACCCAGACGCTGAAGGATCAGCCGGATCTGAAGGCGCCGACCTACGATGACGCGAACTTCACCAGCTTCGCCGACTATTTCAAGGACGCGAAGGGAGATCTCTTCGGCGTGCCGATGGAAGCCTTCCTCAAGACCTACCTCTACCGCAAGGACCTCTTCGACGACCCGAAGATCAAGGAAGCCTTCAAGAAGGAAACCGGCAAGGACCTGAAGCCGGCGACCACGCATGAGGACTACACACAGATCGCCGAATTCTTCACCAAATACGGAAAGGACAACGGTCTCGAGCTCTGGGGCACGACCGCTCAGGCCCATACGGGCCACGCCGCATCCTGGTACGAATATTTCGAATCCATCGCGCCGACCTTCGGCGTCTACAACTGGGGCATCGACGCCAGCAACAACTACGCGGCGACGGTCGAGCATGGCGGCGCCATGAACAGCGACAAGGCGAAGGCCGCGTTGAAATACTGGCTGCACCTGCGCGATATCGCGCCGCCGGAATCGACGCAATCGACCTGGACGGAAACAGCGACGACCTTCGCGGCGGGCCGCGTCGCCCAGGGATTGATCTATGGCGAGAACGCGGCCTGGATCGCCAGCGATCCTGCGCAGTCAAAGGTGGTCGACAAGGTGGGCTTCGCCCTGCCGCCGCTTGAACCGGGCGTTCTGGAGGATGCCAAATCCGGAAAGGGCTACATCGGCTATTATGACGGCGGCGCCTTCGGCCTGCCGATTACATCCAAGAACAAGGAAGCCGCGCTGCTCTTCCTCGAATTCATGGGGCAGAACGACGTGCAGCCCGATTGGGCGATCGCCGCACCGCGCATCACCAACACGGCGACCTTCGACGATCCGAAGGTCAAGGCGATGGATGTCAAGCTCGGCGGCTTCTATACGATGCTGAAGGATCAGGGCAAGCTCTTCGCCGGCGCTCCCCCGTATCCGTTCCACGCCCAGCTGCGTGAAGCCACCCTGCCGATCTTCTTCGACATTCTGACCGGCAAGATCGCCCCCGACGAAGGCCTCGACCAGATGGCGGCCAAGACGGAAGAGGAGCTCACGTCGCTCGGCTATCGCAAATAAGTCATCCTCCCCACCTTGGCGGGTCGTCTTCGCTTGGCGACCCGTCTCTTTCCTGGCTCGATAGGTCGCCCAACGGGCACCAAAGAGGATGAAGCGATGCATTCGCAAAAGTTTGGATGGCTGCTGCTGTCACCGACGATCCTGATCCTCGGGCTCTTCGGTATTTTTCCTTTCATCTATGTCGTCTGGGTTTCCTTTCATCAATGGAACCCCTTTGCCGCAAATCCGCTGATGGTCTTCAACTGGGCTTCGAACTACCGAAGTCTCGTCTTCGACAAACAGTTCCTCGCCTCGCTCGGCATCACCGTCGCCTTCGTCTTCTTTGCCGTCGTTTCCGAGCTCGTGCTTGGATACATGCTCGCGCAGGCACTGATGAAGGACTTTCCGGGAAAGGCCTTCTTCCGCACCATCCACACTCTTCCGCTGATCATGGCGCCTATCATCGTCGGCTCGGTGTGGAAACTGATGACCACACCGTCGATCGGCATCATCCCGTACCTGCTGCGAAGCTGGTTCGGCTATGATCTGAACATCGGCCAGAGCGCGCTCGCCGCCTTCACCATCACCGTCATCATGGACGTCTGGCACTGGACGCCATTGGTCACGCTGTCCCTGATCGCCGCCCTGGTTTCGCTTCCGCCCGATCCCTTCGAACAGGCGCAGATCGATGGCGCCGGCAAGAGCCAGATCTTCTGGCATATCACGCTGCCACTGATCCGCCCTGCCCTGCTGGCAACGGTATTCATCAGGCTCATGGACGCGCTGCGCACGGTCGACGAGGTTCTGATGCTGACCGGCGGCGGTCCGGGGTCCTCGACGCGCTATATCGGCGTCCACATCTTCAGGGAAGTCTTCCCGAAAACGAACTACGGCTACGGTTCGGCGATCTCGGTCGTCGTGCTCTACCTCACCATCGTCGTCTGCTGGCTGCTCTATGTCGGCCTGATTGCCCCCCGCGCGAAGAGAGGCTGATGCCATGAAGAGACAGAACCCCTGGCTTTCGGTTCTCCTGTGGACGCTGATCAGCTTTGCGACCCTTTTCCCGATCTACTGGCTCTTCGTCATCTCGGTGAAGCAGCCCTTCGATCTGTTCTCTACGCCTGATGTCGTCCTGCGGAGCTTCTTCTGGAAGAATTACCAGGACGTGCTGACGAACGAGACCCTGCGGCGATACATGATCAACTCGCTCGTCATCTCGTCCGGCAACGCGATCCTGGTCACGACACTCGGCTTCCTGGCCTGTTACGCGCTATCGCGCTTCGACCTCGCCGGCAAGGAAAGCATCTTCTTCTGGACGATCACCAACCGCATGGCACCGCCGGCGGTCTTCCTGCTGCCGCTCTTCCTGCTTTTGACCCAGGTCTACAAGATCGGCGACTTCTCACTCGCGGATTCCAGGCTCGGCATGATCCTGGTCTACTGCTCGTTCAACCTTCCCTTCGCCATCTGGACGCTGCGCCCGACGGTAGAGGGCATTCCGAAGGAACTGGACGAAGCGGCTTATGTGGATGGCGCAAGTCCCTGGATGGTCCTCTACGACATCGTCTTCCCCCTGGCGCGACCGGGCCTTGCGGTGACGCTCATCCTCACCTGGGTCTTCGCGTGGAACGAATATCTGCTTGCCGCCACGCTGACCAATTTCAACGCCCGAACGCTTACAACCGGTCTGTCGGAATATGTGACGACGACTGGCACGGCCTGGGGCATCATGGCGGCGATCTCCATGCTGACTTTGATCCCGGCGCTCATCGTCTTCTCGGTCGTGCAGCGTCACATCGTTGCCGGTCTGACCTTCGGCGCAGTGAAAGGATAGCAAGATGGCTTCGGATTCTGAAAACAACGAAAAGCAGCCGGGCTTCCTGCCGATCGAGACCAACTGGTTCGACCGGCTGTTCATCTCGGTCGTCATCTGGGTCGCGCTGTCCCTGCTCTGGATGCGGTTCATCGAACCGTTCGGGCTTTCGGTGTGGTTTGCGGTGGCAATCTCCGCCGCGCTTGGCGCCTACATTATCTGGAAAGGGTGAACCGATGGTCTTTTTGAACAAAATCAAGACGCAAGCCGTGCTGGACTAGGGAGAAACGACATTGGCAAATGTACAGGTCAGCGACGTCACCAAGAGATATGGCGCTCTTCAGGTCATGCACGGCGTCAGCGTCGATATCGAGGATGGCGAATTCGTCGTTCTAGTCGGCCCTTCCGGCTGCGGCAAGTCCACGCTGCTGCGCATGATCGCCGGTCTCGAGACCGTCAGCAGCGGCGACATCAGGATCGGCGGGCGCGACGTCACCAACGCTCCGCCGAAGGAACGCGACATCGCCATGGTCTTCCAGAGCTACGCGCTCTATCCGCACAAGACGGTCGCCGAAAATATGGGCTTTCCGCTGAAGATGGCCAAACGGCCAAAGTCGGAGATCGACGAGAAGGTCGGAAAGGCAGCCGCAATCCTCGATCTGACGCGGTATCTCGACCGCTATCCGAAACAGCTGTCGGGCGGGCAGCGGCAGCGCGTCGCCATGGGCCGGGCGATCGTGCGCGACCCGCAGGTTTTCCTTTTCGACGAGCCGCTGTCCAACCTCGATGCCAAACTTCGCGTCACCATGCGTGTCGAGATCAAGGAGCTGCACCAGCGGCTGAAAACGACCACAATCTATGTCACGCATGACCAGATCGAAGCCATGACGATGGCGAACAAGATCGTCGTCATGCGTGACGGACGGGTGGAACAGGTCGGCAAGCCCCTCGACCTCTACGACTTCCCGGCCAATCTCTTCGTCGCCGGCTTCATCGGCAGCCCGTCGATGAACTTCCTCCAGGGCAAGATCGCAACGCGGGACGGCAGGCAGGTCGTCGTCACCGATCAGGGCGTCGTCCTGCCGGTGGACCGCGTGAATGCCGAGGACGGCAAGGCGGTGACATACGGCATTCGGCCGGAACACATCACCATCGCCGAGGACGGCATTCCGGTTGAGGTGTCGGTCTATGAGCCGACGGGCTCCGAAACGTTGATCTTCGGCCGTGTCGGCGGCGTGCCGATCGACGCGCTTATCCGCGAGCGCATCGAAGTCACGCCCGGCAAGGTGCTGCATTTTCATATTGATCCCCGCCGCGTTCACATCTTTGATCAGGCAACGGGTCAACGATTGTAAGGTGAGGAACAGATGGATTTCCAAGGCAAGAAAGTAATCGTCACCGGTGCCGGCAAGGGCATCGGTCGCGTCGTCGCAGAAACATTGGTCAGGCGGGGCGCTGACGTCGCGGCATTGACGAGAAGTGCCGATGATGTCGTGTCGCTCCGCGAGGAACTGGGCTGCCAGGCCGTTCAGGTCGACCTTGCCGATGCGAAGGCGACGCGGGAGGCGGCACGCGCCGTGCTCCCGGCCGAATTTCTGATCAATTGCGCGGGGACCACCGAACTGCAGTCCTTTCTCGACACCACTGTCGAGGCCTTCGATCATCTGATCGCCGTTAACACGCGCGCGCCGATGATCGTCGCCCAGGAATATGCGCGCTCGTTGATCGAGGCCGGCCGTCACGGCGCCATCGTCAATGTCTCCTCCGTCGCCGCCTTCGTCGGCATCCCCGACCATGCGGCATACTGCGCTTCAAAGGGCGGCCTGGACGGGTTGACGCGGGTCATGGCCAAGGAGCTGGCGCCACAGGGCATTCGCGTGAACGGCGTGCACCCGACGGTGACGCTGACGCCGATGGCGATCAAGGCCTGGAGCGATCCGGAAAAGGCCGCCGGCATGCTGAAGCGCATTCCCGTCGGGCGGTTCGCAGAGTCTCAGGACGTGGCGGAGGTGATCCTGTTCCTGCTCTCGGACGAAGCCGCGATGGTCAACGGCATTTCGATGCCGGTTGACGGCGGCTACATGATCGCGTGAGGCTTCGCATGACCTGGCCGGACAGATCTTGCCCGGTCAGGCCTCAAGCCTTGGCCGGCATTTTCATCACCCTGGCCTCGGCCGCGTCCTGCGCATCCGGCAGCATGAAATCCAGGTCGCAGCCGTTTTCGGCCTGCATCACATGCCGATTGTAGAGTCCGAGCCAGCCGCGGGTTTCGGCAGCCGGTGCAGGCGTCGGCAAACGTCTGGCAAGTTCTGCCTCCTCGACCAGCAGTTCCAGCCGGCGCTCCCGGACGCTCATGCGGATCATATCGCCGTTGCGCACCAGCGCCAGCGGTCCCCCGGCTGCCGATTCCGGCGAGACGTGCAGCACGATCGTGCCATAAGCCGTACCGCTCATGCGCGCATCGGAAATGCGCAGCATGTCCTTCACACCCTTGCGGGCAAGTTTGGACGGAATCGGCAGATAGCCCGCTTCCGGCATGCCCGATGCCTTCGGCCCGGCATTCTTCAGCACCAGAATATCGTCTTCCGTGACATCGAGATCGGGATCGTCGATGCGGTCGGAAAGATCCTTCAGCCCTTCGAACACGACCGCGCGGCCGGTCTTTTCGAACAGCCGCTCGTCGGCTGCCGCACGTTTCAGGATCGCGCCCTTCGGCGCCAGGTTGCCGAAGAGGGCAACAAGCCCGCCATCGGCGCGGATCGGCGTTTCCACCGGCCGGATGACGCTGCCGTCGATCCAGCTGTTGTCGGGCGGCACGAGGTCGGCCAGCGCCTCGCCCGTCACCGTGCGGGCCGAAAGGTCGAGATGGTCGCCGAGCCGCCGCAACAGCGCGCCGACGCCGCCGGCATAGAAGAAGTCCTCCATATAGGCGTCACCGGTGGGCTTGAGATCGACAAGCACGGGTGTGGCGTCCGACATGGCGTTGAGCTTGTCGAGATCGACCTTGAGGCCGAGCCGGCCGGCGATGGCCGCCAGATGGATGATGGCATTGGTGGAACCGCTGATGGCGAGCAGCGTCTTCAGCGCGTTGTCGATCGTCGCCTGCGTCACCGTCTCCTTGAACGTGCGGCCGGAAGCGATGAGACCCATGGCCGCCGTACCCGTGGCTTCGGCGGCACGGAGGCGATCGGCATGGACGGCGGGAATGGCAGCCGTTCCCGGCAGCATCAGACCCATGACCTCGAGCATGATCGCCATGCTGGAGGCCGTGCCCATGACGGCGCAGGTGCCGGCCGTGGTCGCCAGCGAACCCTCGACCTGATCGATCTGCTTGTCTTCCAGCTCCCCGGCGCGATAGCGTGCCCAGAAACGGCGGCAATCGGTGCAGGCGCCAAGGCGCTCGCCCTGATAGCGCGACGTCATCATCGGCCCGGTCGCGAGCACGATCGCCGGCTTGTTGGCCGAGGCGGCCCCCATGACGAGCGCCGGAAGCGTCTTGTCGCACCCGCCAACGAGTACGACGGCATCCATCGGCTGGGCGCGGACCATTTCCTCCACGTCCATCGCCATCAGGTTGCGGAAAACCATGCTGGTCGGGTTCAGAAAGACCTCACCGAGCGAGGTGACGGGGAAATCGAGCGGCAGGCCGCCCGCGGCGAGAACCCCGCGCTTGACGGCTTCCACCAGCTCCGGCACGCCGCGATGGCAATTGTTGAAGCCGCTTGCCGTCCAGGTAATACCGACGACAGGCTTTTCCAGCATCTTGCGGGAATAGCCCATGGAGGATGCGAAGGAGCGGCGCAGATAGGCGGCGAAGCGCGGATCGCCGTAGTTCGTCAGGCCGTTGGCAATGCCTTTTCCGGTCTTGGTCATGCGGGCCGGCCTTTCAGGAGAAACGTGCTTCAGGGTCCGGCGTATCGCCAGGCTTGGCCAGAAAATCGAGGTCGCAGCCCTCATCCGCCTGCAGCACATGCTGGGAGAAGAGCGCACCGTAACCCCGCTCGTAATGCGGTGGCGGCGGGACCCATTCGGCGCGGCGACGGGCAAATTCTTCCTCGGAGATCAGCAGATCAAGGCTGCGCCCCTCTGTGTCCAGGCTGATGAGATCGCCGGTCTTGACCAGCGCCAGAGGGCCGCCAACGCGGCTTTCCGGACAGACATGCAGGATGCAGGTGCCATAGCTCGTGCCGCTCATGCGCGCGTCGGAGAGGCGCACCATGTCACGCACGCCCTGTTCGAGCAATTTCTTGGGGATCGGCAGCATGCCCCATTCCGGCATGCCCGGCGCGCCGGTCGGCCCGGCATCCTGCAGCACGAGGACGCTATCGGGTGTCACGTCGAGATCGGGATTGTCGATCTGTGCGAGCATCTCCTTGAAGTTCTTGAAGACGATTGCCGGACCGGTGTGCTGCAGGAGGTTCGGACTTGCCGCAGCGCGCTTCAGCACAGCGCCGCGCGGCGCAAGATTGCCCTTGAGCACCACAAGCCCACCGGCCGCATAGACCGGATCGGACAGCGGCCG
This sequence comes from Rhizobium sp. GCM10022189, assembly GCF_042656325.1. Lineage (NCBI taxonomy): Bacteria > Pseudomonadati > Pseudomonadota > Alphaproteobacteria > Hyphomicrobiales > Rhizobiaceae > Rhizobium > Rhizobium sp. GCM10022189. Next base: position 321,807 of record NZ_JBHSOR010000039.1, read on the forward strand.
GATGACCTCGTCATCGTAGGGTGCCGCCCCCTCGATCTCCTCTCCGAGCGTACGACCCGTCACGGTCATGCAGGAAAGATCGAGATGATCCCTGATGACGGAGAGCAGCGCGCGAAGCCCGCCGGAATAATAGAAGTCTTCCATCAGGTATTTGCCCGACGGCTGCAGATTGCAGATGACGGGCACGGCCTCGGCCGCCGCGGAAAAGTCATCGAGCGACAGGTCGATATTCAGGCGCCTTGCCATCGCGATCAGATGAATCAGCGAATTGGTGGAGCCCGAAAGCGCCATGTCGGTAACGATGGCATTGAGGAAGCTTGCCCGCGTGACGACGTCGCGCGGACGCAGGTCTTCCCAGACCATCTCGACGATGCGCCGGCCGGCTGTGCTCGCCATCTGCGAATGCGTGGAATCGACGGCCGGAATGGAGCTTGCGCCCGGCAGCGTCATGCCGAGAACATCGGCAAGCGAGGTCATGGTGGAAGCCGTGCCCATCGTGTTGCAGGTGCCGGGCGAACGTGCCGTGCCTTCGCCGAAGGCCCGCCAGGTCTTCTCGTCGATCTTGCCGGCGCGGAAATCGGCAAGTGCTGCCCAGGTGCTGGAGCCCGTGCCGAGATTGCGACGGCCACGGAAATGGCCGCTCAGCATCGCGCCCGCCGGCACGAAGATCGCCGGAATGTTCATGCTGGCCGCGCCCATCAACAGGGCCGGCGTGGTCTTGTCGCAGCCGCCCATCAATACGGCGCCGTCGATCGGATGCGAGCGGAGGATTTCCTCCGTGTCCATGGCGAGCAGATTGCGATAGATCAGCGTGCTCGGGCGCACATAGGTCTCGCCGACGCTAAGCGCCGGCAGTTCCACCGGAAAGCCGCCGGCCTGCCAGATGCCGCGCTTCACTTCCTCGACGCGCTGCGGGAAATGCGTGTGGCAGGAATTGAGATCGGACCAGGTATTGAGGATGCCGATGACGGGCTTGCCCTGAAAATCCTCGCTCGTATAGCCCATCTGTTTGGTGCGGTAGGACTTGTGGTTGCCGGGCTGGCCGCTTGCGCCGAACCAGCGCTGGCTGCGCAGATCCGCAAGGGCAATCTTCTTGTCTTTTGTCATCGGCTTGCCTTCAGAGCAGACGCGTATGCGTGAACTTGATGTTGAGATAGTCGTGGATCGCCGTCGGCCCACCCTCGCGGCCATAACCGCTCTGCTTGACGCCGCCGAAAGGCCCTTCTGGGATCGCAACCACGCAGGTGTTGATGCCAACCATGCCGGCCTCGATGCGTTCGGAGACCATGGTCGCCGCACTCAGCGAACTGGTGAAGAGATAGGAGGCAAGGCCGGCCTCAAGCGCATTGGACCGAGCGATCGCTTCCTCGACGTCGGAGAAAGGCAGGATGGGGGCGACCGGCGCGAAAGGCTCCTCGCGCAGAATCTCCGAGTCCGGATGCACATTCGTCATCACAGTCGGCTCGAAGAAATAGCCGGCATTGATATCGGCAGGACGCCCGCCGCCGCACAGGATATTTGCGCCGCGCTGGCGGGCATCCGCCACCAGCGCTTCGGCGCGGTCGCGCTGGCGGATCGTGGTCATCGGTCCCATGGTGACGGAGCGGTCGAGCCCGTTGCCGAGCTTCAGACGCTTGGCGACTTTCACAAAACCATCGGCGAATTCATCGGCCAGCTTTTCGTGCACATAGAAGCGGCTCGGAGCGGCGCAGACCTGTCCGGAATTGCGGAATTTGGCGAGAGCCGCCGTTTCCGCCGCAAAGGCGACATCGGCGTCTTCGAGCACGAGGACCGGCGCATGGCCGCCAAGCTCCATCGTCAACCGCTTCACCGTATCGGCGCTCTGGTGAATCAGGATCTTGCCGACGCGGGTCGAGCCGGTGAATGAAACCTTGCGTACCGAGGGCGCTGCCATCAGTGGCGCAATCACCTCCTCCGGCGTACCGAAGAGCAAGGTGATGGCGCCTGCCGGCAGGCCGGCGTCCACGCAACATTGCACCATGGCGACAACGCAGGCCGGCGCTTCCTCGGCGGGACGCACGATGACGCTGCAGCCGGCGGCAAGCGCCATGCAGATCTTGCGGGCCGAGAGGTTGATCGGGAAATTCCAGGCCGTCAGCGCCAGCACGACACCGACAGGCTCATAGGTCATCAGGCCGCGACCGCCCGGGCCACGCGAATTGACGGTTTCGCCGGAAAGCTGGCGGGCCTGATCGGCGGCCCATTCGAAATGCTCAGCGCCGGAGATGACCTCCGCCTCGGCTTCGCCGATCGGCTTGCCGACCTCCATCGTCAAAAGCCGGGCGATCTCCGGCATGCGTTCGCGGATCAGGCCGGCGATCTTGCGCAGCATGTCGGAGCGCGCCCAGGGACCGACCTTGCGCCATTCCGCAAAGCCGCGCTCGGCCGATGCCAATGCGTCAGCGACATCGGCACCGCTGGCGAAAGCCAGCTCGCCGAGAACCTCTTCGGTTGCGGGATTGATCACCGCAAAATCGCTGCGGCTGCGGCCCTTTCGAAGCTCATTGCCGATAATCAGCGCAGGCGCCTGATATGTCATCATTCCTCCCTGTCTCGCCTCCGTCAAATTTGCCATGTGCCTATAATCTCTGCACTATCGGCCTCTGCCGGCGAACGCGGACAATTCCTGTCGGCTCCACATTCCAAATTGCACACAAAATTGTCAACAAAATAGTTGCCGAAAAATTTCATCCGTGCCAGTTTTTCTTCGCCGTGGGGTGATATGGTCTTTCCGTCACCCTTTCTCCTTTCACATGTGATCCGCTATGACCCAATATCCCGTCGCCGCCCTCATCGCCCCGCATGCCAAGCTCATCCCGGTTCTGCATGTGGAAAATGCCGATCATGCCGAACCGCTGCTGGAGGCGCTTGTCAGCGCCGGCATCAAGATCCTCGAAGTGACGCTGCGCAGTGCGGCCGGCCCCGAAGTCATCCGCCGTATGCGCAAGATGAACACCGATGCGGTCATCGGAGCCGGTACCGTCACCAAGGCCGATCAGTTGAAACCGGTCGTCGAAGCCGGCGCGATGTTTGGTGTCAGCCCTGCCCTCACACCCGCGCTTGCCGAGCAGGTCCGGCTTTCCGGCCTTCCCTTCCTGCCGGGCATCTGCACGCCGAGCGAATCCCTCTACGCGCGCGAATGCGGCTTCTTCGAACAGAAGTTCTTTCCCGCCGACCTTTTCGGCGGCATGGGCTTCATCAAGCATGTCGATCCGCTCTTTCCCGACGTGCGCTTCTGCCCGACCGGCGGCATTTCGGACGAGAACTCGAGCCAGTATCTGGCACTGCGTAACATTTTCGCCGTTGGCGGCGCCTTTCTCGCGCCACGCGATCTCATCGAAAAGGCCGACTGGAAGACGATTCACGAACGCGGCAAGGCATCGGTGGCAGCCGCCAGCCGTTGATCAGCCTTCGAACAGCGGCTCCGGCAGGCCCGTGACATCGAGATGGATGGCAAAGAGGCCGCCCGCCAGGGGTTCGGCCTCCTTTTCCGCAGCGCTCATGCCCTCATTTGCCGTGGTGATGAACAGCGTGCGGTAATCCGCGCCACCGAAGGCGCACATGGTCACGCGGCTCGCCGGCACTTCGACAATGCGATCGACCCGGCCATCAGGCGTGAAGCGGACGACGCAGCCGCCCATCCAGCGGCCGCTCCAATAGCAGCCATCGGCATCGACAGCGCCGCCGTCGGGCCTTCCCGGTGCACTCTCCCGCTCCAGCCAAAGGCGCCGGTTGGAGGCGATACCGTCGGAACCGTAGTCGAACCGGAACACCTGCTGTCGGCCGCCGTCGACCCAGTACATGACCCGTCCCTCCGGGCTGAAAGCGAGGCCATTGGCGATGGTGCTGTCATTGGCGAGCGGACGAACGGATTTATCCCGGCTGAGCTGCCAGAGCCGCGCCGAGGCGGCATCGCGCGCCAGATTCATCGAACCTGCGAGAAACCGCCCCTCCCGGTCGCAGCGCCCGTCATTGAAGCGGTGGTTTGCAAGACCGACCTCGGGCTCTGCTATTGTCTCGATCGCACCGCTATCCGGATCGAAGAAGGAAAAGCCGTGCTCCATGGCAAGCACCAGTCCGCGGCTGCGCCGCAACGCGAAGCACCCCACGCGTCCGGGCATCGTGAAACTCCCCACGAGACCTGTCGCCGGATCGATCCGGTGAAGGCGTTTCGCCGGAATGTCCGTCCACCAGAGACACTGGCTTCGTTCATCCCAGACCGGCGATTCCCCGGTCTCGTTTCCGGCCGCCAGCAGCAGTTCAGCCTTCAGTCTCATCCTTTGCCCGCCCCCCCGATCCATGCGATAAAAGGACCGTGCCCAGGGGTGGCGAATTTTGTCAACAATTTTGTGGATAAAATGGATGACATTTCACAAGCCGCTGCTAGTGTGACCGCAACTCTCCGCCAACTCCTTCATTCGATTACAGGAAAGGTAAATCCATGTCACAGGCTGCGGTTTTGAACCTCCTCGGCCGGCGGGTCCGGCTCGGTCTCGTCGGTGGGGCGCAGGGCTCGCTGATCGGCCCGGTCCACCGCACTGCCGCCCGCCTGGACGATTGCTTCGAGATCGCCGCCGGCGTCTTCTCCTCCAACGCGACGCGCTCCCTGGAATCGGCGGCCGCTTTCGGCATTCCGCGCGGCTATGCCGATATCGCCTCGATGATATCGGCGGAGAAGGCGCGGCCCGACGGTATCGATGCGGTCGCCATCATGACGCCGAACGACAGCCACTACGACTACGCTGCCGCAGCCCTCGAAGCCGGGCTGGATGTCATCTGCGACAAGCCGCTCACCAATGATTTCGACAGTGCGCAGGCGCTTGCTCTCAAGGCTCGAGAAAAGGGCCGCATCCTGTCGCTCACCCATAATTATTCCGGCTATCCGATGGTGCGCGAAGCTCGCGCCGCCATTGAAGCCGGCGAGATCGGGCGGCTGCGCCTCGTCAATGTCCGCTATGTCCAGGGCTCGCTTGCCAAATATGTCGAGGCCGAGCCGGACAAGATCTCGTCCCGCGTCAAATGGCGTCTCGATGCGGCCAAGGGCGGCAGGAGCCATGTGCTCGGCGACATCGGCACGCATGCGCACCAATTGATGAGCTTCGTCACCGGGCGGCGCATCACCTCCGTGCTCGCCGATGTCGGCCCGTCGCTGCCCGGCCGCACGACCCATGACACGGCACAGATCATTCTCAGGCTCGATGATGGCACGCGCGGACAGATGCTGGTGAGCAAGGTCGCCACCGGCGCCCAGAATGTCGTCGCCATCGAAGCCTATGGCGAGGAAGGCGGCGTCTGCTGGAGCCAGTCGGACGCCAACGACCTTCGTGTCATGCGCGCCAATCGTGGCGACGAAATCCGCACCCGCGGCCTGCCGTCGCTGCATCCGCTGGCGCAGCGCGCCACACGCCTGCCCGTCGGCCACCCCGAAGCCTTTTTCGAGGCCTTTGCCAATATCTATACGGATTTCGCCGAACTGGTCGCCGCGCGTATCGCCGGCTCAGCACCCGATCCGCTCGCCAGCCTGACCCCGGACGCATGGACGGGCGTCGACGGCCTCGCCTTCATTGATGCCTGCCTGCAATCGACCGAGACCGGCACCTGGGCCGATGTGAGACCGGTAGAATAAGAAGGCCGGAGCCGCTGATTTTCAACGGCTCCCGATCCCGAGGATCGACGCGACGGTCTTGTCTTCCAGCGTCTTGCGCATGCCGGCGTCGAAGGCGGATTCTGTGACCTTGATCAAATGGTCGCTGATGAACTGGCGGCCTTCGCGCGCACCGTCATATTTGTTCTTGAAGCAGCATTCCCATTCCAGCGTCGCCCAGCCGTCGTAGCCGAGACCCGTCAGCCGCGAGATGATCGTCTTGAAATCGATCTGACCGTCGCCGGGGCTGCGGAAGCGGCCGGCGCGGCCGGTCCAGTCGTTGTAACCGCCATAGACGCCGGTTTTCGCCGACTTGACGAATTCGGCATCCTTGACGTGGAAGGCCCTGATGTAATCGGCATAGAGATCGATGAAGCCGATGTAGTCGACATGCTGCAGCAGGAAGTGGCTCGGATCGTAGAGCAGCTTGCAGCGGGAATGGTTTCCGATCAGGTCGAGGAAGCGCTCGAAGGTCGACCCGTCGTGCAGATCCTCGGTCGGATGCAATTCGAAGCAGATATCGACACCTTCGCTTTCGCAATGATCGAGCACCGGCCTCCAGCGCCTGGCAAGCTCCGCGAAACCCGCCGAAACCAGTTCCTGCGGTACCGGCGGATAGGGATAGAGATAGGGCCAGAGCAGCGAGCCGGAGAACGTGACCATACGGTCGATGCCGAGACGGCGAGAGGCGGTCGCCGTCAGCTTCAGCTGCTCTTCGGCCCATTGGCGTCGTGCTTCCGGATTGCCGCGAACCTCGACGGGCGCAATCGCATCCTGCGTCACGTCGAAAGCAGGATGTACGGCCATGAGCTGGCCCTGCCGCTGGCTGGTCAGTTCCGTGAGTTCGAGACCATATCTGGCAAGCGTGCCCAGAAAGTCGTCCGCATAGGCCTGGCTTTCGGCCGCTCTCTTCACGTCGAACATATGCGGAAAGAAGGTCGGCACCTGCAGAGCCTTGAAGCCGAGATCCGCCGCCCATTCGCAGAGCCCGTCGAGGGTGGAAAGACGGGCATCGGCATTGACGAACTGCGCGATGAAAAGCGCGGGACCTCTGATGGTACGCATGGACGAACTCCGTAGGGGACTGGGATGGATCAGCCGCCGGAAGCAATCTTCCTGGCGGCGTTGATCGCCTTGCGGGCACCGGAGCGCAGCTGCGCGGTTTCGGCGCCGGCAATGACGAAGGCGAAGCCGAATTTCAGAAGCTCGCCGGCGCGTTCGCCGTCACCGGCAAAGGCGCAGGCGAATTTTCCGTGTGCGCGGCAGCGCGCGACGGCGTGCTGCATGGCGCTGTCGATCTCGGCGGCGTTCGGCGCCACCTGATCGCCGTTCGAGAGCGCGATGGAGAGATCCGAAGGGCCGATGAAGATGCCGTCGATACCGGGCACGCCAAGAATATCGTCAATCGCTTCGAGCGCTGCGCGCGTCTCGATCATGGCAATTGCGACTGTCAGGTCATTGGCCTTCTTGAGATAGTCGTCAGCCGACAGGCCGGTATGGTTGAGCGCGAGCGACGGACCCCAGCTGCGTTCGCCGACCGGCGGATATTTGGTGGTCTTGACGAATGCCTTCGCATCCTCGGCCGAATTGATCATCGGCGCGATGATGCCGGACGCGCCGGCATCGAGCAGGCGCGAGGCGGAAGCGAAATCGCCGACCGGAATGCGTGCAATCGCCGGCTTGCCGGCAATGCGCACATGGCCGACGGCGGCGGCCGCAGACGGCAGGTCCCACATCCCGTGCTGCATGTCGAGCACGACGGCATCGAAGGCCTCCTGCGCCAGATGATTGACCAGCAGCGGATCGGGAATACCCACCCAGGCAGAAATCATCCGGCTTTCATGGGTTCTGATCCGGGCCGCAAAGCCGTCGATATCCGCTGCACTCATGGCATTCTCCTCAATTCGCCAGGCCACCAATGGCCATGTATTTGACCTCGAGGAACTCTTCGATGCCGTATTTCGAACCTTCCCGGCCGATGCCGGACTGCTTCATGCCGCCGAAAGGAGCGACTGCCGTCGAGATGAGTCCCTCGTTGATACCGACAATGCCGAATTCAAGAGCCTCGGCAACCCGGAAGATGCGGCCGACGTCACGCGCGTAGAAATAGGCGGCAAGGCCGAAGGGCGTATCGTTCGCCATTTCGATCGCCTCTTCCTCGGTCTTGAAGCGGAAAAGCGGAGCCACCGGGCCGAAGGTCTCGTCCGAAAAGATCTCCGCCTTGCGGGAGACATCCGAGAGAATGGTGGGCAGGTAGAAATTGCCGCCGCGCTGATCGCGCTTGCCGCCGGAGACGATCCTGGCACCGTGTTTGACGGCATCCTCGACATGCGTCTCGACCTTCCTGACCGCCGCTTCGTCGATCAGCGGGCCGAGAGTGACGCCCTCCTCCATGCCGTCGCCGAGTTTCAGCTTGGCAACGGCAGCAGCAAGCTTCTCGGCAAAGGCGTCATGCACCTTGTCCTGAACGAGAATGCGGTTGGCGCAGACGCAGGTCTGCCCGGTGTTGCGGAACTTGGAACCGATGGCACCCTTGACCGCCTCATCGAGATCGGCATCGTCGAAAACGATGAAGGGCGCGTTGCCGCCAAGTTCCATGCTGGTCTTCTTGATGGTCGGCGCGCATTCGGCAAGCAGCTTGGCGCCCACCGCGGTGCTGCCGGTGAAAGTAAGCTTGCGCACCTTCGGGCTGCCGGTGATCGCGGGACCTGTTTCGGAGGACGGTCCCGTGATGACATTGCACACGCCGGCAGGGAAACCTGCCTCCTCGGCGAGCACGGCAAGTGCGAGCGCCGAATAGGGTGTCTGGCTTGCCGGACGAATGACGCCGGCACAGCCTGCCGCCCATCCCGGGCCGGCCTTGCGGGTGATCATCGCCGAAGGAAAGTTCCAGGGCGTGATGGCCGCAAAAACGCCGATCGGCTGTTTCTGGACGATCAGGCGGCGCCCCGGAACGGGAGATGGGATCGTCTCGCCATAAACGCGCCTTGCCTCCTCGGCAAACCATTCGATGAAGCTTGCGGAATAGACGACCTCGCCGCGGCTTTCGGACAGCGGCTTGCCTTGCTCGATCGTCATGATTGCCGCAAGGTCCTCAAGGTTCTCGTGCATCAGTTCGGCGAGCTTCCAGAGGTGATTGGCGCGCTGCTCGGCAGTCAGCGCCGCCCATGCCTTCTGCGCCTTATAGGCAGCGTCGATCGCGCGGTTCGTCTCGACCGCGCTCATGGCCGGCACAGTGCCGATCACCTCGCCCGTCGCCGGATTGGTGACATCGTAGGTGCGGCCGCTATCGGCCTGGACCCACTGGCCACCGATATAATTCGCTTCGCGGAAAAGCTCCGGGCGGCGGAGCTTGTAGCCTGAAAGTCTTTTGATCATGACTGGATACCTTCCATGAAACGCAGCCCGAAGATCAGGCCGCCGGAATATTCTCGTCATCAGGGGCGAAATTCGATCCTCGCAACGCGTCGCAAACGGCGCGCGTCACCTCCGCCGTCGTTGCCCTGCCGCCGAGATCGGGCGTCAAAATGCCGGCAGCGCAGACCTGTTCCACCGCCGAAATAAGGATCTTTGCCGCAGCCGTCTCGCCAAGATGCTCCAGCATCAGCGAGGCCGTCCAGAAGCTCGCGACAGGATTGGCGATGCCCTTGCCGGTAATGTCGAAGGCCGAACCGTGAATGGGCTCGAACATGGACGGGAAACGGCCTTCGGGATCGACATTGCCCGTCGGCGCAATGCCGAGCGAGCCGGCGAGTGCCGCCGCAAGATCGGAGAGGATGTCGGCATGCAGATTGGTCGCAACGACCGTGTCTATGCTCTTCGGTTTTGCGACCATGCGGAACGTCATGGCATCCACCAGTTCCTTGTCCCAGGTCACGTCCGGGAAATCCCCGGCGACCTCGGCGGCAATCTCATCCCACAGCACGAGGCCGTGGCGTTGCGCGTTGGACTTGGTGACGACCGTCAGGAGCCTGCGCGGCCGCTTCTGCGCCTCGCGGAAGGCAAAGCGCATGATGCGCTCGACGCCGCGCCGGGTGAAGATCGAGGTTTCTGTGGCCACCTCTTCCGGCAGGCCGATATGGGCGCGGCCGCCATGACCGGAATATTCGCCCTCGGAGTTTTCACGCACGATCAGCCAGTCGAGATCGCCTTCCTCGACACCGCGCAGCGGGCTTTTCACGCCGGGAAAGATGCGGGTCGGGCGGATATTGGCGTATTGATCGAGACGCTGGCAGATCGGCAGGCGCAGACCCCAGAGCGTCACGTGATCGGGCACGTCAGGCGCGCCGACGGCGCCGAAATAGATGGCGTCGGCTTCCTTGAGCAGAGACAGGGCGTTGTCCGGCATGAAGGCGCCGGTCTTCCGGTAACGCTCGCTGCCCCAGTCATAGTGGTCGACATCGAGCGTGAAAGTGCCGGCGCGCGCGGCCAGCACCTCAAGCACTTCGAGGCCGGCTGCAATGACTTCGGGGCCGATGCCGTCGCCCGGAACGGAGGCGATGCGATAGCGGCGAGGCTGATTGGTATTGGCGTTCATGGGACCCCCACTAAATCGTCAGATGAGGCCGCCATTGATCAGCAGCATCTGCTTGGTAATCATCCGGCTGTCATCGGCGGCGAGGAAGAGGCAGGCATTGGCCACGTCCTCGACCTTGATCTCTTCGGGGATGCATTGCAGCTTCAGCCCGTCGGCGATCTTGCTTTCATCCTGGTACCAGAGCTCTCGCTGACGCGGCGTAATGACCATGCCGGGTGCCAACGCATTGACGCGAATGCGGAATTCGCCGACCTGCCGGGCGAGCGAATTGGTAAAGCCGACGATCGCGGCCTTTGCGGTGCTGTAGGCCTGCATTTCGCGAATGCCGCGCACCCAGGCGCCCGACGTCATGTTGATGATCGAGCCGTAGCCGAGCTCGCGCATCTGCGGCACCACCGCCTGCGCGGCAAAGAAGACGTGGCGCAGGTTGACAGCCATCATCCAGTCGAACTCCTCAACGCTGACATCGAGGAAATTCGCCCGCTTGTCATTGGCGGCATTGTTGACGAGCGCGCCGACCGGTCCGAAGTGCGCCTTCACATCCGCCATCGCCGCGCGCACCGCTTCGATATCGGTCAGGTCGCATTGCAGGAATTTGGCGTTGGCGCCGCCGGCCGACAGTTCCGCAGCAAGCTTGTTTCCAGCATCCTCCTGCAGGTCGAGAAAAGCAACATTCGATCCGTTGCCGGCAAAGGCGCGAACGAGCGCTTCACCGATGCCCGAGGCTCCGCCGGTGACGACAACCGTCCGGCCCTTGAGACTCGGGAACTGAGTCCTTTCCATATGACTGCCGCTCCTCCCGGCTTCATGTCTGGTTGTCCGCGCTTGCGCGGACAGAAGGTGGGGACGACGACGTCAGAGACGCTCGATCGCCTTGATGATCTCGCCGCTGGCGCGGGTGCGGTGCCCTTCGGCCGCGGCGCGGGCGCCGAGCGTGTCACCGGCGCGGATTGCGGATATTATGACGCGGTGCTCCTGCACCGACGCGTGCGGCAGCGGGCGGAACTGCAAGGTGACGGTGCGGGCGCGCTGTGCCTGATCGACCATGGTCGCCGCCATCTTTGCCAAGCGCTGGTTGCCACACTCGCTGACGAGCACACGATGGAACTGATCGTCGGCGCGCGCCCAGCCGCGCAGATCCTCGGCCTTCAGCGCCCGCTCCATCTGGTTCGTCGCATCTTCCATCATGCGGATGGAAGCTTCGGCCCGTTCCGGATGCTCGGCCAGCAGCATCGCCGCCATGCCCTCCATGGCGACCAGCACCTGATAGACCTCGACCATATCGGCCGCCGAGATCGGCAGCACCTGCACGCCGCGGCGCGGCAGCACCCGCACAAGGCCTTCGTGCTGCAGACGGATGACCGCCTCGTGCACCGGCGTGCGGCTCATATTGAGCTGATCGGCAATGCGATGCTCCACCGCCTGGTAGCCGGCCGGCAACGTGCCATCCAGGATGCTCGCCTTCAGTGCCCGATAGGCGTCCTCGACCAGCGATTCCTTCTTGTCGACCCGCGCTTCGAGATCGTGCGGGTAAACGCGCAATGCGCTGGTGCCAGAATGAGGAAAAGTCGGGTCCGCCATCAAGAATACTGCCGTCGCCGGTCCGTTATTTGCGATTGCTCATAGTCGTTTTTGCCGGCTCCCGCTTGACGGAAGCGACAATTTATGCGCTCTTGCATACCAGATAACATTTTATCAAGCAAGCGGCCAAGCGCCCTCGAAGTTGCGTCATGAAGATCACATCCATTCACGGCTATCACCTCGCCTTCCAGCTTCCGGAAGCGGTCGGAAATTCGACCGGCTTCTTCGACCGGCGCGAGGCCTTCGCGCTGCGCCTCGAAGGAGAAGGCGGCATCAGCGGCTGGGGCGAGGCAAGTGCGGCCCAGCAGGCGGTTTCGGGTTATATTCGCCAGAAGCTCGCCAAGCTCGTGCTCGGCAGGCCAGCGCACGAAACCGGCAGGCGTTATGCGGAAATGACCGAGGGCTTCGGTTACGACCGGCAGGGAACGGCGATGCTGGCCGTGTCGGCTGTCGACATGGCGCTGCACGATGCGGCGGCCCGCGAACAGGGCGTCTCGATCGCCACCATGCTCGGCGGCGCGCTGCGCGAGCGCGTGCTCGCCTATGCGAGCGGGCCTTTCTTCAAGCCTGACGGAGATCCCTACCGCGATTTCGAGAACGACGCGGATGCGCTGCTGGAGCGGAATTTCAGGGCGATCAAGCCGCGCTGCGGCTACACGCCGGAAGCCGACGGTCGCATGGCACTGGCGCTGCGACGGCAGCTCGGCTGGGACCGGGCGCTGATGGTCGACATCAATCAGGGCTATACGGCTGCGGCGGCGCTGGATTCCGCGCGGCACATGCAGGAGGCCGACCTGCTCTGGATCGAGGAGCCTGTGCGGCCGGATGACATTCCAGGCTACCGGCGCATGGCCGAGGGGAGCGCGACAGCGATCGCCGGCGGCGAGTCGCTCTCCACGCTTGCCGGCTTCCGTGATTTCCTTGTTGCCGGCTGCGTTTCCGTACTGCAGCCGGATCTCAGCATTTGCGGCGGCTATACCGGCTTCAAGAAGGTCGCAGCACTTGCGGAAGCCTATGGCATTCCCGTCATGCCGCATGTTTTCGGCACGGTCGTCAATCTCTACAGCTCGCTGCAGATGGCCGCGACACTGAAGGCCTATCGCGGCGGCGGTCCGCTGCCCTATCCGTTCATCGAATGCGATGCGACGCACAACCCGCTGCTGGAACTCGCCGGCCGGGTCAACCCGGATGCCGACGGCTGCATCGCCATTCCCGACGGTCCCGGCTTCGGCCTGACACTGACCGAGGAACAGTTCGCCCCCTTCGTGACGGAACACTGGGTCGAGCGCCTCTGATTTCTATTCGTTCTTCAATTGCAAGGCGGCGGGCGTTTTCCGCCGCCATTACCATGGGAGTGAGACGTGGAACCTGTAAAAATCGGCATTATCGGCACCGGCAACATCAGTGACTGGTACCTTCGCGGCGCTGCGCGCTCGAACCTCATCAAGGTGAAGGCCATCGCCGACATCCGCCTTGATGTCGCCAGGGCCAAGGCCGAGACCTTCGGCACGCAGGCCGTTACCGTCGAAGACCTGCTGGCCGATCCCGAAATCGAGATCGTCATGAACCTGACGCTGCCGATGGTGCATGCCGAAGTCAGCCGCAGGATCCTCGAGGCCGGCAAACACGTCTATGTCGAGAAACCCATCACCGCGACCTTCGCCGAAGCCGGCCCGATCCTGAAGCTCGCCAGGGAAAAAGGCCTGCGCATCGGCGGTGCGCCAGATACGTTTCTCGGCGGCGCGCACCAGGCGGCGCGCGGTCTCGTCGATGCCGGCGCGATCGGCCGGCCCGTCGGCGGCGCCGTCACCTTCATGACGCGCAGCTCGGCACATCGCTACGCCAATCCGACATTCTTCATCTTCAAGCAAGGCGGCGGCCCGATGCTCGACATGGGCGCCTATTACATCACGCAGCTCATCAACATCATGGGACCGGTCAAGCGCGTCACGGCCGTCTCGACTAACGGCATCCCGCGCCGTGAGGTCATCGAAGGCCCGCTGAAAGGCTCCGTCATCGATGTCGAAGTGCCGACCTTCCACAATGGTGCGATCCAGTTCGCCAACGGCGCCAATGTGGCGATCTCGCTGTCCTGGGAGGTTCATCGCCACCGCCGCTCGCATACCGAGATCTACGGCACCGAGGGCAGCCTGACGATGACCGATCCGAATTTCTTCGGCGGCACGCCGCAGATTACCAGGGGCAACGGCGACTGGACCGATATCGACACTTCGGCCTACGCCTTCGGCAAGCCGAACCGCGTGATGGATGACGGTCGCTCGGAAGGCGACTACCGCATGATCGGCGTCGTCGACATGGCGATGGCAATCCGCAATAACCGCCCGCACCGCGCAAATGGCGAGATGTGCATGCATGTTCTCGAAGTTCTTGAAGGTTTCGAGCGCTCCTCCAATGAAGGACGCCACATCGAAATTGCGACGCCCTGCGAACGTCCGGCCGCCGTGCCGAAGGGCACCGACGAGGAAGTCTTCACCGTCTGAAACGCATCCTCCCGAGGGCTGACGGCCAGGCCGGAGCGGATCATGTGCGATCCGCTCCGGCTTTCTTTTTGTCCCTTTTATTCGACGCGCAGCGATGTGATCACGCCATTGCCGCGAGAAGGGTTGACGGGTTCCGAATTTTGTGGCTTGTTGCATACCACGAATGTTGACAATCCTGTTGCCATCAATGCATACCAGAAAAAATGCATTTAGGCATGGTTTTGAGGCCGGCCTTAATTTCATTGGATAACCGGCGCTGGCGGTACACGCCGCAGCGCCGGCCGGAAAGCGGGCCGGCCGGTCCGTCTAGCCAAAGTCTTTGGAGGAGTTGCACAAATGACTGCCCTTTCGCCGCGCGTCACGCCCGATGGATATCGCATTGCCATCAACCCTATTCAGTGGGTCGCTTCCGACGACGGCCACCTCGACCGCAGCCTTCAGCCGCCGCTCCCCGACCTGCTTGCTCAGATCAAGAAAGCCGGCTTCCCCGCCGCCGTCGTTACCGCGCCGGGTGTTTCGCTGGACGATTACAAGAGGGCCTATGCCGATGCCGGCATGCTGCCTGCGCCTGCCTATTTCGGCACGCCAAGCCCGGAAGCAGGCGTTCCGCTCGCCTCCACACTGGAAGAAGCCAAGGCTTTCGGCGCCCGTCAGGCTTCGCTCGGCCTGAAGGACACGTTCATTGCCGTTCATATGCCGCCGGTCGTTCGCCCGCGTGTCGATACACCTGCGATTGGCGTTGGTTTCGATCAGGGGCGCCTCAACCAGGTCATCGATGAACTCGGCAAGGCCGCGGAGGTCATCAAGGCCGAAGGCGTGATGCCGGCCTTGCACCCGCATGTCGGCACCTGGATCGAAACCGAAGACGAGACCCGGCAGACGCTCGACGCGATCGGCGCCGGCACGCTGAATTTCGGCCCGGACAGCGGCCATCTCTCCTGGGCAGGCGCTGATGTCATCGGCCTTTTCCGCAGCTATCGCGACCGCATTTCGATCATGCATCTCAAGGATATCCGCCTCGACGTGCGCGAAGCCTCGATGAAGGCGGGCAAGAGTTATCCGGAAGCCGCACTCGCCGGCCTCTGGGCGGAGCCCGGCAACGGCAATCTCGACATCAAGGCAATGATCGCCGAGCTCGGTGCCGGCTTCGACGGCTGGCTTATTGCCGAAGTCGATCGTCCGACGATGCCGCCTTACGAGAGCGCCATCGTCAGCGCCAACTATCTGCGCGCGCTGAAGCGGCCCGCCGCAGCCGCGTAAGACCATGAATTTGGCCCGGCAGATCATGCCCGGGCCGAATGCCCGACGAGGAACGGGCGGAGCGGCATTTCGCAAAATGGGAGGAAGAGACGTGAAACATATCCTGAAGTCGGCGCTCGCAAGCGTCGTTATCTTTGCCGGAACGGGTGCAGCAATCGCCCAGGACGGCCCGCATGCAGAAGTCATCCACTGGTGGACGTCGGGCGGTGAATCCGCGGCCGTCAAGACCTTTGCCGATTCCTTCTCAAAGGCCGGCGGCGTCTGGGTCGATGCGGCAATCGCCGGCGGTGACAATGCTCGCGCCGCAGCCGTCAACCGCATGATCGGCGGCAATCCGCCGGCTGCGGTGCAGTTCAATATCGGCAAGCAGTTCGACGACCTCGTCGACCAGGGTCTGCTGCGCAATCTCGACGACATTGCTGCGGCCAACAAGTGGAAGGAAACGCTTCCGAAGCCGGTTCTGGATTCCATCACCCGCAACGGACACATCTATGCCGCGCCGATCGATATCCACGGCCAGAACTGGATGTGGTATTCGAAGCCCGCTTTCGAGAAGGCGGGCATCACCAATCCGCCCGCGAATTTCGACGAGCTTTTCGCCGACCTCGACAAGCTGAAGGCAGCCGGCGTCGTGCCGCTCGCGCTCAACGGTCAGGCCCGCCACATGGCGTTGATCTTCAATTCGCTGCTGCTGGCAGAAGGCGGCCATGACCTTTACCTGAGGGTCTATCGCGATCACGACGCCGACGCCGTCAACTCGCCCGAGTTCAAGAAGATCGTCGAGCGCTTCGGCAAGTTCCGCGCCTATACCGATGCCGGCTTCACCAGCCGCCTGTGGAACGACGCGACCTCGATGCTGATCAAGAATACTGCCGGCGTGCAGTTCATGGGTGACTGGGCGAAGGGCGAGTTCACGGTTGCGCAGAAGAAGCAGGGCACCGATTACGGCTGCATCGTCGGCCCCGGCACCCATAACTACATCATTGGCGGCGACGTCTTCATCTTTCCGAAGAGTTCCGATGCCAAGCAGACGGCAGCGCAGGATCTGCTCGCCAAGACGCTTCTGACGCCTGAGGCCCTGATCGCCTTCAACCTCAAGAAGGGCGGCATTCCGACACGAACCGACGTCGACATGTCCGCATTCGACCAGTGTGCGCAGGATGCCGCCTCCTACATCAAGGATCCGGCAAACCAGCTTCCTGACTACGGTCTCGTCATGCCGCCGGATGTCGTCGGCAGCATCCAGGATCTGGTCAGCGAATATTTCACCGACCCGAATTTCGCGGTCGATGATTTCATCTCCCGCTTCGCCGACGCCATCCAGACGGCTGGCTGATCGCTCCATACGCAAGCCGGCGGAGCGTCTCCGACGCCCGCCGGCGTTTCCCCTGTTTCCGAGGACGGTGATGAAGCCCAGGTTCTGGCAAAACATCATGGCGACGCTGAGCTTGCTGCCTGCATGGGCGGTACTGCTGGTTGCCTATGCCGGATCGATGATATGGTCGATCCAGATCTCCTTTACCTCGTCGAGAGCCCTGCCGGTTTCGAACTATGTCGGCTTCGACCAGTACGAGCGGCTGTTCAGCACTTCGCGCTGGCTGATCTCGCTCGAGAACCTGGTCATCTTCGGCATCCTTTTCGTTGTCATCTGTCTGGTGCTCGGGTTTCTTCTGGCGGTCTCGCTCGACCAGCGCATCCGCTTCGAGAACGGTTTCCGCACCATCTTTCTCTATCCGCACGCCATGTCCTTCATCGTCACCGGCCTCATCTGGCAATGGCTGATGAACCCGACGCTCGGCATCCAGAAGGGAGTGCGCGATCTCGGCTGGCAAAGCTTTACCTTCGACTGGATCGTCAGCCGTGACCTTGCCATCTACGCGCTCGTCATCGCCGGCGTCTGGCAGGCGGCGGGCCTCGTCATGGTGCTGATGCTGGCGGGACTGCGCGGCGTCGACAGCGAACTCTGGAAGGCGACACGCGTCGACGGCATTCCGGCCTGGCGCGTCTATCTGTCGATCGTCCTGCCGCTGATCCGCCCGATGATCGTCACTTCGGTGGTGCTGCTCGGCATCGGCGTCGTCAAGTCCTACGACCTTGTTGTCGCGCTGACAGGCGGCGGCCCGGGCATGTCGTCCGAACTGCCCGGCAAGTTCGTCATGGACTATCTCTTCGAACGCCAGAACATCGGCCTTGCGCTTGCGGCCTCCACCGTGATGCTGATCACCGTGCTCGCCGTGCTCGTGCCCTGGCTTTATTTCCAATATTTCCGCAAATCCGGAAGGAGCCCGGCATGAGCCTCTCAGCCACGGCAACCTCACCCCTATCCGCCGCCAAGGGAAGCGCCGTGACCGCGCGCGGCCGCAAGCGGCAGACGCTGACGGCCGGCCGTATCGGCCTCTATGTCTTCCTGCTCGTCTCTGCCGCCTTCTTCCTGCTGCCGGCCTATGTGATGGTCGTGACCTCGCTGAAGCCGATGGACGAAATCCGCGACGGCCAGATCTTCGCCTTTCCGCACACGCTGACCTTCGAGGCGTGGCGGGCCGCGTGGTCGAGCGCCTGCACGGGCCTTGCCTGCAACGGCATCAGTGTCGGCTTCTGGAATTCGATCAAGATCCTTGTGCCGAGCGTCTTCTTCTCGATCGCCGCCGGCGCCCTCAACGGCTACGCCATGTCCTTCTGGCGGGTGAAGGGGGCCGATATCCTATTCGCCAGCCTGCTGCTCGGCGCCTTCATTCCCTATCAGGTCTTCATGTACCCGCTGGTGCTGATTTCCTCGAAGATCGGCATCTACAATTCGGTCGCCGGCGTCGTCGTGGTTCATACGATCTTCGGCATGCCGCTGATGACGCTGCTTTTTCGCAACTATTATTCCAGCCTGCCGGTGGAACTCTTCAAGGCGGCACGCATCGACGGCGCGGGCTTCTGGCGCATCTTTCTCTGGGTGATGATCCCGATGTCGACGCCGATCATCATCGTCGCCGTCATCCTGCAGGTCACCGGCATCTGGAACGACTTCATCCTCGGCCTGATCTTTGCCGGGCGCGAGAACCAGCCGATGACCGTGCAGCTCAACAATATCGTCAATTCAGTCACCGGCGAGCGCCTGTACAACCTCAACATGGCCGCGACCATCCTGACCGCCGCCGTGCCGTTGCTGTGCTACTTCGTCTCCGGCCGCTGGTTCGTGCGCGGCATCGCAGCCGGCGCCATCAAGGGATAAAGACATGCAGACTTCCGTTGCGATCAAGGATCTGGCCATCGAATTCGGCGCCGTCAAAGTGATCGAGAAGCTCGATCTCAATGTCGGGCGCGGCGAATTCGTCGTCCTGCTCGGCCCGTCGGGCTGCGGCAAATCCACCCTTCTGAACGCCATTGCCGGCCTGATCGATATCGTCGACGGCGAGGTCTGGATTTCGGACAAGAACGTCACATGGTCCGAGCCGAAGGATCGTGGCATCGGCATGGTGTTCCAGTCCTATGCGCTCTACCCGCAGATGAGCGTGCGCCAGAACCTCTCCTTCGGCCTGAAGGTCGCCGGCCTGCCGCGAGAGGAAACGGAACGGCGCGTCGGCAAGGCCGCATCCATGCTGCAGCTCGAAGCCCTGCTCGACCGCAAACCGTCGGAACTGTCGGGCGGCCAGCGCCAGCGTGTCGCGATCGGCCGCGCGCTGGTGCGCAATGTCGATGTCTTCCTGTTCGACGAGCCTCTGTCCAACCTCGACGCCAAGCTCCGCAACGAACTGCGCGTCGAGATCAAGCGGCTCCATCAGGAACTCGGCAACACGATGATCTATGTCACCCACGACCAGATCGAGGCGCTGACGCTGGCGGATCGCATCGCCGTCATGCGCAAGGGCGTGATCGAGCAGTTTGCGACACCGCACGAGATCTATCACCGCCCCGCCAACACCTTCATTGCCGGGTTCATCGGCTCGCCGACCATGAACTTCCTGAAGGGCGCGCTGGAGAGGACCGGCGATACCCTGACCTTCATCGGTACGGCCGAGGCCCGTTTCGACGTCAGCTCCCATGCGAATATCGCTTCCCATGCCGGCAAGCCGGTCATTCTCGGCATTCGTCCGGAGCACATGGTTCTTGGGCCTGCCACCGACACCCGCATGCATGCGGGCAAGGCAACCGTGAAAGTGGTGGAGCCGATGGGGGCGGATACCGTCGTCTGGGTCGATTTCGGCGGCGATCTGCGCGGCATGCGCATTGCCGGCGATCCGACCGTTGCGCCTGGCGATACGGTCGACTTCCACTTTCCGCCGGAACGCGTAAGCTTCTTCGAAGCCGAAAACGGCGTGCGGATTTGAAATATCAGCCGCGGCATTGAACTTTCGGCGCAACAGGGCCGCTCAGTTCTTGCACCCGAAGCCAAGATTCTCGACAATATTGTTGCGATATTCGCCGCACGCGTGTAGGGCGCGGAAGACTATGAATATGCGACAGGAGACAGCGTGGATCAGATCGAGACGCAGGATGACACTTCATCTGTAGCCCCCATCGAACGGATCGTGCGCAGCCTTGAGGAAGAAATCGTACTCGGGCGGCTGAGACCACGCGAGCGCCTGCTTGAGGAGGAACTGGCCAAGCATTTCGATGCCAAGCGCCACGTGATCCGCGCAGCGCTCGCCGAACTGGAGACGATGGGCATCATCGTCCGCCAGCCGAACAAGGGCGCGGCCGTGCGCGATTTCTCGCCTCTGGAGGTCGAGCAGATCTATGACGTGCGGCTGCTGCTTGAAGGCCACGCCGCCTCGATCATGCCGCTGCCGGCGGCACCCGAGGTGCTGGAGAAGCTGCGCCTCATCCACGCCCGCCACAGCAAGGCGGTCGACGACCAGGAACCGCGCACGGTTTTCCGCGCCAACCTGGAATTCCACCGCGTGCTTTTCGGCGCCTGCGGCAATCCCTATCTGGCCGAACAGATCGATGCGCTCGCCTCGCGCGCCCATGCGATCCGCTTCCATGCGATCACCGACGAAAGGCTCGTCAACCGCGCCCGCGAGGAGCATGGACTGATGATCGACTATATGGAGAAAGGCGACCGCGAAAAACTCGTCGAGATCGTCGGCCGCCATATCCAGCCATCGAAGGAAGCCTATCTGCGGCTGGCGAGCACGCAATGGGCGCGTCCCTTCCGCTAGGTCTCAATCAGTGCAGGCCGCCGACTCCAAGCAGCCGCTCCACGGCATCGTGATCGGCTGACAGTTCCGAGGGTGTACCGCTCCAGGCAAGCCGCCCGCGCTCAAGGATGATGACGCGATCGGCAAAATCGAGAGCGCTCTGGATACGCTGCTCGACGAGCAGGATGGTCATGTCGCCGGCCTCGGCGAGCTCGGTGAAAGCCGCCATCAATTCCTCGCGGATGACGGGCGCCAATCCTTCCAGCGGTTCGTCGAGCAGCAGCACGGACGGACGACCGAGAATGGTGCGGGCCGTCGAAAGCATCTGCTGTTCGCCGCCCGAAAGCTGGTTTCCGAGGTTCCTGCGCCGCTCCTTCAGCCGCGGAAACATCGCGTAAGCTTCTTCCAATGCCGACTTCGGCCGGCCTTTCAGGCCGACGAACAGATTTTCCTCGACTGTCAGCGTCGGGAAGACGCAGCGCGCCTGCGGCACATAACCAAGGCCGCGATGCGCACGCGCAGCACTCGGTGCATCCGTCAGATCCGTCTCGCCAAGCCGGATGCGCCCCTCATAGCGTTTCGTCTGGCCGGCGAGCGTTGCCAGCAACGTCGTCTTGCCCATGCCGTTTCGCCCGAGCACGGCAAGCCGACAGCCCGAGGGTGCGGAGAAGGAGAGGCCTTCAAGCACCTTTGTCGGACCATAGCCGGAAGAGAGATTTTCGACCTCAAGCGACATGGCTGGCATTGGCATAGCTCCCCAGATAGGCCTCACGGACGCGCGCATCCTTCGTCACCTCAGACGGCGCACCGTCGAAGATGATCGCGCCGGCCGCGAGGACGATGACGCGCTTGGCGAAACGGAAAACGAGGTCCATGTCATGTTCGATCATCAGGACGGCGAGATCGGCCGGAAGATCGGCCAGCGCCTGTTCGATACGGCCGGTATCGCTCTGCGGCACGCCGGCCGCCGGTTCGTCGAGCAGCAGTACCTTGGGCTTGAGCGCAAGTGCGAGCGCGATTTCAAGAAGCCGCTGCTGGCCGTAAGCGATTTCCGCCACCTTGCGGTGCATGAGTGGTCCAAGGCCGAGTTTGTCCAGCAAATCGTCCACCTCTGTCATCACGTCAGGCATGGCCAGGAAGTTTCCGATGAGGCGGCCGGTCCGGCCTTTGCGGCGCAGAACGGCGAGCGCCACATGTTCTGCGGGCGTCATATCCTGGAACAGGCGGGTGACCTGGAACGAACGCACCAGCCCTCGCCTCACCCGACCGATCGCATCCACTTTCGTCACCGTTTCGCCGGCAAGCCGCACCTCGCCGGAATCGGGCGCCAGATTGCCGGTGACGAGATTGACGAAGGTCGTCTTTCCCGCACCGTTCGGGCCGATCAGGGCAATACGATCGCCTGATGACAGCGAAAGCGAGACATCGTTGGTCACAGCAAGGCCACCGAAAGCCTTTTTAAGATGGGCGACTTCGAAAACGGGGCTCATGGGCGGGCCTCCTTGCGGCGGGCGACGAAGGCTGCGGCAGTGCCGTAAAGGCCTTTGGGCGCGAAAAGCACGACCGCAATCAGCAAGGCGCCGATCATCGTCAGCCAGTGGAAGGGATTGGCAGCCGAGACATAATCTTCAAACAGCATGAAGATGACAGTGCCCGACAGCGCCCCAAACAGCGAACCGGTGCCGCCGAGCACCAGCATGACCAGCGCTTCCGCCGACTGGGTGAAGGAGAGGCTGTCGAGGCCGACGACCTGCGTGGAGATCGCGTTCAAGGCGCCGCCGACGCCGGCGACTGCTCCTGACAGCACATACATTTTCGCAAGCGCCGCTTGCGGAGACGCGCCCATGGCGCGGATGCGCAGCGGATCCTCCTTGATCCCCCGGCAGAGCATGCCGAAGGGGGAGCGCACGAGCAGACGCAGCAGCACGAAGACGATCAGGAGCAGCGCGACGGCGAAGACATAGGCCGTATGGCCGTAGAGATCGAACTCGAACAAGCCGAAAATCGGATCGGGCGAAATGCCCGAAAGACCATCGCTGCCGCCCGTCCAGGAGGAGGCCTTGTTGGCAAACTCATGGAAGAGATTGATGAGCGCAATCGAAAGCACGAGTTGCGGCAGGCCGTGGGCACGAAGGATGACGGCACCACAAAGGAGGCCGGCGATCGCCCCGCCGAGAATGCCGGCAAGCGTCATCAGCAACGGATCGTTGATGCCGTAATGGGCCGACAAGATGCCGGCCGCATAGGCGCCCGAGCCGAACAGCGCCGCATGGCCGAGCGTGGCGATGCCGGCATAACCGGTGACGAGATCGAGCGACAGGACCAGAAGCGCAATGGCGATGATGCGGGTCAGGAGCGCCAGATTGTCCGGAAAGGCGAAATAGCCGATGACGGCAGCGGCGATGATGACGGCGATGCCGCCGAGATCGCGGCTCAACGCGGTGCGCCGACGCTGGATCAGGATTTCCTTGTCTTGCAGGGCAAGCGTCATTTCGCCCTCCCGGCAAGGCCGCGCGGGAAGATGCAGATGATGGCGATGACAGCGAGATAGAAGAAGAATTCGCCGAATTCCGGCATGAGATAACGTCCTGTCGTATCGATTGCGCCAAGCAGAAGGCAAGCGATCAGCGCGCCGGGAATGGAGCCCGCACCGCCGACCGAGACGACCACGAGGAAGGTCACCATGTAGCGCAGCGCATAATAAGGCTCGACCGGCAGCAATTCCGCGCCGACGACGCCGCCGAGCGCGGCAAGGCCGACCGCAACGTCGAAGCTGACGGCATAGATGATCTCGGTGCGCACGCCGAGGGCAGCCGCCATCGCCGCATTATCGACCGAGGCGCGCAGCTTCACGCCAAAACTCGTCCTCTCGATCACGAACCAGAGGCCGAGAGCGACGGCGAGACCGCAGATGATGGCAAAGAGCCGGTGGACAGGAATGGTGCGGAAGCCAAGATCGGCCGACCCCTGCAGCGTCTCGGCAAGTGGAATGGTCTTCAGCGTCGGCCCCATCAGATAATTGGCGATGCCAATGACGCAGAAGGTGATGCCGATCGTCATCAGTACCTGCGTCAGCTCCGGAGCGCCATAGATGCGCCGATAGAGGAAGCGCTCGATCGGAATGGCAATGATGATGGTTACCGCCACCGCAGCAATGATCGCGACCGCATAGCCAAGCCCAAGATCGCGAGCGACGTAGGAGGCCACATAACCGCCGATCATCGCGAAGGCGCCATGCGCCAGGTTAACGACGCGCATCAAGCCCATCGTCACCGAGAGACCTATCGATATGACGAAGAGCACCATGCCATAGGCAAGCGCATCCACGGCTATGCTGAAGACTGTCTGCATGGAACTACCCTGCTTTGATGCGACGAACCCGGCCCGAAGCCGGCGGAAAATCTCCGCCAGGCCCGTCGCATGTCTTTTTCGACGTCGGTGACCTTACTTCGCGGCAGCGAGGCCCGGATCGCCCTGCTTCTCAAAGGTCTGGACTTCCTTGTTGATGTAGGTCCCATCGTCAGCCTTGGCGACTTCGCGCAGATAGATGTTCTGCGTGATGTGACGACTTTCCGGATCGATGGAAACCGGGCCGCGCGGGCTGACCCATGAGAGGCCCTTCACCGCATCAACGGCCTTCTGCGCATCCTGCTTGCCGCCAGTCGCTTCGATCATCTTGTAGATGACATACATGCCGTCATAGGCGCTGACAGCCGGGAAGGAGAGTTCGGCCTTGTTACCGATCACCTTGGTAGCCGCATCGACGAAAGCCTTGTTTTCCGGCGAGTCATGCGACACCGCATAGTGGAAGGTCGTCTGGATGCCGAGAGCGGCATCGCCAAGCGCCGGCAGGTCGGATTCCTGCGTCAGGTCGCCAGGCGCAAAGAACTTGATACCGGCGGCCTTCAGGCCGTTTTCATTGTAAGCCTTTACGAAGCCGAGCGTCGTCGGGCCGGACGGCAGGAAGGCGAAGACGCCCTGCGCGCCGGAATCCTTGATGCGCTGCATGATCGGGCTGAAGTCGTTGGTGGCAAGGGGCATGCGGATCGCCTCGACCACCTGGCCGCCCGCCTTTTCGAAACCGGCCTTGAAGGCGTTTTCGGCATCGATGCCCGGACCGTAGTCGCTGACGACCGAGATCACCTTCTTCACACCGGAATCAAAGGCGACCTTGGCGATCGGGGTCGAGGTCTGCCAGGTGGTGAAGGATGTGCGCACGACGAGCGGGCTCTTGGTGACGATCGCCGAGGTCGCGGCGTTCATGATCACCATCGGCACATTGCCCTGCTTGAGGATCGGCGTCACCGCCATGGCGTCAGGCGTGAAATAGAAGCCGGCGAGATACTGCACCTTTTCCTTGACGATCAGTTCCTGCGCCAGCGCCTTGGACTGGGCCGGGTCGGCCTGCGGCACGTCGCGATAGACGACCTCGACCGTATCATCGCCGACCTTGTTGCCGTTCAGCGCCATATAGGCGTCGATACCGGCCTTGAAATTCTTGCCCTGCAGGGCAAACGGACCGGAGAACGGCCCGATCACGCCGACCTTGATCGTGTCGGCATAGGCAGTCCCGCCAAGGACCATGGCCGCGACGGCGGCGATTAGCAGCTTTTTCATTGTGACAATTCCTCCCTTTGTCAAAGGTGCAGCCCTCCATGGCATTACACCGGTCTTAAATCATCCCGTCAGAACGGCAATCCGACATAGTTTTCCGCAAGCGCCGTCGAGGCGGCGCGGGAATGGGTGAGATAGTCGAGTTCGGCTTCCTGGATCTTCTGGTCGAAATCGCCGGTATCCGGGAAACGGTGCATCATCGTCGTCATCCACCAGGAAAAGCGCACCGCCTTCCAGACGCGGGCGAGAGCCTTCTGCGAATAGGCGTCGACGCCGGCGCCGGAGCGCTCCCGGTAGAATTCCCGCAAGCCCTCGAACAGATAGTGGACGTCGCTCGCAGCAAGGTTCAGCCCCTTGGCGCCGGTTGGCGGCACGATATGGGCGGCATCGCCAACCAGGAACAGGCGGCCGAAGCGCATGGGCTCGGCGACGAAGGAACGCAGCGGCGCGATTGATTTCTCGAAGGACGGCGCAGTCTTCAGCGCTTCGGCGTGATGGGCCGGCAGGCGGCGGCGGAGCTCGTCCCAGAAGCGATCGTCACTCCAGTCCTCGACCTTCTCGCCGAGCGAACACTGGATGTAATAACGGCTTCGGGTTTCCGAGCGCATGGAACAGAGCGCAAAACCGCGGGGGTGATTGGCATAGATAAGCTCGTGATTGACCGGCGCGACATCGGCAAGCAGGCCAAGCCAGCCAAAGGGATAGAGCTTCTCGAAGGTTCTGATCGCCGTTTCCGGGACCGCCTTGCGGCTTGCGCCGTGGAAGCCGTCACAGCCGGCGATGTAATCGCAATCGATGCGGTGGGTGGCGCCGTCCTTCTCGTAGGTCACATAGGGCGCGCTGCCATCAAAATCGTGCGGCGTCACATTGGCGGCGTCGTAGATCGTCAGCGCGCCACTTGCCTCCCGCTCGGCCATCAGGTCACGCGTCACTTCCGTCTGCCCGTAGACCGTCACCCGCTTGCCGCCGGTCAGGCCGTGGAGGTCGATGCGGTGATCGCGTCCGTCGAAGGCCAGTGAAAAACCGTCATGCGGCAGGCCTTCCGCATGCAGGCGCTCGGCCGACTTCGCCTCGTCCAGGAGGCCGACCGTGCCCTCTTCCAGAACACCGGCGCGTACGCGCCCGAGAATATAGTCCTTGCCCACGCGATCGAGGATGACATTGTCGATACCGGCGCCGCTCAGCAACTGACCGAGCAGCAGACCCGAGGGTCCCGAGCCGATGATGGCGATTTGCGTGCGCAATTGCTTCCTCCCTGCAATTTGCCTTTTGCCAAATTTTGAACCGCCGGCCGCGGGGCGACAATGGACTTTCCGACCGAAAAATTGCACAAATCGAACATGGGAACGGGAGGAAGCCCATGACGCGATACGTACCGACCTATGAGCTCTACGGCGAAACATCGGGCAAGGAGCCCGATTTCTGGCTGCACTGCGAGACAATTCCCTCGCGCAGCAGCCTGCATCATTGGGAGATCAAGCTGCATCGGCACGCGAGTTTCTTTCAGATATTGTACATCGATGCCGGCGCAGGCGATGCCATTTTCGGTGATCGGAGCCATGCCATCCAGCCGCCGGCGGTCGTCACCGTTCCTCCGGGGCTCGACCACGGCTTTCGTTTCTCGCGAGATATCGACGGTATCGTCATCACCATGCTGAGCGCCAATCTCAGCCACCTTCCCAGCGACCGCAGCCGGCTCGGCGAGTGGCTTGCAGCCCCTCACCTGACGGCGCTCGATCCAGATGATCCCGACGCCGCCTATCTCATGCAGAGCCTCAAGCGGCTCGGCGAAGAATATCGGAGCAACCGCAGCGGTCGCAGCGAGCTTCTCGCCTCCTATGTCGCGCTGGCGCTGCGTCTGACGGCGAGAATCTCCTACCAGGAGGATATCAGCCAGTCTCCCGCCGATGAGAACGAACAGCGGATGGAGCAGCTGACCGGCCTTATCCAGCGACATTTCCGTTCGCACAGACCCGCTTCGTTCTACGCCAGGGAAATCGGCGTTTCGCCGACCCATCTCAACCGCATCGTCCGCTCGATGACGGGAAGGACCGCCCACGACCTGATCGCCGGCAAGCTCGTCGACGAGGCCAAGCGGGAACTGGTCTTCACGCTGGCGAGCGTCCAGGAGATCAGCTACCGGCTGGGCTTTGCCGACCCGGCCTATTTCTCACGCTTCTTTCTCAAACATGCAGGCGAGACACCCAAGGACTGGCGCAAACGGCAGAAAAGCAGCCTGGAGCGCGCCTAGGCCGTGCGGCGGGCCGGCGCCCCCTGCAGGAACTCCTCGATGAAGCGCTTCTGCAGCAGGATACCGTCCCATTCATCGGCAAGGAACGGCGAGTCGTAGATCAGCGTGTAGGGACCGGCATAACCAGCCTCTTCGCACATTTCCAGGCAATGGCGGTAATCTTCGGCATCAAGTCCGGAGGCATTGTAATCGGCCTTGGCATGGCAGATTTCGGCACGGCGCATGATATTGGCGAGCCCTTCATACTTCGCCGGCGCCGCCCAGTTCCCCAGGTCGCCGTTCAGCCCGATCTTGCCGTCGAGTTCATCGAGCAGCCAATTCATTTCCTTCGGTGAGGGCAGAAGCGCAAACCAGTTTTCGGTGACGACGCGCACGCCGCTTCCCTCCGCCTGCCGGGCCAGCCATTTCAAATGTTTTGCGGAACGCTCGAGATTTTCCCCATTCGGCGCCTGCTTGCCGGCGATGACGCGGATACGCTCGGCACCGAGAGCTTTTGCGATATCGATCCAGCCGGCAATCCAGCCGATATCACGCTCCGCCGTCTCGGGATTGCTGGGATCGCCATCCTCGACGAGGAGCGTCTGGAAAAGGATGTTCGAGGCTTTCAGCGCATCGCGGAATTCGGCGAGATAGGAAACATCGAGGCTCGGCAGGTGGAAGGAGCAGACCTCAAGCCGGCCAAGCCCACGCTCGGCCAGCATAGCGGGTACATCAAGGAGGTTCACGGTGCCTGGCCCGTAAGGCTCCTGGCGCGCAGCACTTTTCTGCGGATCGGGACTATGGGGGTAGGTTGGCCCCAGCATCCGGTGAAGCGACCATGTGGAAACCGCAAATCGGCCGTTCTGCAAAACCTGCATCATTCAACTCCTCCCATTTCCTCAGGAGGAGATTGGCAAGAATGGTGCGCGGCATCAAGCCCGCAACGGCCTAGATCCGTTCGCCGCGAATGACAGTTTCCGCTGCCAGCGAGACAGCGAGCAGCGCCTCGTCCCGGTTTGCCGGGGCCGACAACAGGAAACCGACCGGCATGTGCGCCTCGCCCGTGCCGCAGGGAATGGAAACGCCGCACCAGTCCAGGAAATTGCCGAGCGCGGTGTTGCGCAGGGTCTTGCCATTGGTGGCAACGAACAGTTCGTCGTCCCGCTCCAGAGCAGCAATCGGCGGTGCGACATGGGCGACCGAGGGGAAGGCGACCAGGCGGCTGCCGACCAGCCGCTCCGTATCGGCGACCAGCCGGGCACGCGCGGCAAGAATGGCGATATAGTCGGCCATGCTCGTCTTCTCGCCAAGTCGAGTGCGCATGACGACGCGGTGGTCCATGCGCGCAGCTTCCGGCCCCGCCAGCCGCTCGCGGTGAAGAGCAAAGGCCTCGGCAGTGACGAGCGCACCATGTTTCGCCATCAACGACAGGATCTCGTCAAAGGCCGGGATTTCGATCGGGCTGATATGCGCGCCAGCGGCGCGCAGCCGCGAAATACCGCTTTCGAAGGCGTCCGCAACACCCGAACCCAGACCGTCAAAGACGACATTCCGGGGAATGACGATCTCGACGTCCTGCAACGGTCGCCGGGCGACGGTCGGCATCGTCAAACCGCGCATGGCGGCATCGATCCAGACGGCGTCCTGCACCGAGCGGCAGAGAGGGCCCAGCGAATCGAGGCTCGTCGCCAGCGGATAGACGCCTTCCATGGCGTAGCGGCCGCGGGTCGCCTTGTAGCCGACGATACCGTTCAGGGCGGCTGGAATACGCACCGAGCCGCCGGTATCCGTGCCCATGGCGACCGGCACCAGGCCGGCGGCGACCGCCACGCCCGCGCCGGACGACGAGCCGCCGGGAATACGCGGTTCGTCCTTGCTGTGGGGATTTTCAGGCGTGCCGTAGTGGGGATTGATGCCGAGGCCGGAGAAAGCAAACTCGCTCATATTGGTGCGGCCGACCGCCACCATGCCGGCATTCTGCAGCGTCGTGACGATGGCGGCGTCCCGACTTGCCGGCGCATTGTCGGCCAGAACCACCGATCCGGCCGTTGTGGCAAGACCCTTGACGTCGAAAAGGTCCTTCCACGCAATCGGAATGCCATCGAGAGCACCGAGCGAACGACCGTCACGAACGCGCTTTGAAGACGCATGCGCCTCCCGCATCGCCCGTTCGCGCAGCAACACGGTGAAGACGGCCTTGTCGGCATATCGATCGATTCCGTCGAAGATCGCCTCCGCAACGTCGACCGGATCGGCCTTGCCGCTCTGGATGAGCAGGGAAAGCTGAGCGATGGACATCGCACCGAAAGTAAGGGGCATGGGGAGAGTCCTGTGGATATCACACAGGATTTACCGCCTATCGTTTCGCAGGACCAGCCCTTGCACGGCTTTTCACAATGATTGGTACGATATTGTGAACACTGAGTTTGATTTAGCACCCTTCAATTTACCGCAGTTAAGACACACATGCGGTGCTGCACGCGGGGAGCGGACAGGCGCGCCACAAGCTTGCCTTCCCAAGCCGCATCCCGGTGCATTGCAGGAGACTTGAAATGACACAATCTGAAACTTGGACCTCCGGTCACCAGGATATGGTGCACCAGCATGTGAAGGAGGACGTGAGTTCCGGCGAAGCTGAACGCGACTACGCCGACCACGTCAGCGCACAGAAGCTGTCGGTCCTGGAGCGGGTCGTCGTCGTGGGTGCCCTCGTACTGCTGAGCTTTGTCGGCTTCACAGCACCTTCGGCACAGACATCGACGACCGATCCGATGACGACCTCGGCTATTGAAGAGCCGACACCTCCGGGTGATAGTCTGGTACCGCACCACCAGCGCTACGGCCATTGCCGTGAAACGAGCCCCTACGCAGACAAGGTCTGCTAAGAGCCACAGCGATTTTCGCCGGGCATGGAAATCTTTCGTCTGACGTGCATGAGAAGCATAGAAAAGGGAAAGAGCCATGACCGGTGACATAGATTACGACCTCCACCGCTTCATCGACGCGCAGAACGGCATCTACGAACAGGCTCTTGCGGAGTTGCGAGCCGGTCGCAAGCG
Organism: Rhizobium sp. GCM10022189; assembly: GCF_042656325.1. Taxonomy (NCBI): domain Bacteria; kingdom Pseudomonadati; phylum Pseudomonadota; class Alphaproteobacteria; order Hyphomicrobiales; family Rhizobiaceae; genus Rhizobium; species Rhizobium sp. GCM10022189. Next base: position 352,383 of record NZ_JBHSOR010000039.1, read on the forward strand.
CTCTCACTGGATGTGGTTCATCTTCCCCCAGATCGCCGGTCTCGGAACGTCTTCCATGGCGGAGAAATATGCCATTCGCTCCGCGGAGGAGGCCTCAGCCTATCTCGGTGATCCGATCCTCGGCAGCCGTCTTTTGCGCTGTGTCGAGGCAGTCCTCTCCGTCAACGGTCGAAGCGCTCACGATATCATGGGCTCCCCGGATGACCTGAAGCTGCGTTCGTCCATGACATTGTTTGCCGCGGTCAGCGATCACGGCTCGCCCTTTCACAAGGCGATCGATCGCTTTTACGACGGAAAATTCGACGAACGGACGATTTCCATCCTGAGCGCCGGCAAGGATTAGCGGGGGGAATGCTCCAGCGCGGCAATCTCCTCGGAGATTTCCTCGATGCGCTGTTTCAGCTCGTTTTCCGTACCGTCATCCACTTCTTCCTCGCCGAAGCAATAACGCGCGTCGTACAGTTCGAGCTTGGCTTCAAGCTCGGCACGTCTGGCATATAGGCGCCGGAGATAAGTGTAGTTCATCTCTGCCTCCAGATTGCTTCCAGATCAGCAGAAAAACGGCCTGGCAACCACAAGGTTCCCCCGCCGCGTCGATCTCAGCCGAAGGCGGAGATCGCCACGTTGCAGGCCTTTTCGAAATGACAGGAACAGCCGCCATCCGCCATGGCTTGGCGGGTGACGCGCGCGCCTTCGAGCAACAGCGTCAGCGTATCGGCCAGAAGTTCCGGCTCGCGCGCGCCGGCTGCCACGCACAGCGCCGCGAGGCGGTTGCGCTGCATCGCCTTGTGGCGCTCGATCAACTCGTGTGCCGGATGGCCTTCGCCCTTCAGTTCGATTGCGGCATTGGCGAGATCGCAACCTGCGGGCTCGCCGTTCAGACAGTGCGCCCGGTTCTCGACCCAGGCAAGCAGCTGGCCGCGGGCATCGCCGGGATGGGCTGCCTCGAGATCGCGCCATATGCTCTCGGCCTTTTCGGAAGCGCGGCGCAGTGTTTCGCAGACCAGCTCGTCCTTGGAGCCGAAATGCCTGTAGAGGGTCATCTTGTTGGTGGCCGCCGCATCCGCAATGGCATCGACGCCGATGCCGCGAATGCCCCGCTCGCGGAAAAGCTCCGAAGCGGTCGAAACGATCCGCTCCCGCGGAGGGATTCGATCGTCTGAAACAACTGCGGAGATTTCGTTCAATGATTCTGCTTTTTTCGCGGACGAAGTCCTTGACATCGATGTGACCGATCGGTAACAAGTCTATTGTTACTTACCGGTAACACCACTCTCTGCAGAAGTCAATGCCAGGAGCGTTTGGCAGCGGGAGTGGAACACGGGCGACCGCCCACGAAAGGAGGACTGCACCATGAGAAAGACCAGAGAAGACTTGACCATTTCCGAAGCCCTTCGCGACCCGCTGATCGCCATGGTGCTGCGCGCCGATGGCGTGAAGCTTGACGATTTCAAGCAGCTCCTTGAGACGGCCGCACGTAAACGCGAGCCGCGTTCCTCCACGGTGAGCGATATGATCGGGTCCTTTGCCAGCCGCGCCAATCTGCCGGCGATGCCCTGCTTCGGCTGATCTGACCGCTGGCCTCAACAAGGCCCGATCGGCACTGGGGTTAAGCCCTGCCCCAGACGGGCTGCCGCTAGCAAGCGGCAGCCCTTGCGATATGGCGATACCGGTTCACGCTTGTCGCTCCCGTCAAGACGGACCTGTCCGATGGCAACCCTGACAATCCGAACGGTTCTGCCGGCCGCGGTCAGTCGACGCTCGCCGCCGGCGACGCCGTCATCATGACGACGCCCACCGGCGGTGGCTTCGGCAGGCCGCAGAGGGGGCGCCAGCTTGCCGCCGCTGACCGCCATGCCTGGCCGGAGACATAGCCTGCATCCGATCAGCCGGTACCTGCTCTGATGAAACAAAACTCGCGCTGCGGCTGGTTGTTCCGGCATAAGCTCGGGACGTATTGCGCCGGCGAGCGATCGCGCATCGGACGGCGGTTTTTGTCTCCAAAGATTTTGGGATTTGCTTCGCGAGCCGCTATGCCATAGTAATGTAACAAGTTCGCGTGATATCAGAGGTGCGTTGAATTGGACGGCAAAACATCCCCCGCAGTCTATCCCGAAGACGAAAGCCAGGCTGAAGAGAACGGCGCCAAGGGTGCGCGCCGCGCGCGCGTCAGCGGCATCGACCGCGCGCTGCAGGTGATCGACCACCTCTATGAAACGGGATCGCCGGCGGGCGTCTATGCCATTGCCAAGGCGGTGAAGGCACCGCTTTCGACGGTCTATGTCATCGTTGACGATCTTGTCGAAAAGAACATGCTGACACGCCAGTCCGACGGTTCGATCTGGCTCGGCTCGCGGCTCTACCACTACGGCCTTGCCTATGCCCGTTCGCTCGATTTCATGAGCGTTGCCACGCATGAAATGCATGACCTTTGCCGTCAGGCCGGGGAGACCGTGCAGGTGTGCGGCCGCGACGGCGACTACATGCTGGTTCTCGCCATGGCGGACGGTCCGAGCCATTTTCAGGTCGCCTCGCGCGTTGGCACACGCGTACCGCTCAACTGGACGGCATCCGGCCGTCTTCTCGTCGGCCATCTGCCGGAAGAGGAGCGCATCGAACTCTTCAAGCGTTGCGCCCGCTCGTCGCCGACGGGGCGCGCCGAAATCGACGCGGCAACCCTGTCTGAAGCGGCGGGTAAAGCCTTCGAATCGCGCCTGTCGATCCAGGCTGGCGAATCCGACTATGCGGTCGCCTGCATCGCCTCACCAATCTGCGATCGCGACGGCCAGTGTGTTGCCACCATTTCCATCGTTCTCCCGGAGCAGAAGGCCTTTTCGGACGAAAGCCACTATACCGCGCATGTGCGCAGTTCTGCCGAACGCATCGAAAAGCTGATGGGCTGGCGCGGCCACTGAGCTCTGCCTAAAGGGGGCGAAGCGCCGCCATCTTCTCGAGATCGGCCCTGGCGCCCCGCGCTACCGGCTTATTCGCCTGCCAGATAAGGCGGCTCCTTGTTCGCGTAATATTTCGCCGCCGCGTCGATTTCCTCCGGCGTCATGGCGCGGGCGACATTGCGCATCTGGCTGCTGATATCGTTCTGGCGCGAACCGGATACGAAGGCCAGAAGCTGCGTCTTCAGGTACAATTCCGACTGGCCTTCCAGCCAGGGGCTGCCGAGCTTGTTCTCGATGCTCCCGTGGCAGGAACCGCAAGGCGCGATGCCGCGTGTCGGCGCGCCGCTGGCGACGATCCGCGGAACGGGATTGCCGCCGGGCGGATGGAAACCCGGCAGTCGCGGCAGGTAGGAATAATATGCGGCCAGGTCCTGCATCTCCTGCTCGGTCAGCTTCACGGCAAACGGGCTCATGACCGTGTTGACGCGCACACCGTCCTTGAAGTCACGAAGCTGCTTGTAGATGACGCTTGCATACTGACCGGCAAGATTGGGAGAGTCGGCGCGGCTGACGCCCGTCGGGCCATGACAGATCGCGCATTGCTGGGCCAGGGTCGCGCCTCGCCCGATCGCCTCCTCGTCCCGCTTTCTCGGCACCGCCGTCGCGACCTTGACCAGGGACGTCCTGTAATCGGGCTTGACCGTTTCGGAAGGCGCTCCCGGTCGCGGCAATCCGGCGGCCTTGCAGATGGAATCCCAAATGCCGGCCACCTGCTCTCCTGCTTCCAGGCGCGGCAGCAGCACGAAACCCAGACCTGCCGCGACGATGAAGATCCCGGCCGTGAGGCTGACGCTCACGACTGTCCAGCGATTGCGGAAGCTGATCAGTTTTTCCCCGGCCATCACCGTTCTCCGACATAGACTGCAGGCACGGACGTGTCGTCACGGACGGCAAGCTGAAGAATTGGATATCCGTAATTCGTGATGGTCAGCCCGATCATGAGCGCGATCCACAGCCCATAGCTGTTGAGTGCCGCAGGCACCCGGGTCGGCGGATGAACAGCAACCGCGAAACGATATTCCTCGGCCTGTTGCGGCTCTGCAAGCTGCGTACGGACCAGAATGGCGATGAAGAGAATGCCGGCCGCAACCAGAATGAACCCGCCGAATGCCGAGAACACGACGGACAAAGCCTCGTTGGCAAGCGCCGGATCCGTATAGTCGAAGAACGACATTCGGCGCGGCATGCCAAGGATGCCGACATAGTGCCACGGGAATGTCGTCACGATCATTCCGATGAACCACAGCCAGAGCTGCAGCCTGACGAGCCGGAGGCTTGCGATCGGGCGACCGGTCAGATGGGGCCAGAGATCGTAGGCGATCGCAAAATACATGATGACGATCGCGCCGCCGAAGATGAGATGAAAGTGCCCGGTGATCCACTGCGTATTGTGGATCGACGCGTCGAGCTGGTAGCTCATGTTGATGAGGCCGCCCGCACCGCCGAAGCCGAGCATGATGAAGGAGAACGTCACCGCCAGCATGATCGGATTGCGCCAGGGCAGCACCTTCAGCCAGCCGAATATGCCCCGGCCGCCCCGCGCGCGGGCGGCGATCTCCACCGACGCACAGATAGTGAAAACCGTAAGCAGCGTCGGCAGTGCGACGAGGGCCGTAAAGGCGGAATGGATGAACTTGAAGCCTGCGCCCACCTGCGGATCGGCAAAGGCGTGGTGGATGCCGATCGGCATTGCGACGACCAGGAACAGAATGAAGGAGATCCGCGCCATCGTATCGCTGTAGATTCGCCCGCCGATCGAACGCGGGACAATCGTATAGTAAGCGATATAGGTCGGCATCAGCCAGAAGTAGACGATGGCATGCAATGTCCACGAGAAGAACACGCGGGCAAGACCCGCATCGATCGTTGACTTGAAGCCGAGCGCCACCGGAATGATCTGCAGCAGAAGCTCGAGTGCTGCCCCGACCGCAGTCCAGCCCCAGAGATACGATCCGGCGACATTGGCAAACATCGGCAGCGGCACCGGAACACCGGGATTGACCTTTTTCCAGGCCGCGAGATTGACGGACATCAGCGCCACCCAGATCCAGGAACCGACGACGACCATCACGACGCCGATATAGTAGAAGGGACTTCCGATCAGCGGCGGGTAGAAGGTGTAGAGAACAGAAGCCATGCCCAGGGCCACCGGGATCATCGCGATGACCGAACCGACGGCGATCAGCCAGAATCCGGCCCACGCCCAGCGCACGCCGATCAGATGCTGCTTCAGGGAGGACTCGCTGATCGCATAGCCGAAGGCCATTGCCACAAGGGTCGGGAACACATAGCCCATGACGGTGCCGTGCGCCGTCAGCGAGCGGTAATACCATTCCGGATTGTTGACCCAGGGCGACAGGGGGCTGCGCACATACATCTGCCAGGCGCCGAGCAGCAGTGCGACGCCGAATACCGCAAAGGCCAGCCAGAAATGCGCGAGGATCAGTCTGCGATTATGGAGCACAGGAAAGCCTCCTCTTGTCCGCCATTTCCGAGAGGAACTGTTGCTTGTCCACGACCTTCACCCTTGCCCACATGCCTTCATGGCCGACACTGCAGAACTCCTGGCAAGGCATCAGGTGGTCCCCCGGTGCTGCGAAACTCGCTTTCTGGACCGAGACGTAGCCCGGCACCAGCATCGTGTTGATGTTCGTGCCCTGGATGAGGAACCCGTGCACCACGTCTGCGCTGGTTGCGCGGAATGTGACCGGCGTTTCCGCAGGAACCACGATGCAGGGCGGCGAGAAGGAATATTGCTGGCCGATCGCCCGTACCGTTACCGAGCCATCGGATTCGATTGCGCTGCCGAGATTGGATTCGACGAATTCGCCCGCGAGATGGATCGTGGTCGGGTCGATCGTCTCGACGGTCGTCTGCGGCATCGTCGCGTTGTGAACACCGGCATAAGCCGCCATTCCCGCCAGAAACACGATGATGAGGACTGCAACGGTCGCCCAGCGCCGTTCGACGCGCTCGGAAACTGCCACTGCCTGATTATGCATATCGGTCATCAACCGCTCCTGGGCACGAAGACAAGCAGATAAAAAAGGATCCACATGAGAACGACGATCGCGGTCGCGATACCCGCGACGACGACGGCACCACGCGGCCCTTCGGCGACGATCTGTTCGACGAGAGCATCGTCAGGAGCGCCTGCAGGATCTTCCGAATTGATCATGACGTCCTCATTGGAGTGGAGCGGAACGGAGTTTGTTTGCCTCGGCCGCACTGACCGGCGTGCCGCGATTGCCCCAGGCCGTCCTGATGTAGGACACCACCGCGGCGACCTCGTCATCGGACAGCGTCACGGCAAAGGGCGGCATGCCGTGCGGCATGGGGTTCTTTTCCGTCGCCGGCGGATAGCCGCCGTTCAGCACCATGCGGATGCCATTGACGGCCGATTCCATCTGGATCGACTGGTTTCCGGCGAGCGGCGGATAATGCGGCGGCCGGCCTTCGCCCTGGGCGCCGTGGCAACTGGCGCACTGCTTGTCATAGACGGACTTGCCGAGACTGATGAGAAGGCTCGCCTCCTCGGTCCGGACAGATGATCGAGGCGGCGTCGGCTCATCCTGCGCGATGCTTTTGAGGTAGACCGCCATGGCGCGGATATCCTCGTCCGTCATGTACTGGAGGCTGTTGAAGACCACTTCCGCCATCGGGCCGTAGACAGCGCCACGCGTCGAAATGCCCTTTTGCAGGAGATCGGAAATCTCCTCGATCGACCATTCGCCCAGCCCGGCCTCCTTGTTGGAGGTCAGCGACGGCGCATACCAGTCCTGCATCGGGATCAGCCCGCCCTGGAAAGCTTCCGATTCACGGCTTCCGCCGAGCGCATTGATCGGCGTGTGGCACATGCCGCAATGTCCGAGACCTTCGACCAGATAGGCGCCCCGGTTCCATTCGTCGGATTGCTTGGGATCCGGCTTGAACTCGCCCTCCTTGAAGAAGAGCGTCCTCCACCCGAGAATGAGGGAGCGGTTGTTGTAGGGGAAGTCGAGTTCATGCGCGCGGTTCGGCTGACGCACGGGCGCGATCGTCTTCAGATAGGCGAAGATCGCGTCGCTGTCCTCGCGCGTGACCTTGGTATAGGAGGCAAACGGCATGGCCGGATAAAGCAGGCCTCCATCCGGGTAGCGGCCATGATGCATCGTATTATAGAAGTCGTCGGCGGACCATCTGCCGATGCCGGTTTCATCCGGCGTGATGTTTGACGTATAAAGCGTGCCGAACGGTGTCGGCATGGCGCGGCCACCCGCGAAGAGCTTGCCTTCGGGCGCCGTATGGCAGGCCACGCAGTCTCCGGCGCGCGCGAGATATTCCCCCTTTTTGACCACGTCGGAGGGAGCCTGCTGCGGGGACTGCGCCGCAACCGGCGACAGAGCTGCCGTGAGTGCCACGATCGACGACAGGGCGAGGGCAGACAGAACTCTCATATATGCGCTCATGGCTTGTTGCCCTCCGGCTGGCTGCCGCATGCGAAAGGCAGGGAATAGGATCCCGCAGGAGACGGCGCGGGATCTGCCGGCTCGGGCTGATTGGCGAGATAGGCGGCGACGGCACGCACGTCGTCTTCGGTCAGGTGCCCGGCCACGAGCTGCATGCAGTCCGGTGCGATCGCCGTGCGCGTGCCGTAGCGCCATCCGCCGAGCTGCGCGCTGATATAGCTCGCCCGTAATCCGAGCAGGCCGGGAATTCCGGGCGCCTGTCCGGTCAGCGCGCCGCCGTGACAGCTCACGCAGGCCGGAATCGAACGGTCGAGGTCGCCCTGCGTGACAAGCGCGTGGCCATGATCGAGGACCGCCTGGCTGACGTCAGGCGGAGATTGCTCAGGCAGGGCCGGACGCTGGTCGCCAAAATATTCCGCAAACTGTCGCAGATAATCATCGGTCAAATAGGCGAGCAGATAGTTCATCGGCGGATATTTGCGCCGGCCGGATTTGAAGGCTTCCAGCTGGTTGTAGAGATATCCGGCCGGCTTGCCCGCAAGCCGCGGGAAATAAGGGTCGTTCGTGCCCTTCCCTTCAACGCCATGGCAGGGCGTGCAGGCTTGGACGCGCTCCGCCATATCGGCCGGATAGGGTCTGGCTTCCTGGGCAGAGGCAAGACTTGCGCCCAGGAAGAAAAGACAGCATGCCAGGAAGGCCTCTCGTATGGGCACTACGTTTCTCCGAAGCACAATCACAGAACAGCGAAAATCTCGTTGGGCGGAGCCCAGAAAGGCTTGAAATCTGCGAGCTGGAGAATCTGTCTCCGGTCCGCGCCGAATAAGTAGCCGTATTCGACGGCCCTCGCCTTGACAGAAGTCAAGAAAGCGGACGATCTGCTTGACATTAGCGATTTTTTCATGGGGTCAGGCGACCCGCCGGAGGTCGCCTGTCTGGAAAGGAGAGCCGATCGAAATCCCTCAGCCTTCGAAGATCGACCAGGCCATGTCGCGCAGATGGTCCGGATCGGCGATCGCATCGACCGTCGATATCTGGTCGCCCTCGAAGCTCAGCATCAGCACAACGCGCAACTGGCCCTCGATGAAGACAACAAGGCCCACTTCGTCGTCAACAAGCGCCACTCGTGCCGACGTCGCCCGTCCCTTGAAGCTTTCGGCGACGGCAGCGGCGCCGCGAAGCGGAACGACGTTGCCGAGACGAGTGGCGGCTGCATCCGGACGGAACACGGCGTCCGGCGCAAGGACTGCGATCAGCCCCTCGATATCGCCGTTGCGGGAGGCGGTGAGGAAGGCTTCGGCGATGCTCCGCTTGCGCGCGAGATCGACGTCCGGGGTTTCCGGCTGCCCCTGCACCCTGCGGCGAGCCCGGCTGGCAAGCTGGCGGGCGGCGGCGGCACTTCGCCCGATGACCGTGGCAATCTCTTCAAAGGGCAGATCGAACATGTCATGCAGCACGAAGGCGACGCGTTCGGCCGGCGAAAGTGTTTGCAGGACGACGAGCAGCGCAAGGCCGACCGAATCGGCAAAGGCCGCTTCCCGTTCCGGATTGCTGGCGATATCGACGATCGCGCCATGCGCCGGCAGGTCGAGCGGCTCTTCGCGGCGCGTCTTGCGCGAGCGCAGCATGTCGAGGCAGATGCGTGCCACGACCGTCGTCAGCCAGCCGCTGAGATTATCGACATCGTTCCTGTCGGATCGTGTCAGGCGCAGCCACGCCTCCTGTACCGCATCCTCCGCCTCCGAGCGGGAGCCGAGCATGCGGAAGGCGACAGCCCGCAGATGCCCGCGGTTCGCCTCGAATTCGTCGGCCAGCCATCTTTTCTCGCCCATCTGCCCATTCCTCATCCTGTTGCGTCAAAGACCATGACGAACGGAAGCGGGACGATGTGACAGGAAAGGCATCACATCAAGCCCGGTGAAATTTTGCCGGCGACTTGACCTGCCGCGTTTTTCATTGGCTGATGGCGCGCCTATCCCTCCCAATGGTGTTTCCCGATGTCCCTCCGATTTGACAGTTCCAAACAATATGCCGCCTTCCTGTTCGACATGGACGGGACGATCCTGAGTTCGACTGCGTCGGCAGAACGCGTCTGGGGGCGCTGGGCTGCGCGACACGGGCTGGATGTGGAGAAATTCCTGCCGACCATGCATGGATCGCGCGGGATCGACACGATCCGCCGGCTGAACCTTCCGGGTGTCGATGCCGAAGCGGAAGCAGCGGAGATCACCGAAGAGGAAATCCGCGACGTCGAGGGCGTCGTGGCATTGCCGGGTGCCGCCGATTTCCTGGCTTCGCTTCCGCCGAACCGGTGGACGATCGTCACCTCCTCCCCGCGCCGCCTTGCGGAGCGGCGCCTCGAGGCCGCCGGGCTTCCTCTGCCGCAGGCGATCGTGACCGCGGAAGACGTGACGATCGGCAAGCCCGACCCGCAATGCTATATTCTCGGCGCGGAGAAACTCGGCTTCGCGACGCATGAATGCCTGGTCTTTGAAGACGTCGAAGCCGGCGTGAAGGCCGGGACGGCAGCGGGCGCCGATGTCATGCTGATCACGGCGGCAGGCCACAAACATTCGCTGCGAGGATATCCCGAGATCGAACATTATGCCGACGCGACCGTTGTCATTGCTGACAGCGGCCACCTTTCGATCAAGTTCTGATTGCCTGCCGCGCCTGCCGGAAAGGAAGTGCCATGAAACCGGAAGTCATCTGCCTGATGATGTCGTCGCTCGACGGTGGCCTGCACCCGAGCAAGTGGACGGAAAGCCCTGATGGCGGCCGCAAGGAATGGACGGCGCTCTATCAGAAGACGCATGAGGAACTCCAAGGCGATGCCTGGATCGTCGGGCGTGTCACGATGGCCGAAATGGCGAAAGGCGAGCCGCATCCGCCGCAATCTGCCGGGGCGGTGGAACGGCCGCACCGTTTTGCCGATCGCAAGGCCGGCAGCTACGCGATAGCCCTCGACACGTCGGGCAAGCTGCATTTCACGCAGCCCGACATCGATGGCGACCATATCGTCGTCATCCTCGGCAATAGCGTGCCGGACCGGCATCTTGCGGAACTTGCCGCCGACGGCATCTCCTACATCGTCTCGCCATCTGCCGAGATCGACCTGGCCGCAGCGCTCGACGTGCTGGGGAAGGAACTCGGCATCCGCAAACTGCTGCTCGAAGGCGGAGCGGCGATCAACGGCGCCTTCTTTGCCGCGGGGCTGATCGACGAATTCCATCTGCTTGTCGCCCCGGCCCTGGACGGCAGCGGCGGCCAGCCTGTCGTCACCTTCGAGGGCGGACTGGCCGGCAGAACACAGCTCTCGCTGCTCTCGGCAGAGACGAAAGACAACGGCGCCGTTGCCCTGCGCTATAAGGTCCACGCCCGACGGGAATGATGGAAATCGGCGGTGCGCGTCCGAACAAGCCCTTTGCCTCCCGAGGGGCAGCTGCCGCGGTTTGCTTCTCAGCTTTTCCCCGTCCTCGTCACATTCTCTCATCCCGATCCGTCAACGCCATGACGAACGAAAGCCAGCAACCAGCGGGCTGCGCGTCAAACGGACCACGTTATCAGGAGATCGAACATGCAAGAGAGAATGGGAAATCCGGCCCTCGTCATCCCGGAAGCCATGCAGGCACTGAATGCACTTGGCAAACTGCCGGCCGCAGCCGGACTTGCGCCGGGATTTCTGGAAATCGTCTATCTTCGGGCCAGCCAGATCAATGGCTGCAGCGTTTGCATTGACGGGCATTGGCGCATCGCCCGCAAACACGGAGAGACCGACGAACGGCTCTTTGCCGTCGCCGGCTGGCGCGACGCGCCCTATTACAGCGATGCCGAACGCGCGGCACTGGCACTGACGGAGGCCGTCACCCGTCTCGGCGACCGCGCCGATCCGGTGCCGGACGAGGTGTGGGACGAGTGCACCCGCCATTACGACGGCAAGAGCCTTGCGGCCCTCGTCATCGCAATCGCCAATATCAACGTCTGGAACCGGCTGAACGTTGCCACCCGGCAGGTTGCAGGTCAGTGGAAGCCGTAACTGGCGGCTTGCCTTCAATCAGATGATGCCGCCGCCGCCGGAAACGGAGGCGGGGCGTTCGGCGGCGACCTTCTTGCGGTAGCCGCTGGCACGGTAGGTGGCGACCGGGTCGATCGCGCCGCCGGCGCGGCGGCGGGCCTCGGCCAGGATCGGCTCGACATCGGCACGGTAGGCCCGCTTCAGTGTCTCCGACGCCATCAGCGCGTCATTGTCCTGCTGGTATCCGTCGAGCGCCTTGCGGTCGACGATCAGGGCCTGCGCATAGGCGCGGCGAATCTCATTGGCGCTGTTGATCAGGCTTTCGATCGGGTCGGTCACATTGTGCGACTGGTCGATCATGTGGGCCGGGTGAAAATCGTTCACACCGCGCTGATCGGCGTCCACGAGCTCGTTGAAGACGAGGAACAGCCGGTAGGGCTCGATCGCGCCGGCATCGAGATCGTCGTCACCATATTTCGAATCGTTGAAATGGAAGCCGCCGAGCTTGCCGAACTGGATCAGGCGGGCAACGATCATCTCGATGTTGGTGTTCGGCGCATGATGACCGAGATCGACGAGGCAATAGGCTTTCGGACCAAGCGTCTGGGCGATCAGATAGTTCGTGCCCCAATCCTGTACGACCGTCGAATAGAAGGCCGGCTCGTACATCTTGTGCTCGGAGAACAGCCGCCAGTCGTCGGGAAGCGCCTTGTAGATATCGGCCATCGAGGCGAGATAGCGCTCGAAAGCCTTGGTGAAATTGCTCTGGCCCGGGAAGTTCGAACCGTCGCCGATCCAGACGGTCAGCGCCTTGGAGCCGAGCGCCTTGCCGATCTCGATGCATTCGAGATTATGCTCGACTGCCTGCCGGCGGGTCGCCGCATCCGTGTGGCTGAGCGAACCGAATTTGTAGGTCAGCTTCTGGCCGGGTGCGTCCGAGAAGGTGTTGGAATTCATCGCGTCGAAGCCGAGGCCGAGCGCGTCGCCCTTCGCCTTCAGCTCCTTCACATCGGTCTTGTCCCAGGGGATATGCAGGGACACGGTCGGCGTTGCCTGCGTCAGCTGGTTGATGACGGCGCAATCGTCGAGCTTGTCGAAAATGCCGCGCGGCTCGCCCGTGCCGGGGAAGCGGGCAAAGCGCGTGCCGCCGGTGCCGACACCCCAGGAGGGGACCGCGACGGTGAATTCCGCGACCTTGCGGGTAATCGCCTCGATATCGACGCCACGGCGGGCGAGCGTTGCGCCCAGCGCCTCGTAGTCAGCCTTCAGCGCGGCGGCGCGCCTGTCGTTTTCCGTCGCGACCAGATCCGGCGCAATCCTGAATTCAGCCATGTCTTCCTCCCAGAGATTTATGGCGGTGGGCAAAGCCCGCCGCTTGCTGTCAGCGCGTGAAGCTCTGAACGTTGCCCGCATCGACATTGATGATGTTGCCGGTCGACTTGGCAGACAGATCGGACGCCAGGAAGTAGACGGCTTCGGCAATGTCTTCCGGGAAGACGTTGAGCTTCAGCATGGAGCGCTTGCGGTAATGTTCCTCGAGCTCGTCCACCTCGATCTTCGAGGAGGCCGCCCGCTGTTCGCGCCACTCGCCGCTCCAGATCTTCGAGCCGCGCAGCACCGCATCCGGATTGACCGTATTGACGCGGATACCGGCTTCTGCGCCCTCGAGCGCAAGGCAACGGGCAAGGTGGATTTCGGCGGCCTTTGCGGTGCAATAGGCAGCCGCGTTGGGCGAAGCGGCAAGACCGTTCTTCGACGCGATGAAGACGACATTGCCGCCGAGCGCCTGACGGCGAAACAGGCGGAAGGCTTCACGAGAAACCAGGAAATAGCCGGTCGCGAGAATGTCGATATTGCGGTTCCACATCGAAAGCTCGGTCACTTCGATCGGCGCCGAGGAAGCGATGCCGGCATTCGAGACGAGAATGTCGATACCGCCGAATTCGACGCAGGATTCGGCAAAGGAAGCGATGACCGCATCTTCCTTGGTGACGTCGAGCTTTACCGTGCGCACAGCGTCAGCGCCGTACTTCTTGACGAATTCCGCTTCGGTCGATTCCAGTGCCGCCTGATCGATATCGGCAAGCACCACGCAGGCGCCCTCGCCGACCAGACGCGCGGCTGTTGCGCGGCCGATGCCGCCGGCGCCGCCGGTGACGAAGGCGACCTTGCCGGCCAGGCTCTTCGGCTTCGGCATGCGCTGCAGCTTGGCCTCTTCGAGCAGCCAGTATTCAATATCGAAGGCTTCCTGCTCCGGCAGGCCCTGGTATTCGGAGACCGTCGAGGAACCACGCATCACGTTGATGGCGTTGACGTAGAATTCGCTGGCAATGCGGGCCGTCGCCTTGTCGCGGGCAAAGGAAAGCATGCCGACGCCCGGCACCAGGAAAATGACCGGATTGGCGTCACGCATAGCCGGCGAATTGTCATGTTTGCAGGCATTGTAATAGCGGGCGTAATCGGCACGATAATCTTCGAGCGCCTTGTCGAGGCCGGCGATGATGGCATCGACGTCAGGCTTTGCCGGATCGAAATCGACGATCAGCGGGCGGATCTTGGTGCGCAGGAAATGGTCCGGGCAGCTGGTGCCGAGCGCGCCGAGCGGGCGCAGGTTCCTGGAATTGACGAATTCCAGCACCGCGTCCTGATCGTCGAAATGACCGAGCTTGCGCTCCTGCTTGCCGATGCGGCCACGAATTTCCGGCATCAGCCGGGCAGCGATGGCGCGACGCTCGGCGACCGGCAGACTTTCGACGGCAGCACCGCCGAAGATCGTCTTGCCTTCCGTCCGGCCGGCAAACCATTCGATCGCCTTGTTGATGATATCGAGTGTCAGTTCGTAGCAGGCCTTGGCATCGTCAGCCCAGGTGAAGAGACCGTGGCTCTCGAGGACGACACCCTTGGCGTTCGGGTTCGCCTTGACGAAGGCTTCGAGGTCGAGGCCGAGCTGGAAGCCCGGGCGGCGCCAGGGTAGCCAGCCGATCGCGTCACCGAAGACCTGCCTGGTCAATTCCCGGGAATTCTTGGAGGCGGCAATCGCGATGATCGCGTCCGGATGCATGTGATCGACATGCGTATAAGGCACGAAACCGTGCAGCGGCGTGTCGATCGAGGCGGCGCGGCCGTTCAGGTTGAAGGTGCAATGCGGCAGGAAGCCGACCATGCGGTCCTCGTCCTCGACACCCTTGTAGATGCCCTTCAGCGATTCCAGCTTGTCCTGATAGAGCGTTGCGAAACCGTCGAGCTTGATCGTGCCGACGTCGCCGCCCGAACCCTTGACCCAGAGAACCTTGACTTTGCCGCCGGTCAACGGATCGGTTTCCATGACCTTGGCCGAGGTATTGCCGCCACCGTAATTGGTGATGCGCTTGTCGGCGCCGAGCAGATTCGAGCGATAGAGGAGCTTGCCGGGCTCATCAAGGCCCGCCGCGTAAGCATCATCCCACCGGTTCTCGAGAAGTCGAACCTTTGCCGCCATGTCATCCTCCCATATAGGCTTGCGGGGCGCGGCGATGAGCGCGCCCTTTCGCTCACGGTATCGCGCATCGAAATGGCGCTTGTCAATCGAAAACGATCAAAATCGATTATGTTGCATCGCAATATGAAAATTTATGATCGTTTCTGATTGACAGGCTTTAACGGATACGAAATAAATATGACAAGAGGAGGAGCCCAATGCACGAACGCGAACGCCATCGCATTATCTTAAGCGCCGTTCAGGAAAAGTCCGTCGTTACGATTCAGGACATTTCCGAACTGACGGATGCTTCTGAAGCGACGATAAGGCGCGACATTGCGGCTCTTCATGTGCAGGGCAAGATCCGGCGCGTGCGTGGCGGCGCGGAGGCCGTCCACCCGCCGCAGCTCGGCAATCTCGCGGGGCGGCCCTTCAGGGTTTCAGAATCCGTCAACATCGATAAAAAGCGCTCAATCGCGCGCGCAGCCGTCGATCTCTGCGAAGCGGGCGACGCCATCATCATCAATGGCGGCACCACGACCTTCCAGATGGTGCATTATATGGCCGGCCATCGCATGCAGGTCATGACCAATTCCTTTGCTATCGCCGAACATCTGGTGAAGCATTCCAAGAACACGGTGACGGTGCCGGGCGGCGCGATCTATCGCGAGCAGAGCCTGATCCTGTCGCCTTTCGACAATGATGCGATCCGCAATTTCTATGCGCGGCGCATGTTCATCGGCGCCCAGGGCGTCGGCCCGCTCGGCATCATGGAGGCGGACGCCCTCATCATCCAGAGCGAGCAGAAACTGATGCACCAGGCCGACGAGCTTGTCGTCATGGTCGATTCAAGCAAATTCAATCGCCGGTCGAGCCTCATTCTTTGCCCGCTCGACCGCGTTTCTGTGGTCATCACCGATGACGGCATCTCGGAGGAAGCGGCGCGCATGATCGAGAATGCCGGCATCCGGCTCGTTGTCGCAAGCCCGGTGGCCCAGGTTGTGAAGGAGGATTCCTCGTCGGTCGCATGAGGCGCCGCCGGGGTGTGGAAGTCTAATCTTAGTGGGAGGACATGACATGAAACTTGCAAAGACACTTGCGCTCGGCGTAGCGCTCGCCGTCGCCATGATGGCCGGCAACGCCAGCGCCAAGGACATCAAGATCGGCCTCGTCGTGAAGTCGCTCGGCAACGGCTTCTTCGACGCCGCCAACAAGGGTGCTCAGGAAGCAGCCAAGGAACTCGGCGGCGTGGAGGTGATCTACACCGGCCCGACGACGACGACGGCCGAAGGCCAGATCGAAGTCATCAACTCGCTGATCGCGCAGGGCGTCGACGCCATCGCGATCTCGGCAAACGACCCGGACGCCGTCGTTCCGGCTCTGAAGAAGGCTGCCCAGCGCGGCATCAAGGTCATCTCCTGGGACTCCGGCGTTGCTCCGGAAGGCCGCATCCTGCAGCTCAACCCGTCTTCCAACGAGCTGATCGGCAAGATGTGCCTGACGCTCGCCAAGGATCATCTGGACGGCGGCAAGGGCGACTTCGCCATCCTGTCGGCGACGACGACCTCGACCAACCAGAACATCTGGATCGACCAGATGAAGAAGCAGCTCAAGGACTTCCCGGGCCTCAACCTCGTCACCACGGTTTACGGCGACGACCTCTCGGACAAGTCCTATCGTGAAGCCGAAGGCCTGCTGAAATCCAACCCGAACGTCAAGGTCATCGTCGCTCCGACGACGGTCGGCGTTCTGGCCGCCTCCAAGGTCGTCGAAGACAAGGGTCTGGTCGGCAAGGTCTACGTGACCGGTCTCGGCCTGCCGTCCGAAATGGCCGGTGCGATCAAGTCCGGTGCGACGAAGGAATTCGCCATCTGGAACCCGATCGACCTCGGCTACTCCGCAACCCAGATCGCCTATCGCCTTGTGAAGGGTGATACCGACGGCAAGCCCGGCAGCGAAATCGAAGCCGGCCGCATGGGCAAGATCAAGGTTGGCGACAACGGCGAAGCTGCCATGGCCGA
This sequence comes from Rhizobium sp. GCM10022189, assembly GCF_042656325.1. NCBI lineage: Bacteria > Pseudomonadati > Pseudomonadota > Alphaproteobacteria > Hyphomicrobiales > Rhizobiaceae > Rhizobium > Rhizobium sp. GCM10022189. The sequence goes on from NZ_JBHSOR010000039.1 coordinate 369,275, forward strand.
TCCCTTCGTCTACAATGCCTCGAACATCGACCAGTTCTCCAAGGTCTTCTGATTTTCAGAGATCATGAACAGACACCCGGCGGCCCTACCGCCGGGCTTCTCTTTCGATGGTGGTAAGCTTGCTGATGACCCCTGCCCTTCAACACCCCGTCCCGGACGCAAAAGCCGATGACGTACCCGCCATTCTGGAAATGCGCGGCATCTCACAGATCTTTCCGGGCGTCAAAGCGCTCGATAATGTCAGCATCGCGCTCTATCCCGGCAAGGTGACGGCACTGATCGGCGAAAACGGCGCCGGCAAGTCCACGCTCGTCAAGATCCTGACCGGCATCTACCGCCCCAACGAGGGCGAAATCATCGTCGATGGCAAACCGGCACATTTTGCGACGGCGCAGGCCGCCATCGACGCCGGCGTGACTGCCATCCATCAGGAAACCGTGCTCTTCGACGAGCTTTCGGTTGCCGAAAATATCTTCCTCGGTCACGCGCCGCGCACCCGCTGGCGCACGATCGACTGGAGCGAGATGAACAACCGCTCCCGGGCGTTGCTGACCTCGCTCGAAAGCAATATCGATCCGACGATCCGCCTGAAGGACCTCTCGATTGCGCAGCGCCATCTGGTGGCGATCGCTCGCGCCCTGTCGATCGAGGCCCGCATCGTCATCATGGACGAACCCACTGCCGCCCTCTCGCGCAAGGAGATCGACGACCTCTTCCGGATCGTCGAGGGCCTGAAGGCGAGTGGCAAGGCCATTCTCTTCATCAGTCACAAGTTCGACGAACTCTACGAGATCGCCGACAATTATGTCGTCTTCCGCGACGGCCGCGCTGTCGGTCATGGCAAGCTCAAGGAAACGCCGCAGGACGAAATCGTCCGCATGATGGTTGGCCGCGACGTTGAAAACGCCTTCCCGAAGATCGACGTGGCAATCGGCGCGCCGGTGCTCCAGGTCGAGAAATACAGCCACCGCACCGAATTCCGCGATATTTCGCTGACGCTGCGCAAGGGCGAAATCCTCGGTATCTACGGCCTGATTGGCGCCGGACGCTCGGAACTCGCCCAATCGCTCTTCGGCATCACCAGGCCGCTCTCTGGCAGGCTGACGCTTGAAGGCCAGGAGATTTCGATCAACTCGCCGCATGAGGCCATCCGCGCCGGTATCGTCTATGTGCCGGAAGAACGCGGCCGTCACGGCCTGGCGCTTCCGATGCCGATCTACCAGAACATGACGCTGCCATCGCTGGCGCGCACGTCGCGCAAGGGCTTCCTGCAGGCGGCCGAAGAATTCGCGCTCGCGCGCAAATATGCCGAGCGGCTGGACCTGCGTGCCGCTGCCCTTTCCGTGCCGGTCGGTACACTTTCGGGCGGCAACCAGCAGAAGGTCGTCATCGGCAAGTGGCTGGCGACCAAACCGAAGGTCATCATCCTCGACGAGCCGACCAAGGGTATCGACATTGGCTCGAAGGCTGCCGTTCATGGCTTTATCAGCGAACTTGCGGCCGAAGGCCTCTCCATCATCATGATCTCCTCCGAACTGCCCGAGATCATCGGCATGTCGGACCGTGTGCTGGTCATGAAGGAAGGCCTGTCGGCCGGACTCTTCGAGCGCGATCAGCTTTCGCCGGAAGCGTTGGTGCGCGCGGCGACGGGAAATGCGTGAGGTGACGGCATGATGAGACTGATCAGAAAACGCGAAACCCTGCTCTTTGCCATCATCGTGGTGATGATCGCTGTCTTCTCGACGCGTGCGGCAGATTTCGCGACCCCGGACAATCTCGCCGGCATCTTCAACGATACGGCGATCCTCATCATCCTGGCGCTTGCCCAGATGACGGTGATCCTGACGAAATCGATCGACCTTTCGGTTGCGGCCAACCTCGCCTTCACCGGCATGGCGATCGCGATGATGAATGCGGCCTTTCCCGGACTGCCGCTGATCGTGCTGATCCTTGCCGCAGTCGTGATCGGCGCGGCTCTCGGTTCGATCAACGGCTTCCTCGTCTGGCGCCTCGAAATCCCGCCGATCGTCGTCACCCTCGGCACGCTCACCATCTATCGCGGCATGGCCTTCGTGCTGTCGGGCGGCGCCTGGGTCAACGCACACCAGATGACGCCCATCTTCCTCTCCGTTCCGCGCACGCCGATCCTCGGCCTGCCGGTCCTGAGCTGGGTTGCGATCATCATCGTCGCGCTGATGTACATGCTGCTGCGCTACAGCCAGTTCGGCCGCTCAGCCTATGCGACCGGCGGCAACCCGACGGCCGCCGTCTATGCCGGTATCGATACGGGCAAGACGAAATTCCTGGCCTTCGTGCTGTCAGGCGCGCTTGCCGGCCTTTCCAGCTATCTCTGGGTCTCGCGCTACGCAGTCGCCTATGTCGATATCGCCAACGGTTTCGAACTCGACAGCGTCGCGGCCTGCGTGATCGGCGGCATTTCCATTGCCGGCGGCGTCGGCTCGGTTGCCGGCACCGTGCTCGGCGCACTCTTCCTCGGCGTCATCAAGAACGCCCTTCCCGTCATCGGCATTTCGCCTTTCACGCAGATGGCGATCTCGGGAACCGTCATCATCCTCGCCGTCGTCTTCAACGCAAGGCGCGAGCGCAATCGCGGGCGCATCATCCTGCGTGACCGCGCAGCAGCGGAGGTCGCAGCATGAGCATGGTTTCCTCCAGTCCCGAAAAGCGCGTCATTCCCGATCGTCTCGGCACGCCGTTCAGGCGCATCATGGCGAGCTGGGAAGTGCTGCTTTTCGGCGTGGCCGTCCTGATCTTCATCTTCAATTCCGTGGCCTCGCCCTATTTCCTCGATGCCTGGAACCTCTCGGACGCGACCTTCAACTTCACCGAAAAGGCAATGATCGCCTTTGCCATGGCGCTGCTCGTCATTGCCGGCGAGATCGACCTGTCGGTTGCCGCCATCATTGCGCTTGCCTCGACGGCGATGGGGGCTGCGGCTCAGGTCGGCGTCGGCACGCCGGGCCTCGTGCTGATCGGCATCGGCACGGGCCTGCTCTGCGGCATCTTCAACGGCTTCCTTGTCTCGGTGCTGAAGCTGCCGTCGATCGTCGTCACGATCGGCACGATGAGCCTGTTCCGCGGCATTTCCTACATCGTGCTCGGCGATCAGGCCTATGGCAAATACCCGGCGGATTTCGCCTATTTCGGCCAGGGTTACGTCGTCTGGGTCTTCTCCTTCGAATTCGTGCTCTTCATCGTTCTGGCGATCCTCTTTGCCATCCTGCTGCATGCGACGAACTTCGGAAGGCAGGTCTATACGATCGGCAACAACGATTTCGCCGCCCGCTTCTCCGGCATCCCGGTCGAGCGCGTGAAATTCATCCTCTTCCTGCTGACCGGCGTGATGAGCGGAGTGGCCGCCGTCTGCCTGACCTCGCGCCTCGGCTCCACCCGTCCGTCGATCGCGCAAGGCTGGGAGCTTGAAGTCGTCACCATGGTGGTGCTCGGCGGCATCTCGATCCTCGGCGGCTCCGGCACAATCGGCGGCGTCGTCATTGCCGCCTTCGTCATGGGGCTCGTCACCTTCGGGCTTGGCCTGTTGAACGTGCCCGGCATCGTCATGTCGATCTTCATCGGCCTGCTTTTGATCATCACCATCGCCATCCCGATCATCGCCCGCCGCATCAAAGCCATGAGCGCCAAATGACCCTGGAAAAACACGCCTTCAAGATGAAGCTCAATCCCGGCATGGAAGCCGAATACAGGAAGCGGCACGACGAGATCTGGCCGGAACTGGTCGATCTTCTGCACCAGTCCGGCGCCAGCGACTATTCCATCCACCTCGACCGCGAGACCAACACGCTTTTCGGCGTGCTGACCCGGCCGAAGGATCACACGATGGCAAACCTGCCGGACCATCCCGTCATGAAGAAGTGGTGGGCGCATATGGCCGACATCATGGAAACCAATCCGGACAATTCGCCCGTCCAAAGCGACCTCGTGACCGTCTTCCACATGCCATGAGCGACTACCGCCACATCGCCGTTCTCGACATCGGCAAGACAAACGCCAAGGTCGTCGTGCTGGAAAGCGCGACAGGTGCTGAAATCGCGGTCCGCAAGCAGCCGAATACGGTCATCCGCGACGGCCTCTATCCGCATTACGATATCGAAGCGCTCTGGCGCTTCGCGCTTGCCGCTCTGAAGGCTTTTGCCAGCGAGCCAGGCTTCGACGCGATCTCGATTACCACACATGGTGCGGCCGCTGCCCTGCTGGGGGCTGACGGCAAGCTTGCCATGCCGGTCATCGACTATGAGCACGAATATCCGCAGGAGATCCGCGAGGCCTATGATGCGCTGCGCCCGCCTTTTGCCGAGACCTTCTCTCCGCGTCTGTCGATGGGGCTGAACATCGGTGCGCAGCTTCATTACCAGAAGACTGCATTCCCCGAAGAATTCGCGAATGCGGCTGTGATCCTGACCTATGCGCAATATTGGTCGGCGCGCCTGACCGGTGTCGCCGCAAACGAGACGACCTCGCTCGGCTGCCATACGGATCTCTGGAACCCGAAAACCGGCGCCTATTCCTCCCTGGTCGACACACTTGCCATTCGTGACCGGATGGCGCCGATCCGTTCGGCCTTCGATGCGCTTGGCCCCGTTCTGCCGGAGATCGCCGAAGAGATCGGCGTTTCCGTGCCTGTCTATTGCGGCATCCATGATTCCAATGCCTCGCTGCTGCCGCATCTCGTCGGCCGCAAATCGCCGTTTGCCGTCGTTTCGACCGGTACATGGGTCATCAATTTCGGCGTCGGCGGCGATCTCGACCATCTCGACGCGACGCGCGACGCGCTTGCCAATGTCGATGCCTATGGCCGTGCCGTGCCCTCCTCCCGCTTCATGGGCGGCCGTGAATTCGAAATGCTGTCGGCCGAGATCGGCCAGGTCGGGGATGCGGCAGCGAGTGCGGTCATCAATGACGTTGTGGCGAGGGGCATCATGCTGCTGCCGAATGTGGCACCGGGCTCCGGTCCCTTTCCCGGCAAGGTCAGTCGCTGGATCGGTGCGGAAAGCGCCAGCCGCGAGCAGCGCTTTGCCGCCGCCTGCCTCTATCTCGCATTGATGACCGAGGCCTGCCTCGGCCTGATCGGCGCCAAAGGCCCGATCATCGTCGAGGGTCCCTTCGCGTTGAACGAAACCTATCTGTCGCTGCTTGCCGCCATCACCGGCCGCGACACGATGGCGCTGCCGGGATCGACCGGCACCAGCCAGGGAGCGGCCCTTCTTGCCGGCATCAAGCCGGTATCCGGGGTTGAAAAACACGTCCCGCCTCGGCCGATTCCGGGCCTTCCCGACTACCGGAAGCGCTGGTACGCCGCGATGGAATAACAGTCTTTCCAAGAGTGGCCTTGTTCAAGTCGGCTGCGCCGCTAGTGTGGCACCTCCCGATCTGATGGAGGAAAGAGCATGACTGATTCATTCGACCCGCGCGCCGTGGCCACCAAGCTCCACGGCCTGCGCCAGGCCGGAAAGCAGGAACCGACGAGCGCCTTCCCGCTGCCGGCCGACCTGCAGCAGGCGATGGAAACGCAGAATGCCCTGAAGGCCGAAGAAGGTGTTGCAAGCAACGCCTGGAAGGTGACGGTTTCTCCCGAGGGGCAGCCGGTCACTGCGCCCCTCCATCCCTATGCCGAGACTGTCTCCGGCGCCACTATTGCCTGGTATCCGGGCCTGAAATTCGAAACCGAAATTGCCGTCCGCTTCGGCAGGGACCTGCCCTATCGCAAAGGCGCCCCCTACAGCCGCGCCGAAGTTCTCGATGCGATTTCCACCGCCTATCTCGGCGCCGAACTGCTGGTCAGCGCGGTCAAGGAAAGCGGCGCCGTCTCCTTCCTGCTTTTCCTTGCAGACCGCCTCGGCAACAGCGGCTACGTGCTCGGTCCCTCCATATCCAAGAGTATCATCGATACCGCCGCAAGCACGCCGCTGACGGTCACTCATGGCGGCAGGACGATCTATGACGGCCTCGCCAAGCACCCGAAGGGCGACGTCCTGTCCTGGCTGGTCGACTATGCCAACGATCCTCTGCGGCCGGAAAGTTCACTGAAGTCAGGCGCGCTCGTCACCACCGGCACGCTCAGCGGCGCCGTCGAACTCGCCGAACCCGGCGAGATCGATATCCGCTTTGGCGACGGCGCACGGCTGGTGTTCTCCGTCGTTTGACCTCGGCATTTTTCACGCCCAAACTGGGTGATTGTCATGCTGCCCCGCTTCTTGTATTAAACTTGAGTTTATGACGAAGGTTTATGCCGGCCATCTGGCCGGAGGCGGAAGTAGAAATGACGTTTCAACCGCGCATGCAGAACAGGATCCACGGCTTTTCCGTCACCAAGGGCGTCAACCGCCGGGTATGGAACGGTATCGTGGCCGATGTCTGGGATGTGGACTGCGCTCCCCGGTCCGGCGGCTATTATGTATCCCGGGACCCGCGGCTTTTCATCCTCCTCGAAAAGCGCGGGCCGGGCGATTCGCGGGTGAAACTTTCGCCGCGTGCGCACGGCACGGTGCAGGACGCAGAAAAGCGGCCGATCTCCTACGTTCCTGCCGACATGGAAGTCTGGGCCGATCTGGTGGATGTGCATTCCGTGCGCCATCTCGACATCCATTTCGACGTCGAGACCATCAGCCGCCGGCTCGGCGACGACCTTGATCCCCAGCGGCTTGCCAGCGCGCAACTTCTGTTTTCCGACGAGCGCCTGTTGTCGCTCGCCCAGCTGATCGCCGCCGAATGCGTCAATCCGCAGCCGCTGCATGATCTCTATGGCGACGGGCTGTCGCTCGCCCTCATCATCGATGTCCTGAAACTCACAAGAGTGCAGCCACGCAAGCGCAGCAAGCTTGCCGCCTGGCAGTTGCGGCGCGCCACGGAGTTCATCGAAGAGAATTGCCTGCGCAATATCCGCCTCGAAGAACTGGCCGCCGTCACCGGCCTGTCGCAATCGCATTTCAGCCATGCCTTCAAGGCTTCGACGGGCGTGGCGCCGCATCAGTATCAGACCAATACGCGCCTCGAGCGCGCAAAGCATCTGCTCCTCACGAGCGAATATCCCCTGACGACCATCGCCGTGGAAACCGGCTTTGCCGATCAGGCGCATTTTACCCGAGTCTTTCGCAAGCATCTCGGAACCACGCCGGCGAACTGGAAAAAGGCGCAGCTTGCCTGATTGCAACACTTCCGGGCATTTGCTTGCAATGCGGAAAATTGCCCAAGAACGTTCAATTTCCACCCGATCGCGACAATCCGCCTGATTAAATTTGAGTTAAACACTCGACTTATTCAAGGCCATACCGCGGCAGCAAGGGCCGTGGCACGAGTGGGGTAATCTATGCGAGCGCAGACCAAAGGGCTCATCTTCAGGACATGTTTACTGGCAGGAACGGCCGTCGCCGGCATCATGGCGGCATCCTCCGCTCCTGCTCAGGATGCCAATCCGACGCAACTGGCGCCGATCGTCATCCAGGACGGCGATGGCAGTGCCACCGGCCCGGTCAAAGGTTATGTCGCGAAGAACTCGTCTACCGGCTCCAAGAGCGATACGCCACTCAAGGAAATCCCGCAGTCGGTCTCCGTCATCGGCAGGCAGGAAATGGACGATCGCGGCATCACCAACAAGGTCGACGAGGCGCTGCTCTATACGCCCGGTGTCACGACCCAGCCCTTCGGCAACGATCCTGATACCGACTGGTTTTACATTCGCGGCTTCAACGCCACGCAGACCGGCGTTTTCTTCGACAACCTCAACCTCTTCAGCTACGGCTTCGGCGGCTTCCAGATCGACCCGTTCATGCTCGAGCGTGTGGAAGTTCTCAAAGGCCCGGCCTCCGTGCTTTACGGCGGCTCCAATCCCGGCGGCATCATCAATCTCGTGCGCAAGCGCCCGCTGGACGAGCCGTTGTATTACACAGATATCGGCATAAACAGTAACGGCAATGCCTTTACCGGATTCGACATTTCCGACAAGGTCGGCTCCAGCGATACGATGACCTATCGCCTCACCGGCAAGGTCGCGGGCGGCGACAATTACTCAGATTTCTCGCATGATTTCCGCGGCTTCATCATGCCGCAGCTGAAGATCGCGCCTGACGACGCGACGAGCTTTACCGTCTGGAGTTATCTGGGCGGCCTGGACCAGGTCCATACCGGCAACGGCTTCTTCCCCTATGTCGGCACGGTCGTGGACGCACCCTTCGGCAAGATCCCGCGCGACGCCTTCTACGGCGAGCCCGACCTCGACGACGGCAGCTATGTCCAGAAGATGGTGGGATACGAATTCGAGCATGAATTCGACGGCGGCGTGAAATTCACCTCGAACTTCCGCTACGGCCACCTCGACAAGCATGAGCAAGGCCCATATCTCAACGGCTATGTCGGCGGGACGCCGACAGCACCGGACTACAACCTTGCCCGCATCGGCTTCGAAGGCCGCTCCGGCGTCGATTCCGTCGGCATCGACAACCGCCTGGAGGGCGAGGCCGAACTCGGCGGCGCGACTCATAACCTGCTGGCCGGCATCGACTACAAGTACTACCGGCTGGACAACTGGCAGGCCTGCTGCGGCTCCAACCCGATCAGCGCAATCGATCCGGTCTACGGCACGCCCCAGGGCGCCAATTTCGTCTATGCCGATGGCATCGTCACCATGAAACAGATCGGCATCTACGCTCAGGACCAGATCCATTTCGGCGATGGCTGGCTGCTGACATTGAACGGCCGCTACGACCATGTCGATATCGATTCCGATGCCGCGATCGGAACGAGCTACAGCTTCGATGACGGCGCAGCCAGCGGTCGTGCCGGCCTTGCCTACGAGTTCGACAACGGCCTGACCCCTTATGTCAGTGTCGCAAGCTTCTTCAACCCCTTGATCGGCACCGGCATTTCCGGTCCTCTCAAGCCCGAGGAAGGCTATCAGATCGAAGGCGGCGTCAAATACGAGCCGACCTTCTTCGACGGAACGATCACCGCCTCTGTGTTCCAGATCGACAAGCGCAACAATGCCGTGACCAATCCGCTCACGTTCGAGCAGAGCCAGCTCGGCAAGGTCCGCTCGCGCGGCTTCGAACTCGAGAGCAAAGTCAACGTCAACGACAACTGGAAGGTCACTGCCGGCCTCGACTATACCGATATGGAAGTGCTGGAAAACGAAGCCAATCCTCTCCTCATCGGCAAATCCCCCTATATCACGCCGAAGGTCAAGGCTTCGCTCTGGGTCGATTACCTCGTCACGACGGGCACGCTGGAGGGCCTGAGCTTCGGTGCCGGCGTCCGGCATCAGGGCTGGTCATGGGCAGACGAAAACAACACCGAGAAGGTGCCGGCCGCGACCGTATTCGACGCCGCAATCCGCTACGAGAAGGAAAACTGGGCCGCCTCGCTCAACGTCGCCAATCTCTTCGACAAGGAATATGTTTCAAGCTGCCAGGGCCTGACGGTCTGCGGTTACGGCGATGCCCGCACGGTCACTTTCAAGCTCAGCAAGAAATGGTAAGTTGACAAATCGAGTTCAGTTTTTCAGGAAGCTGCGATAAAGGGAGGGCTCGGCCCTCCCGAACCTTTGCAGCAAAGCCGGAGTTTCCTCGTGTCCACGCCCTTCCTGAACCTTGCCGGGATCGATTATGCGATCGGCAGCAGATCCATTCTCAACGGCATCGATCTGACGCTTGAGGCCGGCCGCATCTACGGGCTTGTCGGCCCGAACGGTTCCGGCAAGAGCACGCTTCTGAAAATCATTGCCCGGCAGATCGCCCCGAAGAGCGGCTCGATCTCTTTCGACGGCAAGGCCGCCGCCGATTGGGGCAGCCGCGCTTTTGCCCGCCACGTCGCCTACATGCCGCAATTTACGCCGGCGACCGACGGCATGACCGTGCGTGAGCTCGTGGCACTCGGCCGTTTCCCCTGGCACGGCACGCTCGGCCGTTTCAGCACCACCGACCGCGACATGGTCGAGGAAGCGATCGTCCGCACGGAGCTGGAGGATTTCGCAGACCGCCTTGTCGCGAGCATGTCCGGCGGCGAGCGTCAGCGCGCCTGGATCGCCATGATGCTGGCCCAGAACGCCCGCTGCCTGCTGCTCGACGAACCGACCTCGGCACTCGACCTTGCCCATCAGGCGAGCGTGCTCTCGCTGGTGCAGGAACTCAGCCATGAACGCGGGCTGACTGTGATCATCGTGCTGCACGACATCAATCTCGCCGCACGCTATTGCGATGCCATCATCGCGCTCAACCGTGGCCGGATCAGCGCCGAAGGCAAGCCCGTCGATATCATGCAGGCCGACAAGCTGCAGTCGATCTTCGGCGTCGGCATGGGCGTCTTCCCGCATCCGGTTCGCAACGAGCCGGTCAGCTACCTTTTGTAGACCATGGCATTGTTCTCGCGCAGGCAGTTTCTCGCCGCTGCGGCGGCCACGCTGTCGGCCCCCGCACTTCTGCGGGCGGGCGAAAGCCCGCGCGTGGCGACCCTTGATTGGGCTCTGCTGGAGACCCTGCTGGCGATCGGCGCCAATGTCGTTGCCGGAACGGAGTTGCGACAGTTCCGCGAAGTGGCGGTGACACCTGTTGCTCGCGATGACATTGCCGATCTTGGCCTGCGCGGCACGCCGAATTTCGAGGCGCTGCGCTTCGTCCGTCCGGACCTGATCTTCAATTCGAATTTCTACGCCTGGGCGGATGCCCGCATGCGGCCGATCGCCCCCGTGGAAAGCCATGCGATCTATAAACCGGGCGAAAGCCCTTACGCGCTTGCCGAACAGGCAACGCTCGCGATCGGCGAACGGCTGCAGCTGGCTGCCGCAAGGCAGCTCGCAGAAGAGCTTTCCGACAGGCTCGACCGCTGCCGGGCAACCTTTGCTGCAGGCGACGGCCGCCCCGTGATCCCGATCAATCTCGGTGACAGCAGGCATTTCCGCGTCTTCGGCTCCGACAGCATGTTCGGCGAGGTTCTGAAACGCGTCGGCCTGACCAATGCCTGGCAGGGCGCGACCAGCTATTCGGCCGCCGCTCCTGTCGGCATCGAGACGCTGGCCTCGATGCCGGATGCCTGGATCGTCATGATCCCGCCGCATCCTGCCGATGCGCTTGCCGCACTTTCGACAAGTGCCTTCTGGAATGCGCTGCCGGCCGTGCGCGAGAAGCGGGTACTCGTGCTCGGCTCCATCAATCCCTATGGCGCACTGCCAGCTGCCATGCGTTTTGCCGATCTTCTTCGGGAGGGGCTTGCCCATGCATGGAACGGTTAGTCACGCAAGGCCAGCCCGCAGCGCCGGCATTCCCTTTGCCGCGGTTGCGCTTCCGGCCCTGTGCATCGCCGCCTTCGTGCTGTTGATCGCGACGCGCCCACAGGTTCCGGGCGATGGGGCTCAGGCCGCCACCCTCGATGGCATCCTGCTCTGGAACAGTATCATGCCGCGGGCCGTCCTGACGCTGATTGCCGGTGCCGCACTCGGCCTCTCCGGCGCGCTGCTGCAACAGGTGCTGCGCAATCCGATTGCCGATGCCTCGACGCTCGGCATTGCGTCGGGCGCCGAGCTGGCGATGACGGCGGCGCTCAGCGTCTCGCCGCTGCTGATTGGCTTCCCGCGGGAGATCGTTGCCTTTGGCGGCGGGCTCGGTGCGGTCGCGATCGTGCTGGCACTCAGCTGGCGACGCGGGCTCGACCCCGTCACCGTGGCCCTGTCGGGCATGATCGTCAGCATGATCGCCGCAGCCTTGAGCGTCACGCTCATTCTGGCGCGCGGCGAATACGCCATGTCGATCTATATCTGGGGCGCCGGCTCGCTCAGCCAGCAGGACTGGAGCGGCGTGCTTTCGCTCGGTCCCCGCCTCATCCTCGGCTTTGCGGCGGCAATGCTTCTCGTGCGGCCACTTCGCATTCTGACGCTCGACGACACCAGCGCCAGGAGCCTCGGGCTGGCGCTGCACTCGGCACGATTTGCCATCCTCGCGCTCGCGGTCTGGCTTGCGGCCTCGGTCACGGCAGAGGTCGGCGTGATCGGCTTTCTCGGGCTGGCCGCCCCTGCAATTGCCCGGCTTTTCGGCGCGCGCAGCACCGCTACTCTGATGATATCGGCGCCGATAACAGGCGCCGGTCTGCTGTTCTTCACCGATTGCCTGATGCAGATCCTCGGTCCCGGCTTTACCGATCTCGCGCCGACGGGAGCTGCAACCGCCCTGCTCGGCGGCCCCCTGCTGCTCTTCCTGCTGCCGCGTCTGCATTCCGTTTCCTCCGCTGGCGCAGAGCCGGCACCGAGCTTGAGGCGGCTCACAAAGCCGCTTGCCGTACTGGCCGCACTTTGCGTCGCCATCCTGCTGCTCTTCGTCACTTTCCTCGCGCTCGGGCCGGCCGACGACGGCTGGCATGTCGCAACCGGCCCGCTATTCACCGACCTTCTGCCCTTCCGCCTGCCCCGCCTCATCGTCGCGGCTGGTGCCGGCGGCATGCTCGCGGCGGCCGGTTTCATCATGCAGCGGGTGACGGGCAATCCGATCGCAAGCCCGGAAGTGCTCGGTATCAGTAGCGGTGCAGGCGCAGGCCTGACGGTCGCGCTCTTCCTGTTCGGCTTTCCCCCGCCGGTCGTCATGCTGCCTGCCATGGCGCTCGGCGCGCTCGCGGCCTTTGCGGCCATGATCGCCATGTCCGCCCGCGCGCAATTTTCGCCGGAGCGCATGCTGCTTGCGGGTGTCGGCATCGGCGCCTTTGCCATGGCAATCGTGACGATGGTGCTCGCGCAGGGCGACATGCGCGGCTACGTCCTGCTCGCCTGGCTCTCCGGTTCGACCAATCGCGCCGGCGCCTTTGAAGCCTGGACGGCAGTGATCTCGCTCCTTGTGCTGGTGGCACCCTTGCCCTTCCTCGGCCGCTGGCTGACAATGCTGCCGCTCGGCGGCAATTCCAGCCGGGCGCTCGGACTTCGCGTCGGGGCAAGCCGTCTGGCGCTGGCGACGCTGGCGGCGCTGATGACGGCGATCGCCTCCTTCCTCGTCGGCCCGCTCAGCCTCACGGGGCTCATCGCACCGCATCTTGCCCGCCTTGCCGGTTTCCACCGGCCGGGCCAGCAGCTTGCCGCCAGCGTGCTCTTCGGGGCCGGTGTGTTGATGACGGCGGACTGGCTCTCGCGCATCGTCATCTACCCCTATCAGGTGCCGGTCGGTCTCTTCGCGGCCCTGATCGGCGGCCCCTACCTCATCTGGCTGCTCTCGCGAAAGGACATCATGCAATGATGGCTGAACGTTTTACCGCATCCGGCGTCGCGATCGCCGTCGATCCCGGCAAGATGCTCGACGAGCTTTGCGCCCATTTCGTCGAACACAGCACCGTCAATCGCGACGGCGATCTCGTGACACTGGAGATGACAATCGGCAAGGCGGATATCCGCCATGAGGGGCGCGCGCTTGCTATCGAGCTTTCCTGCCGAAGCGCCCGGGCACTCCAGAACGTGCGATCGGTTCTTGCCGAACATCTCTTCGAGTTTGCCGGCGAAGACAGGCTGGAACTCACGTGGTCGGACGCGCCGAAAGCCGACCGCCTGCCGGACCTGCGCGAAATCCGCGTGGTCAGCGCCCGCAATATCAGCCCGCATATGCGGCGGGTGACCGTTGCCTGCGACGATGCCAGACATTTCGCGCACGGCGGCCTGCATTTCCGCCTGTTGATCCCGCCGAAGGGCCGTGTTCCGGTCTGGCCGAAACTGCGCGCAGACGGCCGCATCGAATGGGCAAAGGGCGAGGATGCGCTGACCGTGCGCATCTACACGTTCCGCAACATCAACCTGGAGCGTGGCGAGATCGATATCGATTTCGTGCTGCACGAGGGAGAAAACATGCCCGGCGCCGAATGGGCCGTGAATGCCAGGCCCGGCGACATCGCCGGTGCGCTCGGTCCCGGTGGCGGCGGGGTTCCGGACGCCACATCGATGATCCTTGCCGGGGACGAGACGGCGCTGCCCGCTATTTCCCGCATGGCCGCGGAAATTCCCGCGGGAACACGGCTGCGGATATTCCTGGAAGTCGACAGTCCTTCGGAAGAGCTGCCGCTGGTCTCCGCCGGTATCGTCGACCTCACCTGGATGCATCGCAATGGCGCACCCGCCGGCACGCTCGGCCTGGTCGAAGGCGCCATCAGGAACGCGCTGGCGGACGCTGATGGCGACACTTTCGTCTGGGCCGGCTGCGAACGGTCCGAGGCCAAGCGCATCCGGGATTTCCTGAAGACCGAGCGCGGCCACGACCGCCACAGGATGAGCATCGGCGCTTATTGGGAGCGGTAGATCCGTCTTACGCCTTTTCGCGGAACATCTCGATGATCGCGGAGAAATCCCGGCCGCCATTGCCGAGCTTTTCGAAGATTGCGTAGAGCTGCGCGGCCTGCGCGCCAAGCGGTGTGGACGCCCCGCTCGCAAGTGCGGCCTCCTGGGAAAGCCTTAAGTCTTTCAGCATGAGTGCGGCGGCAAAGCCCGGCTTGTAATCGTTGTTGGCCGGCGAGGTCGGCACAGGCCCCGGCACCGGACAATAGGTGTTGATCGACCAGCATTGGCCGGATGAGGTGGAGGCGACGTCGAAGAGCGCCTGATGCGAGAGGCCGAGCTTTTCCGCAAGCGCGAAAGCTTCGCAGACGCCGACCATGGAAATGCCGAGGATCATGTTGTTGCAGATCTTTGCCGCCTGTCCGGCCCCCGCCTCGCCGCAATGGACGATCTTCTTGCCCATGGCCTCGAGGATCGGCCTCGCCTGGGCGAAAGCCTCTTCCGAGCCGCCGGCCATGAAGGTCAGCGTACCGGCGCTCGCGCCGCCCGTGCCGCCCGAAACCGGCGCATCGAGCGACAGGCAGCCCGCGGCTTTTGCCATTTCATGCGCCCTGCGGCTGCTTTCGACATCGATCGTCGAGCAATCGATGACGAGCGTGCCCTGCGCGGTCGATTGCAGGATATCGGTCCAGGCGGTCAGCACGTGCTTGCCCTGCGGCAGCATGGTGATGACCACTGCTGCCTCCTTGACCGCCTGGCTGGCGTGGCTGGCGGGCTTCACGCCGCTTTCCTCGGCCGCCTTCAGCACGGGAGCGGCCAGATCGAAACCCAGCACCTCGTGGCCGGCCTTGACGAGGTTGGCCGCCATCGGCCCGCCCATATTGCCGAGCCCGATAAATCCGATCCTTGCCATGGTCATCTCCTATCTGTTGTCTTCGAGGATCATGGCCGCCGCCTTTTCGGCGATCATGATCGTCGGCGAATTGGTATTGCCCGAGGTGATGGCCGGCATCACCGAAGCGTCGGCGATCCGGAGCTTTGCCAGCGCCCGCAATCTCAGCCGCGGATCGACGACGCTTTCCCTGTCGATGCCCATGCGGCAGGTGCCGACAGGATGGAAGATCGTCGTGCCGATATCGCCGGCCGCCTTTTCCAGCTCGGCCTCGCTCTGATAGCTCGGCCCCGGCTTGAATTCCTCCGGACGAAACCGGGCGAAGGACGGTTGCGCCACGATCCGGCGTGTCAGCTTTATCGATCGAACAGCTATGTCGCGATCGCGCTGCGTCGAGAGGTATTTTGGCGCAATTGTCGGCTGGGCGGCAAAATCCGGGCTGGAGACATGCACTGAGCCGCGGCTTTCCGGCCGCAGATTGCAGACGCTCGCCGTGATCGCCGGAAAGGGGTGCACGGGATCGCCGAACTTGTCGAGCGAGACCGGCTGGACATGATATTGCAGATCGGGCGTTTCCTTGTCGGGACCGGAACGCGTGAAAATGCCAAGTTGGCTGGGCGCCATCGCCATCGGGCCGGAGCGGCGCATGAGATACTCGAGCCCGATCGCCGCTTTGCCCATCAGCTTCGATGCCTTTTCGTTGAGCGTCGACACGCCCGTCACCTTATAGGCCAGCCGAAGCTGGAGATGATCCTGCAGGTTCTCGCCGACGCCTTTCACTTCCGTCCGCACGTCGATGCCGGCCTGCTGCAGAACCTCGCCACGGCCGATGCCCGACAGTTCCAGAATATGCGGCGAGCCTATGGAGCCGGCCGACAGCACGGTTTCCTTCGTCGCATAGGCGCGTTTGGCCGCGCCGCCGTGCTGGAATTCGACGCCGACGACGGCTCCCTCCTCGATCAGCAACCGGCGCACCTGCGCCTTGGTCAGCACCTGGAGATTGCCGCGTTTCATGGCCGGTCGCAGAAAGGCCTTGGTCGTGTTCCAGCGGATGCCCGAGCGCTGGTTGACGTCAAAATAGCCGGAGCCTTCGTTGCTGCCGCGATTGAAATCCGCCGTTTCGGGAATGCCGGCCTCCTTGGCTGCCTGCTGGAAGGCGTCGAGCACATCCCAGCGCACGCGCGCCTTTTCGACGCGCCATTCGCCGCCGGCGCCATGCATGTCGTCCCCGCCCCTGTAGTGGTCTTCCGACCGGCGGAAAAACGGCAGCACGTCGTCCCAGCCCCAGCCGATGCAGCCCATCTGCCGCCAGAGATCGTAGTCGCGGGCCTGGCCGCGCATATAGATCATGCCGTTGATCGACGAGCAGCCGCCGAGCACCTTGCCGCGCGGATAGTTCAGCGCCCGCCCGTTCAAGCCGTCCTCGGGCGCTGTCGTAAAACACCAGTCGGTGCGCGGATTGTTGATGCAATAGAGGTACCCGACGGGAATGTGGATCCAGTGGTAATTGTCGTTGCCGCCCGCCTCCAGCAGCAGGACCCTTGCGTTACGGTCGGCCGACAGCCGGTTTGCGAGGACGCAGCCGGCGCTGCCTGCCCCGACGATGATATAGTCATAACGATCCATGGATCATGCACTCCGAAATGGCTGCATCCCGCCTCCCCCGTCCGAGGCAGAGGGAGGTGGGATTTCGCGGCGCCGCTGCACATCTTTCCCGTTGCAGGAAAGAAGGTCCGCCCGTTCAGCGGCGATAGACAAAGCCCAACATGCGCCCGAGCCGGGAGGCGTAGAATTCTCCGATGATGCCCCGGCGGAAGATCAGCACGCAGATCATGAAGACGACGCCCGTGATGATGGTCACCGGAAATTCCGAGGTCGCCAGATAATTCTGCAGCGCCACGACGAGGCCGGCACCGAAGACCGGTCCGATCAGGGTACCGATACCGCCGAGCAGCGTCATCAGGATCACCTCGCCCGACATCTGCCAGGCGACGTCCGTCAGCGTCGCAAACTGGAAGACGAGAGCCTTCACCGATCCCGCAAGGCCTGCAAGCGCCGCCGACATGACGAAGGCGCCGAGCTTGTAGCGCGCGACCGAATAGCCGAGCGAAATCGACCGCTGCTCATTCTCGCGGATCGATTTCAAAATCATGCCGAAGGGCGAATTGATGAAGCGCCAGATGATGAGCAGCCCGATCAGGAACACCGCCAGCACGAAATAATACATGTTGGTCGAGCTGTTGAGATCGATGAAGCCGAAGAGGTGGCCGCGCGGCACCGACTGGATACCGTCCTCGCCTTCGGTAAATTCCGCCTGCAGGCAGAAGAAGAAGAACATCTGCGACAGCGCCAGCGTGATCATGGCGAAATAGATGCCCTGCCGGCGGATCGCGAAGAAGCCCATGACGAGGCCAAGCAATGCCGCCCCGGCAACGCCGACGAGAATGCCGAGTTCCGGCGGGAAACCCCAGCTCTTCACGGTATAGGCCGTGAAATAAGCCGCCCCGCCGAAAAACGTCGCGTGGCCGAAGGACAGCAGCCCCGTATAGCCGAGCAGCAGGTTGAAGGCGCAGGCAAAAAGCGCAAAACAGAGCAGCTTCATCAGGAAGATCGGATAGAAGACGAAGGGCGCAAGCAGCAGAAGCAAGAGCCCGATGATCAGGAACCCGGTCTGCACCGAAAGTGCGGTGCGGCTTTTTTCCGTGCGGATGGTTTCGGTAATGTCAGCCATGTCACGCATCCCGGCCGAAAAGGCCCGCCGGCCTGATGAGAAGCACGATCGCCATGATGACGAAGATGACGATGTTGGAGGCTTCCGGATAAAAGACCTTGGTCAGGCCCTCCGCGATGCCGAGCACATAGCCGGTGATGATGGCGCCCATGATCGAGCCCATGCCGCCGACGACGACCACCGCGAAGACGACGATGATCATGTTCGAACCCATCAGCGGCGAGACCTGATAGATGGGTGCGGCGAGTACGCCGGCGAAGGCGGCAAGCGCCGCTCCGAGCGCATAGGTGAAGGTCAGAAGGACCGGCACGTTGACGCCGAAGACCTGTACGAGCGTGGCATTTTCCGTTGCCGAACGCAGATAGGCGCCGAGCTTGGTCTTTTCGATCAGCAGCCAGGTACCGATGCAGACGACAAGCGAGACGACCACCACCCAGCCGCGATAGATCGGCAGGAACATGAAGCCGAGATTCGTCCCGCCCGCCAAAGCAGGCGGCGTTGCGTAGGGCTGGCCGGAGGAGCCGTAGAGATAGCGGAAGGTGCCTTCGACCGCGAGCGCCAGGCCGAAGGTGAAAAGCAGGCCATAGAGCGGATCGAGATCATAAAGCCGACGCAGGAACAGCCGCTCGACGACGGCGCCCGCAAGCCCGACGATGACGGGCGCCACGATCAGCGACGGCCAGTAGCCGATGCCGAGGTAGTTCAGGAGCAGATAGGCGACGAAAGCGCCGAGCATATACTGGACGCCGTGCGCGAAGTTGATGACGCGCAACAGGCCGAAAATGATCGCAAGACCGAGGCTCAGCAGCGCGTAGAAGGAGCCGTTGATCAGGCCGATCAGCAGCTGGCCGAACAGCGCCTGCAGGGGAATGCCGAAGATCGTCGTCATCGCGTCACACTCCCAGAACCTTGTGCAGCACATCCATGCGCTGCGGCAGTTCACCGACAGGGAACTCCGAGACCATCCGGCCATGATCCATCAGATAGAAACGATCGGCAATACGGCTTGCAAAACGGAAATTCTGCTCGACGAGCACGATGGTCATGCCGCGCTCCTTCAATGCCTTCAGCACCTCGCCGATGCGCTGCACGATAACGGGCGCCAGCCCTTCCGTCGGTTCGTCGAGCAGCAGCATGCGCACGCCGGTGCGCAGGATGCGAGCGATTGCCAGCATCTGCTGCTCGCCGCCGGAAAGTTTGGTGCCGGAACTCGTGCGCCGCTCATAGAGATTCGGAAAAAGCTCGTAGATTTCGTCGAGGCTCATGCCGCCGGGTGCGACGACGGGCGGCAGCATCAGGTTTTCCGAAACCGTCAGCGTCGCAAAGATGCCGCGCTCCTCCGGCACGAAACCAATGCCCTTGTGCGCCGTCCTGTGCAGCGGCACCTGCATCATGTCCGTGCCGGCAAAGCTGATCTTTCCCCTGCGGGAACGCACGATGCCGGTGATGGTGCGCAGCGTCGTCGTCTTGCCGACGCCGTTGCGGCCGAGAATGGTGATCGTCTCGCCCTCGCCGACAGTCATGTCGATACCGTGCAGAATATGGCTCTCGCCATACCAGGCGTTCAGGCCCTGGACTTCGAGAAGGGCCGCCATCAGTGGTGTTCCTCCGTCCCCATATAGGCCTCGCGTACGCGCTCGTCCTGGCTGACGGTCGCATAGTCGCCCTCGGCAAGGATTTCGCCGCGCTGCAGCACGGTGACCTGCTGGCAGATATTGGCGACGACCGAGAGATTGTGCTCGACCATCAACACCGCGCGGTCACGCGCGACGTCTCGGATGATGGCGGAAACGACGCTGACATCCTCCTGCCCCATGCCGGCCATCGGCTCGTCGAGCAGCAGCACTTTCGGATCAAGCGCCAGCGTGGTGGCGATTTCGAGCACGCGCTTGCGGCCATAGGAGAGGTCGGCGGCAATATGATCGCGCTCCTTGGAAAGCCCGACGCTGGCAAGCAATTGCTCGGCCCGGTCGTTGAGGCTGTCGAGCGCCGAAATCGGCCGCCAGAACTGCGTGGAAAGATTGTTCGGCCGCTGCAGGGCAACCCGGACATTGTGGAGTACGGAAAGATGCGGGAAAACAGCCGAGATCTGGAAGGAGCGGACAAGACCCATGCGCGCCACGCGGTCAGGCGGCGTTCGGGTAATATCCGTCCCCATCAGCGTGATTGTGCCCGATGTCGGCTGCAGGAACTTGGTGAGCAAATTGAACACGGTCGTCTTGCCGGCGCCGTTCGGCCCGATCAGCGCATGCACGCTCGCATCATGCACATCGAGATCGACATTCTTGACGGCCGTGAAGCCGCCGAAATCACGGCGCAGGCCGCGGGCGGAAAGCACCACCCGCGGCTTGGCCCCAGTTTCAATCGCGGAAACCGCCATCGCTCAGTTCACCAGATTGCAACCGCTCTTGGCGGGATCGATGTAAGCCTCCTTACCCGGAATGGTGGCCAGGACATTGAAATAGTCCCACGGCTCCTTGCTTTCCGACGGCTTCTTGACCTGCAGCAGGTACATGTCGTGGATCATGCGGCCGTTCGGACCAACCGTGCCGCCACGGCCGAAAACGTCGTCGACGGGCATTTGGTGAAGCTGCTTGGCGACGGCTTCGGTTTCATCCGTGCCGGCCTTCTGGATCGCCTTCAGATATTGCAGCACGGCCGAGTAGGTGCCGGTGTGGACCATGTTCGGCATCTTGCCGGTGCGGGCAAAGAACTTCTTGCCGAATTCGCGGCTCTGGTCGTCCCGGTTCCAGTAATAGCCTTCGGTCAGCGTCAGGCCCTGCGCCGCTTCCATGCCAAGACCATGAACTTCGGCAAGCGTGAAGAGCAGGGCTGCCAGGTGCTGGCCGCCCTGGGTGATGCCGAATTCGGCCGCCTGCTTGATGGCGTTCGACGTATCGAGACCGGCATTGGCAAGGCCGATGACCTTGGCGCCTGACGACTGCGCCTGCAGCAGGAAGGACGAGAAATCCTGCGTGGACAGGGGATGGCGCACCGAACCGACGACCGTGCCGCCGCTCGCCTTCACGTAGTCGGTGGTCTGCTGTTCCAGCGAATAGCCGAAAGCGTAGTCCGCCGTCAGGAAGAACCAGCTGTCGCCCCCCTGCTTGACGAGCGCCCCGCCGGTGCCGACGGCCAGAGCATGGGTGTCATAGGCCCAATGGAAGCCGTAGGGCGAGCAGGCCTTGCCGGTGAGGTCGGTCGTCGCGGCACCGGTCACGATGTCGATCTTCTTCTTTTCCTTGGCGATGGCCTGCACGGCAAGCGCCACGGAGGAGGTCGTCAGTTCCATGATGGCATCGACCTGCTCGGTGTCATACCACTGGCGGGCAATGTTGGAGGCAATATCGGGCTTGTTCTGGTGGTCGGCATCGACGATCTCGATCGGCATGTCGAGCACCTTGCCGCCGAAGTCCTCGACGGCCATTTTCGCAGCCTCGACAGAGGACTTGCCACCGAAGTCGGCATAGACGCCCGACTGGTCGTTCAAAATGCCAATCTTGACCTTGCCATCGGAAATGGCAGCACTTTGGGCAAACACGGCGGTGCTGCTTGCAAGCAGAAATGCAACGGACGCAATGAGATTCTTTCGCATAGTCTCTCCTCCCAGAGATTGGCCAGATTGCGAATCTGTTCAAATTTGGCGACCAACCCTCCTCAAAGCGGCCGCTCCGCCCCTACGATCACGGAATTTCCTCCACGAGGCAACTGGCGGTTTACATCTAATTCCAAACAGTATCTGTTCGTTTTTGAACAGAACCCGTCATAACGCCGCTCCAGCGACAGTCCCGACGCGCTGCTTGCCGGGCGGCATTAGACCAAAGACGTAGACCGATGGACGACGCCGATGAGCCATGCATCGCAATTTACTTGGGACGATCTGCAGTTTTTTCTAGCCGTCGCCCGCACCGGCCAGCTGTCGACCGCCGCGCGGCAGCTGCGCTCCAGCCATGCGACTGTCTCGCGACGCATCGACCGGCTGGAATTTGCGCTGAAGGTCAAGCTCTTCGAGCGCAATCCGCGCGGCTATGTGCTGACCGCCATGGGCACGCGCTTTGTCGAAACCGCCGAGAGGATGGAACAGGAAACGGAACGGCTGCGGGCCGATCTCGCCGACGGATCGCTCAGCCAGCGCGGCCTCGTGCGCCTCAGCGCTCCGGAAGGTTTCGCCAATTTCTTCTTTGCGACCGTCCTGCCGCAATTTGCCGCCCGTCATCCGCATCTGGCGCTGGAACTCGTCACCATCCAGCAGATCATGTCGCTTTCCCGCAAGGAGGCGGATATTTCCGTCGTCCTGGACGAGCCGAAGGGCGGCCCCTATTTCGCGGAAAAGCTGACGGACTATCATCTGCAGGTCTATGCCTCGCGCGATTATCTTGCGCGCTCCGAGCCGATCAGGACACGTGGCGACCTGCTGAACCACCCCTTCATCAGCTATATCGAGGAAATGATCTTCGCACCGGGGCTCGACTATCTCGGCGACGTGCATCCGCGCATCAAACCGCAATTCCAGAGCTCCAGCATCTTCGCGCAGCTGACGGCCACCAGAAACGGCCTTGGCCTCGGCATCCTGCCCTATTTCTTTGCCTGCCGTTATCCCGAGCTGGTGCGCGTGCTGCCAGACGAGATCGATCTCAAGCGCCACTACTGGATCACCTGCCACAAGGATTTGAGGCAGGCGCCGCGGGTGCGCGCCGTGATCGATTTCCTGCGTGAGGCCGTGCGCAGCGAGGACGCGCGTTTCATCCCGCCCTATATCGGCGCGGCGGCTCGAAAGACGAAGGCCGAAGGCTGACTATTTCAGGAATTCGGCGCGGTGGGGCGTGAACGTGTCGATCAGCCGGCCCTTTTCCAGCGCCTTGACGCCATGCACAAGATTGGGCGGCACGATGAAGCTGCCGCCCTGCCGCAGCACTTCGGTGCGCCCGTCGATCGTGACCTCGAAGCTGCCTTCGGCAACATAGCTTGCCTGGATATGCGGATGGGAATGGGCCGCACCGACGGCGCCGGATTCGAAGGCGACCTCTACCATCATCATCTCCGGCAGATAGGTCATGATGCGGCGCGTCACGCCCGGCTCGGGGTTCACCCATTCGGCGCCTTCGGCCGATACGAAAAGATCGCTCGCTGACATTGTCTGCCTCCTCCAAGAATCTGTCGCGCGCAAACTGGCGCAGCTGCTGCCGTTTGAAAAGATGGGTTTTGCATCTTCGGCGCGATCGCCGCCTTGTTGACGCCGCAAACGGGCGGGTCTATGCGACCTTCAATCAGGCATGGCTGAACAATGGCCCCTGAACAGCGGCGAGGAGACTGGACATGCAGCATACGCGCGAGGTTTTCGACTGGGCCGATCCCTTCCGGCTGGCGGAGCAGCTGACCGACGAGGAGCGCATGGTGCAGGAAACAGCCCATGCCTATGCGCAGGAAAAGCTTGAACCGCGCGTGCTCGAAGCCTTCCGGCACGAGAAGACCGATCCCCGGATTTTCCGCGAGATGGGCGAACTCGGCCTGCTCGGCCCGACGATCGCTCCGGAATACGGCGGCGCCGGCCTCGGCTACGTCGCGTACGGCCTGATCGCCCGCGAAGTGGAGCGCGTCGACAGCGGCTACCGTTCGATGATGAGCGTGCAGTCTTCGCTCGTCATGGTGCCGATCGACGCATTCGGCTCCGAGGAGCAGAAGAAGAAATATCTGCCCAAGCTTGCGACCGGCGAATGGATCGGCTGCTTTGGCCTCACCGAGCCCAATCACGGCTCCGATCCGGGCTCCATGGCAACACGGGCCAAGACAGTCGATGGCGGCTACAGCCTGACCGGTTCCAAGACCTGGATCTCCAACGCTCCGATCGCCGACGTTTTTGTCGTCTGGGCAAAGACCGAGGATGGCCTCATCCGCGGCTTCGTTCTGGAAAAGGGCTGGAAGGGCCTTTCGGCACCGAAGATCCAGGGCAAGGTCGGGCTTCGCGCCTCGATCACGGGCGAAGTGGTCATGGACAATGTCTTCGTACCGGAAGAAAACCTGCTGCCCAAGGTCAGCGGCCTCAAGGGGCCGTTTACCTGCCTCAACTCCGCCCGTTTCGGCATCGCCTGGGGTGCGCTCGGTGCGGCTGAAGCCTGCTATGCCACGGCCCGGCAATATACGCTGGACCGCCAGCAATTCGGCCGGCCGCTCGCCGCCAACCAGCTGATCCAGAAGAAGCTTGCCGATATGGCAACGGAAATCTCGCTTGGGCTGCAGGGATGTCTGCGCCTGGGACGCATGAAGGAAGAGGGCCATCCGCCTGTGGAACTGACCTCCATCCTCAAGCGCAATTCCTGCGGCAAGGCACTGGAGATTGCCCGTGCGGCCCGTGACATGCTGGGCGGCAACGGCATTTCCGACGAATTCGGCGTCGCCCGCCACCTCGTCAATCTCGAAGTGGTCAATACCTACGAGGGAACGCATGACATTCATGCGCTCATCCTCGGCCGCGCGATCACGGGCATTGCGGCCTTCTCCAACTGATTCAATCGCGCGCAAGGCGAATTGCAACCTGGATGACAATGTGCAAACCTTCCCTTGCCGCGGCAGAGAGGCCGGCGGTTCAAGGGGGATCTGCGCATGTTTCTGCTGCTCGCACTTCTGATCGGCATCGTTGCCGGTCTTCGCGCCATGACCGCGCCTGCAGCCATCGCCTGGGGCGCGGCACTCGGCTGGTTCGATATCTCTCAGACGCCGCTCGCCTTCATGGGCTACCGGTGGACGCCGTGGGTCTTTACGGCGCTTGCCGTCATTGAACTCATTACAGATCAGTTGCCGACCACGCCTTCGCGCAAGGTTCCGATCCAGTTCGGCACCCGCATCATCGTCGGCGCGCTGTGCGGCGCCGTCATCGGTGCCGCAAACAGTCTGCTCTTCGGCGGCCTGATCGCGGGCGTCATCGGTGCCGTCATCGGCACGCTCGGCGGTGCGGCCGCCCGCGCCAGGCTCGCAGCCTCCTTCGGCCAGGATCGCCCGGCAGCCCTGATCGAGGATGCCGTCGCCGTCATCGGCGCCCTTATTATCGCGTGGGCAGTCTGATGAAGAGCTTTGACGCAATCTTCATCGGCGCCGGCCAGTCCGGCCCGTTCCTCGCCGCCCGCATGGCGGAAAAAAGCATGAAGGTGGCGCTGATCGAACGCAAGTTCCTCGGCGGCACCTGCGTCAATGCAGGCTGCATGCCCACGAAGACGCTGGTCGCCAGCGCGCGCGCCGCCCATGTGGCGCGACGCGGCGCCGAATACGGAGTGCAGATCCCGGGCGAAATCGCAATCGACATGAAGACCGTGCGCAATCGGGCAGAGACGATCATCGCGAATGCCCGCAACGGTTTGGGCGGCTGGTTCGCCGGCATGAAAACCATGACCGTCATCTACGGCCATGCCCGCTTCACGGGCACGAAAGAAATCGTCGTCAACGGCGAGACGCTGACGGCGCCGAAGATCTTCCTCAATGTGGGCGCACGCCCGACCATCCCCGACATGCCGGGCCTTGCCGATATCGACTATCTGACCAGCACCGGCATCATCCATCTCGACAGCCTGCCGAGCCATCTCGTCATCGTCGGCGGCAGCTATATCGGCCTGGAATTCGCACAGATGTATCGGCGCTTCGGTGCGGAGGTGACGGTGATCGAGCGCGGCCCGAAGCTCGCCGCCCGCGAGGATGAGGACATTTCCGACGCGATCGCCGATATCCTGACGTCCGAGGGCATAAAAATCCATACCGACGTCAAGGACATCCGCTTCGCCAGGAGCGCCGATGGCGCAACCGTAACGATCGATTCCAAGACGATCGAGGCAAGCCACGTGCTAGTCGCCACCGGCCGGACGCCGAATACCGACGACCTCGGGCTCGATGCCGCGGGCGTCGCCGTCGACAAGCGCGGCTTCATCACCGTCGACGACCGGCTGGCCACCAACGTAGAAGGCATCTGGGCGCTTGGCGACTGCAACGGCCACGGCGCCTTCACCCATACGTCCTACAATGATTTCGAGATTGCCGCTGCCAATCTGCTCGACGGCGGCGACCGCAGGGTTTCGAGCCGCATTCTCGCCTACGCCCTTTATATCGACCCGCCGCTCGGCCGCGTCGGCATGACGGAAAAGCAGGCGCGCGCCTCCGGCCGCAAGATCATGGTCTCGACCCGCCCGATGAGCCGTGTCGGCCGCGCCAACGAGCGCGGTGAAACCAAGGGCTTCATGAAGGTGGTTGCGGATGCAGAAACCAAGGAAATCCTGGGTGCCGCCATCCTCGGCATCGAGGGCGACGAAGCGATTCACGGCTTCATCGACGCCATGAATGCCGGCACGACCTATCCGGCACTGCAATGGTCCGTGCCGATCCACCCGACGGTTTCAGAACTGATCCCGACGCTGCTGGGTGACCTGAAGGCGGTCTGATCCGCCGGAACTGCAATCAGCCGGAGGCCAGCCATTGAATATCGAACTGCTGATCGAGAACTACGGCCTTCCGGCGATCTTTCTCGGCACCGCGTTCGAGGGCGAAACCGCCGCTTTTCTCGGCGGCGTCATCGCCCATCGCGGCCTTCTGACCTATTGGGCGGCCTCGATGGCAGCCTCGGCTGGATCCTTCGCTGGAGATCAGATGTGGTTCTTTGCCGGCCGCTATGCCGCCCACTGGACCTTCGTTCGCCGCGTTATGGAGACGCCGGCGCTCGCACGCGTCACGCAGCTTCTCGAAAAATATCCGACCGGCTTCATCTTCGCCTTCCGCTTTCTGGTCGGGTTGCGGACGATCAGCCCGATCGTCATCGGCACGACGCGCATATCGACGCAGAAGTTCCTCGTCCTTAACTTGCTTGCGGCACTCATCTGGGGTCAGCTCTTCACAGCGCTCGGCTATGCCTTCGGCCATGGAATCCACCAGATATTCGGCCGCCTGCCGCTGCATCATCATCTGCTCATCGCCCTCGGCGCCGGCGCCCTTGTGGCGGGCGCGGCGCTGATGCTTCGCAAGATGAAACCCGGCGTCAGGCACCCGTAAGGCACCTTACTCCATGACGATCTGCAGCTTGACGTCCGTGGGACGTGCCTCGACGGCGCGATCGAAGGCCTTGATCGAATCCTCGAAGGTGAAGGTCTCCGAGATCAGCGGTTTCAGATCGACACGACCCGATCCGAGAAGCGCGATCGAGCGCTCGTACTGGTGCGCGTAGCGGAATACCGTCTCGATGCGGATTTCCTTCGTCGAAGCCGTCGAGACGTCGAAGCCGATCGGATTGACCGGCAGGCCGACGGCGACGATGACACCGCCCGGGCGCGGCAGGGCCATGATCGTCTCCCAGGCCTTCGGCGAGCCCGAGCACTCGAACACGACGTCGGCCCCCCAGCCGTCGGTCAGGCGAGCGACTTCTTCGGCGAGGTTCTTCTCGCGGATATTGACCGGGATAACACCCTGATATTGCGCGGCAATGTCGAGCTTCGGCTGGGCAAGGTCGGCGACGATGGCGCGGGCGCAGCCGCCGGCAAGGGCAGCGATCGCCACCATCGTGCCGATCGGGCCGGCGCCGAGCACGACAGCGGTATCACCAGGCGCGATCTTCGCCTTGGTTGCCGCCTGCATGCCGACGGCGAAAGGCTCGACCATGGCGCCTTCGGCGAAACTGACATTGTCCGGCAGCTTGAACGTGTAGTTGGCGGGATGGACGACCTCGGGCGTCAGCACGCCATGGATCGGCGGCGTTGCCCAGAAGGTCACGGCCGGATCGACATTGTACATGCCGAGGCGACTTGCCTTGGAATTGGGATCGGGAATGCCGGGCTCCATGCAGACGCGATCGCCGACCTTCAGATGCGTCACACCGGCGCCGACCTCGACGACCGTGCCTGCCGCTTCATGGCCGAGCACCATCGGTTCGTTGACGATGAAGGGGCCGATCTTGCCATGCGTATAATAATGCACGTCGGAGCCGCAGACCCCCACGGTATGGATCTTGATCTTCACCTGCCCGGGGCCTGTCTCCAGAGGCAGATCGATTTCG
Organism: Rhizobium sp. GCM10022189; assembly: GCF_042656325.1. Lineage (NCBI taxonomy): Bacteria > Pseudomonadati > Pseudomonadota > Alphaproteobacteria > Hyphomicrobiales > Rhizobiaceae > Rhizobium > Rhizobium sp. GCM10022189. The sequence goes on from NZ_JBHSOR010000039.1 coordinate 397,179, forward strand.
CGAAGCGCAAGCTCATGCTGACGCTCCAGTACGAGCGCGCGGACTTTGGTCATGATCGGTTTCCTTCCCTATGGCTCCCGCGATTCATGGGCGCCGTTGCTGCGACTATAGGACCGCATGGCCCCGCAGTTCAATCATATCCGAGAGGCTTTTGCCCGCCGTGTGACGAAATGCTCACATGGGCATCACCCGAAAGATAAACCCGGCCTAGACATCCGTATGATTCCGGAAAAGCCCGGCGAGGACTACATTTATCAACAACGGCGACGACAAGGCGGAAGGAGAAAAGCGATGAAGCACGACAACGACAACATCCGCAGAAACCCGTCATCAAACGCACAGATCACGCGTCAACTCCGCGAATTCTGGCGCAACGTGCTCGACGAGGCAATTGCTCTCCTCCAGCCGGACCGCCAGGCGCAGCCCCTGCTTCAGCCGGTGCGGGTTATTGCACGGGCGCGGGATCGAAATCGCCCGCCGCAGCGTTATTAGGCATGCGCCGGCATGGCGTGGCGGGAGCATGACGCGCCCGGCACCATGCGGACGGCAACGTAAGGAAGACCGTCATGAAATCGATTGTGTCATTCTGCCTGTTCGCATCCCTTTTCCTTGCTGCAAACGAGGCGTCTGCGGCAATCGAAGAAGCATCGCTTCCGCCGCCGCAACAGGAAGAAAAGCTGGTGCCGGCCAATCTCGAACTCACCTTCACCGGCCCTGTCGATCTTGCCCGCTCGACCGCGACCCTGCTCGACGAGCAGGGGCTTACCTTGCCCACCGGAAAACCCTTCCTGTCGGGACCGGACGGTTCCGTTTTCAAGGTTCCGCTCGATCCGGCGATGGCGCCCGGCATCTACACGCTTAACTGGCGGGTACTGTCGATGGATGGCCGTAGCGCCGAAGGCCGCTACCAGTTCCGGGTCGAGCCCTGAACCTTCGGGCGTGCGGCGGCAACTGTCGCGCCCACGGAGAAATCAAACCGTGCTGCGAACCCGAGCACAATGGTGCGACACTTCCGATACCGACGGCGCTGCCTAACTCGGCGAAGCGTCGTGGCCCCCGGCGGCGCGCTGACCGAGACGGGCGACCACTTCGGTACGGTTCTGCGCCTGCAACTTGCGCATTATGTGCTGCAGATGCATCTTCACCGTATGGCCCGACAGATTGAGTTTTCCCGCAATGACCTTGTTTGAGCAGCCGCATTGCAACTCCGCAAGGACATCCGCTTCCCGAGGGGTAAAATCGGCGATCGCCAGGTACTGCGTCCTGTCCTCCAGGCTTTTCTCGGCCTCGTTTCTGGCCGGAGCGTGCTCGTCTGAGCCGTTTGTCACAGCGCCCAGCAGTTGCGGGAAGAATGTTCCCCCTGCCAGCACGAGACGAAGTCCGGCAAGGGCGATGTCAACGGGAAGTGAGGTCGAGAAAAAGCCGCGGATGCCGATCTTCAGCGCCTGACGGGCTATGTCGACGTCATCCGTACCTGAGAGCAACGTGATAGGAGCTTCAGGAAACCGCGCGGCAATCGCTGCCAGATCACCACGCAGGCTGGCGCTCTCAACGCTCCTGCCGGCCAGATCCAATGCAATCAGACGCACTTCCGCTCCAAGAGCCCTATCGAGACTCTCGGTCGAGACCAGATCGATGAAGTTCCACCCTGCAAGCTCTCGCTCAAGAAGCTTCACCACGGTGGTGCGCGCCAGAGTAGAATGCTCAATGATGATCACAGTTGGTGTATTGCGCCCCATGCGGCGCTTAGTTCCAGCACTGTCGGACACTTGCGTGCTCCCCCGAATATGTGCGACCCAACAGCGATCCATATTATTCCTGTTCTCGCTTCATGTCATGATAAAAAGCGAGTGTATTATCCATATCAATAGTCTGATCTCTCAGCATAATTCTTATAGTCTATGAGATCTCGGCGAGAGATAGCTGGGGCTGCGGAGCGCGTTCACGAGCTTACTATGAGGGCCACCGGTTCGACTTATCGGCGCAAACTTTCCATTCCCCGCCGAATTCACGTATGGCAAGCGGAGTCAACAAAGCTTTCAAAGGCACTGAAAATACAACCGATCTATTACGGACCCGTTCAGGAAGAAGCCGCGGAATATGGCGAGATGCCGATCAGCCCGGATTTGTTTCGATATTTCAACCCAAAGCAGTCGCAGACCCTGACAGCAAGTCGGTCAACGGGAAAAGCGACAAGGGCACGGGGCTGACAATCGCCCATTATGATTAGGGAAACCGGACGCTCCGATAACGTGTTGATACCGTTCAACATGGCTTTTGCCGGCCGGAGGCGATCCGCTAGCTGTGCATGAAGCCTAGAATGTCATCTACGAGAGCCGAATGGGCGTCCGTAAGGTTGCCATCTCCGCCGTGGCCCGCGATGCCGGCCAGTTGAAGCGCATGCTGGTCGTAGAGAACGTGGTCGATCTGTTGGGCGTCCGCCGTCCCTCCGGCGGGAACGGCGATGTTGATGGGATGGAAATAGGCGAAATTGACGTCCAGCATGCTTCCGGTCGACGACCCGACACCACCACCGCCGCCCGCCTGGCTGCCGGTAAAAATCGTGTCCGACGACAGGTTGAAGCCGCCGCCATCGCCGCCGATACCCGCAATCTGCACCGTACCTTGGTCGAAAATCACATTGTTCGTCTGATGAGCCTCGGCAGAGCCGCCTGCGGCGCCTATGGCAATGTTGATCGGTGAGAATATGGCGACACTCACATCGACCATGCTGCCGATGAAATATCCATCGCCGCCGTGGCCTGCATAATTGTCGCCGGTCAACGTGAGCGCCGTTCCGGGGCTCATCAACGGGCCGTGGCTTGCGATGTTATGGTCCCCGCCCGCGCCGCCGACACCACCAATCTGGGTTGCCCCCTGCAGGAACAGTGCGTTGTTCGATTGCTCGGAATGCGCCACCGCGTCGGGGCCAACGGCCACCGCAGTATTGACGGGGGTGAACACCGCGACCGCGGTGCTTACGAGGCCGCCGTAGAAGAGACCGTCACCCCCGGCGCCGGCATGGTTGGCACCGTCGCCGCCGCCGATGGAAACGTTACCGCTTCCGCCATTTCCGCCGATCCCGGCCATTTCGGTGGGATGCTGGTTGATGAGCGCGTCGTTGCCCTGGAAGGCATCCGCAGCCGAATGAGGTCCCGCAATAGCCGCGTTGGACGGCATGAAGACGGCCAACGCGTTGCTGCTGATCACGCCCTCGCTTATTCCATCCCCTCCGCTGCCGGCTGAATTGTAGCTCGGGCCGGAAGCGACATCCAATGGAAGCCAGGTCGGCACCAGCGCCAAATGCCCCGCAGCCACGTTGGAGGCGAGGTGTTGGTCGGTGCCCGCTTTGGGCGGGTCTTCCAGCAAGGGACGAGCTTCCGTCATTACCGTCTCCAGTCTGCCGGCAGCCACACGGCCATCGTGTGCGCAGCGGCTTGCACCTGAATTGCTCCGGCATTTTGCATCTGAACGGGAAAAAAGCAGAGCCTGCAATTCGTCTACGCCCTGTCGGCTAGTTCTGTAGCCGTTTGGCTGTCATGGCCGCAGCGTCCCTTTGTGGGAGGTCGGCAGCGGACGGCCCCCTTCTGGGGCAGACATCCTGGATATGTTTCTTGGTCCCGAACAGGATTTCCTCCGCCGGGCGCCCCATGATCGGGACCTTGAAATTCAGGCGGTTTGCCTGGGTTTGTCCGGACCGAGGCGATCGCAGACATGACCTTGTTCACGCCGTCCGGCGCCAGCCGCCAAGTATCATTGCAAAACAACGGCCCGCCCCAAGCATACACCCGAAGGAACGTCGCCGAATATCTAGATAGTTCGCAGATTAAATTGCGAGCAATATTCACCCGCGGTTGTATTGGCTGGCGGTGACATGATGAACACCCACACCGTAGGGGGAACGCCGTAGAACAATCACGGACGAAACGGAGTAGAAGGAGTAACATCGATGCCTATTCCACAAGTATCTGACACGATTCACCTCAACAACCCGGATGCTGGCGACGCGAATGCCGGCAACGGTGGTGATGGCTTCAACTATGGAAACATTGACTACAACCCGGTCGCGTATGTCTCGCCCGTGCAAACGGTCGAGGGAGCATATACCGATCTGCACAACGGCGATCACGTTTGGCAGTCGGCAGGCTGGGGCTCTGGCGATGGCGGAGCCGGTGGCTTTGCCCAGGCCCAGAACGGATTCCTGGCGGCGGTCACGAACAGCGGTTCCGGCGGCGCGGGGGGAGATTCCAACTCCAACGGCGACCAGGGAAACACCAGCGGCGGCGACACCGCTACGGTGAATGCGGCAACGACCGCGACACAATATACGCAACTGATGGCCGATCAGCATGCCACGATTCTCGCCGGCGTCGGCGGCAACGGTGGTAACGGGAACATGGCCCGGGGCGGCGATATCGCATCAGCTCTGGTTCACACGGATCCGGAAACGACGACGGTGAACAACGCTCTCGATCATTTCGTAAACGCCTTCGGCGACATCGATCTCAGCCATATTGGCTCATGAACTCAAGTGCCGAGGGTCGCCGGTTCCGGCCGGCGACCCCGATAGGTTGCCGAACGAGCAGGCAGCCTCTTCTTGTCAGTATCAAGTGCAGCGAGATCTGATAATGACAACGAATTCCACAAAGCCGTCGCACCCTCAGACACATCTGGTCGTTGCGCTCCGGGCGTGCGCCGGAGCCTTCGGGTTGGTCTTCCTCTACAGCTGCGGCTACAACCTCTTTCTTCTGGCGCCTTCCATCTATCTGCTGCAGATCTATGACAGGGTCCTGTCGAGCCGAAGCGCCGACACGCTGCTGATGCTGACGATCATCATTGCCATCGCCGTGTTGGTCGGATCCACCCTGGACATCGTTCGCAGGGCAGCGCTTTCGCGTATCGGCAGCTGGCTGGACCACAGGCTGCGGCCGATGGTGCTCACCGCGTCATTCGAATACGCCGCTCGCGCCGATACGGGGGCCGCCTCGGAATGCTACCGAGATTTGGCCGCATTGCGCCAGTTCCTCGATTCACCGGCCAGCTCGCTTTTTTTCGACGTTCCCTGGGCGCCGGTATTCCTGCTCCTGCTCTTTCTTGTTCATCCGCTGCTGGGGACCATCGGCCTAGTGAGCGCAACTGCGCTCCTTCTGTTTGCGCTCCTGACGGAGCTGGCGACGCGAGAGCCGCTTGCCCATGCCAATCTCGCCCTTTCAAGGAGCTACCTGCGGTTTGCGACCGCCCTCAAGAACATCGAGGTGATCCGGGCAATGGGCATGCAGGACGGTGCAGCGCTGATCGTCTATCGCGATGCGGAAATGGCAAGAAGATCGCAGGACGTCGCGATGCACCGGACGGAGATCATTCTTGGTTTCTCCAAGTCGATCCGCACGCTCGCGCAGATCCTCATGATGGGATCCGCCACATGGCTGGTGCTCGCCGGCAACGGCAGTCCGGGTATCATCTTCGTTGCGAGCTTGCTGCTCGGCCGCGGGCTCGCACCGATTGAGGGCGCAATCGGCGCATGGCGCTCTTTTGCGTTTGCCCGCAGCGCCTTCGATCGCCTGAACAGAATGCTGATAACAGTCGCATCCGGGCAGGACGCCCGAATGGTGCCGATGCCGGAACCCAACGGACTCGTTCTCGACCATGTCAGCTATATTCAGCCATTCGCCAATCGGCCGATACTGACTGATATCACATTGCGCCTCGCGCCAGGCGAATGCATAGCGCTCATCGGCCCGTCGGGGTCGGGAAAATCGACACTCGGCCGCATCCTGGCGGGCGTCCTGCCGGCAACGAGCGGATGCGTTCTTCTCGGCGGGGTCGATATTTCAGCCCTGCGCCTTTGCGGCGGAACCCGCCACGTCGGATACCTGCCGCAGGACATCGAACTCTTCGGCGGCGCCATCAAGGATGTGATTGGTCGGCTGGACGGTGGAGATCCCGGCAAAGCGATCGACGCCGCAAAGCTGGTTGGGTTGCATGAGGCGATCATGCGGCTGCCCCGAGGCTACGAGACCGATATCGGCGAAGGTGGCAACCTGCTCCTTCGAGCACAACGCCAGCAACTCGGGCTGGCACGGGCAGCCTATGGCAATCCGTCGCTCGTCGTTCTCGACGATCCGAATTCAAGCCTGGATTATGACGGCGAACGCATGCTGTTCCAGGCGATCGAGCGCATGAAATCGAGACGGATGACGGTCGTTATCATAACCCACCGGATGGGAATCCTGTCCGTCACCGACAAGATTGCCATCATGCGCAATGGGACGGTGGCCGCCTTCGGGGACAGTGAGCGAATTTATGAAACCTACCTTCAGCCACCGTCTCGAACAGGAACATAGGGAGCGAGGCCGCCATGACCCTTGTTCAACTGGAGCCGATGCTGGCGAGACTTTCAAGCCTGCCGAGGACGGGTCTGCGTTTGGCTCGACGGTCGGCAACGGCAGCCAGACGGCAGACGACCCATTGGCCGGTCATCGAACCGGAACAGCGCGCGCCCGCCCCCGCGTCGCCGATGTCGAGGCTCAGGGGCGTCGCCTGGACGGGAAACATGCTGATCCTGGTCTTCATAATCGGATTGGGAACCTGGTCGGCCATGGCACCGCTAAAAAGTGCTGCGATCGCATCGGGCGTTATCGAACCGGAGTCCAGCCGCAAGACCATTCAGCATCTGGAGGGCGGCATCGTGCGACGGATACTCGTCAGAAACGGCGATACGGTCATGGCCGGGCAGATTGTGATTGAACTTGACGACACGAAGGCTCGCTCGGAGCGCGACAGCATTCTAGGGCAACTTTGGGACGCCGAAGGAAGCCGCGCCCGCCTGCTTGCGGAGCAGACAGGCGCCGACCATGTCGCCTATCCGCAAGAGCTCAGGGCGGCGATGGACAGATATCCTTCCGTCGGGACGATCCTGACCGGCCAGCAGAAAATATTCGAAGCCCGTCGCCGGGTCATGCAGGCTGAAATCCAGATTGCCAATGAAAAGATCGCGCAGGTGCGGCAGGAAATCATCGGGCTTGGTGCGCAGAAGGCGTCGCTGGCCGACAGAGCCGCAATCTCGCAGCAGGAACTGGCTCAGGTAACAACCCTCAACACGAAGGGACTGGAAAAAAAGAGCAGGCTTCTCAACCTCCAGCGGGAAAAAGCCGACCTCGATGGTCGGCAGGGTGAAATTGAAGCACAGATCTCTCGCGCCCATCAGGTTATCAGCGAGACACAGGCCGATATCGCGAAACTCGAAAGCGACCGGTTGAGCGAAATCGCCCAGGGCATGCGCGATACGGAAAGCCGGATCATGCAACTGCGCGAACGCCTGCGGGCAATCGACGACCAGCTCTTGAGAACCGATATCCGTGCCCCCGAAGATGGGACGATCATGAACCTGCGCGTCCACACGACCGGTGGCGTGATCGGCGCGGGTGAACCGCTTGTCGATCTTCTGCCGCGCGCCGATCGCCTCATCGTGTCCGCCCATGTCAGGCCGGAAGACATCAACCTCGTGCGTGCGGGGCTTGAGGCACAGGTTCACCTGCTTCCATACAATCAGCGACGCGTTCCTCTCCTGAAAGGTCGGGTCGAGTATGTGTCAGCGGACCGTCTCACCGACACGCAGAGCGGCCAGCCCTACTTTGCCGCGACGATCCGTGTGACGGACGCACGGCTGGCGAAAATGAGGAATGTCGAACTGATCGCGGGCATGCCCGCACAGACACTGATCGAAACCGGCCAAAGCAGCGTGGCGCTCTATGCCATCAGACCGCTCCTCGACAGTTTCAACAGAGCATTTCGTGAGGACTGACGCGGTGATGGGCAAGAGAAAATTCGACGACGACCAGATCACGGGCATCTTGAAGGAGCACCAGGCCGGGGTGACGGTGGCGGATGTCTGCCACAAGCATGGCATCAGCGAACCGACCTTCTATCGGTGGCAATCCCTCCAGTCCGGAAATGTCGGTCTCTACGCCAAGAGGGTGCGGGCACTGGAAGAAGAAAACCAGAAGCTCAAGAAGCTTTTGGCCGAAGCCATGCTGTCGGCGGCAACGCTGAGCGAAATGCTGGCGAAGACACCGAAAGGGTGAGGCGAGCCTCCGGACAGAGGGCTTGTCGCCGGATAGCGCCGGGCTGGTCCTTGCCGCATAAAGACATTTATAAGATTTTTATATTGATGCCTCCGGCTCAATCTCGAACCTTTATGCGCTTCGGCTGCATATTAATGTCCGAGAGATCGCAAAGATCATCTCCACGCCAGAAAGCATAAAAGGTGCCGCCTCCCAGGAGCCGGCGCCCTTTGTCTTGTCTGACTCCAAGAATAACAAACCGGAGTCACGATCGATGATGGATATAATTCTACTCGGCACTGCAATCATATTCTTCGGCCTTTGCTTTGCCTATACGCGCGCCTGTGACAGGCTCTGACAGGAGAGAACCGATGACCCTCGATTATGTCTTGAGCGGTGCCGTAACCGTGTTTCTCACCGTCTACCTCACCTACGCTCTCATCCGCCCAGAACGTTTCTGAAAGCGCCGGCGCTTCTCCTGTGGAAGCGGCCGGGTACTGAAAGTTTCCTCCCATGACCCTCAACGGATGGCTTCAGATCCTGCTTTATTGCGGGATCGTCCTTGTGCTCGTCAAACCGCTCGGCGGCTACATGACGCGCGTGTTCAGCGGCGAGCGCACATTCCTTTCACCGGTCCTCGTTCCGATCGAGCGGGGACTTTATGCCGTTGCCGGCACCAGCGAGCGCGAAGACCAGCACTGGACCTCCTACGCCTTCGCTCTTCTGATGTTCAACCTGATGGGCGTCATCGTGCTTTACGCGCTGATGCGCCTGCAAGGGGTTCTGCCTTATAATCCGGCCGGCATGGCCGCCGTGCCCGAACAGCTCACGTTCAACACCGCCGTCAGCTTCGTGACCAACACGAACTGGCAGAACTACGGCGGCGAGAGCACCATGTCGTATCTGACACAGATGATGGGCTTCACGGTTCAGAACTTCGTGTCTGCCGCGACCGGCATAGCGATCGCCGTTGCCTTCATCCGCGCCTTCTCGCGCGCATCGGGCAAGGCGATCGGCAATTTCTGGGTCGATATGACCCGCGCCACGCTCTACGTGCTGCTGCCGCTCTGCATCGTGCTGACGCTCGTCTATGTCTGGCTCGGCGTGCCGCAGACCCTCGGCCCCTATGTGGACGCAACGACGCTTGAGGGCGCCAAGCAGACGATCGCCGTCGGCCCTGTTGCCTCCCAGCTCGCCATCAAGATGCTGGGGACCAATGGCGGCGGCTTCTTCAACGCCAACTCCGCCCATCCCTTCGAAAACCCGGATGCGATCTCCAACCTCATCCAGATGGTCTCCATCTTCGCGATCGGCGCCGCCTTGACCAACGTCTTCGGCCGCATGGTCGGCAACCAGCGGCAGGGCTGGGCAATCCTCGCCACGATGGGCGTTCTCTTCATCGTCGGCGTCGGCATTACCTATTGGGCAGAGGCTGCCGGCAACCCGCTGATGCATGCCTTCGGCTTGGCCGGCGGCAACATGGAAGGCAAGGAAGTCCGCTTCGGCGTTGCCATGTCCTCGCTCTTTGCGGTCATCACCACGGCCGCCTCCTGCGGCGCCGTCAACGCCATGCACGGTTCGTTCACCGCCCTCGGCGGCCTGATCCCGCTCATCAACATGCAACTCGGCGAAATCATCGTCGGCGGCGTCGGCGCCGGCTTCTACGGCATCCTGCTCTTCATCATCGTCGCCGTCTTCGTGGCAGGCCTCATGGTCGGCCGCACGCCGGAATATCTCGGCAAGAAGATCGAGGCGAAGGAGATGAAGATGGCCGTTCTCGCCATCCTCTGCCTGCCGCTCGCCATGCTGGTCTTCACGGCCATCGCGACAGTGCTGCCGTCCGCCGTTGCCTCGATCGGCACGGCCGGCCCGCATGGGTTCTCCGAAATCCTCTATGCCTATACGTCGGCTGCGGCCAATAACGGCTCGGCTTTCGGTGGCCTGACCGGCAATACGCCCTGGTACAACGTCACGCTCGGTATCGGCATGCTGATGGGCCGCTTCCTCGTCATCATTCCGGCGCTCGCCATCGCAGGCTCGCTGGTTGCGAAGAAAACGGTTCCGGCCTCTGCCGGCACCTTCCCGACAGACGGGCCGCTTTTCGTCGGCCTGCTGATCGGCACGATCCTGATCGTCGGCGGTCTCACCTTCTTCCCGGCGCTGGCCCTCGGCCCGATCGTCGAGCACCTGGTCATGATCGCCGGCCAGACCTTCTGAGGTAAGCATCATGCTCATCCGCCACAGGCTCCGAAAAGCCTTCCATCCACGTCCCGGTCTGCCGGGGCGTGGAGCCCAGCGGGCGCCGCGCGCCTCCGACATCATCCTGGTGATGATGGCAGGCCTGCTCGTGATCGTCTGCGCCCTCAGAATTTTACAGGGCTGACCGGCCGTCCGGTTCGCCATCCTCGTTTCAAAGCTGGAGTCTCTCATGAGCCAGGCAAAATCCGCGAGTATCCTCGATTCTCGCATCCTCATTCCGGCCGTGGGTGCTGCTTTCACCAAGCTCAACCCGCGCACCCTCGCCAAGAACCCGGTCATGTTCGTCGTGGCCACGGTCTCGGCACTGACCACCATCCTCTTCGTCCGCGACCTGATCGCCGGAAACGGCAATCTCGGCTTCTCCTTCCAGATCAACCTCTGGCTCTGGTTCACCGTGCTCTTTGCCAATTTCGCCGAAGCCGTCGCCGAAGGCCGCGGCAAGGCGCAGGCAGATTCGCTGCGCAAGGCGCGCACCGAAACCCAGGCCAAGCTTCTGACCGCCAACAACGGCAGCGGCTACCGCATGGTGCCCGGCACCAGCCTGAAAGTCGGCGACCTCGTTCTCGTCGAAGCCGGCGACATCATCCCTTCGGACGGCGAAGTCGTCGAGGGTGTCGCCTCGGTCAACGAAGCGGCGATTACCGGCGAGTCCGCCCCGGTCATCCGCGAATCCGGCGGCGACCGCTCGGCCGTCACCGGCGGCACGCAGGTTCTCTCCGACTGGATCCGCGTGCGCATCACCGCGGCTGCCGGTTCGACCTTCCTCGACCGCATGATTTCGCTCGTCGAAGGCGCCGAACGCCAGAAGACGCCGAACGAAATCGCGCTCAACATCCTGCTTGCCGGCATGACGCTGATCTTCGTGCTCGCCACCGCGACGATCCCGAGTTTTGCGGCCTATGTCGGCGGCTCGATCCCGATCATCGTGCTCGTTGCCCTTTTCGTCACGCTGATCCCGACCACGATCGGCGCCCTTCTCTCGGCGATCGGCATTGCCGGCATGGACCGTCTCGTTCGCTTCAACGTTCTCGCCATGTCCGGCCGCGCGGTCGAAGCTGCCGGCGACGTCGATACGCTGCTGCTCGACAAGACCGGCACGATCACGCTCGGCAACCGCCAGGCCACCAGCTTCCGCCCGGTGCGCGGCGTCTCCGAACAGGATCTCGCCGATGCGGCGCAACTCGCCTCGCTGGCCGACGAGACGCCGGAGGGACGCTCGATCGTCGTGCTCGCCAAGGAAAGATATGCCATCCGCGGCCGCGACATGGCCGGCCTGAGGGCTACCTTCGTGCCCTTCACCGCCCAGACCCGCATGAGCGGTGTCGATCTCGAAGGTTCTGCCATCCGCAAGGGCGCCGTCGATGCCGTACTCGCCTATGTGAACGGCGATGCCTCCGCGAAGAACGGCGCCGAAGTCGTGCGCGAACTGCAGTCGATCGCAGACGAGATCGCCAAGGCCGGCGGCACACCGCTCGCCGTTGCCCGCGACGGCAGGCTGCTTGGCGTCATCCAGCTCAAGGATATCGTCAAGGGCGGCATCCGCGAGCGCTTCAACGAGTTGCGCCGCATGGGCATCCGCACCGTCATGATCACGGGCGACAACCCGATGACGGCGGCCGCCATCGCAGCCGAGGCCGGCGTGGACGACTTCCTTGCCCAGGCAACGCCTGAAAACAAGCTGCAGCTGATCCGCGAGGAACAGGCCAAGGGCAAGCTCGTCGCCATGTGCGGCGACGGCACGAACGATGCCCCGGCTCTCGCCCAGGCCGACGTCGGTGTCGCCATGAACACCGGCACGGTCGCTGCCCGCGAAGCCGGCAATATGGTCGACCTCGACTCCGACCCGACGAAACTCATCGAGATCGTCGAAATCGGCAAGCAGCTCCTGATGACCCGCGGCGCGCTGACGACCTTCTCGATCGCCAACGACATCGCCAAGTATTTCGCCATCATCCCGGCGATGTTCCTCACTTTCTATCCGCAGCTCGGCGTGCTCAACATCATGGGGCTTGCCACGCCGCAGAGCGCCATCCTGTCGGCGATCATCTTCAATGCGCTGATCATCATCGCGCTGATCCCGCTCTCGCTGAAGGGTGTCCGCTACCGCCCGATCGGTGCCGGCGCGCTGCTTTCCCGCAACCTGCTGATCTACGGCCTCGGCGGCATCATCGTCCCCTTCATCGGCATCAAGGCGATCGACATCGTCATCACGGCCGTCGGCCTCGCCTAAGGAGTCCAGACAATGTTTAGAGAATTTCGCCCGGCAATCGTCATGATCGTTGCCACTACCGCCATCACCGGCCTTCTCTACCCGCTTGCGATGACGGGAGCCGCCCAGGCTCTCTTCCCCTTCCAGGCGAATGGCAGCCTTGTCGAAAAGAACGGCCAGGTCGTCGGTTCCGAGCTGATCGGCCAGGCCTTCACCAGCGACAAGTATTTCCACGGCCGCCCCTCGGCTGCCGGCGACGGCTACAATGCCGCCTCCTCCTCCGGCTCCAACCTCGGCCCGACCAGCCAGAAACTGATCGACCGCGTGAAGGGCGACTATGAAGCGGCGAAAGCAGCCAACCCGAATGCCGCGGTTCCCGCCGACCTCGTGACCGCCTCGGGTAGCGGGCTCGATCCGCATATTTCGCCGGATGCCGCCTATTTCCAGGTGCCGCGCGTCGCCAAGGCCCGCGGCGTCGATGAAGCTAAGGTCAAGGCGCTGGTCGATGCGGCCGTCACCGGCCGCGAACTCGGCCTGCTCGGGGAGCCGACCGTCAATGTTCTGGCGTTGAACCAGAGCCTTGATGCTTCTATGACTCAGTGAAGGTTGAGAGCCCCGGAGCGCTGCAAGGCGCGCCGGGGCTTGCTTGCGAAGAAAGACCGAACCGCATGCCAGACGACAACCGCGACCAGGCCGGCAGGCCCTCGCCCGATGCGCTTCTCGAAAAGGCCCGGGCGGAGTCGCGCGGGCGCCTGAAAATCTTTCTGGGTGCCGCCCCCGGCGTCGGCAAGACCTATGAAATGCTGGTCTCCGGCCGCGCCAAGATGGCCGACGGCCTCGATGTGGTGATCGGCGTCGTCGAAACCCATGGCCGCAAGGAGACCGAGGCGCTGCTTGCCGGTTTCGAGATCGTACCGCGTGTGAAGATCGCCTATCGCGGCCAGTCGCTCGAAGAGATGGATCTCGACGCCATTCTCGCCCGCAAGCCCGATCTCGTTCTCGTCGACGAGCTTGCCCATACCAATGCCGAGGGCAGCCGCCACCCGAAGCGTTATCTCGATGTCAAGGAACTGCTCGACCGCGGCATCGACGTCTATTCGACCCTGAACATCCAGCATGTGGAGAGCCTGAACGACGTCGTTTCGCAGATCACCCGCATCCGGGTGCGCGAAACCGTCCCGGACTCCGTGATCGATATGGCCGACGATATCGAGATCATCGACCTGACGCCCGACGACCTCATCAAGCGCCTTCACGATGGCAAGGTCTATGTGGCAAAGACCGCCGAGCGGGCGCTGACCAACTATTTCACGCCCGGCAACCTGACGGCGCTGCGCGAGCTTGCGCTCCGCAAGACCGCCCAGCGCGTCGACGACCAGCTGCTCAACCATATGCAGGCGCACGCCATTTCCGGTCCCTGGGCGGCCGGCGAGCGCGTGCTGGTATCGATCGACGATCATCCCCGCTCCGCCTCGCTGGTTCGCTACGCCTCCCGCATGGCCGCGCGGCTGCGCGCACCCTGGGCAGCCGTCTATATCGAGACCAACCGCTCGATCAATCTTTCGGAAACACAGCGCGATACGATTGCCGCGACACTCCGGCTGGCCGAACAGCTTGGCGGCGAAGCGATCACCATTCCCGGCCGCGAAGTAACCGAGGAGCTGGTGCGTCACGCCACCGCCAACAACGTCACCCACATCGTCATCGGCGCGCCGAAGACGCCGACATGGCGCGAATGGTGGTGGAGCCGCTCGACGACCGACGAGCTGATCCGGCGGGCCGGCGACATCAGCGTTCACGTCATCTCCGGAAACGAGAAGGACACAAGCTCCCAGCGTGGCGTCAAGGCCGCGGCGGCTGCCCCGGCGCTGAATTTCAGGGCCTATATCGTCTCGACAGCCTATGTCGCCATTGCGCTGGCTGTCGGCGTCGTGCTCGATCAGGTCCTCGACGTGCGCAATCTGGCGCTCGTCTTCCTGATGGCGGTGCTGACATCGGCAGTCATCCACGGGCTAAGGCCGGCGCTCTACACCTGTATCGCCAGTGCTCTCTCCTTCAACTTCTTCTTCCTGCCGCCGCGCTATACGCTGACGATCAGCGACCCCGAGAGCGTGCTGGCGCTCTTCTTCTTCCTCGGCGTCGCCGTCATCGCCTCCAACCTGACGGCAACCGTGCAGAGGCAGGCGGCCGCGGCCCGACAGAGGGCGCGAACGACGGAAGATCTCTACCTCTTTTCCAAGAAGCTCGCCGGCACCGGCACGCTGGACGACGTTCTCTGGGCCACTGCCTTCCAGATCGCCTCGATGCTGAAGGTGCGTGTCGTTCTGCTGCTGCCGGAGGACAATTCCATTGCGGTCAAGGCCGGTTATCCGCCCGACGATACGCTCGACGATGCCGATATTGCCGCCGCCCGCTGGGCATGGGAGCACAATCATGCCGCCGGTCGCGGCGCCGATACGCTGCCGGGCGCCAAGCGCCTCTATGTACCGCTGCGCACCGGCCGCACCGCCGTCGGCGTCATCGGCCTCGACAGCGACCGCCGTGACGGCCCGCTGCTGACGCCCGAGCAGCAGCGTCTTCTGGATGCTCTTGCCGACCAGGCGGCACTCGCCATCGAGCGCGTCCAGCTCGTCGCCGATGTCGACCGGGCGAAACTTGCAGCCGAGGCCGACCGCCTGCGGTCTGCGCTGCTGACCTCGATTTCGCATGATCTGAAAACGCCGCTTGCGGCAATTCTCGGCGCGTCCGGCACGCTGCGCGACTATTTCGATTCCATGTCGGCAGACGATCGCGCCGACCTTCTCTCGACGGTCGTCGACGAATCCGAACGGCTCAACCGCTTCATCGCCAACCTGCTCGACATGACGAAGATCGAGTCCGGCGCCATGGAACCGAATTATGCATTGCACTATGCCGGCGACATCGCCGGCAGCGCCTTGCGCCGCGCCGCAAAGATCCTCGATCATCACAGGACGGAGATGGCGATCCCGGCCGACCTGCCCATGGTCCGCGTCGATCCTGTTCTCTTCGAGCAGGTGCTCTTCAACCTGCTCGACAATGCCGCGAAATATGCGCCCGAAGGTTCCGTCATCCGCATCGAAGGTTGGGCGGATGCCGACAACGTCGTCGTACAGGTCTCCGACGAAGGCCCGGGCATCCCGCCTGCAGACCTTACCCGTGTCTTTGATACCTTCTACCGCGTGCGCAAGGGCGATCAGGTGCGCGCCGGCACCGGCCTCGGCCTCTCGATCTGCCGGGGCTTCATCGAGGCGATGGGCGGGACGATCACCGCCGGCAACCGGACGGACCGGTCCGGCGCCGTCTTCACCATCCGCCTTCCCAAACCGAATGACATTCCCAAACTGGATGAACTCAAATGACCGGTTCAGCCGTCAAGATCCTCGTCGTCGATGACGAGCCACCCATCCGCAAGCTCCTGCGTGTCGGCCTCACCGCGCAAGGCTATGAAGTCCACGAGGCGCCGAACGCCGGTGCGGCCCGCCAGTCTGTCAAGGACGACCAGCCCGACCTCATCGTGCTCGATCTCGGCCTTCCCGACATGCCGGGCCACGATCTCCTGCAGGAATGGCGCGAGGACGGGCTGACCATGCCCGTCGTCATCCTGTCGAGCCGCACCGACGAAGCCGGCATCGTCAAGGCCCTGGAAACCGGAGCCGACGACTATGTGACCAAGCCTTTCGGTATCAACGAACTCGGCGCCCGCATCCGCGTCGCGCTCCGCCACCGGCTGCAGCAGCAGGGCGAAAAGGCGATCTTCCAGACCGGCGGCCTTTCGATCGACCTTGTCAAGCGCATCGTCAAGGTCGATGGCAGGGAGATCAAGCTGTCACCGAAGGAATACGACATCCTGCGCGTGCTCGCCCAGCATGCCGGCAAGGTACTGACACATCAATTTCTTCTGAAGCAGGTGTGGGGTCCGGCGGCGGACGTGCAGTACCTGCGCGTCTATGTGCGCCAGCTGCGGCAAAAGGTCGAGCAGATTCCCGACCAGCCGCACTATATCACCACAGAGACCGGGGTCGGCTATCGGCTCCGCGAGCCCGACTGATACCTGCCAAGAATAGCATCGAGAATGAAATGAACCTCCCCAACATCATCCGGCCGGAGCACACCTTCATTGGCCTGTCGGTGACGACCAAGTGGCGCGCGCTGCAGGCCATCGCCGAAAAGGCCGGCAACGCCTTCGGAATTGACGGCCAGACCGTTCTGAAAGCGCTCGAATCCCGGGAGAAGCTCGGCTCCACCGGCATCGGCAACGGCATTGCCGTTCCCCATGCAGCCATCGACGGCATGACAAGCCCGCGCGGTCTCCTGATCCGCTTTGCCCAGCCGCTGGATTTTGATGCGATCGACGACATCCCGACGGATATCGCCGTCGTGCTGCTTTTCGGGGAAAACAATCGCGGGGAATATCTGAACGTGCTCGCCGCCATCGCCCGCAGGCTTCAATCGGATGGCGTGCTGGCGGCCATGCGCAAGGCCAGAAGCACCGATGAATTCTATTCGGATTTCATCGCGGATTCGCGCGTCTGAGGAAAATTCGCTTAACTTTCGACCTTCTCCCCGCCGTGGCGGGGAGAAGGCAAAGCGGAAACAAGGGGCCACTTCGGCCCCTTTTTATTAGAAGTCGCGCTGCAGACGCAGGAAACCGAAGGTTTCGTCGTCGCCGTCTTCTTCGTCGTGATACTGAACGCTGAGCTTGCTGCGCAGGTTGTCAACGATCTGGTAATCGACGGTGACGCCGGTCGTGTAGGCGCTGCCGCCGCTGAAGCCCTTGCCGTCAGCATCGAGTTCGATCTTGTCGAAGTACTGGAAGGCCGGGGTAACGGCCCACTTGTCGGTGAGCTTGACCTTGTACTCGGCAGCGATCGTCCATTCGGACTCTTCGTAGTAGTAGTTAGCGCCGCTAGCCCAGATGCCAGCGAGGCCGAGGGTGCCGGGGCCGATGTCGGCATAGAGGATTGCGCGGATGGCGCCTTCTTCGTTGTCGGTATCGTAACCGCCGAGCAGGTAGCCGCTGAATGCGCCGCTCTTGAACGAAACCTGACCTGCGACGCCGAAGTTGTTCGGGCCTTCGCCGGGCTTCTCGTCGTAGGTATATTCAAGTTCGTCGAGCGAGACACCGGCCGCGAACGTGTCGGTCTCGTACTGGTAACGGATCGAGTTGTGAGTCGTTTCGTTGCTCGAGAGCGTGTCCGTCTCGCCGCTCAGATCGTCATCCCACCAGCTGTACTGCTTACCAACGCGGAAGCCGGCGATGTCGATGTAGCCTTCGTCGAGCGTGGTGACCTGGTCGGTAGCGTTGTCAGCGTTGGTACGCAGCGTGATAACGCCCGTGAGCGTGCCGTACTCGGTGTCGTTCTTGGTCTGGAAGGTGACCTGACCGCGGGTAGTGGCATCCCAGTCAGCGTCGCCGCTCTGGCCCGGACCAGCATTCAACTGGAAACGGATGTAACCGCTGATCTGGAGGCAGGTTTCGGTGCCGGGGATGTAGAAGTAGCCAGTCCCGTAGGCGTCGCAAACGCGAACATATTCTACGGGCTCCGGCTCAGCTGCGACGATAGCGTCTGCTGCGTGTGCTCCGGAAACCGCTGCAAGGGCGGCAACAGAGCCAAGAAGGATAGTTTTAATAGACATCAGAAAGACCTTTTACGGTTTGAAAGAGGCAAGCAATGCTTCAAGGGCACCCCTGCCATCGGTCGCCGAATCCCAACGACCGGAAGTCCATGTAGGCATTCGAAAACGTCAGCGCTGCAAAAGAAGACTAAAAATCGACACACCAATGACACTTTCGGGGTCGAACTGTGGCAGAAAAATCACGGCTGTGGCGCAGCGCCTTAATTGGCCGCGGCCAACTGACAGCATGTCCCGTTCGCAATCACCCGCTGAAAATGGGATGGCTTTCTAAGGTTGGTCCCCGGAACCGAAACAATCTTCGTTTCATTATACGACTTAGTTGATAGAGTTTAGCGTATAACCACGGAGGGTTCCTATGCAGACTTTACGGTTCACCCGGCTCATCGCGGCCGCGGTCATGGCGGGCAGTTTTGCGATCGGCAGCGTCGCACCGGCATTCGCCGACCAGACGCTTCTGAACGTATCCTATGATCCGACGCGCGAATTGTATAAGGATTTCAACGCTGCCTTCGCTGCGAAGTGGAAGACCGACACTGGCGAAGCCGTAACGATCCAGGCCTCCCACGGGGGGTCCGGCGCGCAGGCGCGCTCGGTCATCGACGGTCTCGACGCCGACGTCGTGACCCTGGCTCTCGAAGGCGATATCGACGCGATCGCCAAGGCGACGGGCAAGATCCCTGCCGACTGGAAGACCAAATTCCCGAACAATTCGACGCCCTACACCTCGACGATCGTCTTCCTCGTGCGCAAGGGCAACCCCAAGGGTATCAAGGATTGGGCTGATCTCATCAAGGACGACGTCCAGGTCATCACGCCGAACCCGAAGACCTCGGGCGGCGCCCGCTGGAACTTCCTTGCCGCCTGGGCATGGGCCAAGCAGGCAAACGGCGGCGACGAAGCCAAGGCGCAGGACTATGTGACCAAGCTCCTGCAGCACGTTCCGGTTCTCGACAGCGGCGCACGCGGTGCGACCACCACATTCGTGCAGCGCGGTCTCGGCGATGTGCTGCTCGCCTGGGAAAACGAGGCCTATCTCTCGCTCGAGGAACTCGGCCCCGACCAGTTCGAGATCGTGACTCCCACCTTCTCCATCCGCGCCGACCCGCCTGTCGCAATCGTCGATGGCAACGTCGACAAGAAGGGGACCCGCAAGGTCGCGGAAGCCTATCTGAATTACCTTTATTCGGATGAAGGCCAGAAGATCGCGGCCAAGCATTACTACCGCCCGATCAAGCCGGAAGCTGCCGACCCGGCCGATATTGCCCGCTTCCCGAAGCTGACGCTTGCCACGATCGACGACTTCGGCGGCTGGAAGGATGCACAGCCGAAATTCTTCGGCGATGGCGGCATATTTGACCAGATCTACAAGCCTGCCCAATAATAGGTCTTATGAGCGCACATAACCCCACACGGTGGCGGTTCAAGCGGCCGAGCGTCATTCCGGGTTTCGGACTGGCGCTCGGCCTTACCTTGATCTGGCTGACCCTCATCGTCCTTATCCCGCTGTCGGGCCTTGCCTGGCGGTCGAGCACACTCGGCTGGGAAAAGTTCTTCGGCATTGCGTTCGACCAGCGAACGCTGAGCGCACTGCGCATCAGCTTCGGATGCGCCTTCATCGCTGCCTGTCTCAACGCCGTCTTCGGCGTCGTCCTTGCCTGGGTGCTGGTGCGTTACCGGTTTCCCGGCAAGCGCATCATCGACGCCATGGTGGACCTGCCCTTCGCCTTGCCGACGGCCGTCGCCGGCATTGCGCTGACAACCCTCTACGCGCCGAACGGCTGGGTAGGACAGTTCCTGACGCCGCTCGGCATCAAGATCGCCTTCACGCCGGCCGGTATCGTCGTCGCCCTTATCTTCGTCGGCCTGCCCTTCATCGTGCGAACGGTGCAGCCGGTCATGGAAGAGATCGACAAGGAAGTCGAAGAGGCTGCCGCCACGCTTGGCGCCAACCGTTTCCAGACGATCACCCGCGTGCTGCTGCCGGGCCTTGCCCCGGCCGTGCTCACGGGCTTCGCGCTCGCCTTCGCCCGCGCCGTCGGCGAATACGGCTCGGTCATCTTCATCGCCGGCAACCTGCCGTTCAAATCGGAGATCGCGCCGCTCTTGATCGTCATCAAGCTCGAAGAGTTCAACTACGCGGCAGCGACGGGCATTGCCGCGATCATGCTGATCATCTCTTTCACGATGCTGCTCGTCATCAACCTTATCCAGAGCTGGAGCAGACGGAGGTACGGTTATGGCGTCTGATCGTTTCGCAAGCGCTTCTGCCGCCGAGCCTCGCAAGGTCCACTCGGCCGTCACCGAAAGCAGGATCGCCCGCATCACACTCGTGGTCATCTCGCTCGTCTTCCTGCTGCTGATCCTGCTCTTGCCGCTGACAGCCGTCTTCGTCGAGGCCTTCCGCAAGGGAGCCGGCTCCTTCCTGACAGCCCTTCAGGATGCCGAGACCTTTTCGGCAATCCGCCTGACGCTGATCGTGGCGGGCATCAGCGTACCTTTGAACCTTGTCTTCGGCATCGCCGCTGCCTGGGCGATCGCCAAATTCGAATTCAAGGGCAAGGCGTTTCTGACGACACTGATCGACCTGCCCTTCTCGGTCTCGCCTGTTATCTCGGGCCTCGTCTTCGTGCTGCTCTTCGGCGCCAATACCTGGCTTGGCCAGTGGCTGAGCGCCAACGACATCAAGATCCTGTTTGCGGCGCCGGGGCTGATCCTGGCGACGATGTTCGTCACCTTTCCCTTTGTGGCGCGCGAACTCATCCCGCTCATGCAGGAACAGGGGACACAGGACGAAGAGGCTGCCCTTTCGCTCGGCGCGAGCGGCTGGCAGGCCTTCTGGCACGTCACGCTGCCCAACATCAAATGGGGCCTGCTCTACGGCGTGCTCCTCTGCAACGCGCGCGCCATGGGTGAGTTCGGCGCCGTATCCGTCGTCTCCGGCCACATCCGCGGCCAGACCAACACGATGCCGTTGCAGGTCGAAATCCTCTATAACGAGTATAATTTCACCGGGGCCTTTGCGGTCGCTTCGCTTCTGGCCCTGCTTGCGCTTGTCACCCTTGTTTTGAAGACGCTGCTGGA
The DNA here is from genome assembly GCF_042656325.1 of Rhizobium sp. GCM10022189. NCBI lineage: Bacteria > Pseudomonadati > Pseudomonadota > Alphaproteobacteria > Hyphomicrobiales > Rhizobiaceae > Rhizobium > Rhizobium sp. GCM10022189. Next base: position 418,449 of record NZ_JBHSOR010000039.1, read on the forward strand.
AATGCGCTACAGCGCGGAAATCGCCGCCAGCCGGCGGCACTGAAGGAAATAGAATGGAAGTACGCGTCCAAAACCTACGCAAGGAATTCGATCGCTTTCCGGCCCTGCACGATGTCTCGCTTAGCATCCGCTCCGGAGAACTGATCGCACTGCTCGGCCCGTCGGGCTCCGGCAAGACCACGCTGCTGCGCCTCATCGCCGGCCTTGAAAGCCCGACCGAAGGCCAGATCTTCTTCGGCGAGGAAGATGCGTCGAGAAAGACGGTCCAGCAGCGCAATATCGGCTTCGTGTTCCAGCATTATGCGCTTTTCCGGCATATGACGGTGCTCGACAACGTCTCCTTCGGCCTGAAGGTGCGCAATGCGTCGCGCCGTCCGCCGAAGGCGGAGATCCGCAAGCGGGCGCTGGAACTGCTCGATCTCGTGCAGCTTTCCGGCCTCGAAAGACGCTATCCGGCACAGCTTTCCGGCGGCCAGCGCCAGCGCGTGGCGCTGGCGCGCGCCATGGCGGTCGAGCCGAACGTGCTGCTGCTCGATGAACCGTTCGGCGCGCTCGATGCGCAGGTGCGCAAGGACCTGCGCAAATGGCTGCGCGAAATCCACGATCGCACCGGCCATACAACCGTCTTCGTCACCCACGATCAGGACGAGGCAATGGAGCTTGCCGACCGTGTCGTCGTCATGAGCCAGGGCGCAATCGAACAGGTCGGCACGCCGGACCAGGTCTACGACAGCCCCAACTCGCCTTTCGTCTTCGGCTTCGTCGGCCAGTCCAACTGCCTGCAGGTGGAAATCGCCGGCGGCGATATCCGCTTCGAAGGCCGCTCACTGGGTCTCAACGCCGAAGGTGAGGCAGATGGAGCGGCACAGCTCTATTTCCGCCCGCACGACGTCCGGCTCTGCGAATCGGCCGAGAACTGCATTGCCGGCCAGCCGGTCTCCAGCCGGCGCGTCGCGGGCACCCGCCATATCGAACTCGACATCGGCAAGGACCGCCCGCATATCGAGATCGAGCTTCCGCCGAGCGAGGCCGACAGGCTCGATCGCTCGCGCGTTGCCTTCAAGCCGACGCGCTGGAAGCTTTTCCGGCATTGATATTGCCGCAACAACGGTTCCCGCCAGAATCGTATTTCCGGCGGGAACCCTTTGTTATTTTTGTGATCTCCGGTTGTTTGTATTTTTGTCACATGCCGGGTAAAACGTTTTCGCTTGGATCGAAAAGGGCTGGACTAATCCAATAGGAGGCACCTGGCGTTGAGGGCGGAGATTTCCTTTGGAAAATCCCTGGTTGGGATTTTGTTCGTAGGACTGGCAGCCGCGAGCTGCACGACGACACCGAAACCGGCAACTGCGTCGGTCAAAACCAAACCGAAACAGGTTCAACCGGCAAAGGTCACATTCAATTACACCACCAAGGATCGCGACTGCCTGAAGCGGGCCATGTATTTCGAATCGCGGCCTTCGGATGAGGCCGGGTACATGGCCGTCGGCAGCGTCGTCATGAACCGGCTGACCTCCGGCGCCTATGCCGACTCCATCTGCGGCGTCGTAGCCCAGAGGAAACAATTCGCGCCCGGCGTCATGACGCGCGAGGTCAAGCCCCAGGCAGAACCGGAGCTGACGACCGCAGCCGATGCTATCCTGAGCGGCGAACGCCATCCGGCAGTCGGAGACGCGATGTTCTTCCACACGGCAGGATTGAAATTTCCCTACAACAACATGCACTACGTGACGGTCGCCGGCGGCAACGCCTTCTACGAGAAGCGCGACGAGGACGGCACGCTCGAAACGCCGCCGCCATTGCCCTCCTACGAAGTTGCAATGAACTACATACCCGGCGAGAGCATGCTCCCGCCGCAGTTCGAGGTGCTGATTCCCTCGGACGTTCCCGTACCGCTCCCGTCTCCCGACCCAACACCGACGGCAAGCATCAGCCCCTTGCCGATGCCGGCAGCGGCGACCGCGATCGTGCCCGAACCCGGCACGCCCATCGCCATCCCGACGCCGCGCCCTGCTTATGACAGCGTGATGCTGCGACCGAGCATTCCGGCAAACGGCGGCTGACCCGGGAAGATCAAAGAGCGCGAAAGCGCGTCATCGCAAAAACGCGAAGCCAAGGCGTGGCAGGCGGATCTGAAAGGATGGCGAGACGCTTCAGGCGCGCTCTTCCCAGACTTTCGCAAGCTCCACGATCGTGCTGACAGCCTTTTCCATATCCTGACGGCTGATCCATTCGAGCGGGGAGTGGAAAGCGTGGCCGCCGGCAAAAATGTTGGGGCACGGCAGGCCCATGAAGGAAAGACGGGAGCCGTCAGTGCCGCCTCGAATGCTGCCGCGCACCGGCGTCATGCCCGCCCGGCGCACCGCCTCGACGGCATTTTCGACGATTTCGGGATGACGGTCGAGCACCACCTTCATGTTGCGGTACTGTTCTTTCACGTCGAAACGGTAGGTCGATCCCGGATAGGATTTCATCACATCCTTGACGATCGCTTCGAGCATGGCTTCCTTTTCGGTCAGGCCCTCGTCGGTAAAATCGCGAATGATGAGGCTGATCGCAGCCTTTTCCATGGAACCCGCCACACCCGTCGGATGGATGAAGCCCTGTTTGCCCTCAGTCGTTTCCGGGGCGATCTCTTTCGGCAACCGGTCGATGATCGCGCCGGCGATCTTGATGGCGTTTTCCATCCGGTCCTTGGCAAAACCCGGATGAATCGCCACGCCGGCGATAACGATATCGACACTATCAGCCGAGAAGGTCTCGTCCTCGATATGACCGGCGGTTTCGCCATCCATCGTATAGGCGAAATCCGCGCCGAGCTTCTTCAGGTCGACCTTGTTGACGCCGCGGCCAACCTCTTCATCAGGGGTGAAGAGGATCTTGATCACTCCGTGCTTGATCTGCGGATTATCGACGAGGATCTGCGCTGCGGCCATGATTTCGGCCAGGCCGGCCTTGTCGTCGGCGCCGAGCAGCGTCGTTCCGTCCGTCGTGACGATGTCGTTGCCGATCTGGTTCTTGAGTTCCGGATGTTCGGAAACACGGATCACCCGGCTCGGATCGCCCGGCAGCTGGATATCTCCGCCGGCATAGTTTCTTACCATCTGCGGCTTGACGTTCTTGCCGGTGAAATCAGGCGCCGTGTCCATATGCGAGCAAAAACAGATGACCGGCACCTTCTTGTCGGTATTGGCCGGGATGGTCGCATAGACGTAACCATGCTCATCCAGATGCGCATCCGAAAGGCCGATCTCCAGGAGTTCCGCAACCAGGACCCGGCCGAGATCCTTCTGCTTTTCGGTGGTCGGCTGCGTGGACGAGGCAGGATCGGATTGCGTATCGATAACGACATAGCGGAGAAAGCGGTCGATAACGGCGTTTGTCATATTGTCCAGTCCAGCATGATCATCGTCCGATCATATAGCCACCGAAGGTCCTGTGATGAAAGCTCTTTTCAACTCCAGGCAGACGGACATCCACGAGGAAGGCAATATGTCGGCAGCGACGGCGATGCTCTATCGCCTTGCTGCGTTCAGTCGACGCGATTGCCCTCGCCGTTGAAGACATGCAGATGCTTGGCGGGGAAGGCAACCTTGACCTTCGGCCCGGCACTCAGGGCCTCGCGATCGAGCGTGAATATCTTGAACGGAAGGCCGTGCAGCGAAAGATGCAGGATGATGCCGAAGCCGGTCGGCTCGACGAGCTCGACATCGGCGGCGATCCCGGCTCCGTTGTCCGTCATGACGACATGCTCCGGCCGGATACCGAGCGTGAGTTTTTCGCCGTTCGACAAGGAGAGCGATTTGTCGAGCGGCACGATCGTGCCGTCCTTCAGCTTCACGCCGCCCGTCTCATAGCTCGCCTCCAGGAAGTTCATGCCCGGAGAACCGATGAAGCCCGCGACGAAAAGGTTGGCGGGGCGGTCGTAGAGCTCCAGGGGGCTGCCGACCTGCTGCACGACCCCGCCATGCATGGCGACGATGCGGTCCGCCAGCGTCATCGCCTCGATCTGGTCGTGGGTCACGTAGATCGAGGTCGCCTTGAGGTCGCCATGCAGCTTCTTGATTTCGGCGCGCATCTGTTCGCGCAGCCTTGCGTCGAGGTTCGACAGCGGCTCGTCGAAGAGGAAGGCCTTCGGCTGGCGCACGATGGCGCGGCCCATGGCCACGCGCTGGCGCTGGCCACCGGACAATGCCTTCGGCCGGCGTTCGAGCAGGGGATCGAGGCCAAGCTTGGCGGCAGCACCCGCAACGGCGCTCGCGATCTTCTCCTTGGCCGTCTTCCTGAGCTTGAGGCTGTAGCTCATGTTGCCGGCGACATTCATGTGCGGATAGAGCGCATAGGACTGGAACACCATGGCGATGTCGCGATCCTTCGGATGCAGCTCGTTGACACGGTTGCCGGCAATGCGGATCTCGCCGCCGGTCACGTCCTCGAGGCCCGCGATCATGCGCAGCAGGGTGGACTTGCCGCAGCCGGAGGGGCCGACGAGAACGACGAATTCGCCGTCCTTGATCTCCAGATCGACGCCGTGCAGCACCGGGAAATGACCGTAGGATTTCTGGATATTCTTGATGTCGATCGATGCCATGTGACTAACCCTTGACCGCGCCGGCCGTCAGGCCCTGGACGAGATAACGCTGGATGAGGAGGAAGAAGAGGCCGGCTGGAATGAGCGCCATGACGCCCGCCGCCATCATCTGCCCGAAATCCACGGAGAATTTCGAAACGAAAGTAAGAAGGCCGACCGGGAAGGTCGCCGCATCATTGCCGTTGATCAGCATCAGCGCGAAGAGCAGCTCGCTCCATGCCGCGGTGAAGACGAAGCCGAGGGTCGCCGCGATACCCGGCAGCGTCAACGGCAGGATGATCTGGCGGAAAGCCATGAACTGGGTGGCGCCGTCGATCATCGCCGCCTCTTCGAGATCCTTCGGGATACCGTCGAAGAAGGACTGCATCAGGAAGGTCGCGAAGGGCACGTTGAAGGCGGTGTAGACGATGACGAGACCGGTCAGGCTGTTCGTCAGGTGCAGCGGCGACAGGATCTTGAAGATCGGAGCCACCAGCATGACGAGCGGAAACATCTGGGTCAGCAGCATCAGCGCCACGATCCAGTATTTCGCCCGGAAGGTGAAACGCGACAGCGCATAACCGGACAGCGAGGCGCAGATCGTCACCGTGACCGCCGTCGAAGCCGAGACGATCAGGCTGTTCTTGAAGAAGGTCGGGAAGGCGCTGTGTTCCAGCACGAAGCTGTAATGTTCCCATGTGGTGCGCGACGGCCACATGCGCACACCCTCCGTGTAGAGCAGGTCGTTCGGCGTGACCGAGACTTTCAGAAGCCAGAAGAGCGGGAAGAGTGCGAAAACGACGTAGGCGAGGATCGCCAGACGGTGCGCGACAACGGGGAGAATGGAGCGTCTCATGGCTCAATCCTTTGCAAGCAGGCTCTGCCGCAGCAGGATAATCAGCATGGAATAGGCCAGAAGCAGGACCAGCAGCACCAGCGCGATCGCCGAGGCATAGCCGAAGTCCAGCCGCTTGAAGGCCTGGGTGAAAATGTAGCTGGCGACGATCTGCGTCCTGTCCGCCGGCCCGCCGCCGGTCATGACGACGATGAGATCGGCGAAATTCGAGATCCAGACCGTGCGCAGCATCACGGTTATGGCGATGGTCGGCGCCAGGAACGGCAAGGTAATCGACCAGAAGCGCTGGAACCAGCCGGCGCCGTCGATGGACGCCGCTTCATAGAGATCGCGCGGGATCGCCTGCAGCGCAGCAAGCAGCGTGATGGCGAAGAAGGGAATGCCCCACCAGACATTGGCGATGATCGGCCCCCACATCGCATATTGCGGATCGGAAAGAATATTGCCCGGTTCGCTCATCAATCCCAGTGCAAAGAGCCAGTGCGGGATCGGCCCGATGACCGGGTTGAAAAGCCAGGCCCAGTTGAGGCCCGCAAGGAAGGACGGTACGGCCCAGGGCAGGAAGACCAGCGCCTGGATGACACCCCTGCCCCAGAACGGCTTGTCGAGCAGCAGAGCCAGGATGAGGCCGAAGATGAATTGCAGGATGACAGAAGCACCGGTCCACCAGAGCGTATTGCGAAGCGCGCCGTAAAAGGCCTTGTCCTGGGAAAGCGCGCGGAAGTGCTCGATGCCGACGAATCCGCCGGAGAAGGGGTTGAGAAGCTGGATGTCGCGGAAGGCATAGGAGACGCCGACGACAAGCGGCACCAGCATGACCGCAATGATCAGGATCAGCGAAGGCGCGCTATAGAGATAGGGCTCGGAAGCCTCGGCCAGACGACGCAGCCATGGCCGGCGGTCGTGGCGCATCTGAAGCGTTTCGGCGGTGATGGTCATTACCCGATAATTCCCCTTGCAGCGCTTCGGCGCGCCGTCTGTCGTTGCATGAGCGGCGGCGGAAAGTCTCCGCCGCCGTTTGCGGTGTCGGCCCTACTTCTTTGCCAGGAACTTCTGCTGGGCCTTGGTGAGATAGTCGGCCCACTGGTCGGCGAGATCCTTGGCGGAAATGTCACCGAGCAGCGCCTGCTGCGAGGTCTTGATCGCCAGAGAATCCTTGAAGAAGGCGAATTCCTCGAGATAGGTCGGCATGACCGTCGGAACGGTGTCCTTGTCGGCCAGTTCCTCGAACCAGCCCTTGAACTGATCACCGGCGTAGAACGGATCCTTTTCCGCAGCCGTGTAGGCCGGCAGCGCGCCGATCTTCTTGTTCCACTCGATATTGCCTTCCGGCCCCTCAAGAGTAGCGATCAGCTTCCAGGAGAGATCCTTGTTCTGGCTCGTCGTGAACATCGACCAGCCGCCATAGCCGATGGTCGGATAGGACTTGCCGGCCGGGCCCTTCGGCAGCGGAATGACGCCGAAATCGTCCTTGTTCATGCGCTCGGCGATCGCGATCAGCGCGTCCGGATCCTGGTCGAGGAAGGCGCAAGTGCCGGAATAGAAGCCGGCGACGACTTCGTTGAAGCCCCAGTTGACGCTGTCCTTCGGCGCATAGCCCTTCTTGTAGAGGTCCACCATCCACTCGATACCCTTTGCCCAGCCTTCGCTGTTCATGGTCGAGGTGCCGTCTTCCTTGAAGTATGTGTTGTCGCCGGCCATGGAGGCGGCAAAGATCATCCAGCCGTTCAGACCGCCCGGACCGCCGCGCATGCAGTAGCCGTATTTGCCCGGCAGCTTGGACACGGCTTCGGAGGCCTTGGTGAAATCCTCCATCGTCTTCGGCGGTTCCTTGACGCCGGCTTCCGCAAGCAGCTTCTTGTTGTAGAACATGGCGCGCAGATAGAAGCCGTAGGGCAGCATATAGGCCGTGTTGTTGACGTCACGGCCGAGGTCGAGGGCGCGCGGCGTCAGCTCCTTGGTGTGTTCCCACTTTGCAAGATAGGGCTCGAGGCTTTCGAGCATGCCGTTATTGGCGTAGAGCGACAGCCAGGTATCCGGCATTTCCATCACATCAGGCACGTCGCCGGCCGAAACCATGGTCGCAAACTTCTGGAAGGCTTCGTTCCAGGGCAGCGAGATGATGTCGACCTTCGTGCCGGGATTGGCGGCCTCGAACTTGCCGACAATCGATTTCAGCGTCTCGGTGCGCTCCGGGCTGGTGATGACTTCGACGAGCTTCAGCGTCGTGTCCGCAAAAGCCGTGCCTGCCATCATCGTGGCAAAGAGCGTTGAAAGAATGAGCTTTTTCATTTTCGGTTCCCCTCCGTCGTTGTTTGTGAGGTTTGGTTATGAAGCGACCGCGATCGCTTCCTCGATATCCCTCCACAGGGCCTCGGTTCCTTCGAGGCCGATATGGAGGCGCACAGATCGCGGGCTGATGCCGAAGGCCTGCGCGGAATTCGGCTGCGCTTTCTGCTGCAGCACCACTTCGCCCGGTACGATCAGGCTTTCATGTCCACCCCAGCTTACACCCAGTTTGAAAAGCTTGAGGTGATCGGCGAAGGCTCTGACATCGATGCCTTCGCGGAATATGAAGGAGAAGAGTCCGGACGTGCCGTTCAGGCCGGCTGGCAGACGGTTGGCAAGGCCCGGATGGCAGACCTGCTCGACCACGTCGAGCGCCTGCAGGCGCTGGGCGATCGTCATGGCGGCTGCCTCATGCGCCTTCATGCGGATCGGCAGGGTGCGCAAGCCACGGATCAGCAGCCAGGCATCGAAGGGCGAAAGCTTGCCGCCGAGATAGGGATAGGATTCGGCCTTGATCCGGGCGATCATCTCCTTCGAGCCGGCAACAATGCCGGCCACGACGTCACTATGTCCCCCGAGATATTTGGAGGCCGAATGGATGACGAGGTCGACGCCGAGCGTTATCGGCCGCTGGAAGATCGGGCTTGCCCAGCTGTTGTCGATCATGGTGACGACGCCGTGCTTTCTGGCAAGCGCTGCCAGCGCGCCGACATCATGGGTTTCCATCACCCAGCTCGTCGGGCTCTCCATGTAGAAGACCTTCGCACCCGGCAGCGCCTTGGCGACAGCCTCCTCGTCGCGGCCATCGACATAGGTCACGTCGACCTTCATGCGCTTCAGGATGGTACCGAACAGGCGGAAGGCATCCGGATAGACATGCTTGACGGCGACGATGCGGTCGCCCGGCTCCACGAAGCTCAAGACGGCAGACGAGATCGCCGCCATGCCGCTTGCAAAACCCAGCGCATCCTCGGCACCTTCGAGCTTTGCCAGCATTTCCTCGAACATGCGCACGGTCGGGTTGAGGCCGCGCGTATAGATCGGCCGCACCTTTTCGCCGCGATAGGAGGCGATCATGTCGTCATAGTCGGAAAACGTGAAAAGCGAGGTCTGGAAGATCGGCGGAACGACCGCTTCGGCGAAGTTGCCTTCGTCATGGGCGGTGATCAGCGAGGCGAGGTCGAACGGTTCGAGGCCGTCAGTCATCGGGACATTTCCTTGATGTCTTCCTCGACCACGTCGAGGATTTTCAATGTCTCACGCCGCGCCGCTTCGGTATCCTGGGCGGCGATGGCGTTGAAAAGGGTGCGGTGGAAGGGAAAGGACCGGCGGGCAAAATCCTGCCGGTCGAAAGGATGCGTCCAGAACCGCTCGAAGGTCTCGCGCATCTGCTCGAGAAGCTGCCGGAACAGCGGATTGTGCGTGGCATCGTAGACAGCCAGATGGAAGGCCAGATCTTCCGGGCCGGATGCTCCCTTTGAAAGATGCACCCGTTCCATCTCGTCAAGCTTTTCCTCGATGACGATGAGATCTTCCGCCGTGCGCCGCCGCGCAGCCACCATGCCGGCCTCGCATTCGATGCCGCGGCGCACCTCCAGCGTCTGCAGCAGCACATCGCGCAGATGCGGCGTCTCGAAGGAAAGCGGCACATGGATCGTGTCGCGAGAAACCGGTTTCAGCAGATAAGTCCCGCTGCCCTTGCGCGTCTCGATTACGCCGAGCGCCTGAAAATGCCGGATTGCCTCGCGAATGGTGGAGCGCCCGACGGCAAGGGCGGCCATCAACTCGCGTTCGGCCGGTAGCCGATCACCCGCCTGAAGCCGGGCATCCTCGACATAATGCGCCAGAGCGTCCGTCACCTGCCGGGCGCGGTCGATCGCCGGAAGCGGCCGGATCACCGGCCTGTCGCTGTCATTTGCCTTCATGGTTCCCCAAATTCTTTTCCAAGGCAGCCGACCTTCAAAATTGGTCTGACATCTTAGCATTTCTCAAAGGGCCGGCGCCGTCAAGGCGGTCGTGTGTGGAAAAGGCAATTCCCTTTCGCCTGAGCATCCGCGACACAACGGGACGCCGCACCGAATTCCTCCGGACCGTCAATGCTGACGATAGTTTGAGATGACCTTGGAAGGCAGGAGCCCTATGAATGGACATCACCGCTTTCACCACCAAGACCCATTGAAAGGATCGCCATCATGTCCATCCACAGAGCGTCCCTTGCCATAGTCGCGGGCGCGACCATGCTGGCCGGTGCAGCCTTCGCGCAGATGCCGGCGCAACAGCCCGATGCCAAAGCCTTCAAATTGGGATCCTTCGATCTCGTGGCCTTGCATGACGCCCAGTTCGTCCTGCCGAACGACGGCAAGGTCTTCGGGGTCGGTCACAGTCCGGAAGAAACGGCCGAAGTCCTCAAAGGCGCCGGCGCACCGACGGACACCGTGACGCTCAGCGTCGATGCGCTGCTCGTCAAGATGCCGGAGCGACTGGTGCTGATCGACACCGGCGTCGGCGGCGCGCTGCAGCAAAGCCTCTCGCAGGCCGACTACAAATCCGCCGACGTCACAGACGTGCTGATCACCCATTCGCATCCCGACCATGTCGGGGGACTGGTAAAGGATGGCAAACTGGCCTTTCCGAACGCGACCATACGCCTGTCAGCCGCCGAGTGGGAATTCGCCAGGAAGAACGACAAGCTTGCCGATGTCGTCAAGACGGTCGAGGGCCATGTGAAGACGTTCGAGCCGGGTGCCGAGGTGGTCCCTGGCATCACTTCGGTGGAATTGCCGGGCCATACGCCCGGCCATGTCGGCTATCAGATTGCCTCGGGGGACGAGAAGATGCTCGATATCGGCGACACGGCACACAGCTCTATTGTCTCTTTGGCCAAGCCGGACTGGCCAATTGGCTTCGACACCGACGCGCCGACTGGTGAAAAGAACCGGATCGGGACGCTGACGACCCTTGCACAGTCGCAGGAACTCATCTTTGCCCCTCACTTCCCCTTCCCAGGGGTCGGCCATATCCAGTCGGACGGCGACCACTTCAAGTGGGATCCGACACTTGCGGCCGGTAAGTGAGCAATGGGCTTTGCAAGGCAAACGCCGAAGCAGGCCACGTGATCTCAAATCGAAACGGCGGCCCAAGGGGCCGCCGCCGATCAAATCCGGTGAATATGCCTGACAGGTAGCAGGCTTAAGCGACGTTCGACTGCCGCTTCGGCAGCTTCCAGCCCGGACGTGCGAAATGGCAGGTATAGCCGTTCGGGATGCGTTCGAGATAATCCTGATGTTCCGGCTCGGCTTCCCAGAAATCGCTGACGGGAACGACTTCCGTCACCACCTTGCCCGGCCAGAGGCCGGAGGCATTTACATCGGCGATCGTATCCTCGGCCGTCTGCCGCTGATTTTCATCGACATAGAAGATCGCCGATCGATAGCTGGTGCCAATGTCATTGCCCTGGCGATTGACCGTGGTCGGATCGTGAATCTGGAAGAAGAATTCCAGGATGTCGCGATAGCTCGTCTTTTGCGGATCGAAGATGATTTCGATCGCTTCGGCATGGCTGCCGTGATTACGATAGGTGGCGTTGCGAACTTCGCCGCCCGTATAGCCGACGCGCGTGGAAACGACGCCGGGAAACCGTCGAATAAGGTCCTGCATTCCCCAGAAGCAGCCGCCAGCAAGTACCGCACGTTCTGTCGTCATAGAATGTCCTTTCCTGATGCGCGAGATGGACGTGAATCGTCAGGTGCGCTTCGCTGACGCGTATATGGGTACTCGGCCCAATGATCGCCAGTCCGCAACAGCGGTATCGGCATCCTCCCGGGACATATTCCAACCTCCAACAGTTCGCCCCCTCAAGGTTCGAGCTTCACCGAGCGAGCTTGACTGGCGAGATAGATCAAATCACTCTGAGCTAAGTCTCCGTGACCCAGCTCCCCGGAAGGCGTCCTGTTCGCAGATTCTGGCGCGGCTCCTCAAGAGTGGCTGCGGCGTCGCGCAAAAAAGGCTTTTGACATGGCGCCGGTAAGACGGACGACCCTAGAGCTTGATAGCGAAACCGTTCAGCAGATCATCCAAGACCTCAATCCCGGCTTCGTCGCGAGTGGTTTTGCCCGCCTGCACGGTGGCAGCACGGAGGTCTACAGGATCGATCTTGCCAACACAGGCCGCGAATCGCTGGTGCTCAAGATTTATCCTGACGAACCCGAATGGGGACCGGCGAAGGAGAAACTTGTGGCAGGCTGGTTCTCACAGCTGACACAACTTGCGCCAAACTGGCTAGAGATCGACCAGTCGCGAACCCTCCTGCCGTTGCGCTACGCCCTGCTGCCTTTGCTGCCCGGCCGCTCCTTGCGCGACTGGATGGTCGCACCCGATATTGAAGAAGCCTATCAACAGATGGGCGAGCTGCTGAGAAGTATTCATGAGATGCCGATGCCGGCCTATGGCTATATAGTTGGCCAAGGGATCGACAGACCAAAATCCACGAATACGGAATATATCACTTCAGCGTTCGAAGATGTGTTCCGGCGGTTCCGCGACTTCGGCGGCGATGCCGATCTCGGGCGCCATCTCCAACTGCTGGCGGAAGGAAGTTTCGACCTTTTGCGGGAAAGCAGCGGTGCCGTGCTCTGTCATGACGACTTTCACCAGGGTAACGTGCTTGCCCTTCGCGACGGCACGGGCAGACTTCGGCTCAGCGGACTTATCGATTTCGGCAATGCGCGGGCAGCGGACAGGTTCTTCGATCTTGCCAAGGCGCTCTTCTGCTCCGCACACGAAGATCCGCGCAGCTATCGCTCCATTCTTCAAGGCTATGGTCCAACCGATCATCCCGATATCGAACGGGCTCTTTGGCTGTATACGCTTTTCCACCGGCTCAGCATGTGGTGCTGGCTGACGAAGCTCGGTCTCGATTCGAAGAGCGACAACGGCCCTGGCGAGCTTATACGGGATATTCGCAAGATGACAACGCGGCCTGGCCGTTGTTACGATGAGGCATGACAGTCCGTGCAGTCAACGCGGGCGGGCCTCGCCTTACCTGGCAAACAACGTCTTGAATTGTGTCGGCTGGCAGCGGAGATACTGATTGGCCGCTTTCACCTGTCCGCCGAGCTCGGCGGCGGCGTGCCACGGCCAGCGCGGATCGTAAAGGATGGCGCGGGCAAGCGCGATCAGGTCCGCATCACCGGTTGCAACGATAGCCTCTGCCTGCGTCGGTTCGGTAATCAGGCCAACGGCAATGACCGGCATTTTGACGGCGCTCTTGATCGCGCGGGCGAGCGGCACCTGGTAGCTCGGGCTGACCGGGATCGCCTGAGAGGGATGCAGGCCGCCGCTCGAGACGTGGATGGCACTGCAGCCCCTTTCCTCGAGCATCCCGGCAAATTCGACACTCTCTGAAATCTCCAGACCGCCTTCGACCCAGTCGGTGGCGGAAACGCGCATCGTCACCGGCCGGTCGGAGGGAAAGGCATCCCTTACAGCTTCGAGAACTTCCAGCGGGAACCGGGCGCGGTTTTCCAGCGAACCGCCATATTCGTCGGTGCGCCGGTTAGACAAGGGCGACAGGAACTGGTGCAACAGATAGCCATGGGCACCGTGGATCTGAACGGCGTCGATGCCGATCCTGGCCGCCCGCTGCGCGGCAGCGGCAAAGGCATCACGCACGCGCTTCATGCCATCCCGGTCAAGTGCGGTCGGCGGCACGTAGTTCGGGTTGAAGGCGATGGCGGAAGGCGCTTCGGTCTGCCATCCGTTCGGATCGGTCGGCGGAAACTGGCCGCCGCCTCTCCAGGGAACCTCTGTCGAAGCCTTGCGGCCGGCATGCGCCAGTTGCACGGCAATCGGCATGTCCGACCACTTCCTGATGCTCTCGAGCGTGCGGGCCATTGCGGCTTCGGAAGCGTCATCATAGAGGCCGACATCGGCAAAGGTGATGCGTCCCTCTGGAACGACGGCGGTCGCCTCGATGGTCAGGAGTGCCGCGCCGGAAAGCGCCAGCTGCCCGAGATGGATCAAATGCCAATCCGTCATGCAGCCGTCGACGGCCGAATACTGGCACATGGGCGCAATCACGATACGGTTGGCGAGTTCGAGATTGTGCACGGCGAAGGGAGAAAACAGGACGGGTTGGGACATGGCGTTCCTCCAAGCGGAATTCGGTTGTCTCGGCTTATAGCACTCTGTCGGATCTTTACGACGGTTAGCAGAGCTTCCCGCCGTCAGGAACTGTTCTTTGGTGTGGGTCCCTATTGCGAAAAGGCCCCGCGATACAGCTTCGTCCGATTGTTGCGTCACATGCAACAAAGCCTTTAGCAGAACGTCGGTTCAGTCGCGTTGCGGCCGGCTATATCGTGTCGGGGGAGTGTCCCGCGGGCTCGAAACAGTGCGGAAGAGACGATGCTATTGGCAGCCTCGGAAAATGATATGCGCAAAGACCTCGTGACCCCGCTCATGCGCATCCAGATCGAGCTTGCACTTGCCGTTTCGAGACGCGATTTCGCCGCTCTTCGATCCCTCGAGATCGAGGCGAAACACATGGCGCTCAGCGGTGCGGAAATCGATGCAGCAAAACGCGGAGGCAGTTTCGACCTGTTTGCCGACATCGCCGTCAAATTCGCGCTGGCGATCGACGTGGGTGACGAAGAAGCGGGCGCGACCGCCAGGCGGCGACTTGCAGCTTTCGGCATTCCCGACATAGCTTCGCAACTGCGCGCCCTGGTCACGAGACCGGAACTGTCGCCGGCGAACGAAAGACCGCCATTCAGCGGCTTGGTCCGATCGGACCGATAGATTGCGATCGGAACAGAAGCGTTTAAACCTCTGTCTTTGACTTGAGCTTTTCTGGACGACGTGAACCGCATGGACCGATGGCAGGCAATGAGGGTTTTCGTGAAGGTCGCGGAGGCCGAGAGCTTTGCAGAGGCAGGGCGACAACTCCACATGAGCCCTCCGGCAGTGACGCGCATCGTGTCCGCGCTGGAGGACGTTATCGGCGCACGCCTACTGACGCGCACGACCCGGTCCGTCAAACTGACGGAAGCCGGTGCCCGCTATCTTGCAGATTGCCAGAGGCTTCTCGCCGACCTCTCGGAGGCGGAAGCTGCCGCAGCCGGCGCCTACGGCAAACCGACTGGCACGCTCACCGTCACGACCTCGGCCATGTTCGGCACGATGTTCGTCCTGCCGCTGATGAGCGAATATCTGGATCTCCATCCCGATGTGACCGGTCGTGGCCTGTTCGTCGATCGGGTCGTAAACATGGTTGACGAAGGCATCGACGTTGCGATCCGCATCGGCCATCTGCCCGATTCCGGACTTACCGCGACACGCGTCGGCAAGGTGAGACGCGTCATCTGCGGATCCCCTTCCTATTTCGAGAAGCATGGCGTGCCGATGACCCCCGACGATCTGTCGGACCATCGCATTGTCGCTTCAACCAGCGCGTGGACGTCGCTTGAATGGCGTTTCGGGGTGCAGAAGAAGTCGACCATCCGCGTCACCCCCCGTCTCTTCTGCAGCACCAATGAGGCCGCGATTGCGGCGGCGGCTGGCGGCTGGGGTTTGACGCGCGTCCTGTCCTATCAGATTGCGCCGCAGCTTGAGGCTGGTGAGCTGCGCACGATCCTGTCCGACTATGAAGAGGAAGCCTTGCCGATCCATGTCGTTCATCCGGAAGGACGCCATGTTTCGGCAAAGGTGCGGAGTTTCATCGACTTTGCCGTAGCAAGGCTGAGGTCCAACAGGCACTTCAACTAGAAGCGAAAGACCCGCGTATTCATCAGCGAATACGCGGGTCTTTCATACAGGCGGTTGTTACTTCGCGACCTTGCGGTCGAGGAAGTCGTGAATGAGTGGCGCCATCTCGTCCAGTTTGTCTTCCAGGGCGAAATGGCCGGTATCGAGGATATGCATTTCGGCATCCGGCAGATCACGCAGATAAGGATGCGCGCCTTCCTCCGGGAAAATCTTGTCGTTCTTGCCCCAGACGATCAGCGTCGGCGGCTTGCGTTCACGGAAGAAGGCCTGAAACTGCGGGTAGAGCGGAACATTGGTGCCGTAGTCGTGGAAGAGATCGAGCTGGATATCCTTGTTTCCCGGCCGGTCGAGCAGCGCCTGATCGTGGACCCAATTGTCGGGGCTGATGCGGGTGAGATCCTTGACGCCATCCGTATACTGAAACTTGGTCGTCTCGAGGACCACGAGATTCGACAGCGCCTCGCGCTTTTTGCTGGAGCCGTCAGCCCAGTAAGCCTTGATCGGATCCCAGAATTCGCGCAGGCCCTCTTCATAGGCGTTGCCGTTCTGGACGATCAGCCCGCTTACCCGTTCCGGATGCTTGAGAGCCAGTCGGTAGCCGACCGGGGCGCCGTAATCCATCACATACATGGCATACGACTTGGCGCCGAGTTGCGTCATGAGCGTATCGACCATGTCGGCATAATGGCCGAACGTATAGGCGAACTTGGTGTGATCGGGTGCGTCGCTCTGGCCGAAACCGGGATAGTCGGGGGCGATCACGTGATAGCGATCGGCAAGCAGCGGAATGAGATTGCGGAACATGTGCGAGGATGTCGGAAAGCCGTGCAGGAGCAGGACGACCGGGCCGTCGGCCGGCCCGGCCTCGCGGTAGAACATGTTCACGCCGTCGATCTCGGTCGTGCGATAGTGGACCGTTACCGGTGCTTGCCGGACGACGGCAGCCTGCTTGGCAGGGGCGGCAACTGCGTGAGAAATAGGAGCGAAGCTGGCGGTTGCCAGCATCAGGGAAAGGATCAGTCGGTTCATCTCAATTCTCCTTTTAACGAAATCCGCCAACAATCCTTGCTGGCCCGCCGCCAACAATAGCTACTCACCGGAATCCGTTAATCGACAGAATGCGGAAGTTATTATTCCGATTACTGGAATAATTGTTCCCAAGACCCAGGCCACGACGTTATCCAAATCCGGGGTCGACACGCAGACGACAACACGATCCGCCCTATCAGTCCCGGACTGTCGTGCAGTTCCACTCGGTCATGATGTGTTATATGCATAGCGGCATCGGAGCCCACCCACCCCGATGCCAGATCAGGGGATTTAAATGGTCGAAAAGATTGCCCCCACCTCACCGGCCACGGCTTCCTCGGCGACGCACATAAACCATAGTACGTCCATCGGCTCCGAGCCGGACAATGCCTGGGTCGCCGGGCGGCAGGCGGAAATCACCGCCGGCAGAGAGGGAAAAGGCGGGCATCACGCCAATGCCGGCGACGAAGAGCGCACCGACGGCAACGAGGATCCTGCCGCCGATCGGCATCTCGACCATCATTCCACGCAGTCGCACCCGGACGAGACCAGCCGGGATGAGGAACGCCTCTCCGGCGAAAGCGACCGCATCGGTACCGGCAACCTAGATGAGGATGTACCGTTCGGCGAGCACACCGGATATCTGTAAGTGATTGCGATCGCACGCTGACAGGCTCCCCGCGCCCCGCCTTCGGTCGAAAGCCGGCTCATCATTATTGCCGCAATTGCCCTTCCGATTGCTCCCGGCCAAAGTCTTTTACATGTGAGAAAACCTTTTCTCACTTGACAATTTTTCTGGGAAAAGCTTTTCTCACCGCAAGTTCTAGGGAGGAGCGACTGGACACGACGGGAGGAAAAAGAGGCAGGATCACCATCCACGATGTCGCGGCAGCGGCCGGCATCAGCATCTCGACTGCATCGAAAGCGCTGAACGACACGGGCCGGATGGGGCTGGAGACGCGAGAGCGGGTCAAGCGCATCGCGGCAGAGATCGGATATCGGCCGAACGCACTGGCAAGGGGTCTGCTCAGCAAACGCAGTTTCACGATCGGACTTCTGACCAACGATACTTATGGCCGCTTCACGCTGCCGGTCATGGCGGGCATATCCGATGCTCTCGTCGACCACGGTGTTTCGGTCTTTCTGTGCGCCATCGAAGAGGACCCGGCGCTGGCGCAGATTCATGTCGAGGCGATGCTCGACAAACAGGTTGACGGCATTATCGCGACAGGAAAGCGTCTGGACCGACGGTTGCCGCTCGATCTGTCGAACCTGAACGTACCCGTCGTCTACGCCTTCACGGAGGGGGCGCCGGGAAGCGTAACCTTCCGCTCCGACGATGCGCAGGGTGCGCAGCTTGCCGTCGAGTGGTTGGCAAAGCTTGGACGCAAACGCCTTGTGCATGTCACGGGGCCGGAGAGTTTCTTCTCGGTGCGCGAGCGCGCCAATGCCTATCGCAAGGTGGCGGGCGGGCAGCAGCAGGTGCTTTTCGGGGTCTGGTCCGAAAGCTGGGGCCACGAGGCGGTGGCGAAATTGTGGAGCGGCGGCGAGAGGCCCGACGGCATCTTCTGCGGCAACGACCAGATTGCACGCGGTGTCATCGACGCGCTGCGCGAGCGCGGCGTCCGGGTGCCGCAGGATGTTTCGGTGGTGGGATTCGACAATTGGGAGATCGTCGCCGCCCAGACCCGGCCGCCGCTGACAACGGTGGACATGGAATTGAAGGAACTGGGGCGGCAGGCCGGATTGACGGTTCTGGCGCTTGCGGAGGGACGCTCGGTGGAGCCCGGCATCAGGAAACTGCCATGCCGTCTCGTCGTGCGGCAATCGTGCGGGGGTGACACCCTCGGAATATAGCAACGGCGCGAAGGAGACGCGCCAACTTGGGAGGAGAGCCATGATGAAGCGTCTATTGGTGGCAACGAGCCTTGCCACACTCTGCCTGGTCTCGACGGCCTCGGCTGCCGAGAAGATCGAAATGTGGGTCCGGTCCGGAATCGGCGACGCCTTCAAGAAGGTCGTCGAGTCCTACAATGCAAGCCATGAGAACCAGGTCGTCGCAACCGAAGTGCCCTTCAGCGAACTGGTGCAGAAATACGCGACCGCAATTGCCGGCGGCCAGGCGCCTGACGCCCTGTCGATGGACCTGATCTATAACCCGGCCTTCGCCGCCGCCGGCCAGCTGGAAGATCTGACCGACTGGGCCAAGAGCCTGCCCTATTTCAATTCGCTGTCGCCGTCGCATGTCAAACTCGGCACCTACGAGGGCAAGATCTACGGTCTGCCGCTGTCTGTCGAAACCTCTGTCTTTGCCTGGAACAAGGACCTTTACAAGAAGGCCGGTCTCGACCCGGACAAGGCGCCCACGACCTGGGAGGAAATCGAAGCCAATGCGGAGAAGATCCGCAAGCTCGGGGACGATACTTACGGCTTCTATTTCTCCGGCGGCGGCTGCGGCGGCTGCATGATCTTCACCTTCACCCCGCTTGTCTGGGGCGCCGGCGCCGACATTCTCTCCGAAGACAGCAAGACGGCGACGCTCGATACGCCGCAGATGCGCAAGGCCGTCGGCTACTATCGCGACATGGTCAAGAAGGATCTCGTCCCCGCAAGTGCGGCAAGCGATAACGGCACGAACTTCCTGACCTTCACCAACGGCAAGATCGGCCAGCAGAGCCTCGGCGCCTTCGCCATCGGCACGCTGGTTACGCAATATCCCGATATCAATTTCGGCGTGACGCTGATCCCGAGCGTCGACGGCAAGGCTTCCTCCTTTGCCGGCGGCGATAATTTCGTCATCACCAAGGGCACGAAGAAGATCGATGCCGTCAAGGAATTCCTCGAATATATCTATTCGATGGACGGCCAGAAGGTCATGGCGAAATATGGCAGCCTGCCGACGCGCGGCGACATTGCCGACCAGGTCCTTGCCGGCCTCGATCCGCGCATGCAAGTGGGCCTCAAGGCAATCTCGATTGCCAAGACACCTTACACGCTGCAGTTCAACGACTTGATCAACAGCGCCAACGGCCCCTGGGCAACCTTCACCAACGCCGCAATCTTCGGCGATGACGTCGATGGCGCCTTCTCGAACGCTCAGTCCGAGATGCAGTCCATCATCGACAGCGGCCAATAACTCTCCCGGCCGTGGGCCGGGGGACGGTGGCTGTTCCCCGGCCGATCCACAGACTGAGCTTTTTTAAGATGCGGAGGTTTCGATGACCGGTTCCGGTCCACAGCGTACGCGCGCTGCCCGAAAACGGCGGAGGTCGCAATGGCGCGGCTTTCTTTATATCGCGCCGGCCATGGCGCTCGTCATCGTCTTCTTCGTGATGCCTGTTCTCTTCACAGGCTGGATGAGCCTGCACAACTGGCCGCTGATGGGTGCGGCGCGCTGGATCGGCTTTGCCAATTATATCCGCATGTGGAACGACAGCCGCTTCATGGCGGCCCTGAACTTCACCGCCTACTACACCGTCATCGTGACAATCGCGATCTTTGCGGTCGCCTTCCCCCTGGCGATCTTCGTCGAGAAGGAACGCCGCTTCGTCAGCACCTACCGGACGATCATCTTCCTGCCCGTCGTGGTCGGCCTCGCAACGGCATCGCTGCTCTGGGTCTGGCTTGCCAATGTCGATAGCGGCTTCTTCGGCCCGGCCCTTCGCGCCCTCGGCCTCGTCGAGCGCAGCCCCAATATCATGGCGAGCTTCGATACCGCCTTCGCGACGATCATCGTGATGGTCGTCTGGAAGATCGCCGGTTTCACGATGATCATTCTGCTGACCGGCCTGCAGGCCATTCCGTCCGAACTGACGGAGGCCGCCCGCATCGATGGCGCCGGCCGCTGGCAGCGCTTCCGGCACCTGACGCTGCCGCTGATGCGCAAGACGATTGCGCTGGCGCTGATCGTTTCGGTCACGGGCTCGATCCTCGCCTTCGACCAGTTCTACATCATGACCTCCGGGGGGCCGCAGAACAAGATGATCTCGGTCGTCTACTATATCTTCAACCAGTCCTTCGTGTCCTTCAATCTGGGCTACGGATCCGCCCTTTCGATCGTGCTTCTGGCAATCCTGGTGGCGATCTCCATCGTCCAGCTCTGGCTGCTGCGTGTCGGGGAGGAACGTTGATGGTCTCCTCCAGGCAGCGTCGCGCTCGCAAGCGTTTCAGGTCGCAATCGGCCTATCATGTCGCCGGGATCGCGATCTCGATCTTCTTCCTGGCGCCTTTCATCATCACACTGCTCGCCTCTTTCCGGCACGGTACGGAGGCCAGCCTGCCGCCGCTGCCGCCATGGCCGACGACCGGGGTCAGCTTCGACGCCTATGCGCTGCTCGATACGTTCGGCGCCGGCATCTGGCAGCACATGATCAACTCGCTCTTCGTTTCGCTGGCAACCGTGCTGCTGACGGTCACGGTGAGCCTGCTCGCCGGCTACGGCTTCTCGCGCTACCGCTTTCCCATGAAGAACGCGCTCTTCGTGCTGATCATCGCAACGCTGATGATCCCGTTCCAATCGATCCTGACGCCGCTCTTCATCATCCTGGCGAGGCTCGGACTCAACAATTCCCTGCTCGGCCTCACCCTCGTTTATGTCACGCTGCAGCTGCCCTTCTCCGTCTTCATGATGCGCAACGCCTTCGACGCCGTGCCGAAGGAGATCGAAGAGGCGGCGCGCATCGATGGCGCACGGGACCTTAAGCTGTTGATCCGTGTGCTGCTGCCGCTGGTGCTGCCAGGCATTGCAACGGTCGCGATCTTTGCCTTCCTCAATGCCTGGAACGAGTTCCTGGCCGCCCTCGTGCTGCTCTCCAGCAACGAGAAATACACGCTTCCCGTTCTCATGACGGCGGTGCGCGCCGGTCGCCTCGGCGCCATCAACTGGGGCGCGGTCCAGGCCGGCGTCATCGTCATGACGATCCCCTGCCTGATCGTCTTCCTGCTCCTGCAACGCTACTACATACGCGGGCTGATGGCCGGCGCGGTGAAATAACGACCTTTCAACGAAATGGATGAAGCCATGAACAAGCTGAAGAGAGACCGCCAGTTCCGTCCCCTGCCCGTGCCGAGCGTCGAGCTGCACGGTCTGTTTGGCGATCGCCAGGATACAATCTGCGATTCCACCGCCGAAACGCTGCTCGACCGCTGCGTCGAGGCCGGCATGCTGCAGGCGATCGACGTCACCCAGCCGAGCCCCGGCGTGGTCATCCCGATCGGTCCCTGGGGCGGGTCGACGCAGATGTTCTGGGACAGCGACCTCGGCAAATCGATCGAGACCGTGGCCTATTCGCTCTACCGCCGGCCCAATCCGAAGCTTGAGGCACGCGTCGATCAGATCATCGACATGTATGAGAAACTGCAGGACGAGGACGGCTATCTCAACGCCTGGTTCCAGCGCGTGCAGCCGGGACGGCGCTGGACGAACCTGCGTGACCATCACGAACTCTATTGCGCCGGCCACCTGATCGAGGGCGCCGTTGCCTATTACCAGGCGACCGGCAAGCGGAAACTGCTCGACATCATGTGCCGTTACGCCGATTACCTGATCACCGTCTTCGGCCATGGCCCTGGCCAGATCCCCGGCTATTGCGGCCATGAGGAGATTGAACTGGCGCTCGTCAAGCTGGCGCGTGTGACCGGCGAGAAGAAATATCTCGACCTCTCCAAATTCTTCATCGACGAGCGCGGCACCGAGCCGCATTTCTTCACCGAAGAGGCCATACGCGACGGCCGCAGCGCGGCCGATTTTCACCAGAAGACCTATGAATACGGCCAGGCGCATGTGGCGGTGCGCGAGCAGAAGAAGGTGGTCGGTCACGCGGTGCGCGCCATGTACCTTTATGCCGGCATGGCCGATATTGCCACGGAATATAACGACGACACGCTGACGGCAGCCCTCGAAACGCTCTGGGACGACCTGACGACCAAGCAGATGTACATCACCGGCGGCATCGGCCCGGCCGCCGCCAACGAGGGTTTTACCGACTATTACGACCTGCCGAACGAAAGCGCCTATGCCGAAACCTGCGCCTCGGTCGGCCTCGTCTTCTGGGCGAACCGCATGCTCGGCCGCGGCCCGAACCGGCGCTATGCGGATATCATGGAACAGGCGCTCTATAACGGCGCCATGGCCGGGCTTTCGCTCGACGGCACGCGCTTCTTCTACGAGAACCCGCTGGAGAGCGCCGGCAAGCACCATCGCTGGATCTGGCACCATTGCCCCTGCTGCCCGCCGAACATCGCCCGCCTGCTCGCCTCCGTCGGCTCCTACATGTATGCGATCGCCGAGGACGAGATTGCCGTCCACCTCTACGGAGAAAGCAAGGCGCGCTTCGATCTTGCCGGCGCCAAGGTCGAGCTTTCACAGCAGACCCGTTACCCCTGGGATGGCGCTATCCGTTTCGACCTTGCGCTCGACCGCCCCGCTCACTTCGCGCTGTCGCTGCGCATTCCGGAATGGGCCGACGGTGCTGCGCTCTCCGTCAACGGCGAGAGGCTCGATCTGCCATCGGTGCTGGCCGATGGTTATGCCCGCATCGAACGCGACTGGAAGAGCGGCGACAGGGTCGATCTGTCGATCCCGCTGACGGCCCGCAAGCTCTTCGCCAATCCGCTGGTCCGCCAGGATGCCGGCCGCACCGCGCTGATGCGTGGCCCGATGGTCTATTGCATCGAGGAGACCGATAACGGCGCCGGACTGAACGGCATTTCGCTGTCGGGCGATGTGTCCCAGGCGAAAACGTCGGAAATGTCCGGCCTCCGCGGTGCAGTCGCCCTCGAGCTTCCCGTCAACCGCGACACGGCCGATTGGGGTTCGGCGCTCTACCGCACCTCTCCGCCGGCGACAAAGCAGGCAAGCGCGCGCTTCGTGCCCTATCCTTTCTGGGACAATCGCGAGCCGGGCGAGATGCTCGTCTGGGTGAGAGCCGGCGAGGCGTGCGGTGAATAACATGGCGGATACGGGCGTTGTGCTGACCGAAATTCGCAAGAGTTTCGGCAATCTGCAGGTCATCCATGGCATCGACCTCACCATAACGGAGGGATCCTTCGTCGTTTTCGTCGGCCCCTCGGGATGCGGAAAATCGACGCTCCTGCGCATGATTGCCGGGCTGGAAGATGTCACGGACGGGGAAATCGAGATCAAGGGCCGCAATGTCACCGATCTCGATCCTTCCGATCGCGGCATCGCCATGGTCTTCCAGTCCTACGCGCTTTATCCGCATATGAGCGTGCGCGACAACCTCGCCTTCGGCCTGAAAATGGCAAGGACGCAGGCCTCGGAGATCGAGGCCCGCGTCAAGGCGGCCTCGGCCATCCTGAAGATCGACCACTTGCTCGACCGCCGGCCGGGACAGCTCTCGGGCGGGCAGCGGCAGCGCGTGGCGATCGGCCGCGCGATCGTGCGCAAGCCGGAGGTCTTCCTCTTCGACGAACCGCTGTCCAATCTCGATGCGGAACTGCGTGTCTCGATGCGCATCGAAATTGCCAGGCTCCACCGTGAGCTCGGCAATACGATGATCTATGTCACGCACGACCAGACCGAAGCCATGACGCTTGCCGACAAGATCGTCGTGCTGCGTGACGGGCGGATCGAACAGGCGGGGACACCGCGCGAGATCTATGAGCGACCCAACAATGTCTTCGTCGCCGGTTTCATCGGTTCACCCCGCATGAACCTTCTGGAGGCAAGCTGGGCAGGCGACGGCAGCATTCTGGTGGCCGGCAACCGCATTCGCTCTCCGATCGGCGGTGCCGGCCTGACACCGGGCCAGAAGATCACCCTCGGCGCGCGGCCGGAACATCTTGCTATCGTCGCCGGACCGCAGGATGAGGCGCTGCTGGCGAGGGTCGATTTCGACGAATATCTCGGCGGCACCCAATTTCTCTATTGCCAGCTTAGTGACGGTCAGCCCCTGACCGTCGAATATAGGGGATCCTCCGATATCGAGACCGGCAGCCAGCTCGCCTTCAGCAGCGATCCCGCCCATCTGCATGTGTTCGATGCCGATGGCATGCGGCTCGACAAATAAACACGGGCAGCTGTAGGCTGCGCCCCGTTCGCTCGAACCGGTCCCCGATGCCCAAACAGGTTTCGAGGCGACAGATGCCGGTCGATGGGAACGGGTCTTTCGCTGGAGGACAGCCCCGTCTGTCGTGTCGCCTTGATCGTTTTCCTGGATTTCGAGGCCTCGTCCCTCAGCAAGAAGAGCGTTCCGATCGAAATTGCCTGGGTGTTCGAAGACGGCCGTTCTCACTCCGCCCTGATCCGGCCCGCCGCCGATTGGGACGACTGGGCGGCAGATGCAGAAGCAATTCACGGGATTTCGCGAGAGTTGCTTGCCTCGGAGGGCGTGCCGGTGGAGCAGGTCGCTCGTGAAATGGTCGAGGTCCTGACCGGCCACGATCTTTATGCGAGCGCCCCTTCGTGGGATGGAAAATGGCTGAGCGTTCTCCTGCGCGCCGCCGGCCTTCCTCGGCATGCGCTGCGGCTCGGCAAATCGCGCGATGCCTTTATGGCCACAGCGCGCGACGTAGCCGGAGCGGCCGTCACGGAGACAGAACTATCGGCGCTCGTCGATGACATCGTCGAGGAGAGCAAGGAGGCCGTCCCGGTGCATCGGGCATTGGCGGACGCCATGCTTGAGCTTACCCGATGGAAGCTTGTGCGCGAGGCGGCCAGAAAGCGGATGGCGACAGGCAGCTAGAGCCTTTCCTGATTGGATTGAAGCACCCAGCGCGCAAAATCCGCAGCCGGGGGCGCAAGCCGGTCGAAGTTGCGGGCAACCAGCCAATAGGCGCCGTTCGGAACTGTAAGGTCGAAGAGCTGGCGCAAGCGGCCGGCACGGATTTCCTCCTCTGCAAAGGCCGCATCCATTAGTGCAACGCCCTGGCCACGCAGCGCCGCCTGCAGGACCAGCCCATCATCGGCATAGACCGGCCCCCTCGCCGTCTCGGGCATGGCGATACCGGCCGCCTCAAACCACCGGCTCCAGGCGTCGCGGTTTTCCTCATGCAAAAGCCCGTAAGCAAAAATGTCGCGCGGAGAAGAGATCGGCGGGCCGCGCTCCAGAAGATCAGAGGCAATCACCGGCAGCATGCGCACATCGAGCAAGTGCCGGCTTTCTGTCCGCGGCCATGCCGTGACGGTGGCGCTGTGCCTGATCGCCAGTTGTGCCTGGCCGGTGCGGAACTCGACAAGCCGCGAATCCGCATCGAGCAAGACTTCTATATCCGGGTGAAGCCTGCGGAATTCCGGCAGGCGCGGCACCAGCCAGCATGCGGCAAAGGAAGGCTCCACACTGATCTTCAGATCGGTGGAGCGTGAAGTGCCTCGAATATCCTCCAGACACTCGTCGATCCGGTCGAAGGACGATGTCAGCACGGATAGCAGCGTCCGGCCACTGGCCGTCAGGGCGACGCTCCGATGCCGGCGCTCGAAGAGCGGCTCACCCAACAGGTGTTCCAGCTCACGGATCTGACGGCTGACGGCCGCCTGCGAGATGAACAGCTCCTCGGCCGCATGCGTGAAGCTTTCGAGCCGCCCCGCGACCTCGAAGCTGCGCAATGCCGTCAGAGGCAGCCGACCACGCTTCATCCTATAACCTCAAGTCATTCGAAGCGAACGATAAGCTCGTTTGAAGACCGGGCGCAAGGGGAGGAGAACAGTTGGGAAAGGAGAATAGCCATGTGGAAGCAGATCATCTCCGTCCTGATCGATGCCCTTCAGCTCGTCACCTTCACATCGCACGGCAAGAACAACCGTCGGCGGCCGGACTGCTGAACGCGAACCTAGCGCTCGCCTGGATCCTCCATGCGGGCGGCCAGTTCCGCAGAACGGTATCGGGCCGGCGTTATGCCGCGGCGACCTTTGAAAGCCTTGCCGAATGCGGCTTCCGATTCATAGCCGACCTCCGCAGCGATATCCGCAATCGTCCGCCGCGTCCGGACCAGCAGGTCGCTTGCCAGCATCATCCTGATATCGGTCAGGAATGCACCCACCGTCATTCCTGCGCGCTCACGAAATTGTCGGGCGTAGGTGGCCCGCGACATGGCCGAATGGCGAGCAAGTTCATCAATCGTCCAGGGAAAGGCGGGCGAGGACATCATTGCCGCGGCGGATTTGCCGAGCCTTGCATCGCCGAGCAATTGCAGCAGCCCAGACGACGCGACGGGCGACGCCCTGCCTGCCCGCACCGCCATGATGAAGAGCGAAAGGCAGGTTGCGGTGATGATCGCCAATGCTCCCGGCTTCTCCTCAGCCGTTTCCCTGTAAAGCATGGCGACCAGGGTCTTCAGCAATTCCTCCGATTCCGCGGCGAGCGATACGTGAAAGACGTCAGGCAGGCTGTCGAGCAGCAGGGCTGCCGATCCCGGGGCGCAATCGAAATGACCGCAAAGAAGGTCAAGGTCGGCGTCGCCGTCGCCGTTTTCGCGCAAAGGCAACATGCCGCCCGTCGTAACACGCAAAGGCCCTGTCTCGCCCCGTGGCCGCAAACCGACGATCACATGCGCATCCCCTCGCGGCAGCAGCAGGAAATCGCCGGAACGCAGGGTGATCTCGCGACCGGAGCGGAGACGAATAAGACAATCTCCGCCAAGGATGAGGTGGAACGGCAGCGTGCCGGTCGCCGCCGGCTCATGATCGATCGCGAATGTGCCCTGCAGGCGACAGCGGATGTCGAGCGTTGGCTTCAGGCGGGCAAGTTCGATAAGGCGGCTTAAAACATCCATGAGACGATCGCGCTAGAAATTGAGCTTCCCAAGCATTCAAAGTATCGGCACCCAAGGTCATAGTCGCTTCCAACAGCCGAGGCAATGATGCCGTCGCTGATTTCAGAAGGAGTGACTGTCATGTTGGACTGGAAGGAATATCGGGGCGAACTCTTCGGCCGGATCGGCGAACTCTCTAAGGTCGTGCCTGAGACGATCAAGGGCTACCAGACCCTCTCCACTGCCGGGCAGAAGACCAATCATCTCGACGCCAAGCAGCGCGAACTGATCGCCCTTGCCGTAGCCGTGACCGTCCGTTGCGACGGTTGTATCGTGGTGCATACGACCGAGGCCCAGAAGGCAGGCGCCACCAAGGAGGAAATTGCCGAAGCCCTCGGCGTGGCGATCTCGGTGAATGCCGGCGCAGCCCTTGTCTATTCTGCCCGCGTCATGGACGCTGCGGACGCCATCGCAAAGTGAACGGACCGCCCCTCTCGCCGGCAGGACCCTGATCCTGCCGGACCAACACGGAGAAACGAAAATGTCGCTGCCCCGCATACCCGCTGCATTCTTTGGCATTGTTCTCGGTGTTGCCGGGCTCGGCAACAGCTGGCGCGCCGCCGCTGCCGTCTGGCCCATCGCACCGGATGTGGGCGAGGCGATCAACCTCGTCGGCTTTGCCATATGGCTCGTCCTCATCGTTCTCTATGCCGCAAAGTGGCTTGTCGCGCCGAAGGAGGCGACGGCGGAGCTGGAACATCCGATCCAATGCTGCTTCGTCGGCCTGATCGGCGTTGCGACCATGCTGGCGGGGCTTTCCATCCTTCCCTATTCGCGTATCGGAGCCGAAGCGCTTGCCCTGGCGGGCTTCGCCATCGCACTGTTCTTCCTGCTGTGGCGGACCGGGCTTCTGTGGCGTGGCGGACGTGATCCGGCCAGCAACACGCCGGTTCTTTACTTGCCGACTGTTGCCGGTTCTTTCGTGACGGCTATCGCAGCCGGCACGCTTGGCTATGCCGATTGGGGGCAGCTCGCCTTCGGGGCCGGTTTCTTCTCCTGGCTCGCGGTCGAATCCGTGCTTCTGCACCGGTTGCTGATGGCCCCTGAGCTTGCGGCGCCGCTGCGCCCGACGCTCGGCATCCAGATCGCTCCGCCTGCTGTCGGCAGCGTCGCTTATCTCAGTGTCACGACCGGAGCACCCGATATGCTCGCGCATGCGATGTTCGGCTATGCCATCCTGCAGGTGCTGGTCATCGCCCGTCAGTTGCCATGGATCATGCAGCAGCCTTTCGCGGGGTCCTACTGGGCCTTCACCTTCGGACTGACGGCACTTTCGACTGCCGCCTTGCGGATGACGGCGCGCGGCGATACCGGAGCGATCGGCCATCTGGCTCCCGTGATCTTCGTGCTCGTCAACATCGCGCTTGCGCTGGTTGCAATCGGTACGCTGTGGCTGCTGATCAGAGGCAAGCTTCTTCCTGCACCCGTCCGGGCCTAGACGCCCGGGCCGACGGCCGCTTTCGCCAGTTCCTGCTGCAGGTCGACCACCGCCTTGATCGGCAGGTGGTCGGATGCCATGCGCGCGAGCGGGGTGTCGTGCACTTCCACGGCGGAGATGATGCCTTCGCGATTGGCAATGATGCGATCGAGCGCCAGGACCGGCAGGCCCGCAGGAAAGCTTGGAACGGCGGGCGGCAGCGGACCGAAGGCCATCTGGAACGTATTGAGGGACGAGCGGTCGCCGAGCCGCCATTCGTTGAGATCACCAAGCAGGATGGTCGGCATTTCGTGACGGTCGCTGATGAGATCGACCAGCGTCTTTGCCTGCTGCGCGCGCGAATGGCGCAGCAGGCCGAAATGGGCCGCGATAATGCGCAGCTTCCCGCCGGCTTCCAGCTCTATTTCCGCAACCAGCGCACCGCGCGGCTCCAGCCCCGGCAGCTTCACCTGATGCACATCATGCACCAGTCCCTTGCGCACAAGCACCACATTGCCGTGCCAGCCATGCGCCTTCACCGCCCCCGAGATCGGAACCGGAACGAGCCCGGTTTCGCGCTCCAGCCGGGCGAGATCGAGAATACCGGTGCGCTCGCCGAAGCGCGTATCGGCCTCCTGCAGCGCGATGACATCGGCATCGATCTCATGGATGACACGGCTGGTGCGTTCGGGATCAAAGCGCCGGTCGGTGCCGACACATTTATGGACATTGTAGGAGGCGATCAGCGTGCCGTCACTGCGCGGCTTCGGCCCCGCACGCCAGGCCTCGGCGCGTTTCTTCCTGTTCTTGATGGAAGCGATGATACTGGCGGGGAGACTGTCTTTCTTCTTGGCTTGCATCGGAAGGAACGCCGGCTCCGTAGCTCGAAAAGCTCTTTTCCAGGATTATAGGCAGCGCAGCAAAACTTGCCATGCCGCAATTGTCAAAACTCAAAGATATGGCGAACCCAGCCACAACACCCTTTCGAGCAGCCGCACCAGAAAGGGCCGCGACCACAGGCCCTCGAGCGTGACCGGCGTGGCCGACTTGATGGCATCGTCGATGCGCTCGTCTATTTCGGCAGCAAAACCGGCATTCAGCACTTCGAGATCGACCTCGAAATTCAGCCGCAGCGAGCGCGGATCGAGATTCGAGGAGCCGACATAGGCCCAGGTTCCGTCGATAGAGAGAAGCTTGGAATGGCTGAAGCTGCCGGTCGAACGCCAGATACGGCAGTAGTTCTTGACGATCTGGTCGAACTGCGCCGTCATCGCCCGGTCGACCAGAACGAGATTGTTGGCCGCAGGCACGACGATATCAACCTCCACGCCACGCCGGGCTGCCGTCGTCAGCGCGCTGATCAGTTCCCGATCCGGCAGAAAGTAAGGCGACATGATCCGGATCGACTGGCGCGCCACGGAAAAGGCACCCATCAGCATCTTGTGGTTGGTTTCCACGCTCCGGTCCGGCCCGGAAGCAACGATACGCATGAAGACCGGATCGCCGCGTTTGCGCTCCGGCCGGTCGATGCGCCAGGCCTCGCCGTTCAGAATCTCGCCCGTCGTGAAACGCCAGTCCTCGGCCGCGACGTCGAAGAGATCGGCAACGGCCGGGCCACTGATACTGAAATGCGTGTCATGGGCAAAATTCGCTCCGACCATTTCCTCGCTGAAGCCTTCGCGAATATTCATACCGCCCGTCAGCGCGGTCTTTCCATCCGCGATCAGGATCTTCCGGTGCGTGCGCAGATTTGCATAGGGCAGCCTCAGGCCCATGATGACGTTGCCGTTGAAGACGTCGACCGTTACCCCGCCCTCCTGCAGGTATCCGAGAATGCTCGGCACCGAATAGCGCGCGCCGACCGCATCGATCAGCACGCGCACCTCCACGCCGCGCCTGACGGCCGCAATCAGTGCATCGGCGATGCGAAGCCCGACCCTGTCGCGGTCGAAAATATAGGTTTCGAGCAGGATGCTGCGTTCGGCGGTTTCGACCGCCGTCTTCATCGCCGCATAGGCCTCGTCGCCGTTTTCCAGCATGTCGATGGTGTTGCCGGTCGTCAGCGGGTAGCGCGTGACGCGATCGCCAAGCGTCTGCAGGGCCGCAAAACGCCGGCCGAACTGGCTGATGACGCAATCGGTCTCCGCGTCGAATTTCTCGAGCTCGTCCAGATCGGCGGCGGGCAGCAGGGCATCGCGGCGAAGGCTCAGCGATTTGCGGCGGATGCGGTTGATGCCGGCAATCATGTAGAGCAGCGCACCGACGATCGGCGACAGGATGATGACGCCCACCCAGCCGGTCGCCGCCCGGACCTCTTCCTTGGTCATGGTGGCGTGGATCGCCGCGGCTGCCCCCATGGCAATCGAGATGACGAAAAGGATATGCGGCCAGTAGATCGACAGCAGCTGAAACATCGCCACAGGATATAGCCGTGAATCGTCTGCGTTCAATCAGCCCGCGCTTCGCTTTCTACGCGAATCTTTCAGATGTCCGGTTTGCCGGCTCGATATCGATGGCGAAGACGACCGAATGCGGCGACAGCGCGCCATTTTCGGCCGGCCGTTCTTCCTTGCCGTAGCGCTCGTAGATCACGGTGCCTGCGAGCGACGGCAAGACCAGCGCCTGCCCGGACAGATTGGCGCGCAGCGCCAGCGTCAGGTTGGCAAACTTCCACCAGATGGCGACCGCGCCTTCGGGCACTTCCAGCGCGCCGCTTTCGATCGCCCAGCTTTGTCGCAAGAGCGGCACGATATAGGTCTTGCGCACATCCAGGAGCCTTTCGACGAAAGCCAGGCCTTTCCGGCCCTCTTCGCTCTCGCGCCATTGCCAGTCGAGTTTCGAACCTTCGAAGGTCGAAAGGGCATTGGGATCGGGCAGATCGGCCGCAGTCCGGCCGGCCTTCAACCCACCAAAACCCTCGGCTTCCGCCACGCGGCCCTCGCGGACCATTCTGGCGAGCTCTCCCGTATAATCGGTGAAGAAAAAGAAAGGGCGCCTCTCCCGATATTCCTCTCCCATGAAGAGAAAGGGGATATGCGGGCAAAGCAGGAGTATCGCCGTCAGCGCATCCAGCATATCGGGATCGCAAAGGCTGACCAGCCGCTCGCCGAAGGCACGGTTGCCGATCTGGTCATGGTTCTGCAGGAAATCGATAAAGGCGGTCGGCGGCAGGTAGCGACGCGCGCCGGCAGGCAGTTGCGGCGGATCGGCGCGATCCGGATAGATGAAGCCATGCTGGAGCGCCAGGCGAAGCTTATGCCAGAGCTGACCGGCAAAAGGTTTGTAATGGCCGCCGGTTTCTCCGGTTGCGATAATATGGACCGCATGGTGGAAATCATCGTTCCACTCGGCCTCGTAGGCTCGGGGAGCGCCGTTCTCGTCACGAGCCAGCAGTTCCACGAGATTACGCTGGTCTTCGACGACGAGATGGACCTGCCTGTCGGCGAAGGCGGCTTTCACGTCTTCGGCGATCGCCAGGAGCACGTGCTTTTCGGACGTATCATGGATCTGCTCAACGGCATCGAGCCTGAGCCCGTCCAGTCGGAACTCACCGATCCAGTAGAGCGCATTCTCGATGAAGAAACGCCGCACCGGCTCCCGCCCGAAATCGATCGCCGCGCCCCAGGGCGTCTCCCGATCCTTGCGGAAGAAACCCGGTGCGTAGCTGTGGAGATAATTGCCCTCGGGTCCGAAATGATTGTAGACGACGTCGAGCAGCACCATGATGCCGAAGCCATGCGCCGCATCGATGAAGGCCTTGAAATCGGCCGGGGTGCCGTAAGCCGAATGCGGGGCATAGTGGAGCACGCCATCGTAGCCCCAGCCGCGATTGCCGGCAAATTGCGCGACGGGCATTATTTCGACAGCCGTGATGCCGGTTTGCGCAAGATGTTCGAGCTTTTCCGCCGCAGAACGGAATGTCCCCTCGGGCGTAAAGGTGCCGATATGGATTTCACTGATGACGGCCTCCTCCCACGGGCGTCCGCGCCAGTTCGAATTCCGCCATTGGTAGCCGGGATCCACGATCAATGACGGGCCATGCACGTCGCCGGCCTGTGCCCGCGCGGCCGGATCCGGCACGGCCCTTCCGTCGGAGAGGACGAACATATAGTCGTCGCCGGCGAAGGCCTGCGCCACCCTGGCCTCGAACCAGCCGTCACCGGCATCCTGCATCGGGATATCGCGGCCGCGATGCCGCAGCGCGACGGCATTCTCGCCCTCCGCCCAGAGGCGAAAACACACGCCTCCTCCAGCAAGCGGTTCTGCGCCCCAGCGTCCCGCGCCTTGCGCCTTCGTGCCGGTCTTCGAAATCTGGTTCATCCCTCGTGCCCCGTGCGATTTCCAATCAGCATCAAATTCCTGAAGCCGCGGGTTGTTCCGAAGGATGAGCGGCAAGCCGCAGCAGGAGCGCTTGAGGAGGAAGACGGAGGAATGGCGGCCAGCGGCGTCGCGCCAAAATTCGGCCGCATCTTCGCAGGCGAAAGCGCCAGCGCCCCCACTCTGCCTCGAATTGCGCAATATCAAGGCAACCAGGACTTGTTATTGCCTATAAATGCCGCAACGCAAAAATATTCCCGATGTACTTGGCAAATACGCTTGAAACCGGCTCCGGAGTCTGGAACTTTTCTACAAGTATCGCGTTCGGACGACGGCATGTTGTGACTGGAGATCAGCGATGGCAGAAACTCGGGAAGAGTGGATAAAAAAACGTGCATATGCCCTTTGGGAAGAAGAGGGGCATCCGACTGGGCGAGACTCCATCCATTGGGAAAAGGCAAGGGCCGAGCATGATGCGCTCAAGGGGGCCTCGAAGTCTGCAAACGGCAAAGAAGCGAAGCCGCGGGCGAAACGGACGGCAGCCGCCAAGGCCGATGCGCCGAAGCCGGCAGAGTCCGCCAATGGCGGTGAAGCCAAGGCAAAGGCAAAGCGGACAGCCACAGGCACCAAAGCCAGCGGCATCGTCAAACCGGCGCCGAAACGCGCGGCGGCTCGCAAGTCTGCTTCCTGACGAGAAATGTTAAAAATTTAATGGAAAAGGGCGCTTGAACGGCGCCCCTTAACTCTTTGTGTCACAAGTTTGAATTAGTTGCGCGCTATGAAGTTCATGAAGCGGCAGCTTCTGTGCGGGGGTGAACACAAGCCGAATGAAACGTCCGTCGGGACAGCTTTGCAAAAGAGCTGCGTCCACCCCTCGAAACGGGGAACAAGAACATGCTCCGGCTGTTTATGGGCAAGCGGAGGACGTCGTCATGAACAGCCGGTTTGCCCATGTCATCAGCATCCCAGTTCCCGCGCCCTCCGGCCGGGCTTTCCCGACGCCGGTGTGAGGGATGGAGATGTCGCTTCTTCTCATCGCCGCCTTGCTCTACATCGGCTTCGCGCTGGGCCTCATCCTTCTCGTCGATAATATAGTCGGCGTATTTTTCCGAGATCCGCGCAAACCAATCCAGCTTCGTTCCTTTGCTTTGAGCCGCACTTTTGTCGCCTCGCAGAAGCTGGACCAGGATTAACAAATATAAAAAGCCTCCACACGAGTAATCGGGTGTTTCGCCCGGTTAACGATATTTGCGGCTCGCCCTTTCCCTTGTGCCTCATGCCTCTATCTTGTGAGCATGGACCGGCAGACCTGACGCGAGTGATGCCGCAGAGGAATGAAAGCGATATTTAATGGGAAGGGTTGGGGGCCGCTGGCCGGAGGGCGATAGCGAAATCGGAAACTTGCTGCGCCGGAACGGCCTCCATGCAGCCGGCATCGGACCGGTCGAGACATGGCCAAGTTCACTCCGGCACATCACGGAAATGGTCGTCAATTCACGCCAGCCGAAATTCGTGGCCTGGGGTCCCGAACTCGCCTTCATCTACAACGACGCCTATGTCGCGATTTTTCCGGAACGGCATCCCGCCGCCCTTGGAAGACCGTTTCAACAGGTCTGGTCGGATATCTGGCCGCAGTTCGAGCCGATCGTGAAGGCCACGCTCGACGGCCGGTCGCAGCTCTACAGGGAACTGCGCGTTCCCATGCGGCGCGAGGGACAGACGGAAGACACGTGGTTCACCTTTTCCTACACCCCGCTGCGGGACGACGACGGCAAGGTCGCCGGCATTCTCTGCGCAACGATGGAGGTGACGGATCAGGTGCTTGCCAAACGCCGGGAGCGTATGGCGCTGGATGAGGCACGGGAAAAATCCGCAACGCTCGCCGTCGTCAACAGAGCCGGTTCGGCGATTACCGCCGAACTCAACGTCGACCGCCTGACGCAGATTGCCGTCGATGCCGGCGTCGCGTTGACTGGCGCCGAATTCGGCGCCTTCTTCTACAATGTCGATGACGGCGAAGGCGGCAGCTATATGCTTTACGCGCTGTCGGGCGTCGACCGGAAACATTTCGACAAGTTTCCAATGCCGCGCAACACCAAGGTTTTTGCGCCGACCTTCAGTGGCGAGGGCGTCGTGCGCTCCGACGATATCCTGCTTGATCCGCGCTACGGACAGAATGCGCCCTATTCCGGCATGCCGAACGGCCACCTTCCTGTGCGCAGCTATCTCGCCGTGCCCGTCAAGTCGCGCGACGGCAGCGTCATCGGCGGGTTGTTTTTCGGTCACAGCCAGCCCGCCCGCTTTTCCGAAGCGGCAGAGGCAAGTCTCGTCAGCCTGGCCGGCCAGTCCGCCGTGGCAATCGACAACGCCCGGCTCATTCGCGCCGCCGAGGTTGAAATTGCCCAGCGCCGCGAGGCCGAGGACCAGCTCCGCAAGCTGAACGAAACGCTCGAGATCCGTGTCGCCGCCGAGATCCTCGAACGCCAGCAGGCGGAAGCGGCACTACAGCAGGCGCAGAAGATGGAATCAATCGGCAAGCTGACCGGCGGCGTCGCGCACGATTTCAACAACCTGCTGCAGGTCATTTCGGGCAATCTCCAGCTTCTCGGCAAGGATGTGGCGCATAATGGCAGAGCCAAGGAGCGTATCTCCAACGCGCTCTCCGCCGTCGAGCGCGGATCGCGGCTCGCCAGCCAGCTCCTCGCCTTCGGCCGCCGCCAGCCTCTCGAGCCGAAGGTGGTCAATATCGGCCGCCTCGTCTCTGCCATGGACGACATGCTGCGCCGCGCGCTCGGGGAGGAAATCGAGGTGGAAACCATGGTTTCCGGCGGCCTGTGGAACAGTTTTGCCGACCCGATCCAGATTGAGAACGCGCTGCTCAATCTCGCGATCAACTCTCGCGATGCAATGGACGGTTCAGGCAAACTGACGATCGAAGTGGGCAACGCCTTTCTGGACGATTCCTACAGCCGCACGCATCCGGAAGTCGCAGCCGGCCAATATGTCGTGCTCGCCGTCACCGATACAGGTTCCGGCATGTCTCCGGAAATCATCGAACAGGCTTTCGAACCGTTCTTCTCCACCAAGCCGGAGGGCAAGGGCACTGGCCTTGGCCTTTCCATGGTCTACGGTTTCGTCAAGCAGTCCGGCGGACATGTCAAGATCTACAGCGAGCCCGGCGAAGGCACGACGGTGAAGCTTTATCTTCCCCGCTCCTTCCAGAGCGAGGACCGCATCGCCGCCGGCGACAATGTGCCGGCAACCGGCGGCACCGAGACGATCCTGGTCGCCGAGGACGATGAGGGTGTGCGCGCAACCGTCGTCGAGATGCTGACCGATCTCGGCTACCATGTGCTGAAGGCCAAGGACGCACAGAGCGCGTTGACGGTGATCGAGAGCGGTGCCCAGATCGACCTGCTTTTTACCGACGTCGTCATGCCTGGCCCGCTGAAGAGCCCGGAACTTGCGCGCATGGCCCGCGCGCGCCTGCCCAATATCGCCGTGCTTTACACGTCAGGCTACACGGAAAACTCGATCGTCCACGGCGGCCGGCTCGATCCCGGCCTGGAACTGCTCTCCAAGCCTTACACGCGGGAGGCCCTGGCGCGAAAGGTGCGCCATGTCCTCGCCAACCAGATCCAACGCCGCCAGACCAACCCGGCGCCACGTCCGGGCGGCGGGCAGCCGCGCGACATTATACAGGCCAGGCTGAAGCTTCTGCTGGTCGAGGACGACGCCTTCATCCGCATGGATATGGCCGAAATCCTGCAGGACCTCGGTTACGACGTGATCGAAGCCGAGAGTGGCGAACAGGGTATCGAACTCCTGCGCGGCAGCGATATGGCTATAGATATCATCGTTGCCGATGTCGGCCTGCCGGGCATGTCCGGTCCGGCCTTCGTTGCGCTGGCGCGCGAAGCGTTTCCTTCGGTCGGCATCATCTTTGCAACCGGCAACAGCAACCTGCCGGATGCAAACCGCTTTTCCGGCTCCGTGCTGCTGCCGAAGCCGTTTACCACTGCGGCACTCGACCGCGCGGTCAAGGCCGCCGCCCGCCAGCGCCCGGTTGATTAGGTCCCGATTGGCTCGGGACGCGGCAAGAAGGACATGCACGCATCCTCCGGAAAGGGCGGGCGGATCGGTAGCCGGGCCTCCGCATCCTGCTCGAAAGGAAACGCTCCGCCTCTGCCAAGAAGGCTGCGGCCACCCGCAAGCGCAACGAACACCACGCCCATCACTGAGGGCAGCATCACATGCCCATAAGGAGGAGGCGCTAGCCTGAATTCTTCGTCAATCGCGCCGGAGCGCGGTTGACGAAACGGCCGCGGCATACACTTGTTGCACAAGGATTTCGGGCGCGAGAGCAGCGATGGAAAAGAACAACGAGGGCAAATGAGTTACGAGCTTTATTATTGGGACGGCATCCAGGGCCGTGGCGAATTTGTGCGGCTGGCGCTCGAAGAAGCGGGCGCCGCCTATATCGACATCACCCGCCAATCCGGCCCCGGACGTGGCATCGGCGCGATGATGGCCATCATGCAGAGCCACAGCGAGGCGCATATTCCCTTCGCCCCGCCCTTCCTCAAGGACGGCGATCTCATCGTTTCGCATGTCGCCAACATTCTTTTCTACCTTGGCCCCAAACTCGGCCTTGCGCCTGACGACGAGGGGCTGCGCCATGTCGTGAACGGATTGCAGCTCACGATCACCGACTTTGTCGCTGAGGTGCACGACACGCATCACCCTATCGCCACTTCACTCTATTACGAGGACCAGAAGGAAGAGGCGAAGGCGCGTTCGGCCTATTTCATCAACGACCGTATCCCGAAATTTCTGGGTTACTTCGAACGTGTACTGCAACAAAATCCCAATGGCCCCAAACATATCGCCGGTGATGCCGTCACATATGCGGATCTTTCGCTTTTCCAGGTCGTCGAGGGCCTCCTCTATGCCTTCCCGAAGGCGATGAGCAACTACTCCAGCAGGTACCCGCTGCTCGCCGCCTTGCATGACAGCGTCGCGCAACGTCCGAACATAGCCCGCTACCTGAAATCGGAGCGCCGCCTGCCTTTCAGCACCGAAGGCATTTTCCGCCACTATCCGGAACTCGACATGGAAGCGTCCTGAACGCCGTTTTCGTCTCGATTTCGCCGCCGCCGACTGCCCTCTTCTCACTCGGGGGCGGCGTAATGCGTCAGGAAATCCAGCATACGGTTTTCATCTGCCCGGAGCCCGCGCAAAGGCTCGGCATCGTTCTCCTCCAGCGTCTCGTCAGAGCCCGCCAGTGCGACAATCGACGGGTGGATATAGCTCGAGCGGGAAATTGCCGGGGTATTGTGCAGCGCCTCTGCCGCAGCCTCTGACATTTCCTTCACGGTCGGTCGCCGCCCCTCGAATATGGCTGCGCGCGCAGCGCCGAAAGCAGCCAGCGAACCGGCCCAGGTCCGGAAGGTCTTGGCCGAAATCGCAATGCCCGAGATATCGGCGAGATAGGCGTTCAGCCGGCCGGAATCGATCGGTTTCAGCGCACCTGTCTCGTCTTTCCAGACGAAGAGCTGCCTGCCCGGCAGGTCGGCGATCTCCTCCAATATCTTCTGCAGGCGCGGATGTTTGAGGCTGCGCTGCACACGCTTGCCGCCCTTGGCGCGGAACTTCAGTTCGATGCGGCCGTCGACGATCTTCAGATGGCGTTTGAGCAGGGTCGTGGCGCCATAGGTGCCGTTCTCCCTGACATAAGCCTGGTTGCCGACACGCAGATGCGCTTCATCGAGCAGGGTCGTGAGCGCGGCGAGCACGCCATCGATATCCTCAGCACCGGTATCGAGATGGCGCAGGACCGTTCGCCGGATCTTTGGCAGCGCCCGGCCGAATTCGATCAGCTGATGAAATTTGCCGGCGCTGCGGAAAGATTGCCAGTCTTTGTGGTAGCGGTACTGTTTACGGCCACGAGCATCGAAACCCGTCGCCTGCAGATGCCCGTTCTCATAGATGCAGATCCAGACGTTCTCGTAGGCCGGCGGCAGGCCCAGCGCGTGAATGCGCGCCCGCTGGAGTTCGTCGGTCAGCGTTGCGCCATCCGGCAGCTGATAGCTGAAACCTTTGCCCTTCCTGCGCCTGCGGATACCCGGTTCGGTATCGCTGACATAGACCAGGCCGAGCTCGCTGATGATTTCGGCATTCATTGCTGGCTACGGACCCGTCACTTGCTGCGCCGGCCGAAATGAAACCATCGGCGGCGTTCGGCGTTGTCTGCATCTTTTGGCGGCCGCGTCTGGCCTTCCGGCGCGAAGGCAGCAATGCTCTGGGCATAGACCATTACAGGGCTCTCCTGCTTATGGACCATGAAACCGTCCTCCTCGGCGCCGGTATCGAGCACGCGCGCCCATTGGCTCAGGCCATTGACCTCGGGCAAATGCACTTCGCAATCGCCGCCGGCGTTGAAGACCAGATAGAGATCGTCCATCTCCTCGGCATCGGGGGAATGGGCGCTCTTCGAGAGATAGACGCCGAGCACCTGCAGACCGTCATCATTCCAGGCGCCGTCATCCATGAAATTGGCGTCCGGCTTGTACCAGGCAATTTCGATGCGGCCGTCCTCGGTACTGTCGCCTGTCAGAAATCGCTCCTGTCTCAGCACCGGATGCGCCCTGCGGAAGGCGACGACCTTGCGGCAGAATTCAAGGAAGGGATCATCGAGGCCATCCCATTTCGTCCAGCCGATCTCATTGTCCTGACAGTAGGCGTTGTTATTGCCGCCCTGGCTGTTGCCGACCTCGTCGCCGGCAAGGATCATCGGAACGCCCTGGGAAAGCATCAGGGTCGCCATCATGTTGCGGCGCCGGCGCGCCCGCAGCCTGTTGATATCGTCACTATCGGTCGCGCCTTCGGCGCCCATATTGTCCGAATGATTGTCGGAATGACCGTCCCTGTTGTCCTCGCCGTTTGCCTCATTGTGTTTGTCGTTGAAGGAAACCGTGTCCATCAGCGTGAAGCCGTCATGAGCCGACAGCAGATTGACCGATGACGTCGCGCCGCGATCGGAGTGGTTGAACTGCACCGCCGAGCCGGTGATGCGCTGCGCGATTTCCGACACCATGCCGCCGTCCCCCTTCCAGAAGCGGCGCACGTCGTCACGGAACTTGTCGTTCCACTCGCGGAAAGGATGCGGAAAACCGCCGACCTGATAGCCGCCGGCCCCGACGTCCCATGGCTCGGCGATCAGCTTGACGCCGGCAAGGATCGGATCCTGGCGGATTGCGCCGAAGAACAGGCCCTGACGGTCGAATTCCAGGTCCTGGCGGCCGAGCGTGCTGGCGAGATCGAAGCGGAAGCCGTCGATATGCATGACGCCCACCCAGTAGCGCAGGCTATCCAGCACCATGCGCATGACCATCGGATGCGCCACGTTCAGCGTATTGCCGGTGCCGGTCGTATCGAACGTATGGCGCGGATCGTCGGGCGAGAGAATGTAGTAGCTCGCATTGTCGAGCCCGCGAAAGGACATTGTCGGCCCTTTCTCGCTGCCTTCGGCCGTGTGGTTATACACGACGTCCATGATGACTTCGATGCCGGCGGCATGGAACTTCTTCACCATGGTCTTGATCTCGGTGATCCTGTCACCCGACAGGTAGCGCGACTGCGGGGCGAAGAAGCCGAGCGTCTGGTAGCCCCAGTAATTCGTCAGCTTCTTCTCTTCGAGATAGCGGTCATTGGGGAAGAACTGGATGGGCAGCAGTTCGATCGCGGAAATGCCAAGCTTGACGAGATGGTCGATGATCGGATCGCTGCACATGCCGAGGAAGGTGCCGCGCAGCCGATCGGGCACTTTGGGATGCAGCATCGTCAGCCCGCGGACGTGCGCCTCGTAGATGATCGTATCCGGCCACGGCCGCCGTATCGCCTCTTCACCGGCCCAGTCAAAATCCGGGTCCTGCACGACCCCCTTGACCATGTAAGGTGCGCTGTCGCGCACGTCGAAGGAAAGGTCGTCCTCGCCGATCGTGTAACCGTAGAGCGCATCGTCCCATCTGAGATCGCCGAGGACCTGCTTGGCATAGGGATCGAGCAGCAGCTTGTTGGCATTGAAGCGATGACCGTTCTTCGGATCGTAAGGGCCGTGGGCGCGATAGCCATAGACCGTGCCCGGACCGAGGCCGGCGATATAGCCGGACCAGATGTCACCTTCGCGCTTCGGCAGCGGCAGCCGGGCGACTTCCTTCTTGCCGTCGGAAGAAAAGAGGCAGAGTTCGATCTGCTCGGCATGGGCGGAGAAAACCGCAAAATGCGTGCCTGTGCCGGTATATTCCGCCCCCAGCTCCGGTTTCAGGAAGTCGAGTTCGGAAAAGGAAAAGCTCATGACGCCCCCGCTTGATGAATGGCCAAGCGGGAAACGTCATCGCGGTGCGAAAGTTCCGCAGATTACGAGCTTTGCAGTCCGGTCACGGCATCAACTGGCCGCCGTTGACCTCGATGATCTGGCCGGTGATGTAGCCGGAGAGCGTCGGAGAGGCGAGGAACAGATAGGCGCCGACACAGTCTTCCGACGTGCCGACGAAACCCATCGGGATGGACTTGCGCTGCATTTCCATCTGCTCGTCATTCGTATAGCGCTCATGGAACGGCGTCGCGATGACACCCGGCGCAACCGCATTGAC
Source organism: Rhizobium sp. GCM10022189 (assembly GCF_042656325.1). Taxonomy (NCBI): domain Bacteria; kingdom Pseudomonadati; phylum Pseudomonadota; class Alphaproteobacteria; order Hyphomicrobiales; family Rhizobiaceae; genus Rhizobium; species Rhizobium sp. GCM10022189. The sequence continues at coordinate 460,112 of NZ_JBHSOR010000039.1, forward strand.
GCGGATCTTGTCGGCGACGAATTCCTTGGCGTGGCCGTGCGTGATCGTCGAGACGAAACCCTTCGAGGCCGCATAGAGAATTGCGCCGTTGCCGCCGCCGTTGCGCGCGGCGATCGAGGTCGTGTTGATGATGAAGCCGCCCTGCTTCTTCAACCAGGGATGGGCGGCACGTGTTGCCGCAAGCACCGAACGGGCATTGAGGTTCATGACCTTCTCATAATGCTCGTCGGTATATTCCGACGTCGGCTTGCGGCCGAGCATGCCGCCGGCATTGTTGATCAGGCCGTCGAGATGACCGAAGGTCTTGGCCGTCTCTTCGACGACGCGTTCCGTCTCCCCTTCCCGCGACACGTCTCCCTGCACGAGATGGACCGCACCGCCAGCGGCCTTGATCTCTTCGGCAAGCTTTTCGGCCGGCTCGCGGCTGGCATTGTAGTGCACGCCGACCTTGGCGCCTTGGGCGGCGAAGGCGCGGGCGACGGCCGCACCGATGCCTGTCGAGGCGCCGGTAATCAAGACGGCCTTGCCGGCGAGGTCTGGAATTTTGATGGATGCAAGCGATTGAGCAAGATCTGCCATGGCGACGATAGCCTCCCGAAAAACCAAGGACATAGGTGATGAAACGATATGTGCCAGTCTTAGCAGGCAAGATCGCAGAAGGGCAATGCACGAAAGAGCGAGATGGGCACACCTTCGGCAGCGGCCTGCCGCTCCCGTATCGACGATTTCCCGACGCATGAGCACGGTTTGAGGGCGCTGGAGGATCGCAGGACGACGTCTATCTTGCCGACCGGGCGGGCAACCCTTCCGGACGGGAACTCGGCAGCCGGCTTTTCACCCGCGAGCCCTACGGCATCGCAATGCGGCGCGACGATTCCGTCTTCCGGCTTCTCGTCGACCGCACGTTGACGGCTTTCTATGCCTCGGACGATTTCCCAAAGCTGCTCAAGACATATTTCGGTCTGCGCAGAGAAATCCTGTGCAGTCGGTTCTCGAATGAGCCGTGCTCAAACCCGTTCGAGCGCCACCGCGATGCCCTGGCCGACGCCGATGCACATGGTCGAGAGCGAATAGCGGCCGCCGGTTTCGCCAAGTTCCAGTGCCGCCGTGCCCGCGATACGGGCACCCGACATGCCGAGCGGATGGCCGAGCGCGATCGCACCGCCATTGCGGTTCACCCGCTGATCGTCATCGGCAATGCCAAGCTCGCGCAGCACTGCAAGACCCTGGCTGGCAAAGGCTTCGTTGAGTTCGATCACGTCGAACTGTTCTTGCTTCAGGCCAAGGCGCGCCATCAGCTTGCGCGAAGCCGGTATGGGACCGATGCCCATGACGCGCGGCGGGACGGCGGCCGCCGCACCCCCGAGAATACGGGCAATCGGCGTCAGCCCATATTTCTTCGCCGCCGCTTCCGAGGCGATGATGAGGGCGGCAGCACCATCGTTAACGCCCGAAGCATTGCCGGCCGTCACCGTGCCGCCCTGACGGAACGGCGTCGGCAGCCTGGCGAGCGCTTCCATGCTGGTTGCGCGCGGGTGTTCATCCTTCTCGACGACAACGGCATCGCCCTTGCGCTGGGGGATAGTCACCGGAGTGATCTCTTTCGCCAGCCTGCCGCTTGCCTGGGAGGCCGCGGCCTTTGCCTGCGAGCGCACGGCAAAGGCGTCCTGATCCTCCCGGCTCACCTTGTAGTCCTCGGCAACGTTTTCGCCGGTTTCCGGCATGGAGTCGACGCCGTATTGCTTCTTCATCAGAGGATTGACGAAACGCCAGCCGATCGTCGTATCATGGATCTCGGCAGCCCGCGAAAAAGCCGCATCGGCCTTCGGCATGACGAAGGGCGCGCGCGACATGCTTTCGACGCCGCCCGCAATCATCAGTTCGGCTTCGCCGGCGCGAATGGCGCGCGCCGCGGTGATGACGGCATCCATGCCCGATCCACAGAGCCGGTTGATCGTCGTGCCCGGCACGGAGAGCGGCAGTCCGGCAAGAAGCAGCGACATGCGCGCGACGTTTCTGTTGTCCTCGCCCGCCTGATTGGCGCAGCCGAAGATGACGTCATCGACCGCGTCCCAGTCGACGGAGGCGTTTTTCGCCATCAGCGCCTTCAGCGGCACGGCGCCGAGATCGTCGGCACGCACGGAGGAAAGCGCGCCGCCGTAGCGGCCGATCGGCGTGCGGATATAATCGCAGATAAAGGCTTCGGTCATGGGCTTGTCCTCAAAGTTCGGGAACGACGAGATCGCCAACCGGCCCCTCGATATGGAGCGGTGCGCCGGTCATCGCCTGCAGTTCCTCGACGGACATTGCGGCAAGCTTCTCGCGCAGCACGAAATGCCCGTCCTTGATGTCGATGACCGCATGGCTGGTATAGATGCGGGTGATGCAGCCGACACCCGTCAGCGGAAAGCTGCATCGGTCGACCAGCTTCGGCTCGCCGTTCTTGGTGACATGTTCGGTGATGACGCAGACCTGCTTTGCGCCGTGAACCAGGTCCATCGCGCCGCCCACGGCCGGCACGCCCTTTGCGCCGACGCGCCAATTGGCGAGATCGCCGTTCTGCGCAACCTGATAGGCGCCGAGGATCGCAACGTCGAGATGGCCGCCGCGCACCATGGCGAAGCTGTCGGCATGGTGAAAGAAGGCCGCACCCGGCTTCAGCGTCACCGCCTTCTTGCCGGCATTGATGAGGTCCCAGTCCTCCTCGCCCGCCGCCGGCGCTTCGCCGAAATTGAGGATGCCGTTTTCGGTGTGGAAAATCGCCTGTCGGCCGGGCGGCTGATAACGGGCGACCATTTCCGGAAAGCCGATGCCGAGATTGACATAGGCGCCATCGGCTATGTCCTGCGCGGCGCGCCAGGCAATCTGGGCGTTGGAAAGCTTGATATCCTCTCTGGTATCGACGGTCATGCGTAAGCCACCCCGGCTCGAATGAGCTCTTCTTCCTGTTGCGGATTGGCGATCTCGACGACGCGGTCGACAAAGATGCCGGGTGTGACGACATGCTCAGGATCGATGCCGCCGGCCGGCACGATGGTCGAGACCTGCGCGATTGTCTTTGCCGCCGCCATGCACATCAGCGGGTTAAAGTTGCGACCGGCCTTGTTGTAAGTAAGGTTGCCGTAGGTATCGCCGGCATGTGCCTTGACGATCGCAAAATCGGCTTTCAGCCAGCGTTCCTGCACATAGTGGCGACCATCGAACTCGGCGATGACCTTGCCCTCGGCAAGCTCGGTTCCATAACCCGTCGGCGTATAGAAGGCCGGGATACCGGCGCCCCCGGCGCGGATGCGTTCGGCAAGCGTACCCTGCGGCACGAGTTCCAGTTCGATCTCGCCGGCGAGATATCTATCGGTAAAAGCACGCGGATCGGATGAGCGCGGGAAGGAGCAGATCATCTTTCTCACCATGCCGGCATCGATCATCGCTGCAATGCCGATACGGCCATTGCCCGCATTGTTGTTGATGACAGTCAGGTTTTTCGAGCCTTTGTCGATGAGCGCGTGAATGAGCTCGATCGGCGCACCCGAGCCACCGAAGCCACCGATCATAACGGTAGCGCCGTCGCCGATTTCGGAGACGGCATCTGCCGCGCTCCCGATCGTCTTGTCCATGCTGGATCTCTCCTTGCCGGATGAGGCTTCCTCGCGCCTTCCGATGTGTAAGGAATAAGGCGAGAGCCAGTCGAACGGCAAGAGTTTTGTGCGATATACGATATTTGTTCATATAACGCACAACAACAATGGTGTCGCGCGACCCGTGCCGCGTCTGGCAAAGGTCGAAGACGAAATCCGGCTGCTCAGCCGCCTTGCGCGGTATAAAAAAGGAATCGCAACACAGGGTGGCATTCGCGTATGATCCCATTTAGCGAACACTAAAGGAAAACCGATGGGTGCGGGGCGCAGATGTCGACGGTAATTGCCATTCTCGGCGGCGTCGGGTTGTTCCTGCTCGGCATGACCGTCATGACCGACGGATTGAAGGCTCTGGCCGGCTCGGCGCTGCGCTCGGTCCTCGGCAAAGCGGCGGCCACGCCTCTCACAGGCGCCTTCTGGGGTGCCCTAATTACGCTGCTCGTGCAGTCATCGAGCGCAGTGACGATGACGACGATCGGCCTCGTCAATGCCGGGCTGCTGACCTTCCCGCAGGGGCTTGGCCTCGTGTTCGGCGCCAATGTCGGCACGACGGGCACGGGCTGGCTGGTGGCGTTGCTCGGCGTGCGCGTCTCGCTGTCCGCCTACGCCCTACCCCTGATCTTTGCCGGCGCGCTGGCCAAGCTGCTTGGCGGTGGGCGAAGCGCGGCAGCGGGCAGCGCACTTGCAGGCTTCGCGTTGGTGCTCTACGGGCTCACGACCCTTCAGCAGGGCATGGGAGGCCTCGCTGAAAGCCTGCATCCATCCGATTTGCCCGCAGTGCTCGGCGTGCCGGGAGTTGGCTGGATCTCAGGCTTGGTCGGCCTCCTGACCCTGATCGCCGTCGGCCTGGCGATGACCGCGGTCATGCAGTCATCGACGGCTGCCATCGCCGTCACGATTGCGGCTTTCTATGCCGGGGCGATCAGCCTTGAGCAGGGTGCGGCCCTGATCATCGGCCAGAATATCGGAACAGCGACGAGTTCCGCGTTGGCGGCCATCGGCGCCAGTTCGACGGCCAAGCGCCTCGCTCTTGCCTATGTGCTGTTCAAGGTCATAGCCGCACTCATTGCAATCGTCGCTTTTCCGTTTACCGCAGCGACGATGAGAGCGTTTGCCGCGTCAGTCGACGGGACGACGCTCCTGGCCGCTTACCACACAGCTTATAATGTCGTCGGAGTCGCGGTGCTCCTTCCGGCGACACAATGGTTCACCCACATCGTAGAGCGCATTCTGCCCTCCAGCGAGACACCGCTCGAACGTGCGCTTGATCCAAGCGCGCTCGTCAATCCGGTGATCGCGGTCGAAACAACCCGGCGCGTCGTGGCGGAGATTCTCAAGACGTCGGCGGCTTCAGTCGCCGCTGCCCTCTCGGCCGAGGGTGGTCGTACGATGCAGGACAGCGCGGCAGCAGTTGCAGCACTCGCGCAGGCACAGAATTTTCTCTCCGAACTGAAAGAGCCGTCCGAGACGGAAGAGGAGCGGCTGCGCATGACGAGCACGTTGCACGCGCTTGAACATGCCTCAAGGCTCGTGGAGATCCTTGGGGAAGGCGACATTCCCGAACGGATGGCCGGAGTACCCGATGACTTTCGCGCCGCTGAGCTTTGCATTCAGGCGATGCGAGCGACGCAGATGGTTGGTGAATCGATTACCGGAGAATCTGCGCTTACGGCGCGGGCGGAGCCGATTGGCTGGACCGTTTCAGCTGAGGTCGATGCCTCGTTCGCAAACATTGAACGCGCGGCGAAGGACCTCGACGCCATGCAGCGCGATCACCGCGCCGAGACCCTCGCCGCCGTCGCACCCGGAAAATTGACTGCCACCGAAGCGTTTGCCCGCGTCGACGCCGTCCGGCGGCTCGACCGGATCGCGCATCATGCCTGGCGCTCGGCGACGCATCTCCTGGGCCGACATGAACACACGGGAGCGGCGATCGACCCGCGCGCGTGACAATCGAGACCAGTGGGCCGACCGGACACACCGCAATGAGAGGGGAAGACGATGGTTCAGTTGACGATAGCGACAGGTGCGGGCGCAACAGCGTGGCACGCGATGCCGGTTGCGGATATCGAACAGCGGCTCAATGTCGATCCCGAGTAGAGCCTCGCTGCCGCGGAAGCGGAAGGGCGGCTTGGCACCTATAGACAGAATCGGCTGCGGCAGGGCAAGAAGAAAGGCCCCTGGTGGGGTTCTTCGCCCATTTCACCAATGCTCTCATTTATGTCCTGCACCTGGCCGGTTTCATCAAATTGATGCTCAGCCTGTGGCTCGACGCCTCGATCGCAAAGCGCGTTATTCGATCCATCCCCTCATTGAGAACCCCCACACCATATCAGCAGGGAGAGGCACCGATAAGCATCAAGTAAGCTACTCCGCAAGCGCCGAGCTCAATTTAGATCGAGCCCGTCACGCCTTCGGACTTAACGTCCTCTGGCTTCCCGCGATGTGGGCAGTGTGGTGCTTTCCCAATGCCACTCGACATTTCCGGGCACAAAGCCGAGCTTGGGGTTCCTGCGACCAATAATTCGACGGCTTCCGGTGTTGGGCGCCAAATGGTCGATATCCGTCAGAAAGGCGTCAAAACTGTCGCGCCAGCGCGGATCGATGTGGTGGTCGGACGCGAGCATGCGTCGATATTGTTCCCGCAGGAACTTGTGCTTGTGGGTTTTTGGCATGGCGCTCAGATGGGAATGCTGGGGTGTGGGAGCAATAGTGAGCGGGCCGTATAATTTGAGTTTACGCTCGTTGTAAAGTGCCTCTCGTCAGCAAAACAGATCAGCCGTCGCTTTCCTCCAGCTGGTTGGGCTCGGCGGAACCCGGTCGCGAAACGACGTAAGCAGCGCAAGCCAGGATCGATGCCCCGACGACAATCGCGAGGAAAACCGATGGCTTCGACCCGATCAGGAATACCGCGTATCCAACCGACATCCCCATCAACGCTAACATCTTGGATTTACGGGAAATCGCGCCGTTCTCGCGCCAGTCGCGCAACGGGCCGCCAAATCGACTATTCATCAGATAGGCCTCCAGACGCGGAGATGACCGACTGAAGCACCACGCTGCCAGGATAAGGAAAATCGTTGTCGGTATAAGCGGAAGGATGGCGCCGATAATTCCAAGACCGACCATCATAAGACCAAAGCAAAGGTAGACGGCCCGCTGCAGCGGGCTGCGCGATGGACCTGGCGTAGAACTCAATTCACATACTCCCCATCAGGCCACCATCTTCTGCCGCCATATTTAACAATCCACCCGCGCCAGCATAATTTGCCGTCGACGGTCGCCCGGCTGACGCGTAAGTTCATCGAACCACCTTCAGAGAACACCCCAGACATCCGAGCGGAACTCTACCATGACGACCCACGATTTCGTCGCAACTGCCTTTTACAACGTTCTTGGAACCTTGCCTCCGGCTTTGACGATCGCAAGCGGTGACACGGTCGTCACCCGCACGCTCGATGCCTGGGGCTACGACGAGAACGAGGTCCAGCGGGCGCACGGTCCAAATCCCATGAACGGGCCAGTTTTCGTCGAAGACGCCGAGCCCGGAGATACTCTCAGGGTCGAAATTCTGGACATGAAACCGACGAGGGACATGGGCTTCACGCGCAGTGTCCTGGCGGCAAATGTCATCGATCCCGACACGGTTCGTGATCTTCCGAGATCGGAGAAGACACTGTGGCATATCGATCGGCACGCGATGACCGTCCAACTGAAGGAACCGGTTGCCGGTATCGAAAAGCTGGTTCTGCCGCTCTCCCCGATGATCGGCTGCTTCGGCGTGGCACCGAGCTATGGCCAGGCAATTTCGACGGCGACGAGCGGCGCCTATGGCGGGAACATGGATTATCGCTTGCTCGGTCCAGGCGCGACGATCTGGTTTCCGGTCTCGGTATCAGGCGCATTGTTCTTCCTTGGCGACTGTCATGCCGTTCAGGGTGACGGCGAAATCGTCGGTACCGGCGTCGAGACGACGTTTGAGGTGACAGTCCGTCTCACCGTCGAAAAGGTAAGGTCGATATCCTGGCCGAGGGCGGAGACGCTTGATGACGTCATCACCATCGGCAATGCGAGGCCGCTGGATCAGGCTCTGCAGCATGCGACGACCGAAATGCTGAATCTGCTCGTGGCGGATTACGGCCTGTCGAAAGTGGCAGCCAGCCATCTGCTCGGCCAAGTGGTCCGCTACGATATAGGCAACGTCTTCGACCCCGCCTATACAGTTGCGTGCCGGATAGCGAAGAAATGGCTTCCGGCACGCTGATCCATCATCCATCCGATCATAGATCCCGCGAAGCACACTTCCAAGCCGCCGGGAAGGAGCCACACAAGCCCATGCGGGAAAGTGATTTCGTCAGCGGCTTCGCCCGCGGCCTCAAGGTAATCGAAGCCTTCGGCGAAATGCATCGCCGGCTTTCGATCACGGATGCAGCGAAGCTAACCGGCCTCGACCGCGCCACGGTGCGTCGATCGTTGCTCACGCTTGCCGAGCTCGGTTATGCCGATTACGACGGCAAGTTCTTCACGCTGACACCGAAAATCCTGCGGCTCGGACATGCCTATCTGGAGGCGACACCGCTGCCGGTGCTCATCCAGCCACATCTCGATGCGCTCTCCGAGAAAGCCGGCCAAAGCGCATCCGCTTCGGTGCTCGACGGCACTGACATCGTCTATGTCGCCCGCGCCTCGCAGCGCCGCGTCATGTCGATCAACCTCACGCCCGGCAGCCGCCTTCCTGCTTATTGTGCTTCGATGGGCCGTGTTTTGCTCGCAGCGCTGCCGGAAGCCGAAGCCGGGGCCGTGCTTTCCAGGAGCGAGCTGAAGGCAAACACCCCGAACACGAAGACGGATCCTGGAGAATTGATGGCCGAGTTCCGGAAGGTCCGCGCAGAGGGTTATGCCCTGATCGATCAGGAGCTGGAGCTCGGCCTCTGCTCCATCGCTGTGCCGGTCGAGAACGATCGCGGCCAGACGGTTGCCGCCATCAATATCGGGGCGCCGGCCGCCCATGTGCCCGCGGCCGAGATGGTCGCGCGCTATCTGCCGCTGCTGAGGGAAACCCAGGCGACGCTGCGCACCGTGCTGCGCTAGCGCATGTCGCAAACGCTCTAGAAATGCTGGACCATTCGCCGGCTGAAATCAGCGAAGTCCGGCAAGACCACATCCGTCATGCCGGCCGGCGCGAAATGCGAAAGACGCTGGCCGGCGGGATATTCAGGCGCACCCGGCCGAGCCTTTCGGCCTGCAGTCCGAACTCATCGAGCACGTCCGACGGTACCGAGCAGGCATGGCCGTAGGTGAACTGGTAGAAGGCGCCGCCGCGTTCAAGCAGACTGAATCCGCCGCCGACGATGGCGCGAACGATTTCCGCGGGCATATTTCGGAAAGGCAGTCCGCTGACGATCGCCGCTTGCGGTCCAAGCTCCTCCTTGCAGGCGGCGAGTTCGCACGCATCGCGCCGGAGGATCGTCACGTCGGGAAAACGCTGCTGCAGCGGGGCGATGAAGCGGCTTTCGAGCTCCACCAATGTCAGGTCTCGCGCCGGCAGGCCGCGCTTGAGAAGCGCCGCAGTGAAGACCCCCGTGCCGGGGCCAAGCTCCAGCACCTTGCCTGCCGAAGGCTCTATCTCGCTGGTCATCAGCCGCGCCAGCCGCCCTCCCGAGGGCACGATCGCGCCGATTTTCCTGGGCTCGGCGAGAAGCGCACTAAAGAAGGCGGCCAGCGGCGGCTGTTGCATGCGGGTCTCCAGCATCGATCATCCGATTCCGGTATTCCCCCTTCAAATGATGCGAGCATGACGTGCGCTCGCACCGCACGAAAGATTCAGGCGGCCTGGATGGTCGGCTCGAAGCTCATGTTGAAGCTCGCGCCGCCGCCCTCCGCATTCGACACCCACACGCGCCCGTGGTGCAGCTTGACGATCTCGCGCACGAGATGAAGGCCGAGCCCTATGCCCTGGCTGCGGCCGTTCGCGCGCTGGAACGGTTCGAAAATCCGCTCGCGATCCTCAGGCGCGATACCCGGACCTTCATCGCTGACGGAGATTTGCGCCGGACGCTCTACAGCAATGGTAATCGTGCCGCTCCGGCCGCCATGCTGGATGGCATTCTGAACCAGGTTGGCAATTGCCCGCTCCAGCGCCGTCTCATCGCCGAGAATGCGCTCCGGCATCGAGCGGAGTTCGAAATTCGCCTGATATCCGGCCGCAATGATAAGCGGCGCAAGTTCCGCCGCCTGCCGGCGCGCAACCGTCGCAAGGTCGATGGAGCAATCCGGCACCGGCTCCTGATTGAGCCGCTGCAGGTCGAGCAGCTGCTGGGCCAGCGTCGAAAGGCGGGCGACATCTTCCAGCAGCCGGTTGGTCGCCTCCGTCGGCGGCATGGTTTCCAACCGGTTTTGCAGGATGGCAATCGGCGTGCGCAGCTCATGGGCGGCGGCCAGCATGAAGCGCCGCTGTTTGTTGTGATCGTCGTCGAGACGCTGCAGCGTCTCGTTCATGGCGATCACCAGCGGCGCCACTTCTTCCGGCACGTTTTCGAGCGGCAGGCGGTAGCCGCGCGTCGTCCCGTCGATTCCTTGCGCCGCCTGCGCCACCTCGTTCAATCCGCGATGGATGCCGCGCGCCACGAAGGGCGTGACGGCAAGCGTGATCAGGCCCGTGAGCAGAATGACCGGCAGCACGATACCGGAAGCGATCGCCATGAAGACGACGAGAAGCTTTCCGGCGGAAAGGCTGCCCTGGCGCCCGACGATGACGAGAAGGTCGCCGTGATCGGTCTTCACTTTCTGCAGGCGTGCAGCGATCGTCGCCGGGTTGTCCTCATCCCCGTTGAAGCGCGCCTCGGCGATATCCGTGCCCGAGGCCGCAATGGCGAGATATTGCGCCGGCACATTGCCCTCGGTCAGCACGTGCCCCTGCTCGTCACGCACCAGGAACCAGAAATCCGCCGCCTTGTCGCGCTGGTGGTCCAGATGATCGTTGCTGGTGATGCGCATGGAGCCGTCCGGGTTCCAGGCGAGCGATTCCGTTACCGCGTCGATCGCATGTTCGTCAGGCGCAAAAATCCCGCTCATGCCCGAGATCCAGAAGACGAAGGCAAAGGCGATCGCAATCAGCACCAGGGTCGCGGCCTGCAGCGCCACCAGCCGGCGGATCAGACGCCATTTCAGCGAGTAGAATTTCATCTTCTTCATGGCCGGGCCTGCCGGATCAGATAGCCCACGCCACGGATCGTATGGATCTCGACCCCGGCAGCCGCCGCGTCGAGCTTGCGGCGCACGCGCGAAACATGCGCATCGAGCGCATTGGACTGGATCTCGTCATCCATGCCGTAGACCGCCTCTTCGAGGCTCGAGCGCTCCACCGTGCGGCCGGCGCGACGCATCAGCGCCTCCAGCACCAGCAGTTCGCGGCGCGGCAGTTCGAGCGCCGCGTCGCCGACCCGGGCCTCGCGGTTGCGCAGGTCGAAATGCAGCCGGCCGAGGCACAGGCTTTCGATCTCCATATTGCCCGGTCGGCGCAGGATGGCCCTGAGCCGCGCCATCAGCTCCTCGACGGCAAAGGGCTTTGCGAGATAGTCGTCGGCGCCGAGATCGAGACCTTCGATCCTGTCCTTCAGATCGCCGCGCGCCGTCAGCATGATGACCGGAACGGCAGCCTGAATGCGGCGCGCTTCGGCGATGAGTTCGAGCCCGTCGCCATCGGGAAGGCTGCGGTCGAGCAGCAGGGCGTCGTAGCTGTTCAGCCGCACGGCTTCCTCGGCGGCCTCGATCGTCGAAACGTGGTCCGTGATGATATTGTTGTTGCGGAGCGCCGCCGTCAGGACAGCGGCCATTTCCGGTTCATCTTCCGCCAGCAAGACGCGCATTCGATCGTCCAACTTCAAAAACCGCTCTCTGCACAGGCAAGATTGCGTCAGCATGACGCGAAAGGCCAGAGGCTTGCAGCGTCAATCGCCGCAATGCAGGCCGATTGCCTCGGTCCGCGCTTCAAGCGCACGGATAACGGCCGCCATGTCCTCATGCCCGAAACCCAGACCTTCGGTTTCGGCATAGAGCCCATGGCAGACATCGAGCAGCGGCGAGGCAATGCCCGCCCGCCGCGCCGCTTCGGCGACCAGCCGGTTGTTCTTCAGTACGTCGGAGATTGCCGCCTGCACGGAGAAATCCCGCTCCAGCAGCTTGCCGCTCTTGACCCGCGATATGCCGCTCGCCATCTGGCCGGCATCGACGACGGCCTTGAAAAGCGCCATGTCCAGCCCCTGCCTGCCGGCAAAATGGGCCGCTTCCGCCAAGCCTGTCACCGAGGCGATGAGAAAGATGTTGACGGCAAGTTTCATCAACAGCGCGTTCGGCACCGCGCCGCAGACGACCGCCTCGCGGCACATGGGTCTCAGCAGCGGGCGGACCTCCTCGACAATACCGGCTTCCCCGGCAAGCATGGCCACAAGCCGGCCCTCCTCCGCCGGCCGACGCGACCCGGAAACCGGCGCCTCGACATAGCGGCCGCCGGCCGAGCGGATCTCTTCTTCGAGACCTTTCGAATATTGCGGCGCGGTCGTTCCCATGTGGATGATGACATGCCCGGCGATACGCGCGCCAAAGTCAGGCGCGCCACGCCCGAGAACCGTATCGATGACAGCCTCTGTCGCAAGCATCAGGATCACGGTTCCGGCTTTGCGGAACACCGCATCGACATCGGCGGCCACCTCGGCGCCGGCCGCCCGCAACGCTTCGGCACTTTCCGGTGAACGGTTCCAGACGATGAGATCCGTGCCTGCCCGCACGAGATTGAGCGCCATCGGCGTGCCCATCACACCGAGGCCGATGAAGCCTGTTTTCATTGCTGCCGCCTCTTTGGATAGCCAGGGGCGGCAAATCTACGAGCAAGAGCGGCAACTGTCTTGAAGGTTAGTGCGCAGGTGCGGGCCGCCCGGAAATCTCCAGCGCCGCCTCGCGGATCGTCTGAATGAGGATCGACAGCGGCAGCGAGGGGATGGAATCCGTGCGCACCGTCAGCCCGACGGGACCCTTCGTCTCGGTAGTATCGACCGGCAGGGCGGCAAGCACGCCGTCTGCGATATCGCGCGCGACCACGCCGTTGGAAATGATCCAGACCGCGTCGCTGTCGCGCACGAAAGCGCGGCCGAACGCATCTGAGACGGTTTCGATCTGGCTCGGCAGACTGGCCACGCCATTGGCGATCAGAAAATTCTCGACCACCGGCCGGATGATCGAACCGCGGGTCGGCATCAACAGCGTATAGCGGCCAAGCTCGTCAAAGAGCGATTTGCCGGCAGTCAACAGCGGATGGCCGGCGCGCACGGCGAAGACGACCTGCTCGGAATAAAGGTGCTCGAAGGAAAAGCCGGCCATTCTCTCCGCACCGGCCAGACGCCCGACGACGAGATCGAGATCGCCGATGCGAAGCTGCTCAAGAAGCACGGCGTTGTCGCCGGTGACGATCTTCACCCGGCTCCATGTGTTTTCCTTCAAGAACAGGTCCATCGCGCGCGGCATGATGCGGGTCGAGACTGTCGGCAGCGCGCCGACGCGGATTGGCGGAGCATCACCGAACTGCTCCTGCGAGACGGAATCGAGCCCCTGCCGCAGTGCCGTCAGCGCGGCGCCGGCGTGACGCAGGAAAACCTCGCCATATCGCGTAATCCGTATGCCGCGCCCGTCGCGCTCGAAAACGCCGACCCCGAGCGCCTGCTCCAGCTCGCGGATCGTCTTCGTCACCGCCGGCTGGCTGACATGCAGCAGTTCGGCCGCCTTCATGACGCTTTTCTGCCGCGCCACCTCGACAAAGGTCTGCAGATGGCGAAACTTGATGCGGCTGTCGATCATCGCTTTCATAACTCATAGGTTATCAGAAAGCCGAAAAATATCATTTTACTTAACCGGATCAACTCACCAAATTGGGAACGGAGGAGATTTAAAGTGCAGTTTGCCAGTATCAACGACGTAACGATCCACTATCAGCTGATCGGCGCGCCCGCTGACAGGCCGGTCATTGTCTTTGCCAATTCGCTCGGCACGGACTTCCGGATCTGGCGCGATGTGATCGTACGTCTTGCCGGCGACTTTGCCATCATTCTCTACGATATGCGCGGTCATGGCCTGTCCGATGTCGGCCAGGTGCCCTATTCCATCGCGGACCATGCGACCGATCTGGCCGGGCTGCTCGATCTGCTATCCGTCAAGGACGCCGTCATTTGCGGTCTTTCCGTCGGCGGTCTGATTGCCCAAGCGCTCTATCGGCACCGCCCGGACCTGGTGAAGGCACTCATCCTCTGCGACACTGCGCACAAGATCGGCACGGCCGAAAGCTGGAATAACCGTATCACCGCCGTCGAAAAGGACGGCATTGCCAGCATTGTCGACATGGTGATGGAGCGCTGGTTCACGCCGGCCTTCCGCCGGCCGGAAAACATCGCCTATGCCGGCTATTGCAACATGCTGATCCGCCAGCCGGTGGAAGGCTATCTCGCGACCTGTGCTGCGATCCGCGATGCCGATTTCACCGAAGCCGCAGGCCGGATCAAGGTACCGACCATCTGCGTCGTCGGTGATCAGGACGGTTCTACGCCGCCGGATCTGGTGCTTTCGACGGCAAAGCTGATCCCTGGCGCCCGCTACGAAGTGATCAAGGATTGCGCCCATATTCCGCCGGTCGAGCAGCCGGAAGCGCTGACCGCAATCATTCGCGCCTTCCTCTCATCCATCGGAGAAAAGAGCCCATGAGCGACACCGCGTCCGAACGCTATCACCAGGGCATGGCGACCCGCCGCTCGGTGCTCGGCGATGCCCATGTCGACCGCGCGCAGGCGGCCTCGACCGAATTCGACAGGCCGTTCCAGGAGCTGATCACCGAAGCCGCCTGGGGCCACGTCTGGTCGCGGCCGGAACTGACGAAACGCGAGCGCTCGATGATTACCATCGCCCTGCTTGCGGCACTCGGCCAGGATGACGAAGTGGCGATGCATGTGCGCGCCACAGTGAATACCGGCGCCTCCCGGGAGGATATTCGCGAGGCGCTGCTGCATGTGGCGATCTATGCCGGTGTGCCGGCCGCCAATCACGCGATCAAGATCGCAAAGCAGGTTTTCGAGCAGATGGACGCCGGCAAGGCGGCCTGAGGGGGAGAGAATGTCGGATTTACCGAACCGCAAGCCAGAAACCGGGGCCTTCTTCGCCCGTGACCGCGCCTGGCATCCGCCGGCCTATGCGCCGGGCTACAAGACCTCGCTCCTGCGTTCGCCGCAGCGCGCGCTCCTGTCGCTCGACGGCACGATCTCCGAAATCACCGGCCCCGTCTTCGGCCATTCGATGATCGGCGAGATGGATAACGACCTGATCCACAATTTCGCCCGCCCCGGCGAAAGCGCCATCGGCGAGCGCATCATCGTGCACGGCCGGGTGCTCGACGAGCGCGGCCGGCCGCAATCCGGCGTTCTCGTGGAATTCTGGCAGGCCAATGCCGGCGGGCGCTATCGCCACAAGAAGGAAACCTATCTCGCCGCCATCGACCCGAATTTCGGCGGTTGCGGCCGGTTTGTCACCGACGAGGAGGGCCGGTACTTTTTCCGTACCGTGCGGCCGGGCGCCTATCCCTGGCCGAACGGCGTCAACGACTGGCGCCCGGCCCATATCCATTTCTCGATCTTCGGCCATGGTTTCTCGCAGCGCCTGATCACCCAGATGTATTTCGAGGGCGATCCGATGATCTGGAAATGTCCGATCGTCGGCACGATTCCCGACAAGGCCGCGATCGAGCAGCTCATCGCGCCGCTCGACTGGGGCAACACGATCCCGATGGACAGCCGCGCCTACAAGTTCGATATCGTGTTGCGCGGCCGCCGCTCGACCATGTTCGAAAACAAGCTGGAGGGGAACTGACATGCAGGAACTCGGCTATCTCAAGGAAACCCCGTCCCAGACCGCCGGCCCCTATGTGCATATCGGCCTGACGCCGAATTTCTGCGACATTACAGGCGTCTACGACAGCGACCTCGGCACGCAGATGCTCAACGACAAGACGCTTGGCGAGCGTATCACCGTCAGCGGCCGTATTTTCGATGGCGCCGGCGCCCTCGTTCGCGATGCCGTGATCGAGATCTGGCAGGCCGACAGCGCCGGCCTCTACAACAGCCCCTCGGAAATGCGCGGCACCGCCGACCCGAATTTCACCGGCTGGGGCCGCTGCCCCACCCGCGCCGAGGACGGCGTCTATAGTTTCGAGACCATCAAACCCGGCAAGGTGCCCTTCAAGGACGGCCGCAAGATGGCGCCGCACATCACCTTCTGGATCGTCGCCCGCGGCATCAATATCGGCCTGCACACGCGCATGTATTTTCCGGAGGAACAGGAGGCCAATGCGGCGGATCCGATCCTCTCCCGCATCGAGCACCGCGAGCGCGTGGCAACGCTGATTGCTGCCCGCGACGGCGCGAAACTGAATTTCGACATTTATCTGCAGGGACCGAAGGAGACCGTGTTCCTGGACATTTGAGCCATATCTACCGGCCGCTTGCCCGCAATCTGCCGGGCAGGTAGCGTCGATCTCGCCCTGCCTTTCCGGCTGGAGATGATTTAGGCAGGTGGATGGCCAGCGATGAACCGAGATGCCAGATGACGACGTCCCCTTTCGACCATCCCTTCCTTTCCGGCCTGCTTGGCGACGCTGAAATCGCCGCCTATTTCTCGGCCGAAGCCGATATCCGGGCAATGCTCTCCTTCGAGGCAGCCCTCGCCCGTGCCGAGGCAATGCACGGCGTCATTCCAGCCGAGGCCGCACGGACGATCGGCGATATCTGCGCAAACTTTGCCGCCGACGTGGACAGCCTGAAGGCGGCGACGGCAAAAGACGGCGTCGTCATTCCCGGCCTGGTCAGGCAGATCAGGCAAGCCGTCGGCAGCGAGGCTGGTGAACACGTCCATTTCGGCGCGACCAGCCAGGACGCGATCGATACCAGCCTGATGCTGCGGCTGAAGTCTGTCACCTTCCTCTTCGGCGGGCGCCTGCATTCCATCGTCACCGGGCTTGCCGGCCTCGAGAGGCAATTCGGCGCCAACCGACTGATGGGCTACACCCGCATGCAGGCCGCCATCCCCATTTCCGCGGCCGACCGTATCGCCGCCTGGCGGATCCCGCTCGAAACCTATCGTGACCGGCTGACGGAACAGACATTCCCGATCCAATTGGGCGGTGCTGCCGGCACGCTCGAAAAACTCGGCCCCGCGGCGGCGTCGGTGCGCGCCTCGCTGGCGCAGGAGCTCGGCCTGACGGAGGAACCGCAATGGCAGAGCCGGCGCATGCATATTGCCGACCTTGCCAACCTCTACTCGCTGATCACCGGCAGCCTCGGCAAATTCGGGCAGGATATAGCGCTGCTGGCGGAGGCCGGCGGCGAAATCGAGCTTGCGGGCGGCGGCGCTTCCTCCGCCATGGCTCACAAGCAGAATCCGGTCGCGGCCGAAACGCTGGTGGCGCTGGCCCGCTTCAACCCCACACAGCTTTCAGCCATCCACCATTCGCTCGTCCATGAACAGGAGCGCTCGGGTGCGGCCTGGACGCTCGAGTGGCTTGTCCTGCCGCAGATGGTGATGGCGACTGCTGCCTCGCTGCGGTTGGCGAGGGAACTTGCCGGCAATATCAGACGGCTGGGAACAGGCTGATCGCCTTTGCACTCCAGCGGCAAAACCGGCTATGCAGAACCGTTGATTTCAGGAGTGCTCCCGTGACCTTTCCGCTCTTCGATCTTTCCGGCCGCCGCGCGCTGGTGACAGGCTCCAGCCAGGGTATCGGCTATGCGCTGGCGCTCGGCCTTGCCGAGCATGGCGCCTCGGTCATCATCAATGGCCGCAATGCCCAGAAGGCGGAGGCCGCGGCCGAGACCATCCGCGAGCAGAAACATCATGCGGTCAGCGCCGCCTTCGATGTGACGGACGCCCAGGCCAGCCGCGCCGCCATTACCTATATCGAAGCGGAGATCGGCCCGATCGATATCCTGATCAACAATGCCGGCATGCAGTTCCGCACGCCGCTGGAGGAATTCCCGGTCGAGAAGTGGGACGAGCTTTTCCGCACCAATGTGTCCAGCATCTTCTATGTCAGCCAGCCGGTGGCGCAGGCGATGATTGCCCGCGGCCGCGGCAAGATCATCAACATCGCCTCGGTGCAGGCCGAGCTCGCACGGCCGAACATTGCGCCCTATACGGCAACCAAAGGCGCCGTGCGCAACCTCACCCGCGGCATGGCGACCGACTGGGCGAAGCATGGCTTGCAGGTCAACGCCATCGCACCGGGCTATTTCAAGACACCGCTCAATCAGGCGCTGGTCGATGATCCGAAATTTTCCAGCTGGCTCGAAACGCGCACACCGGCCGGCCGCTGGGGCAACGTGGAAGAACTGGTGGGGGCGGCCGTCTTCCTGGCGTCGAATGCTTCGTCCTTCGTCAATGGCCATATGCTGATGGTTGACGGCGGGATCACGGCGTCGCTCTGAGGCTAATCGCCTCCTCCGTCACCACCGCCATCGCCTCCATCATCGCAGTCAAAACTCAACTTGAGGCCGGCTTCAGCTCGGCCACGAACGAAACGCCCTGGAAATCGCAGGCGTGTCCCCAGCGGGGGTTCCAAGGCAGGAATACGGCAGTACGACGATCAGGATAGAAACAACCGAGAGGCCTATGAGGATCTCCGTGACTGGAGCCAAGTTTGCTCCGAAGGTTGCCTGAGGAAATCATCCCAGCAATATCGGCGGGAAACAAGAACCATTCAATTTGGAGCATGCCTCAATCCGCGACCATATTGCCCCGCCGCATAAGCCCCATCAGGATGAGCGGCAGCAGCGTCGTGATGCAGATGGCAATAAAGGCCATCGCCATGCCGAGGCCGATCGAACCCTGCTCGAACTGGCGCCAGATGAACGTGGCGATCGTCTGCATGCCGACAGGCGCCACGACGACGGACGCGACCAGTTCGCGCGAGGCGAGCGCGAAGACCAGCAGCATGGAAGAGGCGAGGCTCGGAAAGACGAGTGGCAGCAGGATGCGGCGGAATGCCGTCACGCCACTGGCCCCGCAAACGCGGGCTGCCGCCTCCAGGTTGTCGCCGATCTGCTGGAAGGCTGCCGTCGTGTAGCGCACCGGCTGCGGCAGCAGGATGCAGCAATAGGCCAGCAGCAGGATGAAAGCGGTGTTGTAGGGCGTGAACGGCAGGCCCGGCATGTTCCAGGCAAGGATGAGGCCGACGGCAACGACGATGCCCGGCAGGGCATTCGGCAGGATGGTCATCACATCGATTGCCGTGCGGCCGGACATCCTGGTCTTCACCACCGTATAGGCGGCGGTCACGCCGATCAGGCCCGTTATCAGCGCCGTGCCGATGCCGAGCGAGAAACTGTTCATCAGCGCGGTCACCGCACCGGCACCGTTGCCGAAGACCGCCGTGAAATTGTCCAGGCTGACATTGTCGAAGGCGAGACCGCCGGAGATCGTGCGGGCCAGTGCCGTTGCAAGGATCGCCAGCAACGGCACGCCCGTCGCAAGAAACGCGACGACGGCAAAAGCGATCATGACAGGCACTTTCAGCGCGCCGAGCGGCCGTTTGTCCTTGGTCGTCGGCTTGCCGCCCACCGTCTGGTAGGAGCGGCGGGCGAGAATCCAGCGTTGCAGGAGGAAGGTGACGAGCGACATGGCGACCAGCACCAGCGACAGGATGGCAGCCCCCGGCAGATCGATCGGCCAGTCGGTGACGCGCAGGTCGATGCCTGTCACCAGAACCTGAAAACCAGCGCGTCGGCCGAGCGCCGCAGGTGTGCCGTATTCTTCGATCGCAGCGGCAAAGACCAGCATCAGGCTCGCCGTCAGGCCGGGTGTCGAGAGCGGCAGCGTGATGCGCCAGAAGGCGCGCGCCGGCGAGGCGCCGAAGACGCGGCCGACATCGGCGTAACGTGCGCCGACGGCCTCGACCGTGCGCGATACGGCGAAATAGACGACCGGGAACGTGTTGAAGGCCATGACCAGCGTCATGCCGAAGATCGAAAACAGGAAGGGCGCGAGATTGAAGCCCGCAAGCTGCTGCAGATAGCCGCGCGGCTGCAGCGTCATGATCCAGCCGAGTGTCGCGATATAGGGCGGGATCATGAAGGGCACGAGCAGAAGCACGTCCCAGAGGGACGCAAACGGAATCCTGTAGAGGGCGCGGAATACGCCGAGCGGTACGGCGACCAGCGCCGAGGCGAGCACGACGCAGCAGCCAAGCAGGATCGTATTGCCGCCCATGCGGATCAGGGAACTGTCGGCAAGCGTTGCATAGAGCGAGGAGAAAGGGCTCGCAAACGAGCCCTGTCCGAGTTCGGGGAAAATGCCTTGCAGCACCACCGCGATGAAGGGAACGGCAACGACGAGAACGAGGCCCGCTGTTGCCAGCCAGGCGGCCGGAGCCGTGCCGCCGATGCCGTTTCCTCTCATCAATCCGGACCTTACTTGGCGCCGTAGAGATCGGCGAAGGTCTTCAGCGTTTCCTTGCGCTTGCCGTAGACAGCGGCCGTGTCGTACTTCAGGAGCGTCAGGTCGCTGATCAGCGGACGGGAAGCGGCAACGTCGGTGCGCGACGGCATCAGCATTTCGCCGGCAACGAGTGCCTGACCTTCATCAGACAGCATGTAGTCGATGAACTTCTTGGCGTCGTCCTGGTTCTTGGACCAGTTCATGATCATGGCCGGGCGCGGCGCGATGACCGTGCCGGACTTCGGGAACACGACTTCGATATTCTCGCCCTTCTTCTGGGCAGCAAGAGCGATGTAATCGACAGCGCCGAAGACGACAGCCTTCGCACCCTGCAGAACCGGGTTCAGCGCGTCGGCATTCGCACCGGCGATGATGGCGCCGTTGGCCTGCAGAGCCTTGAACAGCTTCCAGTCGTCCTGGCCGGCGAGAGCGGCGGTCAGTTCGAAGGAGGAGCCGGACTGTGCCGGGTCCGGAATGTTGACGAGGTCCTTGTATTCCGGCTTCGTCAGGTCGGCCCATTCAGCCGGCTTCGGCGTGCCGCTCTTGGTGTTCCAGACGATGCCGAGAGCCGAGATGCCCTGCGCAACGGCGCCTTCGGACTTCAGGAAATCCGGAACCTTGGCAGCGTTCGGGCTTGCATAGTTGACGAGCCAGCCGCGCTTGGCGAAGTCGTTTGCCGTATCCCAGGAAGCGGAGATGACAACGTCGACAACCGGGTTGGCGGCTTCGGCTTCGATACGGGCCATGACCTTGCCGGTCGTCGCCTGGAAAACATTGACCTTGACACCGGTCTGCTTGGTGAAGCCGGCCGACAGCTTGTCGATCAGGCTCTGCGGGCCAGCGGTGTAAACAGTGACGTCGGCATGGGCGACACCGGCCATCAGGGCAGCGGCGACAACGCCAAAAGTGATACTCTTCAACGACTTAAACATGTTCCACTTTCTCCTCTATGGATTGGGGTATTTCCTGCTGAAACCAACGGATCTGCGCTGTGTCGATCACAAGGCCGATCGTCTCGCCGGCGCGCAGCTTGGCGCGGCTCAGAACCTGCAACTCCAGGCCCGGCAAGCCCGCGAGCGAAACGCTTGCCAGATGGCCGTCGCCGCGAAACTGCGAGCGCAGCACAGTCGCGGCAAGGCGGCCGGCAGAGACCTCGCCGGCCGCAATAGAGGCGACCGGGATCAGCACGCGGGCGCTGTTGCCTGCAACACCTTCGGCATCGCTGAGCACGATATCGCTGCCCTTGAAGTGCCAGACGTGCCCGCGCCGCTCGATATCGGCAAGGCAGCCAAGCCGCAGGAAATCGGCAACCTCGGGGCTCGCCGGCCGCTCGATCAGATCGTCGGGCGAGGCAAGCTGTTCGATCCGGCCGGAGCGCATGACAGCGACCTCGTCGGCCAGCGTCAGCGCCTCGCTATGGTCGTGCGTCACATAGATCGCCGTCAGGCCGAGCGTGGAGATGAGTTCGGCAAGCTCGCCCACCATGTTTTCGCGCAACTCGCGGTCAAGGTTCGAAAGCGGTTCGTCGAAAAGGATAAGCTGCGGCTCGGCGACGATGGCGCGCGCAATCGCCACGCGCTGCTGCTGGCCTCCGGAAAGATCGCTCGGCCGCCGGTCGGCATAGGCGGACAGGCCGACGCGCTCCAGCGCCCGCATCGTCCGGGTCTGGCGCTCGGCCTTGCCGACGTTGCGCATTTCCAGCGGAAAGGAAACATTGCCGCCGACAGTCAGATGCGGCCAGAGCGCGTAATCCTGAAAGACCATGCCAAGCCCGCGCCGCTCCGGCGGAACGAAAACGCCGGTCGCGCCATCGGCAACCATGGTAGCGGCAATCGAAACGGACCCTCTGGTCGGCGCAAGCAGACCCGCCACCAGCCTCAAGAGCGTGGTCTTGCCGCATCCAGATGGGCCGAGCAGCGCCAGCGTCTTGCCTTTTTCCAGAGAAAAATCAATGCCTTTAAGGATCTGCGTCGACCCGTAACTCAATTCCAGACCTGCCGCTGCAACGGCGGAAGACGATCGAACTGAGGGGGTGTTCATGGGCAGACCGAATGTCGCTTTAAAGAAAGTATGGCGACATTTAGGCATCCCGGATGACAGCTTTGCGACAGTTTTGCTTCAGTTTTGTGACAATACTCTTGACGGAAGCGAGCCGCGGCTTTTCGCCGAACCGGCAGCCGACGTGCCAGCCGTTAGGGCCGTAAAATCAGGGGGTTTGCATTTTCGGTCGCGCACAACCATTTAAGATGAACGAACCCGCGGACGTGTCGCAACCTCGCATATGCCGGAACGTTTACCGAAAACGAACCATACCGGCTTGCATTCTGAGCCAAAAGCCGATTGCTTAGGAAAATCTACTTCTTCTTCGGCTAGCCGTTGGAAGAGTGCGAGGGGATATAGGCAAACCCGTGGAATTCTGCAGCTTCGGATCGGGATCGATGGTGACTACGATGATGAAGCGGGAAAGCTGGTTTGAAGGAAAATGAGCAACGATCTGTTTCAGGTAAAATTTTGGGGCGTTCGGGGAAGCATCCCCGTATCAGGCCCGGAATTCGACCGATATGGAGGCAACACCTCCTGCATAGAAATTCGCTGCGGCGAGCACCGGATGATCTTCGACGCGGGCTCGGGACTGCGCGAGGCCGGGCTTTCGCTTCTTGCGGACGAGGTCCGCGATGTCGACCTCTTCTTCAGTCACTGCCATTACGACCACATCATCGGCCTGCCCTTCTTCAAGGCGATCTACTATCCCTCGATCAACGTCAACATCTGGTCCGGTCATCTTGACGGCAAGATGAGCACGCGCGAGATGGTGGAGCAGTTCATCAGCCCGCCGTGGTTCCCGGTAAAGACCGATATCTGCCAGGCGACGATGAACTTCCGCGATTTCCACGCCGGCCAGACGCTGACCCCGCACAAGGGCGTCGAGATGCAGACCTATATGCTGAACCATCCGGGCGGCGCGATCGGCTATCGCATCCACTGGAAGGGCCGCATCGTGGCACTGATCTACGACATCGAGCACGTTCCGGGCACGCATGACCCGGTGGCGCTCGAGATGATGAAGGATGCCGATCTCGTCGTCTACGATTGCACCTATAACGAAGACGAGATGCAGCGATTCAAGGGCTTTGGCCATTCCACGTGGCAGCACGGCACGGAACTGGCGAAAATGGCGGGCGCCAAGCGCTTTGCCCTGTTCCATCATGCGCCCTCGCGCACCGACGGACAGCTTGCCGTGATGGAAAGCGAGGCGCAGGCCGCCTTTGCCGGCGCCTTTGCCGCCCGCGACAATCAGGTGATCGACATCTGATCCTGCACCAGCGACGCTGCTGAGACCCATTCCACTGCGGGATGGCCTGCCGTCGCCTCGAAGAGTTCGGCAAGGAAATCCCAGGCGGCCGCGTCATGCACCAGATGGTGCCCGAGCACGCCGATCGGCTCGCTGCGGCCCTCGAACCTGTCCTGCAGCTCCGCGACCAGTTCACCGATCAGCTCAGCCATCGGCCGCCCGCCGCGCGTGCCGTGCCAGTCCATCAGGTCGACATGGGTGTTGACGATAGCGAGCGGACCTTTTCCCTTGACCCGGCCGTAGGTGGAAAGCGATTGGAAGCCGAGTGCCGGAAGCTTGGGAACGAGCCCCTTGTCGATCCGGTTCCAGGGTGGAACCAGCATGGTCAGAAAGCGTGTCGGGTAGAGATCCTTCAGCTTCAGGAAGCCTTCAAAAAGCTCGCCGAGAACGGTTTCTTCCAG
The DNA here is from genome assembly GCF_042656325.1 of Rhizobium sp. GCM10022189. Taxonomy (NCBI): domain Bacteria; kingdom Pseudomonadati; phylum Pseudomonadota; class Alphaproteobacteria; order Hyphomicrobiales; family Rhizobiaceae; genus Rhizobium; species Rhizobium sp. GCM10022189. Next base: position 484,018 of record NZ_JBHSOR010000039.1, read on the forward strand.
ACGAGGTCCGCCCAGTTCCTGCTTCTTCTCATCGGGTCCGGCATGATTGTGATGCGCCCAGCCGTGGACAGCCACGCTGACATGCGCTTCCTCCGCAAGCCGCTGCGCGAGCGGCGTGCCTGTAAAGGCCGGAATGACGGCAAGCGTGATGGGGATATGATAGTTTTTCGTCTCGGCAATCAGCCGCTCAAGCGCCGCCGTCGGCTCGATTGCATCGTCGTCCCGCAACCAGAGCCGCGCTACGCGGCCAGCGTCTTGCCAGCGCTCCAGCTCCCGATGCAACGGCTCGCGAATGGTGCTATCGATCATATGTTGCCCCTGCATGATTGCGTAGGATCAAATCCAGTTCTCTCGCCGCGCCGGCAAGCGAGCGCTCGTTGATGACAAAGCTTCGGGCGGCGAATGACATGGCCTCACGACGCGCCCCATCGTCCAGCAGCCCGGCAATGGCGCGCGCGTAAGCTCCCACATCGCCATCAGCCGTCAACAGCCCGGTCATGTCGGCCTCAACCACAGCGGGCACGCCGGCGGTCCTCTGCGCCACGACAGGAAGCCCCGCCGCCTGCGCTTCGAGATAGGCCAGTCCGTAGGCTTCGCCGCAGCCCGGCCAGACATAGATGCCGCCCCTTGATAGCAAGCTGGCTATGTCCTCCGGCTCCCTCTGGCCGAGCCAGTCGATACGACCGGACGCAAAGCCTGCAAACAGCGCCTCCACCTCGCTCCTCAGCGGACCGCCGCCGACGATGCCGAGCGTCCACGGCCGATCCTCGATGACGCGGAGCGCCGCAGAGAGCATCCTGTAGCTCTCCATCTTGTCGCCGGCCCGCATCATCGCCACGGTCATCAATCGTTGCGGATCGGGATCAGGCTTTACCGGCTCGAAGAGCGCCGTGTCGATAAAAGGTTTCAATCCTGCGATACGCGCTTCGGGAAAGGCGTCCTCCAGCCCTCGGCGATCGCGGTCCGTGAAGGCGATATTGACCGCCGCCCGACGGATCGCCTCGCCTACCGGTGTCTGAAAGTCCGCCCAGCCGGTCGCATCGCGCTTGCGCGAATAGGAGGCTTCCGCCGTGACATAGGGAATGGCGAATTCCGCTGCGATCCCCGGCCCGAGGAGATCAGGGGATTTGTAATAGGGGTGATAGCAGAACCAGAGCTCCGGTTTCGGCTCCTGCTGCCACTTGCGTCTCAGCCTTTCGCGTTCCTCTTCGGCCTTCACCCGCAGTTCGGCTGCCGCTTCCGGCGTACCGGCATAGATGCGCAGTTCGGATACGACTTCGACCGAGTGGCCCGCCATTTCCAGCGCCCGCACCAATAGCTGCGCCATCAGCCGGTCGCCCGAAGGCACCGGATGGTTCGGCGATTTCATCGGCGCGTAGAAAGCGATCCGCATCGCGACACTCCGCCTGTGACAGTGTGTTTACAATCGGCGCTCGCGCCGCAAGCGAAAATTTCCGCTATTGTCACTATCCTTGAACGATACAGACAGGCATACCGAAGCGATCGTGATTAGACGAGACGATAATTCCGCCCTTTTTGGTCTTCTCTAGTGCATTTGCGATTTGAGCTTCAAGAACAGGAATTGATGACGACGGTCTGGGCCACAGGGATTTTTTCGGAGCGCGCAATCAGGAAGGCCAGGCTCGGCTCCGGCCTTGTGATGTTTGTCTTCATCATCCTGCACATGTCGAACCATGCGCTGGGGCTCGTTTCACTGACGGCGGCCGACGATGCGCGCCGGCTGTTTCTGGCGATCTGGCGCAATCCGCTCGGCACCGTGGTCTTCTACGGCTCGGTCCTGGTCCACATGTCCCTGGTACTGCGCGGGCTCTATATGCGTCGCAGCCTCGTCATGCCCAGGAACGAGATGGCACAGATCGTTCTTGGGCTTCTCATTCCGCTGCTGCTTATCGACCATGTCGTCGGCACGCGCATCGTCCATGCACTCTACAGCTATACCGACAATTACGAGACGATCGTTCGCACGCTCTGGATCAATTCGCCCGACAACGGCGTGCGCCAGACGTTCGCGCTGCTTGCCGTCTGGATCCACGGCTGTATCGGCATCCATTTCTGGCTGCGCTATCGGCCCTGGTACGACAATTCCGCATCGCTGCTTCTGGCGATCGCCATCCTGCTGCCGGTGCTGGCGCTGCTCGGTTTCGTCGAAATGGGCCGCACCCTGTCCGATCCCTCCTATATCGAGGCAGAATCCGGGCACTACGAGGAAACGATCAATACGCTTTATTACAATAATCCTGATGCGCGCGCACAAATCGCGACGATTCGCGCCGGGCTCTACGGCAGCTTCTCCGCAGCGCTTGCCCTCGTCATCCTCGCACGGGCGCGCCGCAGGCTGAAAGAGCGGACGAACCAGGTCGCGGTTCACTATCCCGGCGGCGAGACCGTGCGCGTTCCACGCGGCTTCACCGTACTGGAGGCAAGCAGGCTTGGCGGTCTGCCGCATTATTCGGTCTGTGGCGGCAAGGGCCAATGCTCCACCTGCCGTGTGCAGATCCTCGGCGACTACTGGACCCTGCCGCCGCCGGACAAGCTGGAGCAGACGACACTGAAGCGCATCAATGCGGCACCCGACGTGCGCCTCGCCTGTCAGCTCCGCCCGGACAAGAACCTGACCGTCGCGCCGCTGCTCGTGCCGCAGACAGAGGCTGCCCTTCCCGCCAACAGCCAGGAAACCAGTCCCGGCCGCGAGCGCGAGATCGCGGTGCTTTTCTGCGATATGCGCCACTTCACAACGCTGACCGAGACCCGCCTGCCCTTCGACGTTGTCTTCCTGCTCAACCGTTATTTCGGGATCGTCGGCAAGGCGGTGGAACAGGCAGGAGGACGGCTCGACAAATTTATCGGCGACGGCGCCATGGCACTCTTCGGCCTCAACAGCACGCCCGAGGAAGCCTGCCGGCAGGCAGTGGCGGCCGCAACCACAATTGTTGCCGAAATTGAAAAGCTCGCCGCCGAACTTGCCGGCGAACTGCCCTTGCCGCTGGAGATCGTTATCGGCATCCACACCGGCCCGGCCGTCGTCGGCACGATGGGCTATGGGCGCGTGCGCAGCCTGACGGCAGTCGGCGATACGGTCAATGTGGCCAGCCGTCTGGAAACGGCAGCCAAGGAACTCAACGCCGCCATCGTCATTTCCGAGCCGGTCGCGAGGCACGCGGGCATCAATGCGGAGACGGTCGAAAGCTGCGAAATCAACGTGCGCGGCCGCGCGCTCCCCTTGAAAGTCTACGTGGTCCCGAGAGAGAAAGCGGCCGAACCGCTGAAGGAAAGACAATGATGCCCGGCCAAGCATGGCTTACTGCCAAATATTGGAAGCGCCGTCTGCGCAAGGCGCGCAATGCGCTGGCCACACGCTTCTTCGATACCCGCTTCGGCCGCCGGCTGCTGATCGAGAATATCGGGCCGCGCGTGACCTCCATGACGGTCGATGCCGGCGATCACCTGATGAGTTTTTCGCCCGCCGACTATATCGGCCGCAAGGTTTTCCGGAAGGGCCATTTCGAACGCGGAGCCGTCGACCGGCTGCTCGTGATCCTGCGCCAGCGCGGCCTGCTGAAGAAGGAGGGCACGCTTCTGGAGATCGGTGCCAACATCGGCACCCAGACGGTCTATTTTGCGCTGGCCCGCGCCTTTGCCGGGATCGTCAGCATCGAACCGGACCCGCGCAATTTCCGCCTTCTGGAACAGAATATCCGCCAGAACGGCCTCACCGACACGGTGCGCCTCGTCAACTGTGCCGCCGGCAATGCCGAAGGCGAGATCGACTTCTTCCTCAACCGCGCCAATCACGGCAAGAGCAGCGCCATCCGCCAGAGCGCCAGCGACGAGAAGATCAGCGTACCGGTGCGGTCGGTGACGGGCATTCTCGACGGTCTCGGCATCGACGAAGCGGAGATCGGCCTCGTCTGGATGGATATCGAGGGTTACGAGCCTGTCGCCTGCCGTTCGATGCTGCCACTGCTTGCCCGCCGCGCGCCGCTCTACATGGAATTCACGCCGCTCTTTTACGGCCCGGAGAGGACGCGGGATTTCGTCGCGTGGCTCGCCGGCTTCTACGAGGACTGCCTCGTCTTCTTCGAGGATCACGAGCAGGAGATGAAGGTGCGCGACCTGCCCGGCGGCCTCGACCAGTACGACGTACTGTTCCTGCCGTAGGGCTTATTTCCGCCGATAGAGGAAATACCGCCCTTCCTTGATGCCATCGGGCAGCGGCAGCGGCAGAAGGTCGGGGTGATCCAGCGGCAGGCCGCTGACGGCGATACCGTCATGAACCAGCACGCCAGCCATCAGTTGCGGCAGCCAGGTCAGCGTCACGGCATCGATCTCGTCATGACCGGTGCCGATATCGGCATGGGCAAGCGCGGCGTCGATCCCGAGAAAGGCCTGGCCGGTATCGCGGATATTGCCCGTCACCATATTTTCGGCCGGCGGCGTGGAGGTGGAATAGGAGCGGATTTCCCAATCGAAGGCGACAATGCGGCGGTTGGGAAAATGCTCGCGCAGATGGTCGTAGGTGCGGCCGTTGCCAAGGCCGAATTCGAGCACCGGCCCTTCCACCTCTTCCACCAGACCAACGATGGCATTGAGAATATCGCGTTGAGCCGTCAATCGGCGAATGAAGCTGTCGAGGCGGCTCATCTTGTCCTGTCCGTCATAAAATATGTCAGCGGTGCTACCATATTGATGCCGTGCAAGTCGATTGCCGGAAACGCAAATTGCCGTTGCAGCGACAATAAGGGTCTGTGATAAACTCGGCGCATGAACGAGATGTCCGACGACGCATTCTTTGCCAACGTGCCTGTTTTCAGTGACTTCGAAGGCGTGACCGACGAAAGCAATTACCAGCCGCTGCCCGATGGGTGGGTGCTGGCAATGGCCGATATCGTCGGCTCCACGAAAGCGATATCCGGCGGCCGCTACAAGGACGTCAACATGGCCGGCGCCAGCGTCATTTCCGCAGTGCTGAACGCCGTCGGCAAGGGTGACTACCCCTTTGTCTTTGCCGGCGACGGCGCGCTGATTGCCTTGCCCGCTTCGCTGGAGAAGGAAGCGCGCGAGGCGCTGGCGGCGACACAGGTGTGGGTGAAGGAGGATCTGGATCTCGATCTGCGCATCGCCATCGTACCGATCGCCGATATCCGCGCGGAAGGTCTCGATGTGCGTGTCGCCCGCTATTCGGCCAGCCCCTATGTCACCTATGCGATGTTCTCGGGCGGCGGCACAAGCTGGGCCGAAAAGAACATGAAGATGGGCCGTTACGGCGTCGAAAGGGCCGCGCCGGGCACCCGGCCGAACCTTGCCGGCCTCTCCTGTCGCTGGAGCCCGATCGAGGCCCGCAACGGCGAGATCGTTTCGATCATCGCCGTGCCCGGCGAGGGCGGTCCCGGGCCGGAATTTCAGGCCCTCGTCACCGGCATCGTTTCCATCACCGCCGAGCAGAACCGCAGCGGGCATCCCGTGCCGGAAGAGGGGCCGGAACTCGCCTTCTCGATGAAGGGCATCAATCGCGAGGTGAACGCCACCGCACCCGAGGGCAAGCGCCTGCGCCAGAGGCTCTTCATTCTCCTGCAGATCGGCCTGACCGTTCTTCTGCACAAATTCGGCATCACCTTCGCCCATTTCAACGCGCGCCGTTACAGGAAGGACGTTTCGGGCAATTCGGATTTCCGCAAGTTCGACGACGGCCTGAAGATGACCATCGACGTCGACGCCACCCACCTTGCCCGTATCGAGACGCTGTTGAAAGAGGCGCAGGAAAGGGGCGTGGCCCGCTTTGGCCTGCACCGCCAGTCATCGGCACTGATGACCTGCTTCGTGCCGACGCCGCTGTCGCGCGACCACATGCACTTCATCGACGGTGCCGCCGGCGGTTATGCCGTTGCCGCCAGCCAGATCACCGGCAAGCAGCTTTCCGGCATTTTGGTTACGCCTTGATGAGGTGATCGGCCGAGAGGCCGAGCCGGCCGAACACGTTTCGGGTATCGACAATCAGCCTGGCGTTCTTCGAAAGAGCCGCATAGTCGATTATGTCGTGATCGGTCGCGATGAGGACCACGTCGTATCCCGCAACGGCTTCCGGCGTCAGATCGATGGATTTGCGGCCCTTCAGCGCCTGATATTCGCGGGTCGGCGGAATCTCGGCGACGAAGGGGTCGTGATAGTCCGCCTTGCCGCCGCGTTCCTCGATGATCTCGATCAGGCGCAGCGACGGGCTTTCCCTGATATCGGCGACGTTCTTCTTGTAGGCGAGGCCAAGCACGAGGACGCGGGAGCGGCTGAGCGCCTTGCCCGCGCGAATATCCAGCGCCTCGGCCAGCTTGCCGACGACATAGCGCGGCATCGCCGAATTGATCTCGCCGGCGAGTTCGATGAAACGGGTCGGCAGCTCGAATTCGCGCGACTTCCAGGTGAGGTAGAAGGGGTCGATCGGAATGCAGTGACCGCCAAGACCTGGACCGGGATAGAAGGGCATATAGCCGAACGGCTTGGTTTTGGCCGCGTCGATGACTTCCCAGACATCGATGCCCATTGCCGCGTAGACGGTCTTCAGCTCGTTGACGAGAGCGATGTTGACCGAGCGGAAGATGTTTTCGGTGAGCTTGACGGCTTCCGCCGTCGCATTGGAGGAAACCGGAACGACGCTCGAGACGGCGGCACCGTAGAAGGATTTCATCAGCGACAGGGCTTGTGCACCATCGCCCGCAACGACTTTCGGGATAGTGGCCGTGTGGTAATTCTGGTTGCCGGGATCCTCGCGCTCCGGCGAAAAACCGACGAAGAAATCGGAACCGGACTTAAGCCCGGTCTCTTCGAGAATGACCTTCACGATATCGTCGGTGGTGCCGGGATAGGTGGTCGATTCCAGCACGATCAGCTGGCCCGCGCGCAGATGGGCGGCAATCGACCGCGACGTCGCCTCCACGAAGGAAAGATCGGGATCGCGATGTTTCGTAAGCGGCGTCGGGACGCAGATGACGATCACGTCGCAATCCGAGAGGCCGGCGAAATCGGTCGTCGAGGAAAAGCGCCCGGCATCGATCTCGGCCGTCAGCGCCTCGTTTGTCACCGCGTCGATGTAGGAGCGGCGGGCATCCAGCGCGACGATCTTCTTCGGATCGATGTCGAAGCCGGTCACTGCAAAGCCGCTGCGGGCGACCGCCATCGCCAGCGGCAGCCCGACATAGCCGAGACCGATGATGCCGGCGCGCGCCGCGCGCGTCTCAATCTTCTTGGAAAGTGTCTCGAAAGTGGAAGAGCGTGCGTCCAAGGCCATGCCTCTTGCGAAAAGTGAATCCGAAAGCTGATCTAATGCATGATCCCGCCAAATTAAACCCGGCCTGCAACCGACACCTAACCGCGCCATGCGCCGGCTTCATTGAGCGGGTGTGGCCCGATTGAACCGGGGTCGGCCATCCCGGCAACCGGGACGCACAAAAAAAATCGCAATCCCATTGTTTCGCACTTTCAGCGTGCCTATTTTGGCAAATGATAATGAACCACTTTGCAAAGATTGCTCGCCCGTTTCCAGGAGGTCGGAAGCCGGCGGGTGTCAAAGCCGGTTGTCGGCAATCGTTGACACGATAATACCGCTCGTACATCCTGATTTTTTTGTGATCTGCTCACCGTGAACGGGCAGGTCATGGTCGTTTTTGCCTTTCGGGATGGACGTGCGACATGAGGATAATACCAAGAATGAGCACGATCGAATCCAGCGTATCCTCCATTTTGTTGGACCGTGTTGCTGAATGGCTGACGAATTCTTCGCTGGCCGGTGACGACCTTGAAAACATCGTGCGCGGTTTCTGCGAGCGGCTTGCGGCCGCCGGCCTGCCGCTCGCGCGCGTGCACCTGACCTTCTCGATGCTGCATCCGCTCTACGATGCGCTGAGCTTCACCTGGAAGCGCGCCAGCGGCGTGACCATCGAAGGCTTCCGCATGCCGGCCGGCCAGAAGCCGGACCGTTTCCTGCAAAGCCCCTATTTCCATCTTCTCGACAACAACCTGCAGCATATACGTCGCCGCATCATGCCCGACGGCCCGAGTGAGTTTCCGATCTTCGAGGATCTCAGGCAGGAAAGGATCACCGATTACCTCGCCTTCGTACAGCCGTTCGGCGACGGATCGGTGCAGGGCATGATGGGCTCCTGGTCGACCGACAGCTCCGCCGGTTTTTCCGACGACATGATCGATGCGCTGCTGCGCATGCAGAACCATCTGGCCGTGGCCGCCAAGATGGCGGTGCTTGCCAAGCTCGCCAACAATATGCTGACCACCTATCTTGGCGGCGACGCCGGCAAGCGCGTGCTGAACGGCCAGGTTCGCCGCGGCGACGGTGAAACGATCCGTGCCGCTCTCGTCATGGCCGACATGCGCGAATCCACCATGTATGCCGAGAAGGAAGGCCGGCAGGCCTATATCGATACGCTGAACCAGTTCTTCGACGCGATCGCCGCGCCCTTCAACCGCAACGGCGGCGAAATCCTGAGCTTCCTCGGTGACGGCTTCTTGGCCGTCTATCCCTGCGGCCGTCACAAGGACCCATCCAAGATCGCCTGCGAGGCAGCACTTTCTGCCGTGCACCATGCGCAGGCGCGGGTTGCCGAATTGAACAAGGATCGCGAGGCGAAGGGCCTGCCGAAAATCGGCTACGGCATCGGCCTGCATGTCGGCAATGTCATGTTCGGCAATGTCGGCCTGAAGGACCGCCTCACCTTCTCCGCCTTCGGCTCCGCCGTAAACGAGGTGCAGCGCCTGCAGGTGCTGACGAAGAAATACGGCCGGGAGGTCGTCGCAAGCCAGGCCTTTGCCGGCTATTGCGGCGGCGAATGGATCACGCTCGGCGAGGAAAAACTGCGCGGCATCCGCCAGAAGGTCACAGTGCTTCAGCCGCGAGCGCCGACATCCGGCATCCACGTCGACGAAGGTTTCCGCGAATCCGTGCAGAACGGCCTTTCGGAAGCCGAACAGGTCATCATGCTTCACCGCGACAAGAAACAGGTAAAACGGACGCCGATCGAAAAATTCATTCAGTAATTACGCGCGAACATTGTAGCGGCGTTGGCCGCTGCACCGTATATGGCCACCCTCGCATCAGGCGCCTTGCAAAACGGGCGCCGTGCGTTGTTTTTCCCATGTCTGTCATCAACTGGACACCCCGTTTACGGTACGATAGTGTGCCTTAACGGGAACACATAAGGACTGGGGAATTTCATTGGTATGGCGTCTGCAGCCGATCTGTTGCGTATTGAGAACCTGGATGTCGCCTTCTCCGTCTTCGGCGACCGGCTGCGTGTCGTAAAGGAAGCCAATCTCCGCATTCTGCCAGGCAAAGTGACTGCCCTTGTCGGCGAAAGCGGCTCGGGAAAATCGGTCATCAGCCAGTCGATCATGGGCATCCTGCCGGCACCCGCCCAGGCAAGCGGACGCATCCTGTTTACCGACCCGCTGGACGGCAAGGCGACCGATATTCTCTCCCTGTCGCGCGACAGCGCCGAGATGCGCGACCTGCGCGGCCGCCGCATGGCGACCATCTTCCAGGAGCCGATGACCTCGCTCTCGCCGCTCCACACGGTCGGCAACCAGATCAGCGAAGTGCTGTTGATCCATACGGATGCCGACAAGAAGGAAGCGCGCGAGCGCACCGAGGAAATGCTCGGCCTCGTCGGCTTTTCCAATCCGAAACGCACTTACGACATGTATCCGTTCGAGCTTTCGGGCGGCATGCGCCAGCGCGCGATGATCGCCATGGCGCTGATCTGCAAACCGGCGCTGCTGATCGCCGACGAGCCGACCACCGCGCTCGACGTGACGATCCAGGCGCAGATCCTCGAACTTCTGCGCGACCTGCAGGCCAAGCTTGGCATGGCCATGCTGCTCATCACCCATGACCTCGGTGTCGTCGCCAACATGGCCGACGAAGTGGTGGTGATCTATCACGGCGAGATCATGGAAGCCGGCCCGGTCGAGGCAATCTTCCGCAATCCGCAGCATCCCTATCTCAAGGCCCTGATGGCCGCGGTTCCGCATTTCGACATGAAGCCGGGCGAGCGGCTGAAAGCCCTGCGCGAGGTTCCGGTCAATCTGGAATCGCTGATCGGCAAGAAGAAGCCGGTTGAAAAGGAAGCGCCTGGCACGCTGCTTTCCGTCTCCAATCTTTCCAAGACCTACAGGACGCGCAAGCGCGGCTTTTTCGGCGGCCAGGAAGCGGCCATCGTGCATGCCGTGGACGATGTCAGCTTCGATATCCGCCGCGGCGAATGCCTGGGGCTCGTCGGCGAATCCGGCTGCGGCAAGACCACGGTCAGCAAGATTCTCATGCGTGCGATCACTCCGGATAGCGGCGCGGTCGTCTTCAACGACGGCAAGGAGACTATCGACGTCCTCTCCGTCAAGGGTTCGGAGCTGCAGGACCTGCGTACCAAGATCCAGATGGTTTTCCAGGACCCGGTCTCGTCGCTCTCGCCGCGCATGACGGTGCGCAATATTCTCAGCGAACCGCTGGAAATCCATGATCGCGGCGACAGCGCCGAGCGCAGGGCCAAGGTCGAGGCGCTGATGGGCGCGATCGGCCTCGACCGGCGTTATCTCAACCGCTATCCTCACAGCTTCTCCGGGGGGCAGCGCCAGCGCATCGGGATTGCGCGTGCACTGGCGCTCGGTCCCAAGCTCATCATCCTCGACGAGCCGGTCTCGGCCCTTGACGTCTCGGTGCAGGCACAGATCCTCAATCTCTTGAAGGATCTGCAGAAGGAACTGGGGCTCACCTATCTCTTCATCTCGCACAATCTCGCCGTCGTCGACTATATGGCAGACCGCATCGCCGTCATGTGCAAGGGTCGCATCGTCGAGATCGCCCCGCGCGAAATCATCCTGCGCAATCCGGTCCATCCCTATACGAAATCGCTGCTTGCCGCCGTTCCCTTCCCGGATCTCGACAGGCCGCTCGACTTCAAGGCGCTGCAGGAAAACGGTGCGGCCGACAAGCAGAATTGGGGGCAGGTCTTCACAGCCGAGCATGACGATGCCTCCGAACTCGCCTTTGCCGATCTCGGCGGCGGCCATCTGGTGCGCGCCCGCAAGGGCGCCGATGCAAAGGAACTGGTCTGATGGTGACGCGCCGCATCTTCCTCGGCGGTCTGATCGGCTCGGCTATCGCGCCTTCGGTGCTCCGCGCCCAGCAAATCGTCGAACCCGAATTCCTGAAGACGAAGCTCGCCGATGGCAGCCTGCCGCCGATGGCGCAGCGCATCCCGGTCGAACCGCGTATCGTCGATCTCAAGGAGATGGGCCGCGTGCCCGGCACCTATGGCGGCAACGTGCGCACCATCATCGGCAGCGCGCGCGATATCCGCTATATGACCGTCTACGGCTATTCGCGGCTCATCGGCTATGACGCCAAGCTGCAGTTCCAGCCCGATATCCTGCGCGACTTCACCTCTGAGGATGCTACGGTTTTCACCTTCCGCCTGCGCGAGGGGCACAAATGGTCGGACGGCCATCCCTTCACGGCGGAAGCCTTCCGCTACTGGTGGGAAGACGTCATCCTCAACAAGGAACTGACGCCCGGCGGCGGTGCGCTGGAACTACGCCCGCATGGTTCCCTGCCGCGCTTTGAAATGCTCGACGAACTGACGGTGCGCTATAGCTGGGACAAGCCCAATCCGGTCTTCCTGTCGTCGCTCGCCGGACCTCTGCCGCTCGTCATCTACGGTCCCGGCCACTACCTGAAGCAGTTCCACAAAGAATACCAGGACAAGGCCAAGCTCGACGAGCTGATGAAGAAGAACCGGGCCAAGAAATGGGCCGACCTGCACATCAAGATGGCGCTCGCTTCGCGGCCGAACAATCCTGACCTGCCGACGCTCGATCCCTGGCAGAACCGCACGGCCCCGCCGGCCGACCAGTTCATCTTCGAGCGCAATCCCTTCTTCCATCGCGTCGACGAGAACGGCAGGCAGCTCCCCTATCTCGACAAGTTCATTCTCAACGTTTCATCCTCCTCGATCATCGCTGCCAAGGCGGGCGCGGGTGAATCCGACCTGCAGGCGACCGGCATCGATTTCAACGACTATACCTTCCTGAAAGAGGCGGAAAAGCGCTTCCCGGTGAAGGTCGATCTCTGGAAAGTGGCGCGCGGCTCGCGCATCACGCTCCTGCCGAACCTCAATGTCGCCGACGAAGCCTGGCGGGTTCTCTTCCGCGACGTGCGTTTTCGGCGGGCCTTGTCGCTGGCCATCAACCGGCATGAGATCAACATGGTCGCCTTCTACGGCCTCGGCAAGGCGAGTGCCGATACGGTGCTGCCGGAAAGCCCGCTCTTCAGGCAGGAATATGCCGACGCCTTCGTGAATTTCGACCCGGATACCGCCAACAAGCTGCTCGACGAACTCGGCCTCGACAAGCGCGCCAGAGACGGTATCCGCTTGCTGCCAGACGGCCGCCGCTGCGAGATTACCGTCGAGACCGCCGGCGAGAGCAACCTCGACACCGACGTTCTGGAACTGGTGCACGATCACTGGGCCAATATCGGCCTGGCACTCTTCACCCGCACCTCGCAGCGCGACGTCTTCCGTAACCGCGCCATGAGCGGCTCGATCATGATGTCGATCTGGTACGGGCTGGATAACGGCGTACCGACCGCCGACATGTCTCCTTATGGACTAGCCCCTACACTGGATGACCAGCTTCAATGGCCGCTTTGGGGCATGTACTATCTTTCCGCCGGTCAGGAGGGCAAGGCGCCGGACCTGCCGGAGGCGGCCGAGCTTGTGGACCTGCTGAACCAATGGGGCAGAAGTGCTACGACGCAAGAGCGTGAGGTTATCTGGCACAAGATGCTGTCCCTCTATACCCAGCAGGTCTTTTCGATCGGCCTCATCAACAGCACGCTGCAGCCGATCCTCAGATCTGCCAGGATGCAGAACGTGCCGGAGCATGCGCTTTTCGGCTTCGATCCGACCTCCTACCTCGGCGTCTATATGCCCGATACCTTCTGGTTCAAGGAGGCCTGAGCGATGATCCGCTACATCCTCTGGCGCATCGCTGCCATGGTGCCCACCCTGCTCGTGATATCGGCACTGGTCTTCGTCATCATCGAACTGCCGCCGGGTGACTTCTTCGAAAGCCAGATCGCCGAACTGCGCGCCCAGGGCGAGACCGCAAACCTGCAGGAAATCGAGGAGCTGCGCCATCAATACGGTTTCGACCAACCGGAGATCGTGCGCTACTTCTACTGGGTCGGCGGCATGCTGCGTGGCGATTTCGGCTATTCCTTCGAATATCAGCTGCCGGTTTCCGACGTGGTGGGCGACCGTTTGTGGCTGACGATCCTCGTCTCCTTCTCGACCATCCTTCTCACCTGGCTGATTGCCTTCCCGATCGGCATCTATTCGGCGACCCATCAATATAGCTGGGGCGATTACGGCCTGACCTTCCTCGGCCTGCTCGGCATCGCCATCCCCAACTTCATGCTGGCGCTGATCCTGATGTATTTCGCCAATGTCTGGTTCGGTCTGTCCATCGGCCATCTGATGGACCAGCAATTTCTGAACGAGCCTATGAGCTGGGCTAAGGCGCAATCCATTCTCGCCCATCTCTGGATCCCGGTCATCATCGTCGGCACGGCGGGTACCGCCGGTATGATCCGCCGCCTGCGCGCCAACCTTCTCGACGAGATGCAGAAACAATATGTGACGACGGCCCGCGCCAAGGGCCTGCATCCGATGCGGGCGCTGGTCAAATATCCGCTGCGCATGGCGCTCAACTTCTTCGTCGCCGACATCGGCTCGATCCTGCCGTCGATCATTTCCGGCGCCGAAATCGTCGCGATCGTGCTGTCTCTGGAAACGACCGGGCCGATGCTGATCAAGGCTCTGCAGAGCCAGGACATGTATCTTGCCGGATCGTTCCTGATGTTCCTCGCCTTCCTGAACGTCATCGGCGTGCTGATCTCCGATATAGCGCTCGGCTTCCTCGATCCCCGCATCCGTCTGCAAGGCAGGAGCACCAAATAATGTCGCCCCTACCCGCACCTGGCGCGGCGCTGCCGCATTATGTGTCGACTGCTCCCTTCGATCCGATCGCAACGGAGACGATGACTTCGGCGCAGTCGCGCATCCACCTTGCTTCGCAAAAGCAACTCATGTGGTGGAAATTCAAGCGCCACAGGCTGGCGCTTGCATCCGGCATCTTCCTCGCAGCCGTTTACTTCATGATTCTGATCGTCGAGTTCCTGGCGCCCTACGGTCTGCACACCCGCAATGTCGATTTCATCCATTCGCCGCCGCAGCGGGTCCGTCTTTTCGACAGCCAGGGCAATTTCGTCGGTCCGTTCGTTTACGGCCGGAAGATGACGCTCGATATCGATACGCTGCACCGCCTCTACACCAACAACGAAAACGACATCCAGCCGATCCGCTTCTTTTGTCGTGGCGATAGCTACAAGTTCTGGGGACTTGTCGCTTCCGACTTTCATCTCGTCTGCCCGGCAATCGGTGGACAGATGTTCCTGCTCGGCACCGACCGCCTTGGCCGCGACGTGCTGTCACGCATCCTTTACGGCGCGCGCATTTCGCTCACCATCGGCCTGATCGGCATCGCCATCAGTTTCGTGCTCGGTATCGTCATCGGCGGTCTCGCCGGCTACTGGGGCGGTATCTTCGACCTCGTCGTGCAGCGTCTGATCGAAGTGCTGCAATCGCTGCCCTCGCTGCCGCTCTGGATGGCGCTCGCCGCCATCATGCCGGTGACGTGGAGCCCGATCGTCATTTATTTCGGCATCACCGTCATCCTCGGCATCATCGACTGGACCGGGCTTGCCCGTGCCGTTCGCTCCAAGCTCCTGGCCTTGCGCGAGGAAGATTATGTGCAGGCCGCGCAACTGATGGGCGCCAGTACGCCGCGCATCATCGGCCGGCATCTGGTGCCGGGCTTCATGTCACATCTCATCGCCTCCGCGACCATTTCCATTCCGGGCATGATCCTCGGCGAGACGGCACTTTCCTTCCTCGGGCTCGGGCTGCGGCCACCGATCACCAGCTGGGGCATCCTGCTGACGGAGGCCAAGAGCGTCAGCGTCATCGCTTTCTATCCATGGCTGCTGTTTCCGATCGTTCCGGTTGTGCTGGTCATTTTGGCGTTCAATTTTCTGGGAGACGGCTTGCGCGATGCGGCAGATCCCTACAAATAGCGTCGAGCCCGGTGGAGCGCGTCGCCTCCGCCGCCTCATGGCCTCCGATCGGCGGGGGTGGTAGAACTATGTCGTCCACCTCAGAGGGCACCCCCATGGCCAGACGTCTCGAAGATGCACGCATCCTCATGTATAGCCACGATACGTTCGGCCTCGGCCATCTGCGCCGCTGTCGGACCATTGCCCATGCGCTCGTCGAGGATTATCGCGGCCTGAACATTCTGATCATTTCAGGCGCGACGATTGCGGGCGCCTTCGACTACCGTGCCCGAGTCGATTTCGTGAAGATCCCAAGCGTCATCAAGCTTCGGAACGGCGAATATACGTCGCTCGCCAGCCACATCGACCTTCAGGATACGCTGAAGATGCGCGAGTCGAGCATCCGTCACACCGCCGAGACCTTCGAGCCCGATATCTTCATCGTCGACAAGGAACCATTGGGCCTGAAGGGCGAGGTCGAAGAAACGCTTGCCTATCTCAAGGCGCGGGGCACCACGCTGGTTCTGGGCCTGCGAGAGATCATGGACGCGCCGCATCTGCTCGAAGCCGAGTGGAAGAAGAACAGCGTCATGCAGAAGATCGACCAGTATTACGACAGCATCTGGGTCTACGGACCGCCGGATTTCTACGATCCGCTTGTCGGCCTCGACGTGCCGCCCGGCGTTCGCCGCAAGATGGATTTCGTCGGCTTCCTGCAGCGCAGCGTTTCCAAGGGAAAGAAATCGCTCAACGCGCGCAAGGACGACTATATCCTGGTCACGACCGGCGGCGGCGGCGACGGCTCGGATCTGGTTCACGACGTCATGAACGCCTATGAAGCCGACGCGACGCTGACGCAGAAGGCGCTGGTTGTGCTCGGCCCCTATATGCCGGCGGCAGAGCGCGCCAGACTCGTCAAGAAGGGTGAGTTGATCCCCTATATCGAAGTGATCGAGTTCGACAATCATATGGAAGAACTGATCGACGGGGCGACCGGCGTCGTCGCCATGGGCGGCTACAACACCTATTGCGAGATCCTGTCCTTCGACAAACCCGCGCTCATCGTGCCGCGCGTCGCGCCGCGCGAAGAGCAATTGCTGCGCGCCCGCCGCGCCAGCGAGCTTGGCCTCATCGATATGCTGCTGCCTGAACAATCTGCCGATCCCGCCGTGATGGCCGAATCGCTGAAGCGCCTCCCGTCGCGGCTTCCGCCATCGAAGAGCGGCTGCAACATGCATCTCGAAGGGCTTGATCACATTTCCCGCACCGTCGGCGACTGGCTGGATAGCCGCGGACGCCACCTGTCTCTCGTCGGCGCAGAATAAAGAGCCGTCCTTTGCCGCCACGCCGCAAGATCCTCGTCGTGCTGAAAGGCTACCCCCGCCTTTCGGAAACCTTCATCGCTCAGGAATTGCTCGGCCTTGAAAAGGCCGGCTTCGACCTGACGTTGATTTCCATGCGCCGGCCGACCGACAAGAAGCGTCATCCCGTGCATGACGAGATCAAGGCGCGTGTCGTCTACCTGCCGGAATATCTGCACGAAGAGCCGATCCGCGTGCTGAAGGGCCTTTTCGCCGGTTTTTCGAAGCCGGGCTTCGGCGCCTTGATGAAGCGCTTCTTTGCCGATCTGCCGCGCGATATTTCCCGCAACCGTTTCCGCAGGCTCGGCCAGGCGCTGGTGCTGGCGCGCGAATGGCCCGACAAGGGCGAATGGCTGCATGCCCATTTCATCCATACGCCGGCCTCGGTGACGGAATATGCGAGCATCCTGACCGGTACGCCATGGACCTGCTCGGCCCATGCCAAGGATATCTGGACCTCGCCCGACTGGGATCTCGGCCAGAAGCTCGCAAGCGCCCGCTGGGCCGTGACCTGCACGCGAAACGGCTACGAGCACATGAAATCGCTGACCGGCCGCAAGGATGCGGTGCATCTGAGCTATCATGGCCTCGACCTTGCCCGCTTCGGCCATTTCGCGGGCAAACGCTCGAACCGCGACGGCAGCGACCCCGCCGATCCCGCCCTTATCCTCAGCGTCGGCCGGGCGGTGGAGAAGAAGGGTTATGACATATTGCTGCGCGCCCTTGCGCTGCTGCCGAAGGAACTGAATTGGCGCATGGACCATATTGGCGGCGGCGAGCAGCTTTCGAAGCTGAAGAAGCTCGCGGCTGAACTCGGCCTTGGCGAGCGCATCGCCTGGAAGGGCGCGCTGGCGCAGGAAGACGTGCTTGAACATTATCGCCGCGCCGACCTCTTTGCGCTCGCCTGCCGCATCGCCGCCAACGGCGACCGCGACGGACTGCCGAATGTGCTGGTTGAAGCGTCCAGCCAGCGGCTTGTCTGCCTCTCCACCAATGTCTCCGGCGTGCCGGAACTGTTGATCGATGGCGAGAACGGCCTGGTCGTGCCGCCGGAAGATCCGGCAGCCCTGGCAGAAGCGCTCGAAACGGCGATCCGCAATCCCGATCTGCGCAAGCGGCTGGGGGATGCAGCCGAAGAGCGCGTGCGCGGCCATTTCGATTATCACTCCAGCATCCGGCAGTTGAGCGACCTGTTCGAGGCAGAATGGCAGAAGGCGTCATGACGGCTCCCCGCATCTTCTTCTACGTCCAGCACCTGCTCGGCATCGGCCATATTGCGCGCGCCAGCCGCATCGCCAACGCTTTGGTGAGCGACGGTTTCGACGTGACGGTCGTCACCGGCGGCCTGCCTGTGCCGGGCTTTCCGGGCGAAGGCGTCAGAACGATCGAACTGCCCCCCGTCGTCGCCAGCAATGTCGGCTTTTCCGGCCTTGCTGACTCTCAAGGTCAGGCGGCCGGCGAGGCGTTTCTTTCCAGACGCCGCGACCTGCTTCTGAAGGCTTTCGAGGAAACGAGACCGGATGTCGTCATCATCGAGGCCTTCCCCTTCGGCCGCCGGCAGATGCGCTTCGAGCTGCTGCCCCTGCTCGATGCGATCGAAAAGGCCAATCCGCGGCCGAAGCTTCTGAGTTCGGTGCGCGACATCCTGCAGGAAAACCGCAAGCCTGGCCGTGACGAGGAAACCGTCAGGCTGGTCAAGGACCATTTCGACGCGGTGCTCATCCATGGCGATCCCGACTTCGTGCGCCTGGAGGATACTTTTCCGCTGACGGCCGAGATTGCCGAGCGGCTGCGCTATACCGGTCTCGTTGCTCCGCCGCCGGCGCCGGAACCTTCCGAAGCATTCGACATCATCGCCTCGGCCGGCGGCGGTGCCGTCGGTCTGGACGTGATGCGCGCCGCGCGCGATGCGGCCGCGCTGCTGCCTGCCGATCTTCGCTGGCTGCTGATTGCCGGCCCCAACCTTCCCGGAGCCGACTTTTCCGCATTGTCGCAGAATGCGCCCGCCAATGTCACCCTGGTGCGGTTCCGCAAGGATTTTCCCTCGCTCTTGCGCGGCGCCAAAGTGTCGATCTCGCAGGCGGGCTACAATACGGTGGGCGATCTCCTGCGCACCCGATGCCGGTCGATCCTTATCCCCTTCGTGGCGGCCGGCGAGACGGAACAGACCGTGCGCGCCGAACGGCTGCAGGCACTCGGCCTTGCCGAAATCCTGCCGGAGGATGGGCTGACGCTCGACGCCGTCAAGGCCGCGGTCGAACGGGCGCTTGCCGCGCCGCCGCGTCCGGCCGTTTCGCTGGATCTCGACGGTGCCGCAAAAAGTGCAGCCATCATTCGCGCAATGATCGGCTGAAACCCTCGCCTATTCTAAAATTCATGTGATATAAGAAAAATTCCGGCGAGAATCGGCGTTTCGACATTAGTCCGCTCCGCCTTGTTTTCGTTGCGATATCGGCGGTCTGACTGCATGGTCCTGTACTTGGAGATTCCCCCTTGCCCGGCACCAGGATCGCTGTCCGGACTTTTCCCACAGTCTGACGGTTAGCCATGGAAAAAAGCCTCGCCCGCTACATCTGGAAGAACACGCGGCTGCAGCAGCTCTGGATCCTGCTGGTCGTCGCAGCCTCCATGGTGCCCTACTTCCTGTCCTTCGACCTGCCCAAGCAGATCGTCAACGGGCCTATTCAGGGCGACGGTTTCGAAGGACCGGGCGCAAGACAGACCTTCATGCACATTGCCTATGACATCCCGCTCATCGGCCATGTCGAAATCTTCAGGGGCCTGGAACTCAACCGCTTCCAGATGCTGATGGCGCTGAGCCTCGTCTTCCTGGCGCTGGTGGTCCTGAACGGCCTCTTCAAGTTCTACATCAACACCTATAAGGGCCGGCTCGGCGAACGCATGCTGCGCCGCATTCGCTTCGAGCTCATCGACCGCGTGCTGCGCTTCCCGCCTGCCCATTTCAAGCGCGTAAAGTCCGCCGAGATCGCCACCATGATCAAGGACGAGGTCGAGCCGATGGGCGGCTTCACGGGTGATGCCTTCGTCTCGCCCGCCCTTCTCGGCGGCCAGGCGATTACCGCGCTTGCCTTCATCATCGTTCAGAATTTCTGGCTCGGCATGATCGCCGCCTCCATCGTCGGCGTACAGGCGGTGGTCATCCCCCGCATGCGCAAACGCCTGCTCGAACTTGGCCGCCAGCGCCAGCTGACCGCCCGCGAACTTTCAGGACGTGTCGGCGAGATCGTCGAGGGCATCGGCACGATCCACGGCAACGATACGTCCAACTTCGAGCGCGCCGATATCGCGACCCGCCTCGGCCGTATCTTCTCGATCCGCTACGACCTTTATCAGTGGAAGTTCCTGGTCAAGTTCATCAACAACTTCCTTGCCCAGGTGACGCCCTTCCTGTTTTACGCGATCGGCGGTTATCTGGCGCTGCAGGGCAGGCTCGACATCGGTCAGCTCGTCGCCGTCATTTCCGCCTACAAGGACCTGCCCGGCCCGCTGAAGGAGCTGATCGACTGGGACCAGATGCGCCAGGATGTGCAGGTCAAGTATGCGCAGGTCTACGAGCAGTTCAACGTCGAACCGCTGATCGACAGCCGCATTCAGGAACTTGCGACAGCACCGGTCGCCCCGCTGACAAGCGCTTTCGTCGTCACCAACCTCTCCGTCAGCGACGACAGCGGCGCGCGCCTCGTCGACCATGTCTCGGTCGAGATCAAACCGAACGAGACGGTCGCGATCGTCGGGCCGAACGGCAGCGGCGCGGAAGCCTTCGCCGAAGCGCTTGGCCGGCTCGTCTGGCCGGATTCCGGCCGGATCACGATCGATGGACAGGACCTGCTGGACCTGCCGGAATCGATCACCGGCCGGCGCATCTCCTACGCCTCTGCCGACAGCTATTTCTTCCACGGGACGCTGCGCGACAACCTGCTCTACGGTCTCAAACATGCACCGATGAAGGAGCCGGAATATGACGGCAAGGCGGCGCAGGAATATAAGTGGCATGTCGCGGAATCGCAGAAGGCCGGCAATCCGATCCTCGATTTGAACAGCGACTGGGTGGACTATAACGCTGCCGGCGCCAACGGCCCCGACGATCTGCTGAAAGCGATCCGGCCGGTGCTCGATGCGGTGCTGATGTCGCAGGATATCCTGGATCTGGCGCTGCGCTCCACCGTCAATACCGAGGTTCATACCGCGCTCGGCAGCCATATCGTCGAACTCAGGACATCGCTGCGCGAACGGCTTGCCGCCGAAAATCTCGATGCCATCGTCGTGCCCTTCGATTTCGACTCGTACAACACGCAGGCGACCGTCGGCGAAAACCTGCTGTTCGGCACGATGAAGCGGCCGCTGATGAACAACCGGCGGCTTGCCGGCCATCCCTATTTCCAGCAGCTCTTCCGCGACACGGGGCTGAGCACAGACCTCTATGCGATGGGCCTGGAAATCGCCGAGAACGCAGTGGAACTCTTCCACGACCTGCCGCCGGACCATCCTTTCTTCCAGCAGCTCACCTTCATGACGGCGGATGATATTCCGACCTATCAGGCGCTGCTGCAGAAGCTGCAGGGCAAGCGTTTCGAAGATGCCACGCCGGAAGACCGCGCAAGCATCATCCGGCTGAGCTTCGCCTATATCGAGCCGCGGCACCGTTTCGGTCTCCTGACCCAGACGCTGATGGACAAGATCGTCGCTGCCCGCAAGCAGTTCCACGAGAACATTCCCGACGATCTCGCCGAACTGATCGAGCGCTACGACGTCAACCGCTTCACGGCCTCGGCAAGCCTGATGGACAATGTGCTCTTCGGCCGCATCGCCTATCAGCAGGCCGATGCCTCGGACCGGATCCGCCTTATCATGGGGGAACTGTTCGATGCGCTCGATCTCTATGACGACGTCCTGTCGATCGGGCTGGAATTCGATGTGGGTTCCGGCGGCAAGCGCCTGACGGGCGTGCAGCGGCAGAAGCTCAATCTCGCCCGCGCGCTGCTCAAGCGCTCCGACTATTTCATCTTCAACAGGCCGATCCCGGCGCTCGACCAGCGCATCCAGGACCAGATCACCCATAACATCATCGAGGGCCTGCACAAGGAAGGCAAGCGCCCGGCAATCATCTGGGTTCTGTCCAACGCCAAGCTGGCGGAAATCTTCGATCGAATCCTGCTCTTCGATCGCGGCGATCTTGCCGAGGCGGGCAACTATCCGGAACTTTCCGAGAAAAACGGTATGTTCAAGGAACTGTTATCGTAATATTCTATTGGGGCGGCAGAGATGGCGCCCGCAAGGCGCCTTGGAGTTGGTTTTTAGCGCATGATCCAGGACCATGCGGCAGGGGGTGTAACACTCATGCTGTTGAGAGATGAAGTCGAAATGCTGCGGCGGGTGCCGATCTTCTCGAGGATCGCACCAGCGAAACTCAAGCTCTTGGCTTTCACCTCCGACCGAATGACTTACAATGCCGGCCAGAACCTGTTCCGTCAGGGCGATGTCGGCGACGCGGCCTATGTCGTTCTGTCTGGCACGGCCGATATCATCGTGTCCTCGCCTGCTGGCGAGATCAAAGTTGCCGATGTCGAGGTCAATTCCATCGTCGGCGAAATCGCCATTCTCTGCGACGTTTCCCGTACCGCAACTGTGCGCGCCACCTCGCCGCTCGAAGTCCTGCGTATCAGCAAGGAACATTTCCTCAAGCTTCTGAGCGACTTTCCTGAAATGGCCGTGGAGATCATGCGTGTGCTCGCCGACCGTCTTAACCACACGACCGCCGAACTGACCGCTGCGCGCGCCGCCAAGCAGCCGCAGATGGCGCAGTGAAATTCAAAAATTGATATCAAAAAGGCCCGCCGGCTCCCCGCGCGGGCCTTTTCGTTGTGCCTGTCTGTGCCCTATTCGCGCTGTTCCAGCGCCCTGTTGAAAGCAAGCGCCGCGAGCGTGCAGATCGCGCCCGAGAGCAGGTAGTAGCCGACGAAGGTCAGGCCGAACTGGCTTGACAGGCTAAGGGCCACCAGCGGTGCGAAGCCGGCACCGATCAACCAGGCAAGGTCTGAGGTGAAAGCCGCACCGGTGTAGCGATAGCCGCGGCCGAAGCGCGACGAGATCGAGCCGGTCGCCTGACCGAAGGAAAGGCCGAGCACACCGAAGCCCATGATGACGAAGGCGTCATGACCGCTATTGCCGGCGCCAATCAGGAACGGGCCGATGAAGCTGAAGATCGCGATCAGCACAGCGCAGATCGCAAGCTGCTTGCGCCGGCCGATGCGGTCGGCGATCACGCCCGAGGCAATGATGGCAACAAAGCCGACCATCGCGCCGATGACCTGCACCACCATGAAGGCGCCGATCGGCTGGTTGCCGTAAAGGCTCATCCAGCCGAGCGGGAAGATGGTGACGAGGTGGAACATGGCAAAGCTTGCGAGCGGCACGAAAGCGCCGATCAGGATATCGCGGCCATGAACACGCAGCACGTCGAGGATCGGTGCTGCTTCAAGCTCGTGCTGTTCCAGCAGCGTGCCGAATTCCTTGGTCATCACAAGCCGAAGACGGGCAAAGAGCGCGACGACGTTGATCGCGAAGGCGACGAAGAACGGATAGCGCCAGCCCCAGGAGAGGAAGTCTTCCGACGACAGGTTGGCCACGAAATAGCCGAACAGGATGCTCGCCAGCGCAAAACCGATCGGCGCGCCAAGCTGCGGGATCATCGCATACCAGCCGCGATGATTCGGCGGCGCGTTGAGCGCCAGAAGCGAGGCAAGTCCGTCCCAGGCGCCGCCGAGCGCGAAGCCCTGGCCGAGCCGGAACAGCGCCAATAGCGCAATCGACCAGTAGCCGATCTCGTCATAGCCCGGCAGGAAGGCGATCGATGCCGTCGAGCCGCCGAGCAGGAAAAGCGCAATGGTGAGCTTGGTGCCGCGCCCGTAGAGACGGTCGATCGTCATGAAGACGACGGAGCCGACCGGACGGGCGAGAAAGGCCAGCGAGAAAATGGCGAAAGAATAGAGCGTGGCCGTCAGCCGGTCCGGCGCAAAGGGAAAGACGAGCTGCGGAAAGACAAGTACGGATGCGAGGCCGTAAACGAAGAAATCAAAAAACTCCGACATGCGACCGATCACCACGCCGACGGCGATGCTGCCGGGCGAAACCGGCTTGTCGTCGTGAATGCGCCGCGCATCCCGTTCCAGCGATGATGATGATGGTCCTAAATGGGCTACAGTAGCCATATGAAACGCCTCCCTCGTTTAAGGTGCTTTTTGCAAAGCGCCTCACGCTGATCTTGTTCCATATTTGCAGCTTATCAAGTCCTGATTGCGCAAATAGTTGCCGCTGAATCCTCAAAAATCGCTGCGACGGAAAAATCGCGTGATACCTATGCCAACCTATTCCAGAGTTTTATTGGGCAAAGCTTCGCTTTTCAGCTATACACGAGGCGGCGCCGGGAAAATTCCTTCTTTCTTTCATCAGGATTTTATGGGCGCCGTGGAAGCTGACTTCTCCCGCGGTGCGAAATGCATGTTGCACTGCGACCAAAGACCTCATATCGCTGCTCGTGCCAGTGCTTTAGTCGGCAATCGAACGAAACAAAAAGAGCTTAGAGACGTGCAAAAACTGCCGAAGTTTTCCCGCCTTCTATTAATCTTGCCGCTGTTTTTTTTGGCAGGATGCAACATGGTGGTCATGTCGCCTTCGGGTGATATTGCTGCCCAACAGCGCGACCTCATCATCGTCTCGACGGTGCTGATGCTGCTGATCATCGTTCCGGTGATCTTCCTCACGTTATTTTTCGCCTGGCGCTACCGGCGCTCCAACACGGCTGCGACCTACGCGCCGGAATGGCACCATTCGACCCGTCTCGAAATCGTGATCTGGTCGGCGCCGCTTGCAATCATCATCGCGCTCGGCGCGGTCACGTGGATTTCCACGCATAAGCTTGATCCCTACCGGCCGCTGGACCGCATCGACGCAGACCGCGCCATTCCGGCGGATACCAAGCCGCTGATCGTGGAGGTCGTGGCGCTCGACTGGAAATGGCTGTTCTTCTATCCGGACCTCGGCATTGCCACCGTCAACGAGCTTGCAGCGCCGGTCGACGTGCCGATCAATTTCAAGATCACCGCCTCCTCGGTGATGAACTCCTTCTACATCCCCGCGCTTGCCGGCCAGATCTACGCCATGCCGGGCATGGAAACGAAGCTGCACGCCGTCATCAACAAGGAAGGCGAATATGACGGCTTCTCCGCCAATTACAGCGGCGAAGGCTTCTCGCACATGCGCTTCAAGTTCCACGGCCTGAACCAGCAGGGCTTCGATGCCTGGGTAGCCCAGGTCAAGCAGCGGGGCACGATGCTGAGCCGCGACGCCTATCTCAAGCTCGAAAAACCGAGCGAGAAGGAGCCGGTGCACTATTATGCCAGCGCCGATGCCGACCTTTACGACGCAATCCTCAACATGTGTGCCACGCCCGGCAAGATGTGCATGAACGAGATGATGCACATCGACATGATGGGTGGCGGCGGCAAGGAAAGCGAAGAAAACCGCGAAAAGCTGACTTACGACAACCGCCATGCGGAAGAAGGCAGCGAGCCTGCCCAAAGCACCGAGGGCGACAGCATGCAGAACATGCCCGGAATGGACATGCAGCATGACGGCCATTCCATGCCCGGCATGAGCAATGGCGGCGATCCTGCGCCGGCGCAGCCGCAATAACAATTAACCTGGCGCTTTGCGTCGCAAGACATAATGAACGGGTTGTTCCATGTTTTCCAATCCTGACCTCCTGAAGTTCATCTTCGGCCGGTTGACCCTCGACGCCATCCCCTATCACGAGCCGATCCTGGTCGTGACTTTCATCGGCGTCGTCATCGGCGCCATCGCGGTGCTCGGCATCATCACCTATTTCAACTTCTGGGGTCCGCTCTGGCGTGACTGGATCTGCAGCGTCGATCACAAGAAGATCGGCATCATGTATGTGATCCTTGCCGTCATCATGCTGTTGCGCGGCTTCTCCGACGCCATCCTGATGCGCGTGCAGCAGGCGATCGCCTTCAACGGCAATGAAGGCTACCTTCCGCCGCACCATTACGACCAGATTTTCACCGCCCACGGCGTCATCATGATCTTCTTCGTGGCGATGCCCTTCGTCACCGGGCTCATGAACTTCGTGGTGCCGCTGCAGATCGGCGCGCGCGACGTCTCCTTCCCGTTCCTCAACAATTTCTCGTTCTGGATGACGACGGCAGGCGCGATCATCATCATGATTTCGCTCTTCATCGGCGAATTCGCCCAGACCGGCTGGCTCGCCTACCCGCCGCTGTCGGGGATAGCGTATAGTCCGAATGTCGGCGTCGACTATTATATCTGGGGCCTGCAGGTCGCCGGTGTCGGCACCACGCTGTCGGGCATCAACCTGATCGCAACCATCGTGAAGATGCGCGCGCCGGGCATGACCTTCATGAAGATGCCGGTCTTCACCTGGACCGCGCTCTGCACCAACATCCTGATCGTCGCGTCCTTCCCGATCCTGACGGCCACCCTCGCCCTGCTGTCGCTCGACCGCTACGCCGGCACGAACTTCTTCACGAACGACCTCGGCGGCAATCCGATGATGTATATCAACCTCATCTGGATCTGGGGCCATCCGGAAGTCTACATCCTGGTTCTGCCGGCCTTCGGCATCTTCTCGGAAGTGGTCGCGACCTTCTCCGGCAAGCGCCTGTTCGGCTACGCCTCCATGGTCTACGCCACCTGCGTCATCATGATCCTGTCCTACCTCGTGTGGCTGCACCACTTCTTCACGATGGGCTCGGGCGCTTCGGTCAACTCCTTCTTCGGCATCACCACGATGATCATCTCGATCCCGACAGGGGCGAAGATGTTCAACTGGCTCTTCACCATGTATCGCGGCCGTATCCGCTATGAAGTGCCGATGCTGTGGACCGTCGGTTTCATGGTGACTTTCGTCATCGGCGGCATGACCGGCGTCATGCTCGCCGTCCCGCCGGCCGACTTCGTGCTGCACAACTCGCTGTTCCTGATCGCCCACTTCCACAACGTGATCATCGGCGGCGTTCTCTTCGGCATGTTCGCCGGCGTGAACTACTGGTTCCCGAAGGCTTTCGGCTTCAAGCTCGACCCCTTCTGGGGCAAGATGAGCTTCTGGTTCTGGCAGATCGGCTTCTGGTTCGCCTTCATGCCGCTCTACGTGCTCGGCCTGATGGGTGTCACCCGCCGCATGAGCCAGTTCGACGATCCGTCGCTGCAGATCTGGTTCATCATCGCCGCTTTCGGCGTCGGCCTGATCGCGATCGGCATTGCCTCCTTCCTGATCCAGATCGTCGTCTCCTTCCGCAAGCGCGAGGAACTGCGCGACGACAGCGGCGATCCGTGGGACGGCCGCACCCTGGAATGGTCGACGTCTTCGCCGCCGCCGGACTATAACTTCGCCTTCACGCCGGTCGTTCACGATCACGACAGCTGGTACGACATGAAGAACCGCGGCTACGAGCGTCCGCTCGGCGGCTTCAAGCCGATCCATATGCCGAAGAACACGGGCACAGGCGCGATCCTGTCCGCCATCAGCGTGGCACTCGCCTTCGGCCTGATCTGGTACATGTGGTGGCTGGTCGTTCTCTCCGCCGTCGCCATGTTCGTCGTGGCGATCGGCCATACGTTCAACTACAAGCGCGACTTCTACATCCCCGCCGATGAAGTCACCGAAACGGAAGGCAAGCGCACCAAGCTTCTTGCCGAGCAGGTGTAAGAGACCATGAGCGATCATTCTATCGACACGGCCGAAAAGCCTGAATTCTATCTCACGGAAGATCATCACCCCGAGAACAGCACCAATCTCGGCTTCTGGCTCTATCTGATGAGCGACTGCCTGATCTTCTCGGTGCTCTTTGCCACCCATGCCGTGCTCGGTCGCAGCTATGCGGCAGGCCCGTCGCCGGCCGATCTCTTCGATCTGCCGATGGTGGCGATCAACACCTCGATGCTGCTGCTCTCTTCCATCACCTATGGTTTTGCGATGCTGCAGATGGAACGGAACGCAAAGGCGGAAACGCTGTTCTGGCTGGCGATCACCGGCCTCTTCGGCGCGGCCTTCATCGGCCTCGAACTCTACGAGTTCGTCCACCTTATCCGCGAGGGTGCCGGCCCGCAGCGCAGCGCCTTCCTGTCGTCCTTCTTCACGCTGGTCGGCACGCACGGTCTGCACGTGACCTTCGGCATCATCTGGCTGGTCACGCTGATGGTGCAGGTGTCCATGCACGGCCTGATCGAGGCCAACCGCCGCCGCCTGATGTGCCTTTCGATGTTCTGGCACTTCCTCGACGTCGTCTGGATCGGCGTCTTTTCCTTCGTATACCTGATGGGAGTTCTTGGATGAGTTCGCAAGCACCCGCACATGAGGATGCCCACGAGGCTCACCACGGCCACAGCCACGGGCATCAGGCCGGCCACGGCACGTTCAAGAGCTACATGACGGGCTTTGTCCTGTCGGTCATCCTGACTGCCATTCCCTTCTGGCTGGTCATGGCAGACGTGTTCGCAAGCCCGACCGCCACCGCCATCGTGGTCATGGCGCTCGGCGCCGTGCAGATCGTCGTCCACATGATCTACTTCCTGCACATGAACACGAAGTCGGAAGGCGGCTGGACGATCATGGCGCTGATCTTCACGATCATCATCGTGGCGATCGCGCTCTCGGGCTCGCTCTGGGTCATGTATCATCTGAATACGAACATGATGCCGATGAGCCCCGAAATGATGAAGAACATGCCGTAACGGCAAAAGGACGGGCGGCGGCGACGCCGCCCGTTACGGTTCCATGACCGACACCTCTTCCGAGCAACAGGACAAGCCGCGTTCGGCCGTCACACTTGCCATCCTCGGCCTTGGCCTGCTGGCGCTCGTCGCCCTGCTGATTGCCCTCGGCACGTGGCAGGTCCATCGTCTTTCCTGGAAGCTCGATCTGATCGCCCGCGTCGATGCGCGCGTCCACGCCGAACCCGTCGCTCCGCCCGCGCAGGCGGACTGGAGCAAGGTCAACGCCGCCGATGACGAATACCGGCGGGTGACGGCATCCGGCACGTTCGAAAACGACAAGGAAACGCTGGTCACGGCATCGACGGCGCTTGGCGCCGGTTATTGGGTGCTGACGCCGCTCCGGCTCGCGGACGGCAGCGCGATCCTCGTCAACCGTGGCTTCGTGCCGCCAGACCGCCGCGACCCGGCCTCGCGACCGGACAGCGAAATCGTCGGAGCGGCCAATGTCACCGGGCTGATGCGCATGAGCGAGCCGAAGGGCATGCTGCTGCGCTCCAACGATCCGGCTGCCGACCGTTGGTATTCGCGCGATGTCGCAGCCATTGCCGGCAAGCGCGGAATTGCGGAGGCCGCGCCCTTCTTCATCGACGCGGACGCGACCGCCAATGCCGGCGGCCTGCCTGTGGGCGGGCTGACGGTCCTGGACTTCCCGAACAACCACCTCGTCTATGCGATCACCTGGTATGTGCTGGCAATCATGGTGGCAGGGCTGCTCGCCTATATTGTGAGAAACGAGGTCAAGGCGCGCCGGGGACGGTAAGCGGTCGCGGCGCCCCCGGCCCCGCCATTGATCACAATCTCAAACCGCACCCTGTTGCCGGGACAGGCGTCAAACCACGACCCGGCCAATCGCTTCGGCAAGCTGGACTTGCGAAAAGGGTTTGCCGAGCCGCGGTACGTCGATGATATCGGCGCCTTCCGGAATCTCGGCAAAGCCGGTCGCCAGGATGATCGGTATGTCCGGCCATTCGCTGCGGATCGCGGCTGCAAGCTGGGAGCCGGTCATGCGGGGCATGGCGTGGTCGGAGATAACGAGATCGACCTTTTCCCGGCGGAGGATGTCGAGCGCATCGGCGCCGGCTGTCGCCTCGAACACGGTATGGCCGAGATCTTCCAGCATCAGCGCCGTGTTCATCAGAACCAGTCCGTCGTCATCGACGGCAAGGATGCGCAACGGCCGCAGGCCGGTGACGGGTTCGGGCATAGGCGGGTCCGGCGGTTCGGCCGGTTTTTCGGCCTGCGTGACCGGAAACCACAGCTCGGCGGTGGTGCCTTGCCCAAGCCGGCTCTTGAGCACGAGCCTGCCGCCGGACTGGCCGGCGAGACCCTGCACCATGGAAAGGCCGAGGCCGGTTCCCTTGCCGACGCCCTTGGTCGTGAAGAATGGGGTCGCCGCTTGCTTCAGCGTCTCTTCGTCCATGCCTTCGCCCTCGTCGGCGACGGCGACGCGCACGTAATGGCCGGCCGGCAAGGTGCTGCCGTCAGGCACCATCTCTTCGGAGGCTTTGATCCTGATAAGCCCGCCGCCAGGCATGGCGTCGCGGGCATTGACGACAAGGTTGAGAACCGCCGTTTCCAGCTGGTTCGGGTCGGTCGCGATCATGGGCAGGTTCTCGGGAAACTCGGTTTCAAGCGTCGCGATCGGGCCAAGCGACCGCGAGACCATGTCCATCATGCCGCGCAGAAGATCGGAAACATCGATCCTTTCCACCTGCAGTTCCTGACGGCGGGAAAAGGCGAGCATGCGCTGGGTGAGCGCCGCGCCGCGCTGCGCCCCGAGCATGGCATTGTCGACAAGCGGCGACAGAGCGGGATCCTGCGGCATGCGCTTCTTGAGGATTTCGAGACTGCCCAGCACCGCCATCAGCAGATTGTTGAAATCGTGCGCGATCCCGCCGGTCAGTTGGCCGATCGCCTCCATCTTCTGCGCCTGGAAAAGCTCTTCGCGGGTTCGCTCCAGCGCACGCTGCGTTTCCAGCTTCTCGGTAATGTCGCGGGTAATCTTGGCAAAGCCGATGATCTCGCCGAAATCGTCCCTGATCGCGTCAATCACGACGCTTGCCCAGAAGCGTGAACCGTCCTTGCGCACACGCCAACCTTCCTTTTCGAACCGTCCGTCGCGGCTGGCAGTGGCCAGCGCACGCTCAGGCAATCCGCCAAGACGGTCCTCATCGGTGTAGAACGTGGAGAAATGCCGGCCGATAATCTCTTGCGAGCTGTAACCCTTGATGCGTTCGGCACCGGAATTCCAGCTCGCCACATTGCCTTCCGGGTCGAGCATGTAGATCGCATAGTCGGAGACGCCCTGAACGAGAAGACGAAACTGCTCTTCCCTGCGCTTCAGCGCATTCTCCGCCGCCCTGCGTTCCGTCAGGTCGCGAGTGATCTTGGCAAAGCCGATCAGCTCGCCGGACGTATGACGGATCGGATCGATGATGACATGTGCCCAGAAGCGCGTACCGTCCTTGCGCTGGCACCAGCCCTGCCCCTCGAAGCGTCCTTCCGTCGCGGCAATTGCAAGCGCCCGCGCGGGCAGACCGGCTTCCCTGTCGGCCTCGAGATAGAAACAGGAGAAATGCTTGCCGAGGATTTCGGAAGCGCGATACCCTTTGAAACGCTGGGCGCCGGGGTTCCAGCTCGCCACATGACCTTCAGGGCTCAGCATATAGATCGCATGGTCGGCAACGGCATCGACGAGCACCCGGAAACGCCCCTCGTCCCGAAGAGACGTATCATATCGATCCACGGCTTCCATCTGCCCCTCAAACGATTTACCAGCGCAATATAACGCCGGCTCGCGCCGATGGTTCCAGAACGGCCGGGAATTTCCTCAGACGGCCTTGCTCTGCGGATAGAAGCGTTCCGCGATCCGTTCCGCCGCCGCATAGGCCTGCGTGACGATCTCAGGCACGAGATCGATGTCGGGCAGGCTGCCGAGGCCGAGCGGCCCGACCGCAAAAAGCCCGTCGATTGCCGAACCGTCGTCCAGGAACGGTTCGCCCCGGGCGTTGACCGCCAGCCCAAGCGCAAGCTCGTCAGGCATGGCGAGACGTGCCGCAATCAAGCTCTGAATCAAAGGGGCCGATAGATCAGGCGCGTGGCAGCGGCAATCGATGATGCGTTCGGCGTGGATGACCTCCTCGCCCGACGAACCGGCGGGCGTGAAGAACAGGCCGCTCAAACCCCTGCGCCCGGCGCGGCCGCGCCTGAGCACCGTACGGCCCTCGGCAAGTTCCCGCTTGAGGCGCAGATACATGGTTTCCGGCAGGCGGTTGCGATGACTGTCATAGATCGCCCGCAGATGCCGGTTGAATTGACGCTTCT
This sequence comes from Rhizobium sp. GCM10022189, assembly GCF_042656325.1. NCBI lineage: Bacteria > Pseudomonadati > Pseudomonadota > Alphaproteobacteria > Hyphomicrobiales > Rhizobiaceae > Rhizobium > Rhizobium sp. GCM10022189. The sequence continues at coordinate 515,725 of NZ_JBHSOR010000039.1, forward strand.
CGCGGGCGGGCAGCGACCGCCAGAGCGAACGGGCGTGCCTGCGAAGACCGTTCATGACCGACTGCCAGCTTCGCCCCTCCTCTTCCGCCTCGCGGCAGGCCTGGCGGATGAACCTGACGATCTCGGGCAGGCTCTGCGGCAGCGCTTCGGCGGGGAAGACCGGATCGGCGGAATTCGGCGTGTGACTCTGCGGCAGGAAACCGTGCCGCGAAACGATCGTTACCTGTCCGGCATAACCGGCGTCGCGAAGCTGCAGCAGCTGGTCCACGACGCGGATGCCGCTGCCGAGCAGCACCGTATGCGGCCGGGCGACGAGGCGCTGCGCCCTGACCGGCGGGATCTCCTGCTCCTCGGCCTCGGGTCGAGGCAAGCCGTAGCCGGTCGCCAGGATCACGGTGTCGAAAAGCGGATTGGACGGATTGGCGCTCTCAAGCAGGAACCGGCTGCCGTGGCTCCTGCGGATTGCGACGACCGGATCATGACAGACCTGCACGGTGATGTCCCGGCGGGCGGCAAGCGCTTCGGAAAAGCGCTGGTAGACGTAGTCGCTGAAGATTTCCCGGGGGACGAAGATCTGCCGGAAGCCCGGGATTGCGGCCGGCACGGCGGCGCGGAATTCGGCGTTGCTACAGAGCCAGTCGTTGAAATCGTCGGGATCGCCGAGCGAAACGGAAAGGTCGCGCACACGCGTATTGAGAATGGTCGAGGACCGTGCCGACGCCAATGCCTGGCCACCATTGACCGTGGAGTTCGGATCGAAAAGCTGGAGGTGGAACGGCGCACGCACCGTGCGCATCAGCGCCACCGCCATCATCATGCCGGAAAAGCCACGACCAACGATTGCAATGCGCGGCACGGCGGAAATCTGCGCGGCCGCATTCGCCTTCCCGGAAAAGAGTCCCTGAACCGTCATCTCAACTCCCTTGCGGCTCATCCGCATGTGTCTCGATCGAGGTTTCAACGCAGGACGTCTGAGGCCATGCGTTGGGCAGGTTCACGCGGCCACGCAAAACGTTCGCCACTAAATCGGGTTCCGTCCGGAACCGTTGGCTGGAAGGGGCACTCTCGTTCCAGCCCATAGTCTATTAAACTAGTCGTGTATGAAAGCGCGAAAAACAGGAGGTGGCAAGAAGTTTATTTTGCCACCCGCTCAACGCGCTGATTCAAAACGGAAAACGAATCCGGCCTATGCGAGAATCTCGACGGTGAAGGAAAAGCGCGCCGTTTCCCCCGGGGCAAGCACCTTCGTATAGGGGCGGCCCTCCAGATCGTCCGGACCGCCGTTTTCGGCAGCCGTTCCGTGCCAGGGTTCGACACAGAGGAAGGGCGCACCGGGCCTGGTCCAGAGCGCCAGATTGGGCAGGTTCTCGAAGCTGAAATGTATGGCTGGGCCGCCTTCGGCCCCATAACGCAAGCCGGGGCCGGCACCTTCCGGGAAGATCATCGCATCCTGCTCGAACATCGAATGGTCAAGCACCAGGCTGCCCGCCTTGAAGGGCGATGCCAGCTTCTTCGGCGAGATCAGGCCGCCTTCCAGCCGCACGAGCGCCGGCTCGGCGCCGTTGTCGAGCGTGACGCTGTGCGGCTTGTCTGCAGCGCCCGGCAGCGGCCAGAGGAAAGCGGAATGGAAGCCGAGGCCGAAAGGCATCGGCCTGATGTCGCGGTTGGTGACTTCGGCGGCAACGGTCAGAGCCCGGCCTTCGACGCTATGGATAACCGCCAGCAGAAAATCGAAGGGGTAGACCGCCTTCGTCGTTTCGGATGCGGCAAGCTCGTAGCGGCAGCTTGTTTCTGAAGAGGACGCCAGGACGAATTCGCTGCGGCGGGCAAAACCGTGCTGGGCCATCGGCGCGCTGTGGCCGCCGACCTTCAACGTGTCGTTCGGCGCCTTGCCGACCATCGGAAACAGGATCGGCGAACGGCCGGTCCAAAAGGCGGCATCGCCGTTCCAGACCCAGGAGCGCCCGTCGTTCGACGTCAGCGCCTGCATCTCGGCGCCGAGCGAGGAAACGTCGACAGTGAGAAACTGATTTGCAATCCGGACCGTGGATGACATCGAACGCCCTCTTCTGCTGGTTGGCGAGGGGACCATACATGCGCCGGACGCGGATTTCCACTGGCGACGCGCCGCTGCGGGGCTTTCGTTTTCAGGCAGAAAAATACGCCTCCTGCGTGTGGGCGGCGGCCGCGTACGGTAACGCTACCGTCCAAAGCGAGGAAGGCTCACGTAAAAATAACCGACTGGTGAATTCTTTACTTGAACCCCCTGCCGGAATCGGCAAATGTGGGTGCGCTATCAATCCCTTCATGGATTTGCCGTCTTTCCGGGCCACTTGGTCCGAGCACACATCTATTGGAAAAAATACCGTGAGCAGCGATGCGTCCATACGCGCGACGAAGCCTTCGGCTTCGATGGCGCTTGCAACCGCGGCAGGGTGGGGCAAGGGCCTCTTTACGCTGTTCCGCATCACCGTCATGGCCTTCCGCCATCCCTGGCAGGCAGGCCTCGCCATCAGCGCGACGCTGATCGCCTCCACCTTCCAGCTCCTGATCCCTCGCCTGCTCGGCCAGGCGGTCGACCATACGCAGGTGGCGCTGCATGGCGGCACGATCGGCCAGCAGGCGCAGGATGCGCTCCTGACGACGGCGCTGCTGCTTTTGGGCGCCAGCATCCTGCGCGGCATCTTCACGATGATCCAGAACTATTACAGCGAGGCGGTCGGCCACCATATGGGCTACGAATTGCGCCTTGCGTGCTACGAAAAGATCCAGCGCCTTTCCTTTTCCTTCCACGACAGCGTGCATTCGGGCGACCTCATCACCGTCGGCCTGCTCGATCTGGAAGGGGTGCGCATGTATTTTTCGACCGCACTCGTGCGCGTCTTCCTGCTTTCCATGCTGATCGGTATCGGCGCCTATATGCTGCTGTCGACGGATGTCGTGCTCGGCCTGCTGGCGCTCTCCTTCGTACCTTTCGTCGGCTGGCGCTCTTCGGTCACGCAGCTTCGCCTGCGCGCCACATGGCTCGACCTGCAGCAGCGGCTGTCGGTGCTGACGCGCATCATGGAGGAAAACCTCGGCGGCATTCGTGTCGTCCGCGCCTTCGCCGCGCAGGAACACGAGCTTTCGAAATTCGAAGCGGCCTCGAAGAATGCGCTGGAGCTTGCCCATCAGCGCGTCGGCATCCGCGTCGTCAACACCAGCGCCATGACCTTCTCCTTCTTCGCGGCGATGGGTCTGGTTCTATGGGTCGGCGGCGGCAAAGTGCATTCCGGCGAGATCACCGTCGGTACGCTCGCCTCGTTCCTGACCTTCATGACCATTCTGCAGATGCCCGTGCGCCAGCTCGGTCTGATGGTCAACGCCTTTGCCCGCGCCTCGACCTGCGGCACACGCCTCTTCGAACTGCTGGACCTTGAAATCGCCGTGCGCGACGCACCCGATGCCAAGGAATTGACGATCACGGACGGCACGCTTCGCTTCGAGAATGTCAGCTTCGCCTATCCGGCCTCCCCGATGCACGAGGTCCTGCACGACATCAGCTTCGAGGCAAAGCGCGGCGAGACGATCGGCATCGTCGGCCCCCCCGGCAGCGGCAAGTCGACGCTCGCGCACCTGATCCCGAGATTCTACGATGCAACGGCGGGCAGGATCACCATTGACGGGCAGGATATCCGCAAGACGACGCTGCAGTCGCTGCGCCGCTCCGTTGCCGTCGTGCAGCAGGATTCCTTCCTGTTCACCACGACGATCGAAAACAACATCGCCTATGGCGATCCCTGGGCCAAGGAAAGCCGCATCGAACGCGCCAGCGAAAGCGCGCAGCTCCATAACTACGTTCTCGGCCTGCCGACCGGCTACGGCACGGTCGTCGGCGAACGCGGCGTCTCGCTTTCGGGCGGCCAGCGCCAGAGGCTTTCGATCGCCCGCGCGCTGATGCTCAAGCCCGCCGTCATGGTCTTCGACGATTCGACGGCGGCGATCGACGCGGCGACCGAGCAGCGCATCCGCAGCGCCATGCGCCGCTATGCCGCCGATCGCGTGACGATCATCGTCGCCCACCGCCTGAGCTCGCTGATGCATGCCGACAAGATCTTCTTCATCGAGGACGGCCGCATCGTCGAACAGGGCACGCATGAGGCGCTGCTGGCGCTCGGCGGGCGATACAAGGCGCTTTACGATTTGCAGGTGCGACCGGGCGACGACGCTTTGAGCGCGTAAGAAACCGGCGCAGGAGGAAACACGATGGCCGAGGAACTGGAAACCGAGCGTCCGGACGTTCGCGAGGATGGCAGACGCCCGCCGAGGGCAGTCGTCGGATCGCAGCGCGTCGAAGAAGAGATCTTCGGCAAGGTCTTCGATTCCAACATCGTCAAGCGCATCTGGGCCTTCGTGCATCCCTACCGGCGCGACGTCATCCTGTCGGTGATCTCGGTTCTGGTCTTTACCGGCATGCAGCTTCTCATTCCGCTGATCATCCGCTACGCCATCGACCATGGCATGCAGGCGAACGAGAGCGGCTCGGCACTGACCTGGGCGATCCTCGCCTTCCTCGTCGCCATCCTCATCAACTATGGCGCCAGCTACTGGCAGGAAACGCTGGTCGGCGGTGTGGCGGAAAACGTGCTCTTCGATATCCGCAAGGCGATGTTCTCACATCTCCAGCGCGTTTCGCTCTCCTTCATGGACAAGACCGAGGTCGGCCGGCTGATGTCGCGCCTGCAGGGCGACGTCAACTCGATGCAGGAATTCCTGGAAACCTGCGTGCTGTCGGTGGGCGATATCTTCCTGCTCTTCGGCATCGTCTTCGTGATGCTTTATCTCGACTTCAAGCTCGGTTTGCTGACGCTTTCCGTGCTGCCGGTGCTCTTCGTGGTGCGCCTGTTCTGGCTGCCGCTTGCCCGCAAGTCCTTCATGGCCGCCCATGAGACGAATTCGGTGGCAAACGGCGCGCTTGCCGAAGCGATCCACGGCGTGCGCGCCGTCCAGAGCATGGACCGGCAGGAGGTCAACTTCACGCTCTACGACGACAAGGCGCATGCCAACCTGCTGACGCATCTGACGGCAGCGCGCTACGCGCAGATCATGGTGCCGATCGTCGATACGCTGACCGGTATCGCCATGGCGCTCGTCATCGTTGTCGGCGGCGCGCGTGTGCTGAACCAGGCGCTGGACGTCGGCGTTCTCGTCGCCTTCCTCTTCTACATCCAGCGCTTCTTCGACCCTATCCGCTCGCTGACGCTGCAATATTCGGTCATGCAGCGCGCCATGGCGTCCGGCCAGCGGCTGACCGACGTGCTCGACGTGCCGGTCGAAATCCAGGATGCTCCGGATGCCAAGATATTGTCACCCGACATGGACGGCTCCGTCGAATTCCGCGATGTCGTGTTCGGCTACAATCCCAAGCATCCGGTGCTCAAGCATGTGAGCTTCCGGGTCAATCCGGGCGAGACGGTCGCCCTTGTCGGCCCGACCGGCTCGGGCAAATCGAGCTGCATGTCGCTGATCCACCGCTTCTACGAAGTGCAGCAGGGACAGGTCATGGTCGGCGGCCATGACGTGCGCGAACTCACGCAGGATTCTCTCGGCCAGCAGATCGCCATGGTGCTGCAGGAACCTTTCCTCTTCACCGGCACCGTCTTCGAAAACATCCGCTACCACAAGACGGAGGCCACGCGCGAACAGGTGATCGAAGCCGCCAAGGCGGTCGGCGCGCATGATTTCATCATGCGTCTGCCCCAAGCCTATGACAGCATGCTTGGTGAGCGTGGCGGCAATCTTTCGCTCGGCCAGCGCCAGCTTCTCTCCTTCGCCCGGGCTCTGGTGGCGGACGCCAAGATCCTCGTCCTCGACGAAGCAACCGCCAATATCGACAGCTATACCGAGATGCTGATCCAGAAGGCGCTGGTGAAGCTGCTCGAAAACCGCACCGGCCTCGTCATCGCCCACCGGCTGGCGACGATCCGCGAAGCCGATCGCATCATCGTGCTGCAGAATGGCGAGATCGTCGAAAGCGGCAATCACCAGCAGCTGATGAAAAACGGCAAGCTCTATTCGAAGCTCTATAACCTCAACTACGCGTCCTTCGACGATATTCCCGAGGACGTGCGGGAAGAGACGGTGACGGAATCGGCGACCTGACACCCTCGGTTGCCGTTGCGCATAGTCCACGACGAATTTCGCTTTTCCGCTGTAAAAACGCGCAAAATGGAACCCTCGCCGCCGCCTTTTGAGCTGCCTTGCCTCAAAAGGCGCAAGATTTCGACGAACAAACGCCGTTCTGAGGCATTTATCTCCTATAGGGGCGATCTGCCACTAAGGAGAATGTCATGAAGAGAATTGTTAGCGGTCTGTTGATCGCGACGGCCCTAATGGGCTCGGCTGTCCAGCCTGCTGCGGCACGCGACCATCATCACCACGACAATACTGGGCGTGCCATTGCCGGCGGCCTTGCGGCGGGTGTGGTCGGCGGCCTGATCGGCGGCACAATCGTCAACAGCGGTCCGCGCTACGTCGATGGCCCTCGCTACTATGATGCCGGCCCGCCGCCCCCGAGATGCTGGTATGAGGACCGCGACGTCCGCAACCGCTATGACGGCGGCTATCACACGGAAACCGTACGGGTCTGCGACTAGCGGATCTGGAGAATCCGTAATGCATTGAGGCGGCGCTGGCCTGATCCTTGGTCATCGCCGCTGCCTTTCGCCCCTTTCGGCCGGGATTGCAGCCGCAATCTCGGCCTCGCTCCACCCGAATAGACGGAAGCCACCGGCGACGTCGGTTACGGCTCGCTCCGCCCAGCCGGAAAAATCCGCCATCTGTCATGCGGCTGCAAAGAACCGCCGCTACTTCTCGGCTCGGGCAATTGCACGGCTGTGCGACATGATTGCACCTGTGCAACGGGCGGAGAAATGGACCGGTTCCTGAAACGACAAATAGTGGTCAGCGCCGCGGCCCGACCAATGTCAACTTGCTGCCATTGCCTCCCTGTACATGTGCTGCGGGGGATTGCCAGATCGCATCATCCATCCTTCCGCGACCCGTCCTGTACCGATCTCCGGCGCGGTTCGTCGCATCGTTTTGGCAGGCGGATGTAGGGTATTGAGGGAAAGCCGATGAGTGATGGTCCTGCGAACGGCGGGAAGGCGCCGAAGAAGGAGCGCATGCGTTTCGTGAGCGCCGAGCAGGTGGCGCAGCTTGCCGGCGTTTCCCGCTCGGCGGTATCGCGAACATTCACGCCAGGGGCCAGCGTTGCGCCCGCGACGCGCGAGAAGGTGCTGCGCGCAGCCCAGGAGCTCGGCTACCATGTCAACGATCTTGCCCGCGGCGTGCTTGCCAATCAGAGCCGCCTCGTCGGCATCGTCGCCACCAAGCCGGAGATCGGATTTCGCGCCCATCTCGCCGCAGCGCTTGCCAAATTCCTGATCCAGCGCGGCAGCATTCCGATCCTCATCAACACCGGCCAGACCGAGGATGAACTGCTGGCTGCCCAGAAGATGCTGATCGGCCATCGTGCCGAGGCGATCATCATTCTGTCGGGCTCGCCCCCGGCGAGCTTCTTTGAGCTTGCCCAGCGTAACGGTCAGCCGCTCATCGTCATCGGCCGTTCCGAACCGGATGCAGATCATGTGCGCGCCGGCAACTCGGAAGCCTCGCGCAAGGCGGCGACCGTGTTCTTCGAGGCCGGGCGGCGGCGGCTGGCGGTTGCCGGTTCCAACACCGGCACACCGAGCATCATCGAGCGCGAAAGCGCCTTTCTGTCGACGGCCGAAGGGCTCGGTGCCGAAGTCTTTATCGGCCGCGGAGCGGATTCGGATTACGAGAGCGGAATTGCCGCAGGCCGCGCCCTGTTCTCGAACGCCGTGCACCCGGACGCGGTCTATTGCGCCAACGACCAGATCGCCTTCGGCCTCATGGATCATGTGCGGCAGGTGGTGAAGCTCAGGATTCCCGAAGATGTCGCCATCATCGGTTTCGACGACGTTCCCGAAGCGTCCTGGCTCAGCTATCAGCTGACCACTTTCCGCCAGGACCCGCTCGTCATGGCAATGCGAGCCGTCGAGCTGATGGAACGGCGCCTCGCAAATCCGGACTTGCCGCCGGGCTATGAACGCGTCATTCCGGAGCTCGTCATCCGCCAGAGCTTCAGGCCCTGATTCCCTTTCGAAAGTTTCCCATGCATTGCGAATTTCCTGATGATGCCCGCTTCGTTCTTGCCAGGGACGTAATCCTCGACGCGGCGGGAAAGGCGCTTTCCTTTTTCTCCGATCTCGCCTCGCTGGAAACAGGCCACAAGCTGAACGGCCAGGATGTGGTGAGCCAGGCCGACAAGGCCGTGGAGGCGATGATCCGCGATCGCATCGCTGCCGCCTTTCCCGATGACGGCGTTCTCGGCGAGGAGGAGGGATTGGCCGAGGGTCCGTCCGGCTATCTCTGGGTCGTCGATCCCATCGATGGCACGAGCTGCTTCGTGCACGGCATCGACCAGTGGTGCATTTCGATCGCCGTCATGAAAGGCGACGAAACCGTACTCGGCCTTATCTGCCAGCCGACATCGGGCGATGTTTTTGTCGCGAAAAAAGGTGAAGGCGCCTTTCTGAACGGCAGGGCGATCAGCGTTGACGGGGCCACCAGCATAGGCACCGGGCTTCTCGGTATCGGCGCCAATTTTCGCATTCCGCTGAAACAGGTATCGGTCTTCGTCCACCTGCTGCTGGAAGCGGGCGGCATGTTCATCCGCAACGGCTCCGGCGCGCTTATGCTGGCGCAGGTCGCCTGCGGCCGGCTCGCCGGTTATTACGAGCCGCATATCAACGCCTGGGACTGCATGGCCGGGCTCCTGATGATCCGTGAGGCAGGCGGCTGGACCGAAGCCTTCCCCGGCAAGGGCACGCTTCTGACCGGCGGCCCGGTGATCGCCGCTGCTCCCGGCGCGAAGGACGATCTCATGGCGCTCGTCAACCGATCGCTGCAGGATGAACCGGCGTAGAACGCCGTTAGCCTGCGTGCCCGGACCCGCCGTTTCCGGATGAGCTTGAGGCGATCTTCTCCGTCAGATCGACAAAATTCCTGATGAGGGCAAGCCGCGCATCGGCGCGGTGGGCGACGTAAAGCGGCAGGGGCGGCAGTTCCCCAGGCACCAGCGCCCGATAGACGACCGATTCCCGGTGCAGGACCCGCATCGACGCGGGCACGACGGTCAGGCCACGCCCACCGGCCACAAGGTTGATGGCGGCGATAATTCGAGAGACTTCGTCGACGATCCTCGGTGCGACGCCGGCGGCGCGGAAAGTTTCCGTCAGGCGCTCGAAGATCCCAGGCCCATCCGTGCGCCGATAGACGACCATATCGACGCCGTCGAGCATGCCGAGCGTCAGGGGCTCGCCGTCCGCATCCGCATAGGGGTGGTTGCGCGGCACCGCGACCAGCATGTCCTCTTCGGAAAGAGCCCGCGCCGTCAATTCGGGAAACCGCTTCGCATCGATATGCAGCAGCGCGACATCGATGCGCTGCTGCTGCAGGGCCAGAATCAGCTCGTAGGTTTCGCTTTCCTCGACCACGATCTCGGCAAGCGGAAAGGCCCGGCGAAACTGCTGGAGGAATTGCGGCGCGAGCACATGCAGAGAGGCCGAACTCGTAAAGCCGACAGACAGACGGCCGCTTTCGCCCTGACTGAAGCGCCGCACGTTGTCGACCGCCAATTGTGCCCGCCTCAGAATATCGCGTGCCTCCTCGAGAAAAAGCTCGCCCGAGCCGTTCAGGGCGACCCTGCGCGGCGATCGATCGAACAGTTGCACGCCAAGCTCATATTCGAGATCGCGAATCTGCTGCCCCAGAGGTGGCTGCTGGATATGCAGCCGCTCGGCGGCGCGATTGAAACTCCCCTCCTCGGCTACAGCCACGAAATATCTGAGATGCCTGAGTTCCATCCAGCGTCCTAGAACTTTTTGAGTTTAAGTGTTGAACAATATAAATATTTTACATGGTCATGTCACGTCTCTAGGCTCCTCCCAACTTGACCGACCCAAGGAGGAGACGACATGGCCAAGAGCAAACCGAAGATCGCAATCATTGGCGCCGGCATGGGCGGGCTCGCCGCCGCGGCGACGCTGCGCAAGGTCGGTATCGACGTCCAGGTTTACGAACAGGCGCCGAAATTCGCCCGCGTCGGCGCCGGAATCCAGATGCTTCCGAATTCGTCGCACGTGCTGCGCGGCATCGGCGTGCTCGACCGCCTCAAGAAGATCGCCTTCGAACCCTATTCCCACCTCAACCGCGTCTGGGACACCGGCGAACTCAAGCGTGAACTGCCGATGCCGGAAAGCCTTTATGGCGCGCCGTTCCTGTGCATGCATCGCGCCGATCTGCATGAGGCGCTTTATTCCGTGCTGCCGCCTGAGATCGTGCATCTCGGCAAGAAACTCGTCGGCCTCGATCAGAAAAACGGCGGCGTCAGCCTTTCTTTTGCCGATGGCACCAAGGTCGAAGCGGACGCGGTCGTCGCCGCAGACGGCGTTCACTCGCTGGTGCGCGACCTCATCGTCGGTCCCGATGCGCCGCTCCACAAAGGCCGCATCGCCTATCGCGCGGTCTTCGACGCCAGCCTGATGAACGGCGGCACGATCGCCCCCTCCAGAACCAAGTGGTGGGGCCTCGACCGGCATATCGTCATCTATTACACGGCAGCCGACCGCAGCTCGCTCTATTTCGTCACCAGCGTTCCCGAGTCGGCCGACTGGATGACCGCCGAATCCTGGTCGGCAAAGGGCGACGTCAAGGAATTGAGAGCCGCCTACGAAGGCTTCCATCCGGAAGTGCAGATGGTGCTCAACGCCTGCCCGGATTGCCACAAATGGGCAATTCTCGAACGCGAACCGCTGCCGCGCTGGAGCGACGGCCGTGTCGTGCTCTTGGGCGACGCCTGCCATCCGATGACGCCGTACATGGCCCAGGGTGCGGCAACCTCCATCGAGGACGCCGCCATTCTGGCGCGCTGCCTCGAGGCTGCCGACAATGACGACATCGAAGGCGCCTTCCGCCGCTACGAGGCAAACCGCAAGCCCCGCACCTCGCGTATCCAGGCGATCTCCAGCGCCAATACGTGGATGTCGGGCGGCAACGACGACACGACATGGCTCTACGGCTACGACGCCTGGAACGTGCCGCTGGTCGGCGAAAACGAACTGGCCATGGCCGGCTGATCGGAACAGCGCAATGTTGCAGCAAGAACCCCTTGAGATGGACGGTCGCTACGAGTTCGTAACCGTCTCGGATGAGGCAACCATCGCCTACCGGCGATACGGCACGCCGGGAAAGCCGCGCCTGTTGCTGATCCATTCGCTCGCTCTTGACGGCAGCGTCTGGACGGACGTCGTCTCCGCCCTGAAGGGGCAGGCCGAGATTATCTGCATCGATTGCCGCGGGCACGGCTGGAGCAGCCGCGGCCCCCTTTCCCGGGCGATCGAGCGCTTTGCCGACGATGCCGCCGAGGTTCTGGACAAGATCGGCTGGGACGAGGTGGTCGTTGCGGGCTGCTCGATGGGCGGCTGCATCACACAGGCTTTTGCCGCGCGCCACGCAAAACGGGTCTCGGCCATGGTCCTCATCGATACGACGGCCTGGTACGGGGAAAAGGCGCCCGAGGAATGGCGGGCGCGTGCTGCCAAAGCGCGGGCCGAAGGCCTTGCCTCGATGGCCGCTTTCCAGGCGACCCGCTGGTTCGGCGAGCGGTTCAGGGCGGAAAACCCGCGCAAGATCCAGGAGATGATGGAAATCTTCGTCCGCAACGATCTCGATGCCTATGAAGCGACCTGCATCATGCTCGGCGATGCCGATCTCCGCAGCGCCCTTCCCGGCTTCGATTTCCCGGTCGCGGTCATTGTCGGCGAGGAGGACTATGCCACGCCGGTCGAAAGCGCGCGCCAGCTCGCCGAGGCAATCCCCGGCGCGTCCCTGACGATCCTGCCGGGCGCCCGGCACCTGACGCCGATCGAATGCAGCGATGTCATCGCCGCGGCGATCGGCAAGATGGTTGAAGCTGCCGCCCATTAGGGTGAAGCTGGCGGCAGGGGGAGCCGCCAGCCCGTTTAACCGTGCTGATCTGGGAGGATGATATGCACGATAACAATAGCATACTGGTTGCCGGCCCTGCTGCGGGCGAGGTTTCGCAAGACGGTTCGCAGCAGATGCGGCTGGCCGGCCGCGCCGCGGCTCTGACGGCCCGTTTCGAAGCGGTCCCGTTTACACCCTGGCATCGCCGGGCGCGGATCATCATGGGCAGCGCAACGTTTCTCGATGCCTTCGATGCGCTTTCGCTCGCCTTTGTCCTGCCGATCCTGATCAAACTCTGGGCGCTGACGCCGGCTCAGATCGGCTGGATGATCGCGGCAAGCTACATCGGCCAGCTCATCGGAGCCCTCCTCTTCAGCCGCCTTGCCGAAACGCTCGGTCGCGTTCACATGGCCGCATCCGCCACCGCGCTGATGTCGGTGATGAGCCTTGCCTGCATCATGGCCGGCAATTTCCAGATGCTGTTCATTTGCCGCCTGATCCAGGGTATCGGGGTCGGCGGGGAAATGCCCGTTGCGGCCGCCTATGTCAGCGAGCTCCTGCGCGCCAAGGGACGTGGACGCAACTTCATGCTCTACGAATTGATCTTCCCCGTCGGGCTGATGGTGACGGGCCAGCTCGGCACGTTGATCGTGCCGGTTTTCGGCTGGAAGTCCCTCTTCCTGATCGGCGGCATCCCGGGGCTGCTGATCGCCTACCTGCTTTACCGCCTGCCGGAATCACCGCGCTGGCTGATCGGTCAGGGACGGTTCGACGAAGCCGAAAAGGTGATCCGCCAGGCCGAGGACAGCGCAAGGCGCAAGGATCCCGGCTATTCCTTCGACGACCGCGCCTATAACGAAGCGACACTGGCGCTCGGCAGTCAAAGCCAGGCCGCTGCACCGCGGCCGCGCAGCCGCTGGCGCGAACTGCTCTCGCCCACTTTCCGCATGCGCACCATCATCGCGTGGATCCTCTGGGCAAGCTCGTTCTTCGTGGCCAACAGCCTGAACAACTGGATGCCGACGCTCTATCACACGGTCTATTCGCTGGAACTCGGCAGTGCGCTGAGGGCCGCCTCGATGACCAATGTCGCGCAGGTCATCATTCTGCTTGCCTGCGCCTTCTGCATCGACAGCATCGGGCGGCGCACCTGGGCCGTCGTCTCGTTCCTTGTCGGCGCCGTTCTGCTCGCAGCACTCGCCGCAGGTGGCGCAAGCAGCCTCTGGTCGCTCATTCTGCTGGCGACGCTCGCCTATGGCGTCGTGGGCTCGATCAACGCCGTGCTCTACCTCTATACGCCGGAAATCTACCCGACGCGCATGCGCGCAGTCGGCACGGGCCTTGCCACGTCCTGGCTGCGCATCGCCTCGGCGGTCGGTCCTGCGACGGTCGGCTACATGGTCGGCGCACAGGGCATCAAGTCGGTCTTCATCATGTTCGGGATCGTCGCCGTGATCGGCGCGCTTGCGGCAACGCAGATGATCGAAACCGGAGGACGCAAGCTCGAGGAAATTTCCTCCTAAGCACGCCCGCCCACAGCATTTCCCCGGCACCCATGTGCCGGGGTTTGGCATTTTACGATCTTCAGGCGCTGCGTGGCACGGCGTCATGCTCCCTGCGCGCCATCATCAAGGCCACGGCGAAGACCAGCAGCGCGCCGGCGGCAAGGCAGATCGCCAGGAAGAACATCGGCGCGATCGTGCTTCCGGTTTCGTCCTTGATCCAGGGTACGACGTTCTGGGCGACGAAGCCGCCGAGATTGCCGACGGAGTTGATGGCGGCAAAGCCGGCCGCAGCGCCCGCTCCCTTCAGGAAGCGCGACGGAAGGCTCCAGAAGACCGGCTGCGGGGCAAAGATGCCGGCTGCGGCGATGCAGAGAAAGATGAACTGCAGCACATGGTTCGGAACGAGCGCCGAGAGCAGCAGGCAGGCCGCGCCGATGAAGGCGGGAATGACGATATAGGGCGTCTTCGCCTTCACCTTGTCGGCAGCAGCCGGCACCGCCCAGAGGGCGAGCGCCACCAGCATCCACGGAATGATATTGAGGAAGCCGTTGACGCTGTTGCTGACGCCGAAAGCCTTTACGATGGTCGGCAGCCAGTAGCTGAGGCCATAGGCGGCAAGCGGAAAGGCGATGTAGCAGAGCGCCATCAGCAGGACGCGGGGGTCGATCAGCGCCTTGAAGCCGTTTTCGGCATTGTGGTCCATGCCGGAATTCTCTGACGCGAGCCGCTCTGCCAGCCAGCTCTTCTCCTCGCCGCTGAGGATGCTCGCATTTTCGGGCCGGTCGTAGAGATAGAGGTAGGTGATGACACCGGCGATGACGGCTGGAATGCCTGTCGCCAGGAAAACCCACTGCCAGCCGGCGTGGCCGAGGAAACCGTCGAGATCGAGCAGCATGCCGCCGACGGGCGCGCCGACAGCATTGGCAAGCGCACTGAAGATCATGAAGAGGCCGACCATGCGGCCGCGATAATCCGAGGGGAACCAGAGCGTCAAAAGATAGAGGACGCCTGGAAAGAAACCCGCTTCGCAGACGCCGAGAAGGAAGCGCAGGATATAAAACATCGTCGCGTTCTGCGTGTAGGAAAGCAGGATGGTGACGATGCCCCACGAGACGAGAATGCGCGCAAACCAGACTCGCGCGCCAAACCTGTCGAGGAAGAGGTTGCTCGGCACTTCAAATAGGAAATAGCCGATGAAAAAGAGCGAGGCGCCAAGGCCATAGGCATATTCGCTCATGCCGAGCGCACCGACCATTTCCAGCTTGGCAAAACTGACATTCTGACGATCGATATAGGCAATGAGGTAAAGGATTCCGAGGAATGGCATGAGCCGCCAGGTGATCTTCGAGATCAACTGCTGTTCGCTGACCATTGCAAATTCTCCAAATGATTGTTGCTTTTCATGCCAATAGATAGCTGCCTCCGGACGATTATCAATCACACCGAACGGATAGGAGCGGCTCCTGCATTGACAAGCGATATGTCGACAGTCATGCCTAGGGACGCGGAAGCCATCCTTGCGCCCGTATCTCCAGAGAGATCATCATGACCCTGTCCTCACCCCGCGATTTCCTGGCCAGTCTGTTTTCCGCAGCCGTTCGCGCCGCCGATCCGCTGACCGGTATTGCCGCGCATCTGCCGGAAAGACCAAAGGGCAGAACGATCGTGATCGGCGCCGGCAAGGGAGCCGCGCAGATGGCGCGTGCTCTCGAAAGCGTGTGGGACGGGCCGCTCGAAGGCGTGGTCGTCACCCGCTACGGCTATGGCTGCGAAACCAATCGGATCGAGATCATCGAGGCCGCTCATCCGGTTCCCGATGCAGCCGGCCTTGCCGCCTCCAGGCGGCTGATGGAAACCGTCTCGGGCTTGCGCGAGGACGACCTCGTCATCGCGCTGATCTGCGGCGGCGGTTCGGCGCTGCTGCCCTCGCCGCCGGAAGGGCTGACGCTGCAGGACGAGATCCTGCTCAACGAGCTGCTGCTTGCCTCCGGCGCACCGATCTCGGCCATGAACGTGGTGCGCAAGCACCTGTCGACCATCAAGGGCGGGCGGCTGGCGGCTGCGACAAGGGCCCGTGTGGTCAGCCTGATCGTCTCCGACATTCCCGGCGACAATCCAGCCCATGTCGCATCGGGTCCGACCGTTCCCGACGGCTCGACCCGCCACGATGCGCTTCAGATCATCCGGCAGTACAGCCTGAAGCTGCCGCAGGCGGCGATCGATCATCTGAACTCTCCGAGAGCCGATGCGCCGCGGCCGGACGATCCGGTCTTTGCCCGCCATGCGCACCACATCATCGCCTCGGCCGGCGTATCGCTCGAAGCCGCGGCCGACCTCGCACGGTCGCAGGGCATCACGCCGGCGATCCTGTCCGATTCCATCGAGGGAGAATCGCGCGACGTGGCACTGGTGCATGCGGCCATCGCCCGCGAGGTCGCCGGTCGCGACAGGCCGTTCAAGAAACCGGCCGTCATCCTCTCCGGCGGCGAGACGACGGTGACGCTGCGCGCCAAGGGAGGCCGGGGCGGCCGCAACGGGGAATTCGCGCTCGCGCTGGCACAGGCGATCGACGGTGACGGCGCCATCCATGCGCTCGCCGCCGACACCGACGGCATCGACGGTTCGGAAAACAATGCCGGAGCGTTTGCCGATGGCGGCACCGTCAAACGGCTGCGCGCCGCCGGCTTCGATCCACGCCGCCTTCTCGACGGCAATGACAGCTATTCCGGCTTCAAGGCGATCGGAGACCTCTTCGAAACCGGCCCGACCGGTACCAATGTCAATGATTTCAGGGCAATCCTGATCCTCTGAGCGCGCCTTTGAAGGGCCGGCGCGGCCCGGCGTTTCAGCGATGCGTTTTCGGATAGGGATTTGGTTCCGGCGGCGTCCAGCTGGCGAGCGTCGCGGGATCGGGCTTCCATATCTCGACCTTCAATGGATAGCAGGCGGCCGCATCGCTGGAATGGCTTGCCCCGCAATCACCGCCCGGGCAGGCCGACAGGGCGCCGAGGAGATCGATCTCCGCAAAGAATTCGATGAAATCTCCAGGCCTGACGGGGCTGGCCTTCATGAAATACTGGTGCGTGTCCCTGGTGAAGCCGGTGCACATGAAGACGTTGAGCACATCATGCACATGCATTTCGGCCTGCTCCAGCGGCAGGCCGCTCTCGGCAGCGAGCGCCCGCGTCAGGTTTGAATGGCAGCAGTGATGGTAATCCGTACCCTTCAGCAGCCGGTTCGTATAGGGGTCGCACCGCGTGCCGATGACGTCATGGACGCCGGCGCCGTCATCATCCCATCCATACCAGCCGAGACTGTCATAGGTGATGGTCGCCATGGGGCGCAGATATGGCAGCGTGCTCCAGAGACGATCGCCGACACCGACATGGGTCGCGTGCAAGGCCCGTGTCTTGCCGCTGAAAAACCGCTCAGTGAGATCGGCCGCATTCCACAGATTGAGATCGCCGACTTGCGGTCCGTCGATGCTGACGATACGGAAGAAATGCCCCTGCGGAACGTGGAAGCTGGCCGCCTCGCGCGGCGGCACGATTACCTCGCCGACCTTCGTCAGCGTTTGGCGGGCAGCCTCCAGCAGTCCGAGATCGGCGGAAGGCAGCGTTTCGACGGGATAGACGACCACGGGCGGTACCGACCGCCGTTCGGCTGCGTCTGAAGGAATGGGCACGACCGGCTGCTTCGACATCCTGATATTCCGCTCCGCTGGCGATCTTCGGGTGCTCGCCCTGTGACACGCGCTAAATCGGCAGGCACTCTTAGCGAGGCTGCGCCTTTGGGCAACCGAGATGATTCTTGCTCTATGGGCAAGTCTGGCTTAGTCATCCCGGCATGAGAAACCTTCCCCTCGCATCCTTGCGGGCATTCGAAGCGGCCGCGCGCCACGAAAGCTTCGTCAAAGCGGCTGCCGAGCTGAACCTGAAGCCTGCCGGCATCAGCCAGCATGTGAGGGCAATGGAGAATTGGCTCCGCATCCCCCTGTTTCGGCGGCATAGCCGGGGCGTGACGCTGACAGCCGCAGGCCGGGAATTCGGCGCGGCCGTCACGCACGCGCTGGGGCATATCGAGGTCGCCGCCGGGCAGTTGCGGCTTGAGGCAAACAGCCGCCCCGTCAGCGTTGCATGCATTCCCTCCATGGCCGTGCGATGGCTCATCCCGCAGCTGCCGAGGCTGAGAACCGCTTATCCGGATATCAGGATCAACATCGTCTACGCGCTCGATGCCAAGACGCCGGAAGCGGCAGGTGCCGATCTCCTGATCTGCCACGGCGTGCGGCCGGGCTCCGGCGCCATCAAGCTCCTGGACGCCGAGACCAGGCCAACCTGTTCGGCGGAATTCCTCGCCCGGCACGGTCCCTTTCACAAGCCTGCCGACCTGCTTGCCTGCGAAATCCTGCACGACGAGACGACCGATGCCTGGGCGCGCTGGTTCGACGGCGCCGGCATCCGTTCCGCGCCGAAGGCCGGGCCGGTCTTTGCCGACTTCAATCTGATGATCGGCTCATTGATCGGCGGCCAGGGTGTCGGCCTTTGCCCGACCGCACTGATTGCGGAGGAGATCGCGGCAGGTTCGCTCATTTCCCTCTTCGAGCGGCCCTGCGACACAGACAAGGCCTACTGGCTCATCGAGGCAAAGGGGCTCTCACGCGAGGCAAGGACGCTTCGCGACTGGCTGCTTGGCGCAAGGCAGGAAGAGCGCTGACGGGCAGTCAGGCCTTGGCCCGCTTCGGCACAGGCAGATCCCGGGATGCCATGCGCCAGGTGTTGCGACCATCGGCCTTGGCGCGATAGAGCGCCCGGTCGGCCTCCTGCATGAGCGCTTCGCCGTCGGCTCCTTCAGACGTGGCAATGCCGATGCTGACGCCAAGGCGGATGGCAAGCCCGTTGATGACAAAAGGCTGCTCGAAGGCGCCGATGCAGCGCTCGGCAAGATCAGTCGCCTCGGCCCCCTCTCCCGCCATGAGGATTGCGAATTCATCGCCCCCAAGGCGAGCGACGAGATGGCCGCGTGCATGCATCAGCAGCCGGGCAGCGACATTTTTCAGCACTTCATCACCGGCGGCATGGCCGAACGTGTCGTTGACGGGCTTGAACCCGTCCAGGTCCAGGCAGCAGATGATGACCTTTTCCCGCTCCTTCGATGCAAGTGACTTTTCGAGCGCCTTGTAGAATTGCATCCTGTTCGGCAGGCCGGTGAGAATGTCGTGATGTGCCAAACGATTGGCTTCAGCCTCGGCAAGAACTCTGTCGCTGACATCGGCTACCGTCAGCAGCAGCCGATGCTCGGCGCCCTCGTGAAGCTCACGCACATAGATCAGCACGTGGCGCTCCGATCCGTCCCGCGTGGTCTGCCGCCAGATCGTGCGCGCATCACGGTCGTCGTCGAGGCGAAGCAGTGCCCTCTCGAATGCCCGAAGTTCGCCATCGGCATGCATGTCGCATGCTCGCTTCGACAGCAGTGCTGCAGCTTCGAAACCGTAGAAATCGACAGCCGCCCGGTTGGCCTGAAGAATGGCGAGGCTGTCGCCATCGCACAAAAGCATGGGCATGGGATTGGCGTCGAAGAGCTGGCGAAGCCAGTCTTCCCGCTGCTTGAGGCCGGTAATGTCGATGCGCATGCCGATCGCGCCGCCGTCGGGCGTGCGCCTGTCGTCGTGGCGCAACCACCGGCCGTCCCGCAATTGCTGTTCCTCTTGCGAAACCGGCTGGCGGAATTTCTGCATGCGGGCGGTAAGCCACGCTTCCTTGTCGTCGACGAGCTCGCGCATCCCGTCTCCGGCGAGACTGGTCCTCAAAATGTCCTCGAAGGCGACGCCGGGCCTGAGATGCTCGGCTATGTCGGCATAAAGCTCGGCATATTTCTGGTTCCAGAGCACATAGCGGTCGTTGGCATCGAACACGCAGACCGCTTCCGGCAGCATCTCGATGACATAACGCAGGCGCAGATTGGCCTCTCTCGCCGCGTAACCTGCCGGACGCTCGTCATCGACGGGCTCGAGGAAGGCAGCCGTGACCGTCTGCGCGCCGGCCGGCCAGTTCATCACCCGCAGGCGGCATGGCCGGCGATGGCCGGAACGATCGTGGATGACGGTGGTGGAGAAGCCTGGGAGCAACGGCCATTCCGGAATGAGTTCGGCAATATCGGCGCCGTCAAACCGGTCTTCGAGGCGGAGGAAACGCCTGGCTTCGGGATTGGCAAGAATAACGTGGCCGGCGGCGTCGAGAACGAGCACCGCCATCGGGCACGCCTCCAGGAATGCAAGGATCTCGGCACCAAGCATCATCAGCCCAACCGTCAAGTCGCTTCAGCAGATCTTTCGGATGTGACTTTAACAGCGGAACGTAAAGGAATGTAACCCAGTCTCGCAGTGTGAGAATTTCACACACATCCAGAAGCAAAACAGGGTTTCCCGAAAGTTAAGAGACGACCCGACGGTAATATCCTGCAACGAAATGGCTTCGGCATCGTATCGGTTTCACTGCTCCGGCCACGATCACATCACATGTCAGGGCGCGTGTTCTCACCCATACGGGAAGTCACCATGCCCTCAACCGGCAAGACGCGAGCCGGTCGCGCCGGCACAATTGGTAGGATTTTTCATGAACCGGCAAACGAAAGAAATAAATAGTCTATAGATTTTATAGAGAATTCGACACCCTTCCTGTCATCGCTTCCTGACAATGCAACCTCAAACGGGAAACATCGACGATGACATTGGCAAAGACATTGGGAACGGCTGTGCTCGGCCTCATCTCCCTCGGCATGTTCAGCACCGTGGCAGCGGCCGGGACGAGCGCACCGCTGCTCGACAAGGTGCCATCGGGGACAGTACTGACGATCGGCGATCCGGTAACGCAGAAGGCTCTTGAGGTCTCGGGCCTCATCAAGGAACTCACCTTCGAGGTCAAATGGGCCAATCTCAGCGGCGGCCCGCAGACCTCCGAAGCGTTTCGCGCGCATGCACTCGATGTCGGCTCCGTGGCCGAAATCCCGTCGATCTTCGCCACCTGGAACAATCTTCCCGTCCGCAATATCGCCTATCGCGAACGCAGGGACCCGATTGCCAATCCGATTTACCGCTTCGGCATCGCACCCGGTGTCGAGGTCAAGTCGCTCGCGGATTTCCGCGGCAAGCGCATCGCCTTCAGCCCCGGCCAGGCCCAGGGCACGCTCGTGCTTCGCGCGCTTCACGCCGCGGGGCTAACAAAGAAGGACGCCACGCTGGTCGAACTGCCGAGCACCGGCGATGTCTATCCAAAGGCGCTCGCCAGCAAGCAGGTCGATATTGCGCCGCTCGGCGGCGTCAATATCCGCCGCTATATCAGCCAGTACGGCTCCGACGGCGCAAACCTCGTCGAGCACGGCCTGCGTGACGATCCCTCCCATCTCTATGCGCCGCAATGGGTGCTCGACGATCCCGCCAAAGCAGCAGCCCTTGCCGAATATGTCCGCCTCTGGGCACGCGCAACGGAATGGATCGATCGGAATCCCGAGATCTGGATCAAGGAATATTACATCGGTCAGCAGGGCCTGAGCCGCGAGGATGCCGAATTTCTCACCAGGCTCGCAGGCACCCAGGTCATCCCCGACAGCTGGGCGGATGTGAAGAAGCGCCATCAGGAAACGATCAACCTGTTGGCCGACGAGCTTGGCTACAAGCCCTTCGACGTCGAACAGATCTTCGACAATCGCTTTGAAAAAATCGCCGCCGGCGCCCTGACAAGAAGCCAGTGAGCGCACGGGTCCCATCGCGAAGAGAGGAGATCGCAACATGGCAACCACCTGGGATGCAGATAACGTCAAGACATCGTCGATATCGCGGCGATCGGGCGCCGGCGTGACGACCGCCGCAAGGCCAGTAGCTTCCCGCGCCCGTCGCAGGCTCGGCCCCGGACGCGAGATACCCTTCGGGCTGCAGATCGGCCCGGCCCTGCTGGTATTGGCCTGGGTTGCCGGATCGGCATTCGGATGGATCGACCCGCGCATTCTTTCGGCGCCCTGGACGGTCGTCGAGGCCTTCGGACGGCTGATCGCCGAGGGCCGGCTGCAGGACAATTTCGTCACGTCCGCGACACGCGCGCTGCTTGGGCTCAGCATCGGTCTCGTCATCGGCACGGCTCTGGCGGTCGTCGCCGGCCTGTCCCGCATCGGTGAGGCCCTGATCGACGGGCCGATCCAGATCAAACGCGCCATCCCGACGCTGGCGCTGATCCCGCTTTTCATCCTGTGGTTCGGGATCGGTGAAGGCATGAAGGTCACGACGATCGTGCTTGCCGTCATCATCCCCATCTACATCCACACGCATAATGCCTTGCGCAGCATCGACAGCCGTTATGTCGAGCTCGCCGAGACGCTGCGCATGAGCCAGAAGGACTTCATCTTCCAGGTCGTGCTGCCCGGCGCCCTGCCCGGCTTCCTCCTCGGCCTGCGCTTTGCCGTCACGCTCTGCTGGGTGTCGCTGGTCGTGGTCGAACAGATCAACTCCACCAGCGGCCTCGGTTACATGATCGATCTGGCCCGCACCTACGGCCAGACCGACGTCATCCTCGTCGGCCTCGTGGTCTACGTGCTGCTCGGCCTCGTCTCGGACGGCCTCGTCCGCCTCATCGAACGGAGGGTCCTGTCATGGCGCCGCACTCTGGCCAACTGAAGCCTGCCGTCCACGTCGAAAATCTCGTGCGGCGTTTTGCAACGAAGACGATCCTGGACGGCGTGGAACTCGATATCGGTGAAGGCGAATTCGTGGCCCTGCTCGGAAAAAGCGGATCGGGCAAGAGCACCTTCCTGAAAGCCCTTGCCGGCCTCGACCACGATGTCGAGGGGACCGGTACGCTCGAGACACCGGAGAGGCTTTCGGTCGTCTTTCAGGACGCCCGCCTCCTGCCCTGGCGCACGGTCATTCAAAACGTCACGCTCGGCCTGCCCGGTAAAACCGAACAGGAAGCCGGACGCAAAGCACTCGCCGAAGTCGGTCTCGAGGGACGGGAAGCCGCCTGGCCGAACCAGCTTTCCGGCGGCGAACAGCAGCGGGTGGCGCTTGCCCGCTCGCTGGTGCGGGAGCCGGCGCTGCTGCTGGCCGACGAACCCTTCGGTGCGCTCGACGCGCTGACCCGGCTGAAGATGCATGACCTCCTGCGGGACCTTTGCGCGAAACACCGTCCCGCCGTTCTGCTCGTCACCCATGACGTCGATGAGGCCATCTCGCTCGCCGACCGGATCCTGGTGCTCGACGAGGGACGGTTCGCGGAGGATCTGCGCGTCGACCTGCCGGTACCGCGCGATCACGGCGATCCGCGTTTCGCGCAGATCCGGACCCGTCTTCTGAGCCGGCTCGGGGTCGATGCCCCCGGCCGCCACGCCGCCTGAAACCAACGGAGATCGTCATCATGGCTAGTCGAAAAAGACAGATACGGCTTGGCGCGTTCATCATGGCTACGGGCCATCATGTCGCCGCCTGGCGCCACCCGGATGCCCAGGCCGATGCCGGCCTCAACATCGATCACTATCGCGAACTTGCGCAGACCGCCGAACGCGGCAAGTTCGATCTCGTCTTCGTTGCCGACAGTCCGGCCGGCTGGGAACGGGCCAAAGATCCGGAAGCGCTGCGCCGCACGGCGCAAGGCGCCCATTTCGAGCCGGTCACGCTATGGGCGGCGCTCTCGCAGGTAACAAGCCGTATCGGCTTTGTCGCGACCGCGTCGACCACCTATGAAGATCCCTATCTGCTTGCCCGCAAATTCGCCTCGCTCGACTATATTTCCAAGGGGCGCGCGGCCTGGAACGTCGTGACCACGGGTGCCGACGTCTCCCGGAATTTCTCGATCCCCGGTCATCCGGCCCATGCCGACCGTTATGCCCGCGCCGAGGAATTTGTCGATCTGGTGAAGGGCCTTTGGGATTCCTACGAGGACGACGCCTTCATCCGCGACAAGGAAAGCGGCGTCTACCTCGACCCCGACAAGGTGCATCAGGTCAACCACAAGGGACAGTTCTTCACCGTCAGCGGCCCCTTGAATGTCGGGCGTCCGGTCCAGGGCTATCCCGTCATCGTGCAGGCCGGCGCCTCGGAGCCGGGGCGCGAACTGGCAGCGCGCACCGCCGAGATGATCTTTACCGCCAACCAGACACTGGAAGACGCTCAGGAATTTTACTCCGACGTCAAGGGACGTCTTGCCCGCTACGGCCGCAGCCCGGACGACCTGCTGATCAGCCCCGGCATCTTCCCGGTTCTTGGCGGCACGGAGGCGGAAGCCAAGGCGAATTACGACTATATCCAGTCGCTCGTTCACCCCTCCGTCGCCTGGAATATCCTGCAACGCCACTACAAGGGCGTCGATCTCTCCGGCTATTCGCTGGACGACCCGGCGCCGCCGCTGCCGGACAATACCGAGCTCAACAAGAGCCGCCTCAAGCTTGTTACCGATCTGGTCTCGCGCAACAACATGACGTTGCGCGAATTCTACCTGGCGGTCGCCACCGCCCGCGGCCACCGCACGGTGGTCGGTACGCCGGAACAGGTGGCGGATGCGATGCAGGAATGGTTCGACAATGGTGCGGCCGACGCCTTCAATATCATGCCGCCGATCCTGCCGACAGGGCTGACGGACTTTGTCGATCAGGTCGTGCCGATCCTGCGCAAGCGGGGCCTTTTCCGCGAGGAATACGAGGGCACGACACTGCGCGAAAATCTCGGCCTCCGTCGCCCGCCGAATGGCCTGGCGCTCAAGGCCCGGCGGGACGAAGCGACCCGGGCGGTCGGGTAATCCGCCGAAAGAGATATGGAGTGGCCGGGTCCGCTGGAAGACCCGGCCGTCCCATCCCTGACAATCCGATCACAGACAACCGCAGGCGCATCGCATGAGCAGCAATCCGGAATTCCTCTGGTACATCCCCAATGCCGTCAAACCCGGCCATCGCGGCGATTCCGCCGTCGAAAACCACAACAGCCTGGAGACGCTGACGAGCCATGCCAGGGCGCTCGAAGAACATGGCTGGAAAGGCGCGCTCATCGGCACCGGCTGGGGCCGCCCGGACACCTTTACTGTGGCGACCGCGCTTGCGGCGCGGACGACGCGCTTCGAGCCGCTGATCGCGATCCGGCCCGGCTACTGGCGACCCGCGAATTTTACTTCGGCGGCGGCCTCCCTCGATCATCTCACCGGCGGACGCGTGCGGGTCAACATCGTCTCCGGCAAGGACAATCTCGCTGCCTATGGCGACAGCGAGGGCGATCAGGCGCACCGCTATGCACGCACCAAGGAGTTCATGCGGCTGGTGCGCAGGCTGTGGACCGAGGAAAACGTCACCTTTGCAGGCGAGCATTTCGGGGTCGTCGAATCCACCGTCCTGCCGCGCATCGCAGCTCGTGGCGATCGCCTGCACCCCAAGCTTTATTTCGGCGGCGCATCGGAAGCGGCCGAGCGCGTCTCGGCTACCGAAGCCGACGTGCAGCTCTTCTGGGGAGAGCCGCTGGATGGCGTGCGCGAGCGCGTCGATCGCCTCAAACGGCTGAGCCGCGACCTCGACCGCGATCTGCCGCCGCTTCAATTCGGATTGAGAATTACGACGCTGGTGCGTGACACGACAGAACAGGCCTGGGCCGATGCCGAAGCCAAGGTTGCCGAAATGGCGGCCAGCAGCGGTGAAGGCTGGCATGATCATAAGCGCGCCGTTGCCGTCGGCCAGCAACGCCTGTTCGATCTGCACCAGCGCGGCGAAGTGCTCGATGACAATCTCTATACCACGCCCGGTAAATTCGGTGGGGGTGGTGCGGGCACGACCTGGCTGGTCGGTTCCGCCGAAGATGTCGCCCGCTCGCTGCGCAAATATCAGGCGCTTGGCATCACACATTTCGTGCTGTCGGACACGCCCTATCTCTCGGAAATCAAGCGGCAGGGTACGCAGCTGCTGCCGCTTCTGAAGACTGCGTGACGCGTTGAAAACGTAAAGGAATACAGGCTCCAGGCGCCTGTATTCCTGTTTTCACTTCGATCCGGAATGTTAGTGAGCGCCCGCACCACCGCCGGCCTGCGGCTTCCTGGTGAAAAGCAGGGCAAGAGCTGCCAACGCCAGCACCACGCCGATCACGGCAAACGTATCGCTGAAGCCCATGATGAGGGCCTGCTTCTTCACGATCTGGCCGAGAGCCACGACCGCCTTTTGCGAGGCAACCGCAGGATCGGTGACGCCGTGCTGGGTGAAATAGCCGGTGAGCTGGGTCAGGCGGTCGCGCACCTCGTCCCGGGTCAGCGTGATCGACTGGCCGATGATGTTCGAATGGAACTGCTCGCGCTTCGTGAGGATTGTGCCGAGCGAAGCGGTACCGACTGCGCCGCCGAGGTTGCGCAGCATATTGGTAAGGCCGGAGGCAGCCGCGGCGTCTGCCGGTGCGATGCCAGCCGTGGTGATCGCGGTGATCGGCGTCAGCACCAGGGCCTGGCCGATGGCACGCACGATATTCGGGATCCAGAACTGGTCGCCGGCATTGTTGGCCGAAAGGGCGATGTTCATGAAGCAGCTGATCGCGAAGATCGAGATGCCGAGAAAGCCGATATAGCGGGCGTCGAAACGCTTCATCAGCACTGGCACAAGCGGAATGAGCAGGAGTTGCGGCAGACCCGTCCAGGCCAATACGTTGCCGATTTGCTCGGCATTGTAGCGCTGCACCTGTCCGAGATATTGCGGCAGGATGTAGACCGTACCGAAGAGTGCGACACCAACCAGTACGTTGACCAGCACCCCGATGCCGAAGTTGCGCTGTGTCAGCAGCCGCAGCTTGACCAGCGGCTTCTTCACCGTCAGCTCGATCCAGATGAAGGCGGCGAGGAAGACGAAGGCGACGATGCTGAGCTTGACGATGAAAGGCGAGGAGAACCAGTCGTCCTTGTTGCCCTCTTCAAGCACGGTCTGCAGCGCCGACAGGCCGATCGCCATGGTGATGATGCCGGCCCAGTCGCCTTCCTTCAGAAGGCGGAGCTGCATCGGCTGCTTGTCGAGCGTCAGCGCAAGGGCCGCAGCCATGACGAGGCTCGGGATTGTGTTGATGAAGAAGATCGTCTGCCAGCCGTAATTTTCCGTCAGATAACCGCCGATCGTCGGGCCGATGGCCGGGGCGAACGTGACCGAGAGAGCGAAGATGGCAAGGCCGAGCGGCTGCTGGTTCTTCGGCAGCTTGGTCAGCACCATGGTGAAGGCCATGGGGATGAGCACGCCGCCGGCAAAGCCCTGCAGGCCGCGCAGCAGGATCATCGTGCCGAGATCGTGCGCGAAGGCGCAGGCCATCGAGAAAAGCGGGAACAGGATGGAATTGACGAGGATGTAGCGGCGGAAGGAGAAGACGTTGCTGAAATAGGCCGTCAGCGGAATGACGACGATCTCGCCGATCAGGTAGGACGTGGAAATCCAGGCGCCGTTATCGACGCCCGTGCCGATGCCGCCCTCGATATCCAGAAGCGAGGCATTGGTGATCTGAATATTGAGGATCGCCATGAAGGCGCCGATCATGCCGGCGAGAACGGCGATCCAATCCCTGGTGCTGGCGCTGGCACGCGGCTGCGGTATGGCGCCTGATGTTGCTGCGATAGCGGACATGACACGATCTCCTGCCCTTTCGCTCAATTGCTGGCGGCATCGGCCTTGGTGTCGATGCTCGGCTGAACGGACATGCCGGGGCGCAGATCGCCCTTTTCGGCCGCATCGCCGTCAAGAACGATCTTCACCGGAATGCGCTGGACGACCTTGGTAAAGTTGCCGGTGGCATTGTCGGGCGGCAGCAGCGCAAATTCCTGGCCACTGGCCGGCGACAGACTGTCGACATGGCCGTGATAGGTGCGGCCCGGGAACATATCGACCTCGATGGCGACAGGCTGGCCGGCATGCACATCGGTCAGCTGCGTTTCCTTGTAGTTGGCGACGATGTAGGCGGCCGTCGTCGGTACCACGGCCATCAGCTGGGTGCCGGCCTGGACATACTGGCCGACACGCAGCGTGCGGTTGCCGACGGTGCCGTCGACCGGCGCAACGATGGTCGCATAGGAGAGATTGAGCTCGGCCTGCCGCGCGACCGCCTCGTCATGGGCAAGCGTCGCCTTGGCCTGGGCAAGCTCGGCGTTCAGAAGATCGACCTGCTTGGTGGCGGCGTCGAGGGCCGCCGTGTCGCGAACGATCGTCGCCTGAGCGGCCGCAATCGCGGAAGCCGCCTGCTGGGCCGTCTGGACCGGCGCGTAACCGCTGGTGGCGAGGTTGGTGTAGCGCTTGTTGTTCTGCTCGGCGAAGGTCTCGTTGGCCTTGTCGACATCGAGCGTGGCGCGAGCGGCCGCGATGGTCGACTGCTGAATATCGAGCGAAGCCTGTTTGGCATTCACGGTCGCTTGCGCGGCGGCGACATCGGCCTTTGCCTGATCGAGCGCCGTGCGGAAATCGCGGTCATCGATCCGGGCGAGTGGCTGGCCGGCCTTGACCGGTTCGTTGTCGCTGACAAGCACTTCGGCAAGATAGCCCGATACCTTCGGTGCGACCGTCGTGCTGTCTGCCTTGACATAGGCATCGTCGGTCGAAACCTCGAAGCGGCCGACCGTCCAGTAGTTGTGGCCGTAGTAGGCAGCTGCAGCGATGATGGCGATGGCGGCGGCCCCAAGCAGCAGGGAACGGCCGCCGCGCCTGCGCACAGAAGCCTCTGGGGCGGGAGCTGCGACAGCGGGATCGGCGACACGCGGCGTCTTGCCGGCGTCGAGCGTTGCGGGCGAGGCATCGGCCGGCGTTGCGGCGGTCGATCCATCGGCCGGAGCGTTGCTGTTCAGGGCATGCAGTGTCTTGACGGACATCGTCTCTCTCCTGGTGGAAGGTCGCTGTCGTCTTGGCCGCGGCCTTGAAATCCGGTTCAAGCTCATTTAGGAAACTTGATGTTTTCCAAAATATGAGCTAAAAAAGAGAAGTCAACAAGAATTTGGAAAATCAAAATGGTCCAAAATCACAAAATCGAGAAGAAGCCGCGTGGCAGGCCGCAGGTGCGTTGTGATGAGGATACGCGCAGCGTGCTGATCGAGGCGGCCAACAAGCAGTTTCACGAGAACGGCTACGCCGCTGTCAGCATCGCCGCGATCGCACAGGAAGCCGGCGTTTCGACCAAGACGCTCTATCGCCTGTTTCCGACGAAAGCGGACCTGTTTTCCGAAATGGTCTCGGATCGCACCGGACGTTTTCTGCTGGCGCTCGATCCCGGCAGCCTGGCGACGGCCGAACTCCGCCAGGGGCTGGAGCGCATGCTGATGGCCTATGGCATGCTGACGCTTTCGCAGGACACGATCACGATTACCCGCCTGGTCATCGGCGAATCCGATCGCTTTCCCGAACTCGCCACCTCCTTCTACGAGAAGGCGATCATGCGCACCAACGCGTCGATGGAAAACTGGCTGCGCCGGCAGGTGGAACGCGGGCTGATCGCGCTCGAGGACCCGCACGCCGCCTGCGGCATGCTGCGCGGCATGATGGTCATGGAGCCCCAACGCGCCGCGATGCTGCGCCAGCTGCCGCCGCCCAATATCGAAGAGATCGCCGCAAGGGCGAGAATGTGCGCGGATATTTTCCTCAAGGGATGTGCCGCTTAGGGGCATGGGAAACATGTCCGGCGAAAGATGCGCTCGGCTGGGAATGCCAGGCATTTTCCGCTGGCGGCAGAGACAGAACGATCATGGAAGCTCTATCGCGCCGGAACACCGCCGCGCCGATCGCGGCGGCGTCAGGCGAAATCGCGCCCGATCAGGCCGCAAGAACCCCCGCCTTTTTCGCCGTCCAGGTGGCGATGAGATC
Organism: Rhizobium sp. GCM10022189; assembly: GCF_042656325.1. NCBI lineage: Bacteria > Pseudomonadati > Pseudomonadota > Alphaproteobacteria > Hyphomicrobiales > Rhizobiaceae > Rhizobium > Rhizobium sp. GCM10022189. The sequence goes on from NZ_JBHSOR010000039.1 coordinate 545,103, forward strand.
CATCAGCCCGGGCGAAAGGCAATCGTAAGGTTCGAGCCCGACTTCCTTGAGACGCGAGCGTACGGCGCCCATCTTCCCCGGATCGTAACCACTTTCGATGATCGACGATACGAAGGCGGCAAAGCCGGGTGCTGCCCAGCCCTTCTCCTGGAACCGTTCGGGATGGACGAAGGACAGGCCCTGGAAGGCATGGTCGCGCTCGACAGGCCCGTACATATGGACCCCGCAATCCTTGCAGGCATGGCGCTGGATCAGTGCGGACGCATCGACGACCGCCAGCTTGCTTCCGTTCTCCAGAACCTCGATATTGGCCGTTGGCGCCACGGCAACCACGGAAAAGACTGCGCCCTTCGGCTTCCAGCATTTGGTGCAGCCGCAGGCGTGATTGTGGGCAATGTCGCCCTTGACGCGGACCTTCACCGGATTGCTCGCGCAATCGCACACCAGCGTACCACCGGCAAATGCCGCATCGGTCGCCCGGTATCCTGAATCCACGATCGGGTGGATCGCTACATTGTTCATGCGTTGTCTCCTTCCCTTCCTGGGCCGGGGCGGGATGCCGCGGCCAAGCCCTCAGCCGTCGCGCAAACCGCTCCACGGCCGGCGCGAGACCTCCTCCTGGGTGCAGTATATCACCACGCCGCCGATATCGTGCGCTCCTCTTCTGCCCATGCAACGGGCTCAGGCGCGAGTAGTGCCCTGCCTTTCACGTCGCGATTTCCGGCTTGTGCTAAGGTTTCACGCGGTCAGGATGGGCGGCCTGGAAGGCCGGCAGTTCGGCGCATCTGCCGTCGATTGCGACGATGCGCCTGAAATCGGTCATGTCCACGCCCCAGCGGCGGGCGTTGTAGACCTGCGGAACGAGACAAAGGTCGGCCATCGTCGGCCGGTCCCCGAAGCTGAACGCTTCATCGACGCCGCCGATCATCGCTTCCAGCCTGCGAAGCCCGTCCGTGATGAAATGCTTCATCCATGCCTCGCGGGCGTCAGCCTTGTCCGTTAGGCTCGTCAGATGCGCCACGACATGCATGTTGCATATCGGATGAATGTCCATTGCGACCGCATAGGCGAGGGCGCGCACTTTGTGGCGATCGTCTATATCGGCCGGCAGCAATCCGCATTCCGGCCGAAGCTCGGCCAGATGCTCGACGATCGCCAGCGACTGGGTCAGAGTTTTGCCGTCGATCACCAGTGTCGGCACGAACCCTTGCGGGTTGAGCGCCAGATATTCCGGCGTCCTGTGCGCTCCCTCCAGCAGGTTGACGGACACCGTCTTGTAGTCGACCGCCAGGAGATTGAGCGCGATGCGGACCCGATAACTCGCCGATGACCTCCAGTAGTCGTAGAGAACGACATTATTCACTGCTCTCTGCCTTCCGGTATCTTTCGACGGTCTGCTCGATCGCTCCGAAGATCGAACGGCCGGCGCGATCCTTCATCTCGATGCGCACCTGATCCCCGAACTTCAAGAACGGCGTCTTCGGCGAGCCGGTTTCGATCGTCTCGATCATGCGGATCTCGGCAATGCACGAGTAGCCGTCTCCCCCGTCTTCGATCGCCCTGCCCGCTCCGCCATCCAGCTTGTTGGAAACCGTTCCCGAACCGATGATCGTCCCTGATGCCAGATTGCGGGTTTTGGCGGCATGAGCGATGAGCTGGCCGAAATCGAACGTCATGTCGATGCCGGCATTCGCCTTGCCGAATGCCCTGCCGTTCAGTCTCACAAGCAGCGGCAGAGACACTTTGCCGTCATGCCACGACGCTCCAAGCTCGTCCAGCGTCACCGCGACCGGAGAAAATGCCGATGCCGGCTTGGACTGGAAGAAGCCAAATCCCTTTGCCAGTTCGTCCGGTATGAGACCTCGCAGCGACACGTCGTTGACGAGCATCACGAGACGGATGGCATCGCGCCCTGCCTGCGCACCGGAACCCATGGCAACGTCGCCGGTGATGACGGCAACCTCGCCCTCCATGTCGATCCCACAGGTCTCGTCAGCCGCCAGGATCGGGTCTCGCGGCGCGAGGAACCCGTCCGAACCGCCTTGATACATCAGCGGATCGGTCCAGAAGCTCGCCGGCATCTCGGCGCCCCGCGCCCTGCGCACCAATTCAACATGGTTGAGATAAGCCGAGCCATCGGCCCATTGGTAGGCCCGCGGCAAAGGCGATGCCGCGTCGTGCTCGTGAAATCGGATCGTCGGCTGGGCTCCGGTTTCGATACTTTCGGCAACCTGCGCCAGTCTTGGAGCCACCCGCTCCCAGTCGTCCAGCGCCGCCTGCAACGTGCGGGCAATGTGGGCGACGTCACAACAGCGGGTAAGGTCACGGGAGACGACAACGAGCCGGCCGTCCCTCGTGGAGTCTTTTAACGTTGCAAGTTTCATATCCCATTCCCGCGCCAGAGGTGTCGGACGACCTTCCGTTCATTCCGTCATTTGATGCCGGGGGTTCCGTCGAACTTGCGTTCCAGGCCGTCCCAGCACTCGAGGTAATCATCCTGCAGCGTTTCAAGCTCGGCGGCATATCTCGTCAGTTGCTGCGGGTAGCGGGTCTCGAACATGAAGGCCATGGTGTCATCCAGCTTCACAGGCTTGAGTTCGGAATTGGATGCCTTTTCGAAGGCGAGCGCATCCGGCCCGTGGGGAAGCATCATGTTGTGCAGGCTCATGCCGCCGGGGACGAAGCCCTCTTCCTTGGCATCATACCGGCCATGGATCAGCCCCATGAATTCGCTCATGATGTTGCGGTGGTACCAGGGCGGCCGGAAAGTATGCTCGGCCACCAGCCAGCGGGGCGGAAAGATCACGAAATCGACATTCGCCGTACCCGCATCCTCGGTCGGGGCGGTCAGGACCGAAAAAATCGACGGATCGGGATGATCGAAGCGGATCGCGCCGACGGGAGAGAATGTCCGCAGATCATATTTGAACGGGGCGTAGTTGCCGTGCCAGGCCACGACGTCAAGCGGCGAGTGGCCGATATCGGTGACGTAGAATTTTCCGCACCACTTCACATGGACGCGGCAAGGCTTTTCCTTGTCCTCGAAGGCGGCAACAGGTGTCTTGAAGTCGCGCGGGTTTGCCAGGCAGTTCGCGCCGATGGGACCGCGGTCCGGCAGCGTGAATTTCGCACCGTAATTTTCGCATATATATCCGCGCCAGACAGCCTGCTCGCCGCCTCTGAGAATCTTGAACATCATGCCGCGGGGTATGAGGCAGATTTCCAGGGGCTCCACGTCCATGATGCCCATTTCGGTAAACACCCTGATGGCGCCAAGCTGCGGCACGATCAGCAGTTCGCCGTCGGCGTTGAAGAAATAATCGTCGACCATGTCCTCGTTGAAGGCGTAAGCATGTGCTGACATCCCCACCTGGGTCGTGACATCGCCTGCCGTCGTCATTGTCCGCACCCCCTGCAGAAACGTCAGCGTCTCGGTCGGCGCGGGGATGGGGCTCCAGCGAAGCTGGCCCAGAGGAAGCGAATGCTCGTCCAGGCAAGGCGCGGTCTTCCAGTGCGGATAGGACATATTCGTGAAGCGGCGGGTGTGGCGCACGCTGGGGCGAATGCGATAGAGCCAGGATCTTTCGTTCGTCCCGCGCGGCGCAGTGAACGGCGAGCCGGAAAGCTGCTCGGCATAAAGACCGTAGTTGCATTTCTGAGGGCTGTTCTGGCCCTGGGGCAAAGCGCCGGGAAGTGACTCCGTCTCGAAGTCGTTGCCGAAGCCCGGCATATATTTCAGCTTGTTTGCCGTCGCAGCTTCAGCCTCCGACGTCTGGATCGATGCCTGGTCCATTGCGCAATTCCTCCCCGAAAATGCTACGGCGCCGCGCGCCTTTCAAAGGCGCGGGGCGGCCCCCGGAGTTTACTCCGCCGCAGTGCCGATGACACCACGCTTGATTTGATCGGCTTCGATCGACTCGAAGAGCGCGCGGAAATTGCCCTCCCCGAAGCCCTCGTCGCCCTTGCGCTGGATGAATTCGAAGAAGATGGGGCCGATGACGGTCTTGGAGAAGATCTGGAGCAGGATTTTCGTCATGCCGCCATTCACCACGCCTTCGCCATCGATCAGGATACCGTGCCTCTTCATGCGGTCGACAGGTTCGCTATGACCGTTCACGCGCTCATAGGACATGTCGTAATAGGTTTCCGGCGGTCCCGGCATGAAGCGCAGACCGTTGTCGGCGAGCCTGTCGGTGGCCTCGTAAATATCTTCCGTGCCAACGGCGATATGCTGGATACCCTCGCCTCCGTATTTCTTCAGATATTCCTCGATCTGGCTCGTGTCGTCCTTCGATTCATTCAGCGGAATGCGGATCTTGCCGCAGGGCGAGGTGATGGCGCGGCTCACCAGACCGGTGATGCGCCCATCGATATCGAAGAAGTGGATCTGCTTGAAATTGAACAGGTTTCTGTAGAAATCCCACCACTTGTCCATGTTGCCGCGGAAGACGTTGTGGGTGAGATGGTCGAGATAGTAGAAACCGATGCCCTGAGGATGCGGGTTGCGCTCGCCCAGCCAGTCGAACTCGGCATCGTATGCCGATCCCTTTGCGCCATAGGTATCGACGAAGTAAAGCAGCGAACCGCCGATGCCGACAATCGCCGGGACGTCGAGCGCCTTGTCGTCCCCCTCATAGGGAACGGCGCCTTTCGAGACGGCGTGATCGAAGGCATGTCCGGCATCGACCACACGCCATGCCATCGATGGAGCACAGGGACCATGGGCCGCGACGAAACGCGCGGCATGGCTGCCGGCTTGCGCATTCAGGACATAGTTGATGTCGCCCTGGCGCCAGACGGTGATGTCTTTCGTCTTGTGCCTGGCGACCGGGACATAGCCCATGCGGGTGAAGAGCTCGCGCAGCTTGTCGGGCTCGGGATGGGCGAATTCAACAAATTCGAAGCCGTCGGTACCGGCCGGGTTGTCGGCCGTAATTTCCGAAGGCGGCGCATCGTGCGGAAAAGGACCCATTTTCTCCTCCTGGGAATTGAACTTCGCCAGTGCAAAGTGTGGCCCAAAACGCATGCAAAGTTCTTGCATTCTTCATGTTCCAGGAAGAGACTATGCACGATCCGTGAGTGTTTTGGGGATTCTGTGCAATGGATGAACAGCTCGACAAACTGGATTTGCGCCTGCTCCAGGAACTTCAAAAAGACGGCCGGTTGACGAATAACGAACTGGGGGAGCGGATCGCGCTTTCCCCCTCGCAATGCTCGCGCCGGCGCACGCGACTGGAGGCAGAGGGATATATTCGCAGCTACAGGGCCTATCTGGATCAACGGAAGCTGGGGCTGGATATGCTCGTGGTCATTTCCGTCACGCTGGCGACCCACAACAGGGACAATGCCCGCCGGTTTTCGCAGCTGATCAATGGCCTTCCGGAAGTTCTCGAAGCCTATGCACTGACGGGTGAAATGGACTATCACCTGAAAGTGGCCACCCGCGGGCTCGCCGACCTCTCGAAATTCGTCAACGACGTTCTCCTGCCCCACGAGTCGGTGCAGCATGTGAAAACGTCGATCGTCCTCGATACGCTCAAGACATTCGAAGGCTTTCCGGTACCCGTGCCGGGGCATTGGCATGGCGACGGCCCGCGGTGATGCCAGCGTCGGGGCTTGCAACGAACATCTAGATCGGCAGTTCGGTCGAGAATTTCAGCTCGCGCAGCACAAAGCTCGATACGACCGTACGCACATGGGGATTGCGCATGAGGTAGCGGGTCATGAAGGCTTCGTAGCTTTCCACGTCCCTCGCCCGGATCTTCAGCATATAGTCGAAAGCGCCCGACAGGGCGTAGCACTCCATGATCTCCGGCCGCTCCAGCACCACAGAAGCGAAGGACGCGACCGCCTCTTCGTGATGATCCTCCAGCGTCACATGGGCGATCACGCAGAGCTTGAGATCGAGCTTTCCGGGATCGAGCAGCGTCACACGCTTGCGGATAACGCCGTCGGCTTCCAGTTCCTGGAGCTTCCGCCAGGCCGAGCTTTGCGACATGCCGGCCTTTTCCGCCAGGTCGGCCAGCGAAAGGCTGCCGTCCGCCTGGATGAGCTGCAGAAGCTTGCGGCGAAAATTCCCGGGTTCTTTCATTTCATGCGCCAAATTCGGGAAGATTTGCCACCACTATGGCAATAGCCAGCACGAAAGAAAAGAAAATCCTCGAAATCCGGGGGATAATGGCAGAAACGCCATTCCGGGAGGATCAGGCCATGACCAAGGAAAGCAGCTACACCGCCAAACTGCCCGGCCCGGACGGTCTATACGACTATACTCCTGAAGAGGATGCGATCTGGGGTGAGCTTTACCAGCGTCAGATGAAGCTGCTCGCCGACACGGCCTGCCGCGAATATCTGGACGGCGTCAAAATGCTGGGCCTCAGGCCCGACAAGGTGCCCCAGCTTCTAGATGTGAACAGACGCCTGAACGAAACCACCGGCTTCGGCGTCGAAGGCGTGCCCGCGCTCATCCCGCCCTCACGCTTTTACGAACTTCTGTCGCAAGGAAAGTTCCCGCTCGCAACCTTCCTGCGCCGTCGCGAGCATATCGACTATATCGAGGAACCGGACCTGTTCCATGAGGTCTTCGGCCATTGCCCGATGCTGACCAACCAGAGCTACGCCAATTTCGTCCGCCATTTCGGCAAAACCGCAATGCGCCTCGGCAAAGGCTATTCATGGCATCTGTTCCGCATCTTCTGGTTTACCGTCGAATTCGGCCTTATCAATACGCCGCAGGGCCGCCGCTGCTTCGGCGCAGGGATTGTCTCATCGCCAAGCGAGGCAAAGGCGGCAATGGAAGGCACTGCCTGCGAATTTCGGCCGTTCGATCTCATGACCGTGCTCAGAACGCCGTACCGGATCGATATCCTCCAACCGATCTACTACGTCATAGACAGCTTCGCCGATCTTGAAGCGATCGTGGAGCAGGATATCGGCGATGCGATCCTGAAGGCGAAATCGCTGGGTGATTTCGCCCCCAGTTTCGAAGCCAAGGCTTCATGAGCCGCTGACGATATCGCGATCGCGGCGGCGAGTTTGCCTCAAGCGATACGTTTGGCCTTTGCGAGCGACCAATAGGCCGGTCCCGACTCGACCTTGTACCCGATATCGACACGCGGGTTCCTGGCGATCACGTAAGACAATGCGATGATCCCGAGCAGCGGCAGGTCCGTCAGTATCTTCTTCTCGGCCTCCTGAATGATGGCAATGCGCTTGTCGAAATCGGGCTCGTTCTGTGCCTTGGCAAGAAGCGCATCGATGCCGGGGATGGCAACGCCGTAATGGCTGTAGTTGCCGCCACCCTTGCCGTCGGCCTTGACCTCCGCGGAGGCGGCAAGCTGGGTTGCAAGGGTCAGCGTCGGAACCGGCGGGAAGCTTGAGGAGTAGAGAGCAAGTGCGTTCTTGTCCTGGCGATTGTCGGAATGGAACGTCGTGTGATCGATGATCTTGAGATCGAGCGTGATCCCCGCCGTGCGCAGCTGTTCCTGGATCATCAGCATGATCGAGGCATAGTCTTCGCGTTGGCTGACATAACAGGGAATTGTGACGCCGCCGGGAAAGCCCGCTTCGGCCAGCAGGGCCTTGGCTTTTGCCGGATCCGGCTTGTATTGCAATTCAGGAGGCAGATCCTCGACCTTTACGGAACCTGCAAACTGCGAAGCGATGACACCCACCATGGGGCTTGCGATGCCCTGGAAGGCAGCGGCAATCGCCGCATTGTCGATAGCGTAACGGATCGCCTGGCGGACTTTCAGATTGTCGAGCGGTTTGCGCGTCAGGTTGATGTTCAACGTATTGTGCGAACCGGGTGCCGTCGCGTCGAAGATCGTATCCGACGAACGCTGCTTCATCGTCTCGATCCAGCCCGGGGCGCGCACGCCTTCGATCATGTCCACCTGCCCGGCAGCGAAGGCGAGCGTCCGCGCCGTCGTATCGGCAATGAAGGTGATACGCAGGTTCGGCGTTGCCGGCGGTCCGTCGAAATGCTCCGCAAAGGCGGTCAGAAGCAGGCCGTCATTGGCGTCAAAGGATTGAAGCTGAAACGGACCGGTGCCGATCGCGTCGGTATTGAACCCCTCGCCTTTTTCCTCGAAGGCTTTCTTCGACATGATCGAGACGCTGAGCGTGGAGGCGCAGCTTCCGTTGAAGAGCGGATCAGGGCTCTTCAACGTGAAGCGGACGGTCATGGGATCGACGGCTTCGCAGCTGGCGATATTGGCATAGATCACCTTGTTGGCCGTCACCTGCTTCGGATCGAGCTGCCGCTGAAAGGTGAAGACGACATCATCGGCCGTGACCTCGCCGTAGTTCTTGTGAAACTTGACGCCCTTGCGGATCTTGTAGGTCCAGGTCTTGGCATCCGCCGACGATTCCCAGCTCTCGGCAATGCTCGGCAGGAACTCGTCCGGCTTGACGGCCCAACGCCCCTCCGGCGGTTTGACCAGCGTATCGAAAAGCTGGTTGATCGCCCAGTTGTCACCGCCATTCAGGCCGGTCTGCTGCGGATTGAGGCCAACCGGCGCGCGGGACGCCAGCGCGATGGAAATCGTGTCTCCATCGCCCGCCTCGGCCAGGTCCAGGCCGATTGCGGACGCCACGGCAGCCGTCGTAACGGCAAGTCCGGACTGAATCAGAAACTCTCTGCGTGATGCGCTCATTTCCTTCCTCCCAAGGACAGTGTTGCGACGGCCTAATGCTGGATTGCGATCTTGCGCCGCTCCAGTTCGACCGCATCGAATTCCATTCCGAGGCCGGGCGACTGCGGTAGTTCGAACCGGCCGTTCTTTGGCTCCGATGGATTGACGAACACGGAAGCTCCTCTCTCCCAGTTGTCCGCCAGTTCCACCGGCTTGGCCAAATGCATGATCGTGCTGAGCACGTGAATGTTGGCGAGATGTCCGATTGTCGGCTGCGTCTGGTGCGGGACGAGCTCGACGCCGGCGGCATGCGCGATAGCCGCGCATTTCATGATGCCGGTTATGCCGCCCATCTTGACGATGTCGGGCTGGACCATGCGCACGCCGGCATCGATGAGATCGCGCAGCGCCTGCAAGGTGTAGGTCTGCTCACCGGCCGACACGGTGATATCGAGCCGTTGCGCCACTTCGCCCATGGCGCGCACATTGTAATGTTGCACCGGCTCCTCGAACCAGGTGTAGCCCAGATCCTCCAAGGCCCGGCCGACGCGCATGGCGCCACCGACGGAGTAGCCGTTATTGGCATCGAAACCGAGGACGAAATCGTCGCCGAGCAGCTTTCGCACGGCTTTCGCCTTGGCGATATCGCCCGGAATATCGACATCCTGGCGGCTGCGATCGCCATCCCAGCGGATCTTGACGGCGGCGGGGTTTTCCCTGGCCACGCGCCTTTCAACGACGCGAACCACCTCGTCGACCGTTCGTGCCGCATTGCCGCCGATCGAGGAGTAGCAGGTAAGGCTGGTTTTCCAGGCGCCGCCGAGCAATTTGTAGACGGGCTGGTTGAACAGCTTTCCCTTCAGGTCCCAAAGCGCGATGTCAAGTGCGGCAAGGGCGGCGGTCGTGATCCCCTCCGGTCCGAGCTTTACACAGCGATGAAACAGGTCGTCGAGCAGGACGACGTGATCAAGAACATCCTTGCCGATCAGAAACGGCGCCATGTCGCGCGCGATGACCACGAGCGAAGCATAGCCGCCCTGCATGGGCGAGGCCTCGCCCATGCCGAATGCGCCGTCCTCCGTTTCAATACGGACGAAGGCACTCTTCGACGCATTTGGACCATCGCCCAGCGCCAGCTGGAACGGTTCGATTTTTGTGATCTTCAATATTTCCTCCCAATGCTTTCAGTCACCATGTGACGGCGATGTATTTCGTCTCCGAAAATTCCAGAATGCCGTGGTGGGCGCCTTCGCGCCCGAGGCCGCTCTGCTTGACCCCGCCGAAAGGGGCGGCCGGATCGGATACAAGGCCGCGATTCAGGCCGACCATCCCGGCTTCGAGCCTTTCGGAAACCCTGAGCCCGCGCGCGAGGTCGCGGGTGTAGACGTAGGAAATCAGCCCATATTCGGTATCGTTCGCAGCGGCGATCACCTCTTCCTCCGACGTGAAAGTGGTCAGTGCGGCAATCGGCCCGAAGATCTCCTCGCGGACGATCCTGGCGTCGGCGGTCACATCGCGGATGACGGTTGGCGGGAAATAGTAGCCATCCCTTTCCAGCAGCTTGCCGCCGGTCAGCAGCTTGGCGCCGCGTCCGGCAGCCTCGGCAACGAGATCGCCGATGCGCTCGAGCGCTTTCCGATTGATGACCGGACCGCACTGCGTGGCCTTGTCATAGCCGGCTCCCACGGTCATGGCGCCCATGCGCGCCGCAAGTTTTGCGGAAAATTCATCGACCACATCGGCGTGAACGTAGAAGCGGTTTGCCGCCGTGCACGCCTCGCCGCCATTGCGCATCTTGGCAACCATCGCCCCCTCGATCGCCGCATCGATGTCGGCATCGTCAAAGACGATGAAGGGGGCGTTGCCGCCAAGCTCCATCGAGCAGGAAATCACGGTATCGGCCGCCTCATGCAGCAGCTTGCGGCCGACCTCCGTGGAGCCGGTGAAGGAGAGTTTGCGCACGCGCGGATCGTGCAGCATCCTGCTGACGACCGGACCCGATTGTTGCGTGGTGATCACGTTGACCACGCCATCAGGCACGCCGGCTTCGGCATAGAGGGCTGCCAGAGCATAGGCCGTCAGCGGGGTTTCGGTCGCCGGCTTCAAGACGCAGGTGCAGCCGGCGGCAAGCGCCGGGGCAATCTTGCGCGTCGCCATGGCGGCTGGAAAATTCCAGGGCGTGACGAGAACAGCGACACCGATCGGCTGATGCTGGACGATGATCTTGTTGGCGCCTGACGGCGCCGTCGAGATTTCACCGTTGAGCCGCACGGCCTCTTCCGAAAACCAGCGAAAGAATTCGGCCGCATAGGCGACCTCGCCATGGGCATCGGCCAGGGTCTTGCCGTTTTCCAGGCTGATCAGTTCGGCAAGCATCTCCTTGCGCTCGATCATCAGCTCGAAACAGCGCCTGAGAATTTCCGAACGCCTGCGCGGCGCCGTCGCCGCCCAGGACGGCCCGGCCGCATGTGCTGCCGATACGGCATCCACGGCATCGTCGATCGACGCGTCGGCAACGGCCGCGATGACGGAACCGGTCGAGGGATCGATCACATCGAGCCGCTTGCCTGTCGCTCCGCTACGCCATTTGCCGTTGATGAACAGGTCCGTCGGGACCAGGCGCAGATCGAATCCGATCTGGGGGGGAAATTTCTCCATGAGGGTCATGGTCAGCTTGCCTTCCTTGAGCGTGAATGAGCCCTCAGAGCATCGCGATTGCCGCCAAAGGCGGCTTCCACGAGGACTGTCATGGACGCAAGATCCAGGGGCCGGGGGTTGTTCTTGATGAGCCGGGCGCTTCCCATCGCCTGCTCGGCCACCTGCGGTAACTGGTCCTTGCCGATTCCGAGATCGGCGATCGTCGCTGGAATGCCGATGCTGGCAAAAAGTGCCGCCACCGCATCGATGGTGGCGTCGGCCTGCTGTTCGGCCGAGCGCCCGCCGATGTCGAGCCCCATCGCCTGGCCGATCTCGCCGATCTCCGCTTCGCAGTGGTTTCGATTGAACTCCATGACATAGGGCATCATCACGGCAACGCCCGCACCATGAGCGGTATGCGTCATCGCCCCGACGGGATACTGCACGGCATGCGCAGCGGCGGTTCCGGCGACGCCGAAGGCAAGGCCGGCTGCGGTTGCGCCGAACATCAGGCGTTGACGCGCCTCGATATCCCGGCCGTTGTCATAGGCGCGCTTCAGGCTGGCGCAGATGTGTGAAATCGCCAGCAGGGCATAATGATCGCTGAGCGCATTCTTGCCGAGGAACACATGCTCGTGGACGATACTGCCGGTCGGTTCGCGGCGGACGGTCGTGAAGGCTTCGATTGCATGCGTCAGTGCATCCGCACCTGAAACCGCGGTCAGGCCCGGCGGGCAGGAATAGGTCAGCTCGGGATCGCAGATTGCCGTGTGGCAGATGAGATGCGGACTTGCGATACCGACCTTGATGGCGCGGTCAGGATCGGTGATGACGGCAACGGGCGTCACCTCCGAGCCGGTACCGGCAGTCGTGGGCAGCAGCAGGAGCGGCAGGACCGGACCGGGAACCTTGAACTCGCCGTAATAGTCCGAAGCGCGCCCGCCATGCGTCAGAAGCAGCGCTGCGACCTTGGCCGCGTCCAGGCAGCTGCCGCCGCCAATGCCGATCACCATGTCGGCGCCAAAAGCGGCTCCCGCTTCCAGCGCACTGTTTATGCAGTCTAGCGGCAGCTCGGCGATCGTCCGGTCGAAGACCTTGACGTCGACGCCGGCCCTCCTCAAGCCATCGACAATTGCCTGAAAATCAGCTTGCGCACTGAACCGTTCGTCGGTCACGACAAGCGCCCTGCGGCCGAGCGTTGCCGCATAACCAGGTAACGCGGCCCGTTGGCCTGCGCCGAAAACCAGGTTGCGTGTGGATCGCAAAGTGCCAAAAAGCGACAAATTCCTTCTCTCCGATTTTGCTAGGCCGTTTCGCAGCAGGCGAGCGCCTGCAGGCGGTTCCAGACTTCGTCGGCGATCGGGATTCCCTCGCTCAATCGCCTGTCGCGACAGGCTCTTCCACGCTCGCCGGGGATGAGGACCTCATCGAAGCCTTCCGCCGGAGGCAGATGGCGAATCGCCTCCAGATAATCCTGCAGATCGCGCCTTGGACCGTCGATGACGATGAAGACGTCGCCCTTGTTGCAGACATTGGTATCGTCGAGGGTTCCGCGAACGTCCCGTCCGAGGGCTGCCCCGGAAAGACTGCCGACGATCAGCTCGAATGCCAGGCCCAGCGCGTAACCCTTGGCCTGCCCGAAGGGACCGATTGCCCCCTGCTTTGCGGCATTCGCATCCGTGGTCGGGTTGCCGGCGCTGTCGATCGCCCAGCCGAGAGGGATTGGTTGCCCGCGATTGGCATGATCGTGGATCTCGCCCATGGAGACGACGCTGGTCGCCGTGTCCATCATGAAAGGCGCGCCGCCGGTCGGAATGCCGATGGCGATCGGATTTGTCCCAAGCATGGCCATCCTGCCGCCCCAGGGGTGGACAAGCGCTTCGCTGGTGGAAAGAGCAATGATCGTAAAACCTGCTTCCGCCACGCGCTCTGCATACCATCCGAGCATGCCGACATGGTTTGAATTGGTGATCGCCGCGAGTGCGACGCCGTTTTCGCGGGCACGGGGCTTCAAAACCTCAAGCGCCTGATTGGCGACGACAGGACCCAGCCCACGCTCTCCATCGACGGCAAGGAAGCTCGGCGACCGCCAGACATGCCGCCCCGTCGCGCCGGGATCGCTGACGCCGTTCCGGATCCTGTGCACGATGCGCTCAAGCCGCAAGAGACCGTGAGAAGAGACGCCCCGCAGGTCCGCCTCCATCAGCAGATCAATCTGCTGCCGCCGGTGCTCGCCGCCGACGCCCGCCCGCCGGAGCACGTCCTCCGCGACACGTCTCAGCACATTCGCCTGGACAATAACCACAATATAAAATCCGATCGGATATCTGATTGCGATGGGCGGACTATGCTGATAAGAAGTTTGGGCGTCAAGGAGCAATTTTTAGAATGACAAGAGAACTGAAAGGTGTGGGAACGGGTGAGCAGGGTCTTCTTCGCCGGCCGCCCCGGCTCGGAGACGAAGTCTACAACGCGATCTATTCGCAGTTGATGTCTCTAAAAATTCCGCCGGGCGGAAGGGTATCCGTGGACAGTCTCGTGCGTGAACTCGGGGTTTCGCAGACGCCGATCCGGGAAGCGCTTTCACGCCTCGAGGCGCAGGGGCTCGTCATCAAGACGCACCTGATCGGCTATAGCGCAGCGCCGCAACTGAACCAGAAGAGGCTGGAACAGCTTTACGAGCTGCGGCTGCTCGTCGAGCCCTTCGCTGCCGCCAGGGCGGCTGAAGCCATGTCCGAGGAGGCGATCGCTTCCCTCGAAGCAATCGATATCGAAATGCGCTCCGTTCGCAATGACGATGCCAGACTGGCCTACGGCCAGTTTGCGCAGAGCGACGGAGCGTTTCATGACCTGATTGCGCTTGGAAGCGGCAATGCGCTCATCCGCGAGACACTTGGCCGGCTGCACACGCATGTGCATCTTTTCCGGCTCTACTTTCATTCCCGCGCGACAAGCGAAGCCAATGCCGAACATGCATTGATCATCAGGGCTATCAGGGCAAGAGACCCGGCAGGCGCCGAAAGCGCAATGCGCGAGCACATACTGCGCTCGCGAACGCGCTTCATGGCGATCTTCCAGGGCGGCTGAACGGCTGCTCCGCCGCCATCGCTCACGTCTGCGGCATGCGCACCGGGCCGGTGGACTCGCGCAGGATAAGCTCTACCGGCCACAATTCATGTATCTCCGTCGGCGAGCGCCCGGCCAGGAGCTGCAGGACGAGATCGGCGCAGCGCGTGCCGGCGGCCCGCATCGACGACCGGGTCGCCGACAGCGACGGGGCCATGTTGTCGGCCGTCAGATAGGGAAAAACGTCATCGTGAGCGATAACCGAGACATCCCTGCCGATCTGCAGCCCCAGGGAACGCGCCGCCCGGTAAATGCCGAGCGCCGTCATCATCGATCCCGCGACGAACGCGGTCGGCCGCTTCGGTTGTTCGAGAAATGAGCGCGCGAAGCGGAAGCCGAGTTCATCGGTGAAGTTGCCGTTGGCGATGAGTTGCGGATCGACTTCGATCCCGCGGCTCTGCAGGGCGCTGCGGTAGCCGATATCGCGATGCAGCGCATAGGTCGCGCCCTCGCGGCCGTTGATCATCGCAATCCTTGTATGACCGAGATCGATCAGATGCGACGTCGCCCGGCGCACCGCCCCCTCGTTGTCGATATCAAGCCAGGGATGCGGCACGTCGATGTCCGAACGGCCATGAACGAGGAACGGCATTCCCAGCTCGTGCAGCAAGGCGATGCGCTGGTCATTGGGACGAGGCGAATGCACGATGATCGCATCCACCCGCTGACTTTCCGCCAGCCGCCTGTAGAGCTGCATCTCGGCATCATGTTCGGGATTGGCCATCGGTATGACCAGAATATCGGTGTCTTCCGTGATAAGACGTTCCGCCATTCCGGCCATGAACTCCGCGAAATGAAACTCGCCGGCGCGCCCCATGACGACGCCAATAGCGCCAACGCGGCCCGTTTTCAGCCTGACCGCATTGACGTTCGGCCGGTAGCCCAACCGCACCGCCTCCTGGACGACGCGGGCGCGCGTCACCTCGCTGACCTCTGGATAGCCGCTGAGCGCACGACTGACGGTCGTCGGGGACAGTCCAAGTTGTTTTGCGAATTCTTTGAGTTTCATTGACCGAAATAACTTTCATCGCCTGCGCTGCCGGGCATCTATACCATCGGCGTCGCGAATTCCACATTTTAAGCCGTCGACTATATTTTCTCAAATCGATTTCAATTTTGGCGCCGACCAAGATAAGCAAATCCGCAGTTATAGAGCTGCTTATATCCGCGGTGCGCATTGATTTTAAACAATAATCCTTGCTTACGCACAGGCGCAGATCCCATCCGAAGCTCTCCCTTGACATGGTATGGAGCTTCTGACAGTTTTTCATCAGCCAAATCGTTTTCAATTTGGTCCTTTGGGAGGAGAAAATGAAGTTTTGTTTCACAGCGGCCGCCGTCGCGGCCGCGCTCATTGGCGCGACCGTACCGTCCTACGCCGCCGAGATCAGCATATCGGCAAGTTCGACCGGCAAGAACCTTGAGCTATTCCGCAAGCAGCTCGACGTTTTCGAAAAGGCGACCGGCAACAAGGTCAAGATCGTGACCATGCCGTCCTCGTCGACGGAACAGTTTTCGCAGTACCGGCTGTGGCTCGCAGCCGGCAACACGGATGTCGATGTCTACCAGACCGACGTCATCTGGGCGCCGCAGCTGGCCGACCAGTTCGTCGACCTGAAGGATGCCACCAAGGATGTCGTTGGCGACTTCTTCCCGGCAATCGTCGCCTCCCAGACCGTCAACGGTCGCCTCGTCGCGTTGCCGCTCTATACGGACGCGCCGGCTCTCTTCTACCGCAAGGACCTGCTTGAGAAATACGGCAAGCAGCCGCCGAAGACCTGGGACGAGATGGAGGCAACCGCCAAGGAAATCCAGGAAAAGGAACGCGCCGCCGGCCAGAAGGACCTGTGGGGCTACGTCTTCCAGGGCAACGCCTACGAGGGCCTGACCTGCGATGCGCTTGAATGGGTCAAGTCCTCGGGCGGCGGCCAGATCATCGAGACCGACGGCACGATTTCGATCAACAACGAGAAGGCCGCGGCAGCGCTCAATCGCGCCAAGGGCTGGGTCGGCACGATTTCGCCAAGCGGCGTGCTTGCCTATCAGGAAGAAGAATCCCGCGGCGTCTGGCAGACCGGCAACGCCGTCTTCATGCGCAACTGGCCCTATGCCTATGCGCTGGGCAACGGCGCCGACAGCCCGGTCAAGGGCAAGTTCGACGTGACCACGCTTCCCGTTGCCGCAGAAGGCGACAAGCCCTCCTCCACGCTGGGCGGCTGGAACCTCGCCGTCTCGAAATACTCGAAGAACCCGGATGCGGCGATCGAACTCGTCAAGTTCCTGACGTCGAAGGACAGCCAGAAGCAGCGCGCCATCGAGCTTTCCAACCTGCCGACCCTCTCGGCGCTTTACGACGACAAGGACATTGCCGCCGCGCAGCCGTTCATGCCGAACTGGAAGCCGATCTTCGAAAACGCCGTGCCGCGCCCGTCGGCCGTTGCCAAGGTCAAATATAACGAAGTTTCCGCCAAGTTCTGGACCGCCGTCCACAATACTCTCTCCGGCAGCGGTACTGCCGAAGAAAACCTTGAGCTTCTCGAAGCCGATCTGACGACGCTGCAAGGCAGCGGCTGGTAACAGATCGAAGCGGCAGCGACGGAATCCACCGTGGCTGCCGCTTTCGATAACGCCGTCGTCAATCGTCTCATGAAGCGGATATTCCATGAGTGAAGTTGCAGTTTCCCAAAACCTGAGCACAGGCGCGCGCACCAAAGCGATCTCTTCGGATCTGCGCTCGGAACGCGTCCGTTCCGCCTGGATCTTCCTGGCTCCGACCCTGCTGATCCTGGCGATCGTTGCCGGCTGGCCGTTGTTCCGCACCATATATTTCAGCTTCACCAATGCGTCGCTGACGAACCTCGGCGATGCCCGGTTCGTCGGTTTCGACAATTACCTCTCCTGGGTCACGCTGAAGAGCGGCCGCACGATCTACAGAGGATTGCTGGCCGATCCCGCATGGTGGGGGGCGGTCTGGAACACGGCGAAGTTCACGCTGTTGTCGGTGACGATCGAAACCGCGCTCGGCCTTATCGTTGCCCTTGTGCTGAACGCGCAATTCGTCGGCCGCGGCATTGTGCGTGCCGCCATCCTTATTCCCTGGGCAATCCCGACGATCGTCTCGGCGAAAATGTGGGCCTGGATGCTCAATGACCAGTTCGGCATCCTCAACGACATGTTTCTGAGCCTCGGGCTCATCAGCCAGAAGATTGCGTGGACGGCAGATCCCAATACCGCGATGATCGCCGTTCTGATCGTCGATGTCTGGAAGACGACGCCCTTCATGGCACTGCTGATCCTTGCCGCCCTGCAGATGGTTCCGGCCGATATTTACGAAGCCGCAAAGATCGACGGCGTCAACCCCATCAAAGTGTTCTGGCGTCTGACCCTGCCGCTGATCCGCCCGGCCATCATGGTCGCGGTAATTTTCCGCATGCTCGATGCCATGCGCATCTTCGACCTGATCTACGTGCTGACGCCGAACAACGCCCAGACCAAAACCATGTCGGTCATGGCGCGCGAGAACCTTTTCGACTTCGACAAGTTCGCCTATGGCGCAACCGCCTCTACCGTCCTCTTTCTCATCATCGCGTCGGTCACCGTGCTCTACATCTGGCTCGGCCGCGTCAATCTCGGCGGAGGCGAACGCTGATGCTGCTTACAGCCACCAAGAATACGCTCTTCTATCTTCTGGTCGCGGTCATCGTCGTCATCGCGGTCTTCCCTTTCTACTACGCGATTCTCACGAGCTTCAAAGCCGGCACGGCCCTTTTCGAGGTCACCTACTGGCCGACCTCGATCTCGCTGGAAAATTATAGCGGCGTTTTGACGACAGGCAGCTTCATCCGCAGCCTCGGCAATTCGCTGTTCATCGCATGCCTCGTGGTTGCCGCTTCGCTGCTGCTTGCCGTCACCGCATCCTACGCGCTTGCCCGCGTGCATTTCCGGGGTCGCGCGCTCCTGATGCTGACCATCCTCTCGGTTTCGATGTTTCCGCAGATTGCGGTGCTCGCAGGGCTCTTTGAACTCATTCGCTGGATCGGCATCTTCAACACGCCGTTCGCCCTGATCTTCTCCTACATGATTTTCACCCTGCCCTTCACGGTCTGGGTACTGACCACGTTCATGCGGGATCTGCCGGTCGAAATCGAGGAAGCTGCAATCGTCGACGGCGCGTCACCCTGGGTCATCATCACGAAAGTCTTCATGCCGCTGATGTGGCCGGCCCTTGTCACCACCGGGCTGCTTGCCTTCATCACGGCCTGGAACGAATTCCTGTTTGCCCTGACGTTCACCTCGTCGGACGCTCAGCGGACGGTGCCGGTGGCGATCGCCCTGCTTTCGGGCGGCAGCCAGTTCGAGATCCCCTGGGGCAACATCATGGCGGCATCGGTCATCGTCACCGTACCCGTCGTCGTCCTTGTTCTTATTTTTCAACGCCGGATCATTTCCGGGCTGACCGCCGGCGGCGTCAAAGGCTGAGGAAAGCGAGATATGGCACAGATCAGACTAGACAATATCCGCAAGAGCTTCGGCGCGTTCGAAGTCATCAAGGGCGTGACAATGGACATCCGCAGAGGCGAGTTCATGGTTTTCGTCGGCCCGTCCGGTTGCGGCAAGTCCACCTTGCTGCGCCTGATCTCGGGGCTGGAGGACATCAGTTCAGGCACGCTCTCCTTCGATGGCGAGCCCGTCAATCGTCTTTCCCCGTCGAAGCGCGGCATCGCCATGGTCTTCCAGTCCTATGCGCTTTATCCGCATATGACGGTCTTCGACAACATGGCCTTCGGCATGAAGCTCTCCGGCCGCACCAGGGAGGAATGCAAGGCGCGAGTCGAGCAAGCGGCCGGCATGCTGCAGCTCTCGCCCTATCTGGAGCGCCTGCCGCGCCAGCTCTCGGGCGGCCAGCGCCAGCGCGTCGCCATCGGCCGCGCCATCGTTCGGGACCCGAGGGTCTTCCTCTTTGACGAACCCCTGTCCAATCTGGACGCGGCCCTGCGCGTCGCCACGCGCCTGGAGATCGCCAAGCTTCACCGCAGCATGCACGACACGACGATGATCTACGTCACCCATGATCAGGTCGAGGCCATGACGCTTGCCGACCGTATCTGCGTGCTGCGCGACGGCGTCGTCGAACAGGTCGGAACGCCGATCGAACTTTACGAGACCCCGAATTCCGTCTTCGTCGCCGGCTTCATCGGCTCGCCGAAGATGAATTTCCTCTCCGGGCCGTTCGCGGCTCCCTACAATGCCCACACGATCGGGGTACGGGCCGAACATATCGAGTTTGCAGATCGGGAACCCGCCTGGACCGGCACCGTTATCCACTCGGAGATCCTTGGCTCGGATAGCTTTGTCTATCTCGACATCGGCTCGGACGAGCCGCTCGTCGTTCGCGAGACCGGCGTATCGAGCCACCAGCCCGGCCAGCGGCTGGGCGTGTCGCCGGTCGGAGATCGCATTCACCGTTTCGACCAATCCGGACGCGCCCTCGAAAGGGTTCCCTTCAAGGGCGCAGCCTGACCAGCCACCAAACAAACAGGACCCGACCGTCTCCCACCGGTTCGGGTCCGCTAATCGCATGAAGGAGCAGAAATTTGCCTATTCGCACCGTCGTCTGGGGTGAGAACATCCATGAGAATACCAATGCCATCGTCCGCGAGATCTATCCCGAGGGCATGCACACGACCATTGCCAAGGCGCTGAACGGCGACCCGGCGATTTCGGCGACCACGGCCACGCTGCAGGAGCCGGAGCACGGTCTTTCCGAAGCCCGGCTTGCCGAGACCGACGTCCTGACCTGGTGGGGCCACAAGGACCACGGCGCGGTTTCCGACGTCGTGGTCGAGCGCGTCGCCAAACGGGTCTGGGAGGGCATGGGCCTGCTGGTGCTGCATTCGGGCCATTTCTCCAAGATCTTCAAACGGCTGATGGGCACGCCCTGCGCGCTGAAATGGCGCGAGGCGGGCGAGCGCGAGCGGCTGTGGACGATCAACCAGCGCCACCCGATCGCCGCCGGCCTCGGCGAGCATTTCGAGCTGGAGAACGAGGAAATGTACGGCGAGCAGTTTTCCGTGCCGGAGCCCCTGGAGACGGTGTTCATCTCCTGGTTCCAGGGCGGCGAGGTGTTCCGCTCGGGCCTGACCTGGCGGCGCGGTGCCGGCAACATCTTCTATTTCCGCCCCGGCCACGAAACCTATCCGACCTATCACGATACCAACGTGCAGAAGGTGCTGATCAACGGGGTGAAGTGGGCCTATAACCCGGCGGGCGCATTGAAGAGCATTACCGACGCCCCAAATGTGCCGGTAGAAAAAGCCCTGGAGCCGATCGTCGAACGCGGCCCGAGACTGCACCAGGCCGGCGAAGCCGGTTATCGCTGAGGAGAAGAGCAATGCGTCTACTTGTTCTCGGCACAGGCGTCATGGCGAAAAGCCAGGTTGCCAACTTCCTCGCCATCGACGGCGTGGACGTGGTCGGCGCCGTCGATACGGATCGGACCCGGCTCGATGAATTCGCCGATCATTTCAGCATCGAAAAACGCTTCGCCACGCTCGACGAGGCGATCGCATGGGGCGAGTTCGATGCCGCCACAAACGTCACGCCCGACCGTGTCCATCATGCGACGAGCCTCGCGCTGATCGCGGCCGGCAAACATGTCTTCTGCGAAAAGCCGCTGGCGGAAAACTATGCGCATGCGCTGGAGATGACGGAAGCGGCGGAAGCGGCCGGCGTCATCAACATGGTCAACCTCACCTACCGCAACGTGGCACCGCTGCAGCGGGCGCGCGAAATGGTGCTGGCCGGCGAGCTCGGCACGATCCGCCATGTGGAAGCGTCCTACCTGCAGAGCTGGCTGGTCTCGCGCGCCTGGGGCGACTGGCGCACGGAATCACGCTGGCTATGGCGCTTGTCGACCGGCCACGGCTCGAACGGCGTGCTCGGCGATGTCGGCATCCACATTCTCGATTTCGCCGCCTATGGCGCGGCCACCGATATCGACCATGTGTTTGCGCGGCTGAAGACCTTC